>NZ_JAJIRR010000001.1:0-969111 GCF_025717595.1 Kinneretia sp. DJ1R-11
TTCAACCGTTCTTAGTGTCAACCTAATTCAGGACGGGTCACCTGGCGGCACGGTCCGCTGTGAGTTTCTGCGCGACAGGGGCCGCTCAGGCGACCCGCTTGCAGCGGCAGCACCACAGGCCGGCGCGGGCAGCCCTCCTCACGCTGATAATCAGCGGCAAATCGGCCCCGCTGCTCGCATGTCCAACGCACCCACCCTGCAATCCCTGCTCACCGAAGCCATGACCCAGGCGCCGGGTCTGAGCCGCCATGTCCTGAATGCCATCCAGGACGAACTGGACAGCCGGCCCAAGCACTTCCACCTGCTTGACGGCTGGCGCCGCATGCGAGCGCGCTTCGCCAACGATTTCGAGACCGCCCTGCTGCCCTTGCTGCAAGCCTCGGCGCGCGGCGAAGACCCGCTGCAGCGCAAGCTCGACGACATCAATTCCCTGAGCTTGGTCGATGACCGCCAGGCCCTGCAAGACGTGGCCGTGGCCCATGTGATCCACGCAGTGGAAGAACATGCGCGCGCCGAGTTGCACCAGCTCGGCAATGTCTTCGCCGCCTTGCGCGGCACTGCCCGCGCGCTCAAGAACGAGAACCCGGTGCGGCCGGCCCTGTTCGCCCAAGCCTTGCTGGTGGCCCTGTCCAGCGTTGAGATGGAACCGCAGGCGCGCTACGAGCTGATGCAGGCCGCCTCCCAGCCCATGGCCAGCGGCATGTTGCGGCTCTACAGCGCCCTGTGCGCCCAGCTGCGCGCGGCCGACTTGAGCCAGATGGTGGCCAGCCACGCAGCGCGCGTCGACCCGGACGCCGAGCTGCGCCTGGCCCTGGCGCGCCGCAGCACGCAGCCGGCCACGCTCGACGGCCTGGCCCGACGGGTCCACGAACACAACACCCGGCCGGCACCACTGGGCCACGCGACGGCCGCTACCGGCGTTGCGGCAGGAGCGGCCACGCCGGTGTTCCGGGCCGGCCATGGGCCTGATCTGCTGAGCCGCCTCTACGACCAGATCCTGGCCGACCCACGCCTCTTGCCGCCGCTCAAGGCCTTGCTGGCGCGGCTGCAGGTGGCCGTGGTGCGCCTGGCGCGCAGCGATGCCAACCTCTTGCACAAGCAAGACCACCCGACCTGGGGCCTGCTCAATCGCGTCGCCGCTCATGGCATGGCCTTCGAGCGCGCCGACGACGAGCGCCTGCAAAGTTTTCTGCGCTTCATCGAAGGCGAAGTGCAGGGCCTGATCGATGTGGCCGTGCCCAGCGCGGCGCTGTTCCAACAGGCCCTCTCCCGGGTCGAGGCGCATCTGAGCAGCCAGGCCCAGCAGCGCAGCGAGCGCAGCGCCCAAGCGCTCGGCGCCTTGGAACGTGAGACCCTGCGCGAACCCTGGCGCAAGCTGCTGCATGAACAGCTGGCCGCCCAGACGACCGAGGCGCCCTTGGGACCCAAGCTGCGCCGCTTCATGAACACCGCCTGGGTGGAGGTGATCGTGCAAGCCATGGTGCTTCACGGTCGCGAATCAGACCAAGCCATGATGCGCATCGAATGGGTGGACCAGCTGCTGGAGAGCCTGCACGACACACCCGACGAGCGCTCGCGCCAGCGTCTGCGCCAGCGTCTGCCGGGCCTGATCGAAGGCCTACGCAGTGGCTGCGACGCCATCGCCTTGCCGGAAGCCCAGCGCGAATCGGTGCTGCAGGAGCTGATGCTGCAGCATGGGCGCCTGCTGCGCGGCATGAGCGCCCTGCCCGAGGCCGCCAAGCCAATCGAAGCCAGCCCGCGCGGGCCGAATTCCCGCGAGCTCAGCCCCGAGGAGTTGCTGCAGCGCCTGCTGATCGAACGCGAATCCGAGATGTCCACGCAATGGGCGCACACCCGGGTCAACCGCGGCCACCTGCCGACCGTGCCGGTGCAGCTTTACGACCAAGGCGACTCTCCCGAGGCCCGCTCGGCCGTCGGCGCATGGCTGGACGGTTTGCACATCGGCGGCTGGTACCACCTGTTCGTACAGAGCAGCTGGCTGACCGCGCAAGTGGCCTGGATCAGCGAGAGCGGCCAGTTCTTCCTCTTTGTCGGTCAGGACCCGGACCAGCGCCATTCGCTGACACGCGCGGCCCTGGAGCGCCTGTTGACCCACGGCCTGATCACGGCCCTCGATGAAAACAGCCTGGTGCAGCGCGCAGTCGACACCTTGATGCAAGACCTCGACGATGCGGTCTGAGGGCGGCGCGCGTTGGGGCTTGGGGTTCGCCGGCTTGCTGTTGGCCGGCCTGGCCCTGGCCCAAGCGCCGAGTACCAGCACGGTGGCCGCTCCAGCCAGCGAGCCCGTGGCGCCCGCAATTCAGCCCGCCGCTCAGCCAGGCCCACAGCTGCGACCGCAGATCGGCCTGGTGCTGTCGGGTGGCGGCGCGCGCGGCTTGGCCCATGTCGGCGTGCTCAAGGTGCTGGAGCGAGAGCACATCCCCGCCGACATGATTGCCGGCACCTCCATGGGCGCCATCATTGGCGGCCTGTTTGCCAGCGGTATGAGCGCACGGGATCTCGAGCGCGAGCTCTTGGCCGTCAACTGGGGCACGGTCTTCAACAGCCGGGTCGACCGGCAGCAGCTCTCGCAGCGTCGCAAGGAAGAGGACTTCGAGTTCTCACCGGCCGTTGAAGTGGGCATGCGCGACGGCGAATTCCGCCTGCCGCAGGGCACGCTGTCCAGCCGTGGACTGGAAATTCTCCTGCGCCGCTTCACCCTGCCGGTGCGCAATGTGCAGAACTTTGACGATCTGCCCACGCCCTTCCGCGCTGTGGCCACCGATCTGGAAACCGGCGCGCAGCGCATCATGCGAGAGGGGGATCTGGCCCTGGCCTTGCGCTCCAGCATGAGCGTGCCAGGCGTGTTCGCGCCGACCGAATGGCAGGACCGGATCCTGGGCGACGGTGGCCTGGTCAACAACCTGCCGGTCGATGTGGCGCGCAGCCTGGGCGCTGAGCGCTTGATCGCGGTCAATGTCGGCACGCCGCTGTCGGGCCGCTCGGCACTGAGTTCCCTGGTCGGCGTGACCGGGCAGATGATCAACATCCTGACCGAGCAGAATGTGCAGCGCAGCCTGGCCAGCTTGCGCGCCGACGATCTGCTGATCACGCCCAAGCTGGGGCCGCTTGGCGCCGGCGACTTCGACAAGACCCGCGAACTGATCGCCGCCGGCGAGGCTGCGGCCGAGGCTTTGCTGCCGCGCCTGCGCGGCCTGGCCCTGGGCCCTGCGGCTTATGCCGAGTGGCAGCTCGAGCGCGTGCGCCGCAATCAGCCCAAAGCCATGCTGGCCACGGTGAAGTTCGAAGGTAGCAGCATCACCAACCCCGAGCGCTTCAAGGCGCAGCTGGAATCGGCGCCGGGCCAGATCTTCGACACCGAGCGGGCCGAACGCGATGCACGCCTGCTGGCTTCCTCGGGTGATTACGAGCGGGTGGACTACCACGTCGAACAGCGCTCTGGTGGTGACGCCCTGGTCTTCACCATGGACGACAAACACTGGGGGCCCAACTACTTCCGCATCGGCCTGGACCTCAGCACCGATTTCGACGGCGAGAGCGCTTTCAATCTGCGCATCTCCCACAACCGACACTGGCTGACCCCGCTGGGCACGGAATGGCGCAACCAGCTGACCATAGGCCAAACGCCACGCCTCTACAGCGAGATCTACCAGCCGCTGAGTTTCCAGCTCGGTCGCTCGAACGATTGGTTTGTGTCCGCCTGGGGTGAGCTCGACCGCCGCAACTTCACCCTCTACCAAGACACCAGCGATGTGGCCGTGGCCCGCCTGCAGCGCCAGGCCGCCACCTTCGGCGCCGACCTGGGTCAGCCCTGGGGCCGCTTGGGCGAATTGCGCCTGGGCCTGCAGCACCAGAACTGGCGAGTCACGCCCAAGCTGGCGCCGACCGTGATCAGCGACAACCGCCTGGACAAGGTCTGGAGCGAAACCGGCCTGCGCCTCAAGGCCGTGGTCGACCAACTGGACTTCGCCAATTTCCCGCAGCGCGGCTACCGGGTGCTTTTCGAAGCGATTGCCGGCCAGCAAAGCGGCGGCAGCGTGCGCCACGCGGCCTTCCACCGCGCCGAGTTGCAAGGCACTTGGGTGCGCAGCTGGGGCACCCACACCCTCAATCTGCACGCTCGCACCTTCCTGGCGCGCCAGCCCGAAGACTCGGCGCAAGGCCCCTACTCGCTGGGCGGCTTCCAGCAACTCTCGGGCTACCAGCCGGGGCAGCTGATCGGCGACACCCTGGTGTTCGGCCGCGCCACCTACTACCGGCGCCTGCGCGAGACGCCGCTGCTGACGCGCGGCTTCTTCTATGGCGGCTCGCTGGAAATTGGCAATGCCTGGGGGCAAAACGACAAGGTTTCGTCCAAGGATTTGCGCACGGCGGCCAGCGTCTTCATCGGCGCCGACACTGGCATCGGCCCGCTCTACCTGGCCCTGGGCCGGGCGCCGCAGGGCAGCTCGGCCATCTACCTCTTCATCGGCCGGCCCTGAGCACGATCAGTCCTTCGCTGTGTCGGCGTCATCCAACTGCGCCGCCGGATCGGGCAGATCGGCCGGATTGAAGCTGGCCTGCACCAGGGTCACGCTGTGGGCCCATTCGTACAGGATGTGGGCCACATCGGCCACGCCCTGCTTCTTCAGCGCCGAGAACAGGGTCACGCGCACATCCGACTCTTCGGTGACGATGTCGCCGAGGAAATCCTGGGTGGCGAAGAAGGCCGCATCGGCCTCCTTGCGATTGAGCTTGTCGGCCTTGGTCAGCAGCACCAGCAACTTGATCTCGCCATTGCGCACGCGCGGCGTGACGAACTCCAGCAGCTGCTTGTCCAGATCGGTCAGGCCCAGGCGCGAGTCGACCATGAGCACCACACCCGAGAGGCTGCGGCGCACTTCCAGATAGTCGGCCATGACCTTCTGCCAACGCAGCTTGGCGGCCTTGGCCACGGCGGCATAGCCATAGCCAGGCAGGTCGGCGAACAAGGCGTTCGGTGCGTCCTTGGGGCCCAGGTGGAACAGATTGATGTGCTGGGTGCGGCCCGGGGTCTTGGACGCAAAAGCCAGGCGCTTTTGCTGGGCCAGGGTGTTGATGGCGGTGGACTTGCCGGCGTTCGAGCGGCCCACAAAGGCGATCTCGGGCAGCTCATTCGGCGGCAGGTGGACCAGCTGGCTGGCAGTGGTCAGAAAACGCGCGGTGTGGGTCCAGCCCAACACCACCTTGTCGGTGGGGGTGGCCGCGGCAACCGGATTTGGCGCGTTTTCTTGCGGCTCAGAAGTGGTGTTGGTCATGAAGTGTTCAGGCTTGGTGGATTGCCATTGTAAAATCTATGGGTTGCGCTTACCGAATCAATATATTCATGATGAAGACTGCTGCTGTCCTGACCTCGAGCCTCGTGCTTGCATTCGCCACGTTCTCGGCGGCACAAGCCAACGAAACCAAAGCCGCCGCCAAGCCTGACCTGGCCAAGGGCGCTGCCATTTCGGCCCAGGTCTGCGCCGCCTGCCACACGGCAGATGGCTCGCGCGGCAGCCCGGCCAACCCCATCCTGCAAGGCCAACACCCTGAGTACCTGGCCAAGCAGCTGACCGAATTCAAGGCCGGCATTCGCAAGAACGCCGTCATGCAAGGCATGGCCGCCACGGTGTCGGACGAAGACATCAAGCATGTCGCAGCCTTCTACGCCTCCAAGCAAGCCAAGCCTGGCTTCGCCAAGGACAAGACCCTGGTTGAACTCGGCGAGAAGATCTATCGCGGCGGCATCGCCGAGCGTTCGATCCCCGCCTGCGCCGCCTGCCACAGCCCGAACGGCGCCGGCCTGCCGGCCCAGTACCCGCGTCTGGCCGGCCAGCATTCCGACTACACGGAAGCGCAGCTGATCGCCTTCCGCTCGGGCGCCCGCGCCAACAATGCCCAGATGACCGGTGTCGCAGCCAAGCTCAATGACCGCGAAATCAAGGCCGTGTCCGACTACATCGCCGGCCTGCGCTGAGCCCGGGCGCGCCTTCGGCCGCTGCACCTGATCACGAACAAGGCCGGTGAAGTTCACCGGCCTTTTTTCATGGGCCCGCCCTTGATGCCTCGGGCCCACCGACAATCCTGCTTCCATGAGCGACACCCTTCCCTCCAGCGAGTACGCGCTTGACACCGTGCCGTCCGGCCTGGCGCCGATGCCTGCGCCCGAGGCTGCGGCATTGTCCGAACCCAGGGAGGCCGCGCCGTCGCCGGCGCCCGCAGCCATCGTCGCGCACTCGCCGGGCCGGGAGTTGCTCGATCTGCTGGCCTCGATGCGCTTTGCCATCGCCTTGCTGACCATCATCTGCATTGCTTCGGTGATCGGCACCGTGGTCAAGCAACGAGAGCCGCTCAACAACTACGTCAACCAGTTCGGCCCCTTCTGGGCCGAGGTGTTCGGCAAGCTCGACCTGTACACCGTCTATGGCGCCTGGTGGTTTCTGCTGATCCTGGCCTTTCTGGTGACCTCGACCAGCCTGTGCATCACGCGGAACGCGCCCAAAATCCTGCAAGACCTGCGCAATTTCAAGGAATCGGTGCGCGAACAATCGCTGCAGGCCCACCACCACAAGGCCATCCTGCAGCTGAGCCGGGCGCCCGAAGCCGCCCTGGCCGACCTGAAAAACCGCCTGAGCGCTGGCGGCTGGAAGACCAAGGTGCAGGTGCGTGACCGCGGCGTGATGCTGGCGGCGCGACGCGGAGCCAGCAACAAGCTCGGCTATCTGGCGGCCCACTCGGCCATCGTGCTGGTCTGCCTGGGTGGCCTGCTCGATGGCGACCTGCTGGTGCGCGGCCTGATGTGGGCCCAGGGCAAGACGATTTACGAAGGCGGCGGCCTGATCAGCGAGGTCAAGCCCGAACACCGACTGCCGCCCAACAACCCGAGCTTCCGCGGCAATTTGATGGTGCCGGAAGGCGCCACAGCCGGCACGGCCATCCTGTCCATGCCCAGCGGCGTGGTGCTGCAGGACCTGCCCTTCGACGTCGAGCTGAAGAAGTTCATCGTCGAATACTACGAAACCGGCATGCCCAAGCTGTTCGCCAGCGACATCGTCATCCGTGACCGTGAGACCGGGCTAACGACCGAAAAGCGCGTCAAGGTCAATGAACCGGCCCAGCACCGCGGCATTGCCATCTACCAAAGCAGCTTCGAAGATGGCGGCTCCAGTCTAAAACTGCTGGCCCTGCCCATGGCCCGCAAGGCCGGCGCAGCCAAGCCTTTTGCCATCGATGGTGTGGTCGGCGGCAGCACCCAGCTGGCCAGCGGCGAATCCAAGGAAGGCGACAGCCTGCGCCTGGAGTTCAACGGCCTGCGCGTGATCAATGTCGAGAACATGAGCGCCGGCAGCAAGGGCGGCAGCGGCAAGGAAGGCAGCACCGATGTGCGGGCCGTCGACCTGGTCAACCGCCTGCAGAACCATATGGGCAGCGGCGCCCGCGGTGGCGCTGATAAGGAGCTGCGCAATGTCGGCCCCTCCTTCAGCTACCGCCTGCGCGACGCTGCCGGCCAGGCCCGCGAATACAACAACTACATGCTGCCTGTCGATTTGGACGGGCAGAAGGTCTTCCTGGCCGGGGTGCGCGAGACCCCGGCCGAAGCCTTCCGCTACCTGCGCATCCCGGCCGATGCGGAGCTCAGCCTGGACAGCTGGATGCGCTTGCGCCAAAGCCTGCTCGACCCGGAGCAGCGCGAGCGCGCCGCACGCCGCTACGCTCAGGCGGCCACGCCCAACGACAAACCGCAGATGGCGCCCCAGTTGCAGGCCACGGCGCGCCGTGCGCTCAATCTGTTCGCCGGTGCCGAGCCTGCCAAGACTGACGCCAGCGGTGGTTGGGGCGGCCTGCCGGCGCTGAGCCAGTTCATCGAAAGCGAAGTGCCTGAAGGCGAGCGCCAGCGCGTCTCCGAGGTGCTGCTGCGCATCCTCAATGGCAGCCTGTTCGAGCTCTACAAGCTGGGCCGCGAGCAAGCCGGCCTGGGCGCCGCAGTGGCCGATGCCAGCACCCAGACCTTCATGACGCAGGCCGTGCTGTCGCTGTCGGACAGCATGTTCTACCCGGCGCCGGTGCTGTTGCAACTGACCGATTTCAAGCAGGTGCAGGCCAGCGTATTCCAGGTGACCCGCGCACCCGGCCAGAAACTGGTCTACTTGGGTGCGGTGCTGCTGATCATTGGCGTGTTCGCCATGCTCTACATCCGCGAACGCCGCCTGTGGCTGTGGTTGGAACCCAGCCCTGGCCAACCGGAAACCACCCGCGTGCGCATGGCCATGGCCAGCACGCGCGAGTCGCCGGACCTGGCCACCGAGTTCGAACAATTGCAAGGCTATCTCTCGAAGGAAGGCGTATGAACAGCGCAAGCAGCAGCACCGTCAGCGCAGGCCGCCCCGCGGTCCGCGGCCAGGACCTGGGCTACTTCTCCGGACGCAACGCCATCGACTGGGGCTTTGCCGCCCTGATCCTGGCCGGCGGCCTGTTCGCCTTCTCGCGCTACGGCGCCTCCATGGACGGCTATGAAAAAGGCATCCTGATCTGCGCCTTGCCGGCCCTGATCGCCTTGGGCTGGTTCTGGGCGCCACTGCGCTGGCTGTGTGCCGGCGTGGGCGCAGCCAGCCTGCTGGCCATCGGCCTCTACGTCCAGACGCCCGACGCCTTTGGCGCCGACCTGGCCGCGGCCGACAAAGTCTTCTGGCTCAAGTACGCCCTGTCCAGCCAGAGCGCGATTCTGTGGATGAGCGTGCTCTTCTACATGGCCACGCTGTTCTACTGGGGTGGCTTCTTCACCCAGCGCGGCCAAGCCAGCGCGGCCGAAGCCATCGGCTCGCGCCTGACCTGGGCCGCTGTCTTCATGGCCCTGGTGGGCACCATGGTGCGCTGGTTCGAAAGCCACCAGATCGCCCCTGACATCGGCCACATCCCGGTCAGCAACCTCTATGAAGTCTTCGTGCTGTTCGCCTGGATGACGGCGCTGTTCTACTTGTACTACGAAGCGAAGTTCAAGACCCGCGCCCTCGGCGCCTATGTGCTGCTGGTGATCAGTGCGGCGGTGACTTTCCTGCTCTGGTACACGGTGGCGCGCGAGGCGCATGAGATCCAGCCCCTGGTGCCGGCCCTGCAGAGCTGGTGGATGAAGATCCACGTGCCGGCCAATTTCGTGGGCTACGGCACCTTCGCCCTGGCCGCCATGGTGGCCCTGGCCTATCTGCTCAAGACCGCCAGCCTGCGCGCGCTGAGTCTGGGACTGATCGTCATGCCTGCGGCCCTGATCGCCATGATTCTGGCCGCCCGCTTCGGTGCCGACCTGCCGGCTGAGACCATCGCCGGCCTGGACGGTTGGGCGCGCAAGATGGCCGGGCTGCTGGTCTTCTTCGTGCTGGCCGTGGCCCTGCGCAGCCGCCTGACGGCCCGCCTGCCCGAGCTGAGCACCCTGGATGACTTGATGTACAAGTCCATCGCCCTGGGCTTTGCCTTCTTCACCATTGCCACCATCCTGGGCGCCTTCTGGGCCGCCGAAGCTTGGGGCGGCTACTGGAGCTGGGACCCGAAGGAAACCTGGGCCCTGATCGTCTGGCTCAACTACGCGGCCTGGCTGCATATGCGCCTGATGAAGGGCTTGCGCGGCATGGTCTCGGCCTGGTGGGCGCTGGCCGGTTTGGTGGTCACCACCTTCGCTTTCCTGGGCGTGAACATGTTCCTGTCCGGCCTGCACTCCTACGGCACGCTCTGAACACCGGTCGCAGCATGCCGTCCACCGCCCCGCTGCTGCCGAAACCGCTGTTGCGGGTCGCAACAAGCCTGCTGGCGGGGCTGCTGCTCAGCTCAGCCCCGGCCTGGGCACTGGAGTTGCGCATCGCCACGGGCGAGCTGCCACCCTATGCCACACAAAGCCGGGCCGATCAGGGCATCGCCCTGAACATCGTGCGCCGCGCCTTCGCCCTGGCCGGGCATCAGGTGGAGTTCCATTTTCTGCCCTGGACCCGAGCGCAGCAGGAAACCCGGCTCGGTCATTTCGATGCCTCCGCCTACTGGGGCGCATCGGCCGAGCGCCGGCGCGACTTCCTGCTCAGCGACAACGTGCTGACCGAACAGTGGCTGTTGGTGCACCCACGCAGCCTCAAACTCGAGTGGCAGAGCCTGAGCGATCTGAGCGCCTACAAGATCGGCTTTGTTCGTGACTACACCTACACGCCCGAGTTCTGGGCCGGGATCAAGAACGGCGAACTCAAGGGTGATGCCACGCCGACCGACCTGGCCGGTCTGCGCAAGCTCCTGTTGGGTCGCATCGATGTCTTGCCCATGGAGCGCAATGTGGCCTGTGACCTGCTGGCCCGCCATTTCAAGCCGGCCGAAGCGGCCCGGCTCACCGCCCATCCGCGCCTGCTGACGGACAGCTTCACCACCCACCTGATCCTGCCGCCACAAGTGGCCCGCAGCGCCGAACTGCTGCGTGACTTCAACCTCGGCCTGAAGAAACTCAAGGAAAGCGGGGAACACGCACGCTTGCTGAAGTCTCTGAGCTGCCCGGCAGGCTGGGCCGAAGCAGAAGGCGCGGCGCACTGAGCCAGCGACGGCGGGGTTTTTCCAGCCGGATGGGCAATAAAACAGCAAGACCCGTAAGCTTGCGGCCAGCCGCCACGACTGAGGGCGTCTCCTCTCGTTTTTGCAAAGGCCTGCCATGCCACGCTCTGCTCACATCCGCTCGACCGAGTCCAAGATCCTGCCTTCGGACATCACACCGCAAGCGATCTATCAAGAGCGCCGTCAATGGCTGCAGCTGATGGCCACCGGCGCTGCCGGGGCTGGCCTTGCCGCCTGGGCCGGCCGCGAGGCCCTAGCCCAGACCGCCGGGCCGGGCAAGCTGGCCAAGCTGCCCGGCGCCCGGAGTGCCGTGGCCGGAGCCATGAGCATGGACAAGTTGAGCCGCTACGCCGACGCCACGGGCTACAACAATTTCTACGAATTCGGCACCGAGAAATCCGACCCGGCGCAGTACGCCGGCAGCCTGCGGCCGCGGCCCTGGACCGTGACGGTGGAAGGCGAAGTCGGCAAGCCCGGCAGCTTCGACCTGGATCAGCTGCTCAAGCTCAGCCCCATGGAAGAGCGCGTCTATCGCCTGCGCTGCGTGGAAGGCTGGAGCATGGTGATCCCCTGGGTCGGCTACTCGCTGGCCGAGCTGATCAAAAAGGTCGAACCCAACTCGCGCGCCAAGTACGTCGAGTTCATCAGCCTGGCGGACCGGGCCCAGATGCCGGGCCTGCGCAACGGGGTGCTGGACTGGCCCTATACCGAGGGCCTGCGCATCGACGAAGCCATGCATCCGTTGAGCCTGCTTGCCTTCGGCATGTATGGCGAAGTGCTGCCCAATCAGAACGGCGCACCGCTGCGCCTGGTCCTGCCCTGGAAGTACGGCTTCAAGTCGGCCAAGTCCATCGTCAAGATCCGCTTCGTGGAGAAGCAGCCGGTGTCCAGCTGGACCGAATCCGCGCCGCGTGAGTACGGCTTCTATTCCAACGTCAACCCGCAAGTCGACCACCCGCGCTGGAGTCAGGGCAGCGAGCGCCGCATCGGCGAAGACGGCCTGTTCACCAAGAAGCGACCGACGCTGATGTTCAACGGTTACGCCGATCAGGTCGCCTCGCTGTACGCGGGCATGGATCTGAAAAAGTTCTATTGACCGGCGCCCCTATGACTCGCCGCTCGCTTTGGCTGCATGCCGCCGCCAAGCCCCTGCTATTTCTGATCTGCTTGCTGCCCCTGGGCTATCTGGTCTGGGGCGCCGTCAGCGAGAACCTGGGCGCCAACCCGGCCGAGGCCCTGATCCGCAGCCTCGGCGACTGGAGCTTGCGCGGTCTGTGCCTGACCCTGGCCGTGACGCCTTTGCGCGTCATCAGCGGCCAGGCGGCGCTGGCGCGCTTTCGCCGCATGCTGGGCCTGTTCAGCTTCTTCTATGCCAGCCTGCATCTGCTCGCCTATGCCTGGCTGGACATGGGCCTGGAGCCCGGCGATATCGCCGCTGACATCCTCAAACGCCCCTTCATCTTGATGGGCTTCACGGCCTGGCTGATGCTGCTGCCGCTGGCCGCGACGTCCTTCAACCGCGGCATAAAGGCACTGGGAGCGGCCCGCTGGCAGCGCCTGCATCGCCTGGTCTATCTGCTGAGCCTGGTCGCCCTGGCCCACTTCATCTGGATGCGGGCCGGCAAAAACAACTTTGCTGAGCCCGCCATCTATGGCGCCGTACTGGCCCTGCTGCTGGGCTGGCGCCTGTGGCAGCGGGCACGCCGTCCGCAACGCTGAGGATCAAGGCTGTCGTTGCTGGAGGGAAGCAGGGCCGATATGGCGGTCCAGGAACTTGAGCATCTGCTCGTACAGGTCGACCCGGTTCTCGCTCTTGCCATAACCATGGCCTTCACCGGCCTTGATCATCAGCACTTCGGGCGGGCGACCGGCCTTCTTCATGGCATCGACCATCAGATGCGTTTGTTCCATGGGCGTGCGCCAGTCATCGCTGCCGGCATAGATGAAGAGCGGAGCCTTGATGCGCTCGGCATGGCGGGCTGGTGAAACCTCGTGGGCCCGCGCCCATCCGGGCTCCTTCTGGCCGATCAGCTGACGCCAGAAAGCCACGCCCCCCTTGTTCTGCGGAATATCGCCCTGACCTGAAGTGAGGATGACTTCCAGATCGCTGACCACGAGGCCGGCGACGCCGCACTTGAACAGATCGGGAGTCTTGATCAAGGCCCAGAGGCTGGCATAGCCGCCATAGCTCGCACCCGAGATGCAGATGCGCTGGGGATCGGCAAAACCGGCCTGCACGGCCCAAGCTGCCGCGTCCTCATGGTCTTCGGACATCTTGCGGCCGATTTCGCCAAAACCAGCGTCGTAAACCTTCTTACCCAGCCCCGGGGTGATGCGGAAATTCGGCAGCACGACCGCATAGCCGCGCGAGGCCAGCAGCTGCGCTTCCTTGACACCATAGCTGCTGAGATGCCCCCAGGGATCTGCGCGGACATGGGGGCCGCCATGGATGTGCAGCACGGTCGGCAAGCGCTGACCGGGCTGATGGTCGGCGGGCAGGAAGTAGTAGGACGGGATCTCCAGGCCGTCACGGGTCTTGAGCAGGAAAGGACGCATCTCCACCAGATCCTGCTCCACCAGGTCCACCCGGCTGGGCATCAGCTCTTCCAGTGACTTGCGCTCCTCTTCGAGGATGAAATAGGTCGGCACCGCGCGGTCGCTGTAAACCGACACCAGGGTGCGGCTGCTGTTCGTGCGCTGGATGGCCACGGTCTTGCCTGGAAAGCTGGCTTCTAGATTGGCCTGCTGGCGCGCATGCTGTTCATCGAAGTAGGCCACCTGCTGGCGTTCATCGGCAAAGCGCAGGCCGATCAGACCACGACTACGGGCATCGAACAGCAGGCCGCCGCCCAGGTCGTAACGCGGGTGGACGGCCAGCACGGCAGCCAACTTACGCGTCTCCACCTCGAAACGGTGCAGGCCTCGGGTGTTCTGTCCTCGGTAGGCCGAGACGACCAGGTCTTTGCTGTTCTCTGCAAAGGCCAGCGGCATCCATGCCGCGGGGTCGTTGCCAGGTGCAAAACGTGCCAGCTCCTGCCACGGCGCCTCCAAGTTCTCGCGCAGCAAAACCCTGCGGCTTTGTTCCGCCAGCGGCAAGTCAGGGTTGTCGACCAGCGTCACTGCGCGCGGCACACCGTCGCGATCCAGCACCCAGTTCAGCACATCACCGGGTCGGTCGAAAGTCAGCAATTGGCGCTGGCCGCTGTCGAGGTTGACGCGGTAAATGTCATAGGTCTTGTGGCTGCGAAGATTGGCCTGGACCAGGATTTCGTTTTCGCTGCCCGGGGCCACCGCCATGAAGTCCATATGGGTGAAGCGTCGCAAGCCCTGATTGACCTGCTCGCGCACGGTCGGCACGAGCTTGCGGGCCGCGCTGCCGTCCACCTTGACCGCGAACAGCCCACCGCCGTCTCCTGACTCAGGTCCGGTCGGCGTATCCAGGCGGCCCAAGGTGTAGACCAGACGCTCGGAGCCGACCCAGTGGAAGGCGGTCACGTCGAAGGAGTTCATGCCAGTCAAGGCCCGAGCCTGGCGGGTCTGCAGGTCGAACAAGACGATGTTGCGCTTGCCGTTCAGTGGCGCGAGCAGCGCCAACAGGCGGCCGTCGGGCGACAGCGTGCCACTGCTGTAACGCGCGGTCGCTGCAAAGGCAGTCACCGGCGCCGGGCCAGCCGGCCGCCCCGCCTCTTGCTGCGCCGTCTCTGGCGCCTTCGCAGGGCTGGGCTCGCCAGCCCAAGCCGGTGCGGACGCCAACAGCAGGCTGACGGCAAGGCCACATGCCGTCATGATCAAGGGCTGGCGGCCACGTTTTTTCTTTCCAGTTGCTTTCATTGTTCAACTCCCTCGCTCACGGCTATTTTTTGAGCCCGCGATTGTCAGCGCCGTTCCCGACCTGTCAGGCCCATCGCAACCAGGGTTTACCCATGGAAGCAGCGCTTCGGGCGCTGTGCGCACTCGCACGCCAGGTCGGCGCTTCGCGCTTCGCCCCGGCCCTGCAGGGAGGCCTGCCAAAGGCACAGGCGCGGGTGAGCTGGGATAATCCGGCGCTTTGGTCTTCGCCCTGTCCGCCACCATGCCCCATTCCACACCCGACTCTCTGCCGCCGCAGCTCGATGTCACCATCCTCGGTGGCGGGCCGGCTGGCTGCAGCGCCGCCTCCTGGCTGCAGCAGCTGGGTCTGAGCGTGGCCCTGGTGGAACGGGCCACGCAGCTCTGCGCTGGCCTGCAAAGCCTGCAATTTGGACAGGACTGGGTGCTGGGCGCGCCCGGCCAGAAGCTGGCCAGCCTGGGCCAGCAGTACGCGCGCCAGATCGAGAGCCTGAACGAGGTGCACACCGTGCTGGGCCAGAGCTGCGCCCATCTGGACTGGCGGGCCGGCGAAGGCTGGCGCCTGCGCCTGGACGACGGCCAGGTGCTGCAAGCACGGGCCCTGTTGTTGGCCACCGGCCTGAAGCCGCTGCGCCCGGAAGCCTTCTTCCCGACGCCCTTGCCCCACCCGCGCGTGCTGGACGCGCTGAGCCTGACCGCCTGCCGCGAGCAGCTGGCTCCAGCGCGCATACTGCTGCTGGGCGGCGGCGACAACGCGGCCGAGAACGCGCTCTACCTGCAGGCACGCGGCCACCAGGTCACACTTTGGTCGCGCAGCGACTGGCGCGCCCAACAGCGCCTGGTGGAACGTATCCAGGGCCTGGCTGGCGCCATTCGCACCCGCCTGCCCAGCCCGATGCCGAGTCGCCTGCAGCCCGACGAGGCTGGCGTCAGCGTGCATTCACAAGCCTTTGGCGAGGAGCGCTTTGAGCATGTGGCCGTGCTGCTGGGCTTCGAGGCCGAACCCAGCGCCTGGCTGCAGGTGGGTGACGCGCTGCAGCGCGCCGGCATCACGGCGCCGTCTCACCCCTTCCGAGACGAGCCGCGCTTCGCGCCCCTGGGCCTGTTCGTGGCCGGCGATGCCAGCGGCCGCCAGCACCCTTGCGTGCAAACCGCGCTGGGCGACGGTGTCGTGGCGGCCAAGGCCGTCGAGGCCTTTTTGCGCCCACTGCACGAGGGCCAGCCCAGCCTGGCGATGCGCCGCAACAACCGCCAGATCATCCACATCACCGGCCTGCGCTTCGGCGCCAACCTCGGCGTGTTGGACTTCGAACGCGAAGGCCCGCAGCCCATCCAGGTCGATGCCGAAGTCAACCTCGGCGCTCAGCAGATCGTCTCGCGCGACGCCGACATCGGCCATGTGCTCGACTACCGTCGCGTGCGCACCATCATCATCGACGAATGCACGGCCGAACACACCGACCTGCTGGAAGCCTTGCTGGGCAAACTCTGCACCCGCTTGATGAAGCTGCCCGGCGTGGCCGGCGTGCGCATCAAGGTCACCAAACTCGAAATCTTCCCCGACTGCCAGGTCGCCATCAGTGCCGAATGCGGCCAGTGGTGATGGACCACCCCGACGCGTTTCGCGCACCCCTCAAGGGGCAGCGCCCGATGGCCCGGCAAAGCCAGCTCCATGGGCGCCACTCGATCAATCGCAGCCCCTGGCGGGGCGCTCAAAAGCACAGCCTGCCGCAGTGACAAGGACAGACACCATCATGCTGAACACCCAAGACGCACCCACCCTGAATCTCGACCTGCCCAGCCAACTGGAAGCCGCCGCTCCGGCCAGCGATGACAGCGCCGCCAAGGACAAAAAAACCTCGGTCGAGCTGAACAAGTTGTCCAAGCGCCTGCACCGCCAGGTGGGCCAAGCCATCGTCGACTACAACATGATCGAAGAGGGCGACAAGGTCATGGTCTGCCTCTCGGGCGGCAAGGACAGCTATTCGCTGCTGGACATCCTGCTGAACATGCAGAAACGCGCGCCGATCAAGTTCGACATCGTCGCCGTCAACCTCGACCAGAAGCAGCCCGGCTTCCCCGAGCATGTGTTGCCCGAATACCTGAAGTCGCGCGGCATTCCCTTCCACATCGAGGAGCAGGACACCTACTCCATCGTCAAGCGCCTGGTGCCGGAGGGTAAAACCACCTGCAGCCTGTGCTCGCGCCTGCGCCGCGGCAACCTCTACCGCGTTGCGGAGGAGCTGGGCGCCACCAAGATCGCCCTGGGCCACCACCGCGACGACATCATCGTCACCCTGCTGCTGAATATGTTCTTCGGCGCGCGCATGAAAGGCATGCCGCCAAAACTGGTCAGCGACACCGGCAAGCATGTGGTGATTCGCCCCCTGGCCTATGTGGCCGAACCCGATCTGGTGCGCTGGGCCGCCCATCGCGAATTTCCCATCATTCCCTGCAACCTCTGCGGCAGCCAGGAGAACCTGCAGCGCGTACAGGTCAAGGCCATGATCAACGACTGGGAGAAGAAGTTCCCTGGTCGCATCGAGAACATGTTCAGCGCCATGGGCAATATCGTGCCCTCGCACATGATGGACCGGGACCTCTTCCCCTTCCAGACCCTCAAGGCCAACGGCCGGCCCGACGCCAACGGCGACATCGCCTTCGACGAGGACGAGGCTTGCAGCACGCCGCAAACCAACGCCGGCCCGTCCGTGATCAGCATCCACCGTCAAGAACAGTAAAGCTTCGTCCACACAAGAGACACAAAGCGCGCGCGGAATCGGTTCACAATCAAAGCCATCAGAACAATACGTTAGGAGCACGCCATGCACATTCCTCGTCGTTCCCTTTTGGCCGCCTTGGGCGCCGTCGCCGCACTGGGCCTGAGTGCCTGCAGCGGCCCTTACAGCATCAGCAGCGAAGTTTCCAGCTTCGGCAGTTGGCCCGAGAGCCGCAAGCCCGGCAGCTTTGCGTTTGAGCGCCTGCCCTCGCAGGCCCAGGCGGGCGCCATCGCCGACAACCAGGCCCGCATCGAAGCCAGCGCTCGCGCGGCCTTGCTGAAGGCCGGCTTCACCGAAGCCGCCGACGCGAAAAACGCCGACGTGTTGGTGTCCCTGGGCATGCGCGTGGACGCCCAGGACCGCGCGCCCTGGGACGACCCGCTGTGGTGGCGCTGGCAAGGCAGCTACTCGCACTGGCGCTACGGCGGCCTGGGCCGCATCGGCATGTACCACCCCTCGGACATGCTGGACCGCCGCTACGACCGCTCGGTGGCCGTGCTGCTGCGCGACCGCCAGAGCGCCGAGCCGCTTTACGAAGCCCGCGCCAGCAATGAAGGCATGACCCAAGGCCCCAGCGAGCTGGCCGGTGCCCTGTTCGAAGCCGCGCTGAGCGACTTCCCCAAAGTGCGGCCCGAGCCGCACCGAGTGGTGGTGCAAGCCGTCCGCTGAACCAACCCGCTGAGCCTGGCCACTCATGGCAAGCCCCCAGCGGGCTGTCATGCGGGCCGGCTGATAATCAGCGCTTCACTGAAACCTCACGGGGCGGTCACCGCCCCGCTTGCATTCACATGGCGCTGAACATTGTCATCATGGCCGCGGGCAAGGGCACCCGCATGAAATCGGCCTTGCCCAAGGTCTTGCACAAGCTGGCCGGCCGCTCGCTCTTGCGCCATGTGCTCGACATGACGCAGGGCCTGCAAGCCCAGCGCAATGTGGTCATCACCGGCCATGGCGCGGACGCGGTGGAAGCCGCCGTCGCCGGCCCGGGCGTGCAGTTCGTGCGCCAGATGCCCCAACTGGGCACCGGCCATGCCATCCAGCAAGCCGTGCCAGCCCTGCCCGAGGACGAGGGCACGACCCTGATCCTGAACGGTGATGTGCCCCTGATCAAGCAAGCCACCGCACAAGCTTTGGTCCAAGCCTGTGATGGCAAGGCCCTGGTGCTGCTGACCATCCACCTGAGCGACCCGACCGGCTACGGCCGCATCGTGCGCCAGGGCGGCCAAGCGGACGGCAACGTGCTGGCCATCGTCGAACACAAAGACGCCAGCGCTGAGCAGCGCACCATCCGCGAGGGCTACACCGGCATGATGGCCGCCCCCACCGGCGCGCTGAAACGCTGGGTCAGCCAGCTGAAGAACGAAAACGCCCAGGGCGAGTACTACCTGACCGACATCGTCGCCATGGCCGTGGCCGAAGGCGTGCCGGTGCTGGGCATTGCCGCACCGAACGAGACCGAGGTGCTGGGCGTCAACAGCCCGGTGCAGTTGGCCGACTTGGAGCGTCGTTTCCAGTTGGAACAAGCCGAAACCCTGCTGGAAGCCGGTGTGCGCCTGGCCGACCCGCGCCGCTTTGATGTGCGCGGCTCCTTGAGCTGCGGCCAGGACGTGGAAATCGACGTCAACTGCGTGTTCGAAGGCACCGTGATCCTCGGCGACAACGTCCGCATCGGCGCCAACTGCGTGATCCGCAATGCCAGCATCGGCGCCGGCACCCGCATCCATGAGTTCACCCACATCGACGGCGAGAAGGCCGGCGGCGCCCAGGTCGGCGCTGGCGCCCTGATCGGCCCCTTCGCCCGCCTGCGCCCCGGCGCAGACCTGGGTGACGAGGTCCACATCGGCAATTTCGTCGAAGTCAAAAACTCCACCCTGGCCAAGGGCGCCAAGGCCAACCACCTGGCCTATCTCGGCGACGCCACCGTGGGCGAGCGCGTCAACTACGGCGCCGGCTCCATCACCGCCAACTACGACGGCGCCAACAAGCACCGCACCGTGATCGGCGCCGATGTCCATGTGGGCAGCAACTGCGTGCTGATCGCGCCGGTCGAAATTGGTGCGGGTGCCACCATCGGCGGCGGCTCCACCATCACCAAGCCGGTGGCGGCGGGCGAGCTGAGTGTGGCGCGCGGCAAACAGGTGGCCATCGCCGGCTGGAGCCGGCCGCTCAAGAAACGCTGAGATCGGCCGAGCGGGCGTGATAATCGCACGCAGGCTTGGCTCCGCCTGCTGTTGCACCCCCGTCTGCGGGGGCGCGCCAGTCGGGCTCAGCGCCTAGGATTTCGCAAGGGGTTCCTTCAGCAGTCTCAAAGGGCACATCATGGCGCGCAATCTCACAGCATCCAGGCGAGGTCTGGCCGACTCCACACCGGCCAACTCCGCGAGCACCCGAGGTGAAGAGGCTTTCGTGATCGACAGTTCCTGGCAGACGCTGGACGAGATCCAGGCCCGCGAAGAGCAGCAAGCGCGCGCTCAGGCCCTGGAAACCCAAGCCCTTTACCAAGCCCAATGCGATGACGCGGCCAGCGCCTGCTGGTACTTGTGCCGCAGTCTGGGCCTGGCCCGCCAGATGGAGGCAGACGGCGAACCCACGCTGGAGCTCTTGTTCCAACTGCTAGGCGCTTTGTCCGATCTGCCAGCCGAGGTGAGCACGGCCCCCGTTCCCGAAGCTGTGGGCGCCGACACCCTAGGTGTGTTTGAACTCTGCCAACAACTGGCCGCCGCCCGCGAGTTGAGCCAGGAAGCCTGGGTCGACGCCGAGCTGGCCGCGCCGCGCCAAGCTCTGACACACTGAAGCGCAATCAGCCTCCCCGCAAGGGCGCTGCACCTCCGTGCCGCGCCCTTTTGTGTTTTTGTGTTTAACCGCCACTTTGGAGTCCTGACCATGAGAGTGCTCAAATTCCTTGCCATGGCTGTGATCGGCCTGCTCGCGCTGCTGCTGATCGGCGGCCTGCTGCTGTCCCCAAAGTTCCATGTCAGCCGCAGCGTGCAGATCGCTGCCAGCCCCGACAAGGTCTATGCCCTGGTGGCCAGCCCGCGCCAATGGAAGCTGTGGAGCGTCTGGAACCAGCGCGACCCAGCCATGCAGATCGACTACAGCGGCCCGGAGTCGGGCGCGGGCGCCGTCTGGGCCTGGCGGAGCAAGACCGAGGGCGACGGCAAGATGAGCTTCACCGCAGCCGAGCCGAGCCAGCGCGTCGCCTATGAGCTCTACTTCCCGGACTTCGGCACCACCTCGACCGGCGAGCTGCGCTTGTCCCCCAAGGATGGGGGCACCGAGCTGAGCTGGCTCATGGATGGCGATATGGGCAGCAACCCCTTGTTCCGCTGGCTGGCCTTGTTTGCCGACGGCATGGTCGGTAAAGACTTCGAGGCCGGCCTGGCTCGCCTCAAGCAGGTGAGCGAACAGCAACAGCCCTGAATCAGGCCGGCCGCCAACCGGTCGCAAAGCGCGACTGCCTCAATTTGCAGCAAAACAAGACAAAGCCTTTGCAATCAAGCACTTGGCGCGTCTATGGGCGCCTTGCCCACGTGCTTATCCACAGCAGACGGGGATAGAGCCGACACCTCAGCCAGGCATCCGGCCGCGCTCCACCGCAGCGATCAGGCGGCTGACACGCGACACCGAGAGACCGACTTCGGCCGCCAGGGCCGTCATGGACCAGCCGCCCTCGGTGTGGGCGCTGTACAGCGCTTGCTCGCGGCTGGGGTGGACCGCCAGGCATTCTTCCCAAGCCGTACGAGCAGCGCCCTCGGTGGCCATGCCAGGCCCGGGGTGAGCCCGGGCGGCCTGACGCGGCACCCCGACGGCCGTGCTTGCGGCAGCAAGGGCCGCAGCCGCCGCTCTGGCGGCCGCCTTCATGCGTTTGACGAAAGCGGCATCGCCGAGAAAGATCTGCTGCCGCAAGCGGCCGGCCCAGAGGTCCAGATCCGGCTCACTGGTCACCAGCTCGGCATAACGGTCCGCTGCACGCCGCCGGTCCAGAGCGCCGCGCAGGCTGCGGCCCAGCACAAAGGCGTGCAGACCGTCGGCATCGAGCCAGGGCGGAGCCGGCTCCAGGCCGACATGCGCGCGGTAGCTCGACCAAGGCCAGGCCGCCAAGTCCCGCACCAAACCCAGGCGCAAAGGGCTCAGCTCGAGGTAACGGCAGGCGTCGAGCAGATGGGCTTCTCGGTCCACCAGCACAGCTTTGAAGCGGCCATGAAACAGCGGCCCTTCGCTGCCATGGCGGCGGTTGTGGTACTGGGTGTAGACGCCGTTCAAATGGCGCATCAGGCGCGAGAGATTGGCCTGACGGGTGAACAGCAGCAGTTGGAAATGATCGGGCTGCAGGCAATAGGCCAGCACCTGGGCATCGAAACGCTGCATGGTTTGAGCGACCAGCGCCAGCAGCGCGCGCCGATCGGCGTCATCAACACAGGCCGCAACCCCTGGGTCGCAGCGCGAGCTGAGCAGGTAGGCAGCGCCGGGAATTTCGATGCGAGGAGGACGGGCCATGCATCAACTTAGATGCGCGGCGCGCAAAAGGCAAGGCTTGACCCCTGTAGCGGGGACAGGTCATGCCCAGCCGGGGTCAGGTCTTGCCGTGCAGGCCTTCCAGAACCTTGAGCACGGCCTCGTCGCCCATATTGCGGGCGTCGGCCAGCTCGCCACCGTTGGTGGCCTTGAGCACGCTTCCGTCATTGGCCAGCACGGCCACAGCCGGGATGCCCTTCTTGAGGGAGACGCCGATCTGCGCTGCCAAATCGACATTGCGGTCGAAGCGGCCGACGTTGACCTTGAGCACCACCAGGCGCTTGCCAACATGCTCGGACAGGCTGCCGGCGCTCATCTTGCGGTCCAGGGCCAGGCAGTCCCCGCACCAGTTGGCGCCAAACACCAGCAACACGTTCTTGCGCTGGGCTTGGGCGGTGGCCAGGGCCTGGTTCAACTCGGCGCGGGCGTCGGCCAGCTCGTTGTAGACCAGCTTGGCCACCGTGGCAGCCGGCGCCGGGGCGCTGGTCTGCGCCAGCGCCGGCGCTGCGAAGCACAAGCTGCTGAGGGCCAGGCTGCTGAGGAGTGCGGTCTTCTTGATCATGGTGAGCGACGGTCTGGGTGGACGAGTCGTGAGTTTGCCATGCCGAATGCGGTACAAAGCGGCACTTCACCACTCTGCTCCTGCCGAAACTCCATGGCCGCTTCCAGCCTTCTGGCTCTGATCGACGACATCGCCACCATCCTCGACGATGTGGCCCTGCTGGCCAAAGTTGCGGCCAAGAAAACCACCGGGGTGCTCGGCGATGACCTGGCACTGAATGCGCAGCAGGTGGCAGGTGTCTCGGCCGAACGCGAGCTGCCCGTGGTCTGGGCTGTGGCCAAGGGATCCTTCCTGAACAAGGCCATCCTGGTGCCGACGGCGCTGGCCATCAGCGCCTGGGCCCCCTGGGCGGTGACGCCGCTGCTGATGCTGGGCGGCGCCTACCTCTGCTTCGAGGGCTTCGAAAAGCTGGCGCACAAATTTCTGCACAGCCCGGCCGAGGTCGAGGCCGAGCACCAGGCCCTCAGCCAAGCCGCGCTGAACCCGGAGCAGGACTTGGTGGCCTTCGAGCGCGACAAGATCAAAGGCGCGATCCGGACCGACTTCATCCTCTCTGCCGAGATCATCGCCATCACCCTGGGCACAGTGGCCGGCGCCAGCTTCAGCACCCAGCTGATGGTGCTCAGCGGCATCGCCCTGGTGATGACGATCGGGGTCTATGGTCTGGTGGCTGGCATCGTCAAGATCGACGACGCGGGCCTTTACCTGAGCCGCCGCCCGGGCGCTTTCAAACAAGGCCTGGGTCGCCTGCTGCTCTCGGCAGCCCCCTGGTTGATGAAGGCACTGGCCTTGGCCGGTACGGTGGCCATGTTCCTGGTCGGCGGCGGCATCCTCAGCCACGGCCTGCCCGCCCTGCACCACCTCAGCGAAAGCCTGGCCACGACCATGGGCTCGCTGTCCTGGCTGGGACCGGTCTTGTTCGACGGCGCGGTCGGCCTGGTGGCGGGCGCCCTTTGCCTGGCTGCGCACAGCGCCTTCGTCAAACTCAAGGCTCGCCTGGGCAGCCAGACGCTGGCATAGTCGTTCATTCACTCCCGCTGTGCCGCAGGCCTGCGGCACAGCGGGGCCAGGTCTTGCCTGCCCGCACCCAGAGTAGGATTCGCCCCATGAAGACGTACACCATCGAAATCCAGAAGTTCAAGGCTGCCTCCAACAACATCCATGGCCAGATGCTGCTCAAGGTCGACGCCCTGGTCAGCCCCAAGGCTGCCGTCGAGGGAATCGAGCCCAGCACCATCCTGGCGCTGACCGAGGCCAATGCCCGCGTGCTGATGGCCTTGCTCAAGACCCAGCTGCAAGAGTTCGACGGCAAAAAGGCACGCAGCCGCTTCTGATTTCGCGGCCCGCGCCCGGGCCCGCAGGCCCAAGGCGCGCGCAACAGCGACAATGGCGCCATGGAATATCCCCAATACAAGCCCCAGTCCGACCATCTGCCCCTCAACGACGAGGAGCTGTCCACCCTGGACGACATGCTGATCAAGCTGCCGGTCGAGGCTGCGATGAACATCGAGGCGCTCGATGGTTATCTGGTCGGGCTGCTGCTGAGCCCGCAAAGTCTGGCCGATCTGCCCGGTGCCGATTGGCTGCCCACGGTCTGGGGCGGCGATGGCGAGGACCTGGAAACGGACAGCAAGTCCGAAAACTACCCCTTCGTCAGCGGCAAGCAGCGCAAGCGCGTGACCTTGCTGGTGCTGCGCCATCTGCAGTCCATCGAATGGCAACTCAATGCCAAGCCTGAGCTCTGGGAACCGATCTTCAGCGTCGCTGAAGACGACAAGGGTGATCTGGTCGATGCCGAGGAATGGGCGATCGGCTTCCTGACCGCTGTGGACCTGGCTCCCGAAGCCTGGGCGCCGCTGTTTGATGACGCGGTGAGCGGCCCGCTGCTGGCGCCCATCGCCCTGCTCGGCGGTGACGAGTCCACGCTCAGCGAAGCCCAGCGCGCTCAACTGGCCGATCTGAAGCAAAAAGACACGCTCAGCCGCGCCGTGCTCGACAACGTGCTCAAGCTCTGGGAACTGCGCAAGGCCCGCCAAGGCTGAAGCAGCGCTCCGGCGGCATGGCCCTCGATTCCAGCGCCGCCCACCGGCTGCGCCACGCGCAGCGCATGAATGCGCTGCTCGATCACATCGACCAGCACCTCGACCAAACGCTCGACCTGAGCAGCCTGGCCGAGCGCGTGCACTTCTCGCCCTTTCATTTCCACCGCGTGTTCGCGGCCTGGATGGGCGAAACCTTGGGCGACTATCTGCGCCACCGCCGCCTCGATGTGTCCGCCCTGATGCTGGCACAGCCCGAGCCGCGCTCGGTGCTCGAGGTCGCCCTGACCGTGGGTTTTGGCTCCAGCGAAGCCTTTGCGCGCGCCTTCAAACTGCGCTTTGGCCAGACACCCAGCGCCTGGCGCCTGGACAGCCCGCAGCGCTGGGCGCGCGAACTGGCCTGCTCGCGCGAACAACAGGCCCTGCGCCACCGCCCGCCACCCGCCTTGCTGAGCAATCTGGATCAGACAGAGCGCAATCTCGATCAGGCCGACGCGGCCTTTGCTGAAGAAGATACAGGCTCTTGTTTCACTTCAGAGAGCCATATGCACCTCAGCCTCCAACAACTGCCCCCGACCCGGGTGGCCTACCTCCGCCACATCGGGCCCTACGGCCAGAGCGTCCACGAGTTCTGGATGAACACCGTGCTGCCCTGGCGGCAAGCCCAGGGCCTGGAACAACGTGCCTGCTACGGCATCGGCCGCGACGACCCCAGCCTCACGGCGCCCGAGCAATGCCGCTACGACGCGTGCGTCGAGGTCGATGCCGACTTCATCGCCCGCAGCCCGGCCAACATCCAGGACCTGCCCGGCGGTCGCTACGCCGTGGCCGCATTCCGCGGCACTCTGCCGGACTTTGCCCATGCCTGGACCGAGCTGCTGCGCGGCTGGCTGCCCTCCAGCGGCCTGCAGATCGATGGCCGCCCGGTCTTCGAGCATTACCCGCCCGACTCCGGCTATGACCCGCATACAGGCATCTTCAGCTGCGAGCTTTGCCTGCCGGTGAAGGCGGCCTGAGCTGGCTCATCGCTAAGGCGAGCTTTCGGCACAGAGCCCTCATTCGCTGAGATTTGAATACGAACGCAGAGTGCGCGGAGGTTCGCAGAGGTCGCAGAGAGAGAAGAAGAGCGAGAGATTGTGTTCTCAGCGTCCTCTGCGAACTCTGCGAACTCTGCGTGCTGAAACTTCTCCGCGAACGACGGCTCCGTGCCGGTACCTGCCGCTCATTCTGAATGTTCGGGACTCCGCTCAAAAACGAAGGGCTTGCCAACTGGCAAGCCCTTTGAGTCTTCTACAGCGGCCATCACGACGGCCGCCAGGCAATCACGCGATCAGGGCGCGGTGCGGCCCAGATGCTGCAGCCAGAAGGCTTCGTACTTGCGGTGCCAGCCGACGGTCTTGACGGCGCCGCCCATGCCGTGCTCGCCCTCGGGATCGAGGAAGAGGTCGACCAGGCCTTCCTTGCCGGTCTCGAGCAGGGCGCGGTAGACGTTGACCGTGTCCTGGTAGAGCACGTTCGGGTCCATCATGCCGTGCACCAGCAGCAAGGGCTTGCGCAGGCCCTTGGCCATGGGGATCAGCGAGTACTTGCGCAGCACGGGCTTGCTGCGATCCACCTTGCCGATGGTGCGGCCGCTGTACCAGCTGTTGTAGTTCTCCCATTCGGTCGGGCCGGCACCGGCGATGCCGGCGGCGAACAGATCGGGCTTGCTGTACATCGTGTACTGGGTCTGGAAGCCACCGAAGCTCCAGCCGTTCAGGCCCACCCGCGCAGGGTCAATGCCGAAGTCCTTGCTCATCAGCGTGTGCAGGTCTTCCAGGTCCTCGGTCTGCGGCAGGCCGGCCTGCTCCCAGTTGGCATCCGAGAAGCGGCGGCCGTAGTTGCTGTGGCCGCGCGAGTCGATGGTCACCATCACATAGCCATGCTTGGCCGCCATGTACATGGCGAAGACGTAGGCGCTGGGCTGGAAGCTGTCGCTCTCGACCGAGTGGCGGTCGTTCAGCGGGCCGCCGTAGATATAGACCACGGCCGGACGCTTGTCGGAAGCCTTCCAACCCTGCGGCTTGAAGACATAAGCCGGGATGCTGTCGCCATGGCGGTTCTTGAAACTGAAGCGCTCGGGGCGCAGCACATCGACCTGGCTCCAGGCCTTGTCATGGCTGTCGGTCAGGGTCTTGAGCGTGGGCTTGGAGCCGGCCTCGATCAGCTTGAGCTCGGGGCGCGCAACCCAGTTGCCGGCATTGGCCGCCAGCCACTGGCCGTCGTACGAAACCACGGCATTGCGGTGGTACTCGCCCGGCGAGCCCAGGGCCTGCATGCTGCCATCGGCCATGCTGACGCGGAACAGGTTCATGCTGGCCAGATCGTCCTTGTTGGCCGCCACGAACATGCTCTTGCTGTCGGGCGTGAAGCCCAGCACTTGATGGGCCTCGAACTCACCCTTGAGCAGGGGGCGCAGGCTGCGTGCGGCCAGGTCCCAGGCATAGGGCTGGCGGAAGCCGGCTTCGTCCAGCACCAGCACCAGCTGCTTGCCGTCGGGCGTGAAGCGCGGGCGCACCACGTTCACCACCTCGTGGCCGACGTCGCCGCGGCGCTCCAGCACCATCTCGGGCTTGGCGCTCTCGTCCGCGCTGCCCACGTAGACACGCAGCAGTTCTTTCTCGCGCTCCCAAGTGCTGAAGGCATAGCGGCTGCCGTCACGCGCCCAGGCAATGGGGCTGATCTCGAACCAGACATCGCCACCGGCATGGGTGAACACGGGCGCCGATTGCTTGGCCGGCGCTTCGCCAGCGGCGGGCACCTTGCGGATGTAGAGCGCCAGCGGTTTGATGACCAGCTTGTCGTCGGAGACTTCGCGGTCCACCTTCTTGGCTTTGGCGAAGCGCTCGTTGTAGCCCATGATCTCGACCTGACGGCCGGTGGGCTCGGGCACGGGCTTGCCGTCATCGCCGGCCGGCTTGCTGGGCGCGCGGCCGATCAAGGCCATCCAGCGGCTGTCTTCACTCAGCGTGGTCGATTCGATGGTGTACTTCTTGTCCGCGTCATCGGGGTGGATCAGCTCGCGGTTGAGCACCTGCACGCCACCCTGGCTGAAGCGGGCTCGCAGCACGCGCTTGTCGTCCATGAACACATAACCTGTGTCATCAGCGGTGTAGGCCACCACGCGCAGATTGCGTTGCAGGTCCAGCAGGGGCTGCAGCTTGCTGTCACCGGCGACCCAGCGGAACAGAGCGCCGCGGTACTGCAGGATCAGCTCATCGGCCTTGTTGGCCCAGACGATCTGCGTCACGCCGGGATAGAGGTCACTGGGCTTGAGCTTGTCGCGCAGCTGCTTTTTCTTCAGCTCGTCGCGCCATTCCCAGAGTTCCTTGTCCTTTTCAACCTTGGCTTCAGGCTTGGTCTCGGCCTTGGCTGTGGCACTGGGCGCCGAGGCCGCTGAAGCCGCGGCCTCTGCCGCGGCAGGCACGGGCTTGCCGCTGCGCTTGGCCTCCAGTGCGGCCGCGGCCTTCTTCTCGGCTTCTGCCTCGGCCTTGTCGGCGGCCTTCTGGGCCTCGTCCTTGGCCTTCTTGGCGGCGGATTCCTTCTTCACCAGCTCCAGCTGGGCGGCTTCCCACTGGCCCAGGTCCACGTTTTCGCCGCGCAGATAGGCGGCTTGGGCCACTTCGCGGGCCTGGCGCTCAGCGGTCTCGCTGCGCTTTTGCTGCAGCTTTTGGTCAAAGCGCTGCAAATCCTCGGGCGCGTCGAAGGCGGCCATGAGGGCAGGCGAAGTCAGGCGCAGGCTCTTGCCGGTCTTGCTGTCGTGCACATAGAGATCGGTGCCCGGCTCGCCAAACGGGTTCCACAGATAGGCCAGATAGCGGCCGCTGCGGCTGAACTTGGGCTCGCGCGCGTTCTCGCCCCGGTAGGGCTCGGCGCGGAACACCTGCTCCAGGCTCAGGGGCGAAGCGGTGGCAGTTGCCGCGCTGGGCGCGGCCGTCGCCGTGAAGGAAAAGCTCGCTGCGCTGAGCAGGGCCGCCAGCAGGCAGCTCGTGCCTGCCAGTCTTGAAGGTTGATTTTTGAACAATCCAGTCTCCGCACACGCCCCGGTTCAGGGCAGCGGGCATTCTAGAAAGACTTGCAATTCGCATGTTCGCGTGGCGGCACTTGCGCGAAACTCCAGGAATCATGATTGCCAACGTCTTTGCCGCCCTCGGTCTGCTGACCTGCCTCTTGCTGGCCCTGCGCATGGCCCTGCCGGCCGCGCGCCAGCGCCAGGTGGATGCCGCGCTGCGCCGCGCATGGCTGCACCTGCGCGAGCTGGGCTCACAGCTGCGCCATTGGCGCCGCCACCGCCAGCACAGCAAACAGGCCGCAGCGGAAGCGGCCGAGCTGATCCGCCGCGCCAAGGCCCGCGATGAGGTGGAGCGCGACGGCAATGTCTACCGCCCAAAACAGTTCGATCCGAAGAAACGGCGTGATCTGCACTGAGCGGAGTGGCGCTTAAAAATTGCGGCTCATGACCGCAGCGCTTCGGTCTGTCGCGCGCCGCTCGCCGCCCTGAGCGTGGCTTGGCACAGTCCTCTCCAGACCTACAACAGAGGAGAGAGACGATGAGCCACCGCAGCACGACGCTCAAGAAACTGCGCCAAGGCACCACCGAAACCGCCTGCGCCCTGCTCTGCCTGGCCGGCCCATCCGTGATCGCCAATGGCTTGAGCCAGACCTTGCTGAGCGGCGAGGCCTGGATGGATGCCCGCAACGGCCTGCGCATCCTGGCCCTGCTGCTGGGCTATGTGCTCTGGGTGCGCTGGCGCGAGCGGCGGCCCGTGCATGAGCTGGGTCTGACGGATGCCGCACGCGAGACCGGCCTGGGACTGCTGATCGGCGGCCTGATGGTGGCCCTGGGCGTGGGCGCCATGGCCTGGGGCGGCGCTTACCAGGTCCTGGCGGTCAACGGCCCCGGCCACGCTGTGGCCCTGCTGCCCTTGGTGATCAGCCTGGCAGCGCTGGAAGAGATCTTGTTCCGCCTGATCGTGTTGCGCCTGATGGAGCGCTGGCTGGGCACGGGCTGGGGCTTGTTCATCTCGTCCCTGCTGTTCGGCCTGGCCCATCTGGGCATGGGGCCGGCCACGGTGGCCAGCACCTTGCTGCTGGGCCTGGAAGGCGGCCTGCTGTTTGGTGCGGCCTATCTGCTGACGCGCCGCTTGTGGCTTTGCCTGGGCCTGCACATCGGCTGGAACTTTGTGCAGATGGGCGTCTTCTCGGCCGACGCCACCCTGGCCTTGAAGCGCGTGGGCTGGCTGCAAGCCAGCATCGACGGCCCGGCCTGGCTGACCGGTGGGGTCCACGGCATGGAGGCCTCGGTGCCCGCCGCCCTGCTCTGCCTCTCGGTCGGCGCAGCCCTGCTGACCCTGGCCATCCGGCGCGGGCAATGGCAGCCGCGCGCGGCCCGCGGCTCAGCGCACCCAGCGGCGCTTGCCGCTGACCCCGCCTCGCTGGCACGCGGCCCGAACTGAGCCCCCAGAGCCGGGCGCGGCCACAGCCAAGAGAAACGGGCTCTGGACCATCGTCCAGAGCCCGTTCACTTTGTCCCTCGTTCTTCGCTCTCGCTCTCTCGCTCAGTCCTTGGCCAGACCCCGGCGGCGCGCCAGGCCGCCCAAGGCCAGCAGGCCGCCGGCCATCAGGGCCCAGCTGCTCGGCTCGGGCACCGGGGCGGTGTAGTTGCCCAGCTCGCTCTCGCTGATGGTGTAGGCATGCAGCACACCAGGCAGCAGGCGATAGCTGCCATCCTGCGGCACGGTGCTGGCCGCGCCCGTGCAGCCGATCACCGTGCCCAGCGGGCATTGGATCGAGCTCGCATAAGGGTTGGCATCCGTGAAACGGAAATAGACGTCGAACTGCTCGCCGCCGGCGTTCTGAGTCACGCTGTAGTCGTTGTCGGTGCCGGCCAGGATCAGGTACTTGCCGTTGGCCAGCTTGGGTCCGATGGCCAGGCCTTCCCATTTCTCGGGCGACTTGCCACCCAGCTCGACCAAGGTGTTGGCGTCCAGGTCGAGGATCTGGCCGGACTTGCTGACCATGGTGTAGCTGCCGGTGCTGAGGTTCAGCCCAGAGACATCGGTGGCGCCCGTCAGGTCGATGCGGTAGACCTCTTTGTCGGCCGTGGCGAACTCGGCGCCGACACCGACGCCGCGGTTGTTGCGCTCCAGCACATAGAACTCATGGTCGTTGATCGCCACCAGGGCTGAGATGCCCTGGCCCTGGCCGCTGCGCTTCATCTGGTAGGCGTACTGGGCCACGGCATCGCCGGTGCTGATGTCGAACTTGACGATGCGGTTGACCGAGCCATTGCCGCCGCCTTCATCCAGCATGGCGCTTTGCAGCATGGCATAGGCGTACTTGCCGTCCGGGCTGATGGCCAGGCCTTCGAAACCGCGGTTGGTGCGCTTGCCGGCGGTGTTGCCGGTGTCGTCGGCATAGTTGGCCACGCCGGTGGCGGCATTGCGCGGCACGAGGTTGGCCGGCGTGCTGAAGCTGCGGATCAGCTCGCCGCTGCGGCTGAACTCGCGCACCGAGGGGCCGTATTCATCCGAGATCAGGAAGGTGCCGGTGCGCGGGTTGATGACCACGCCTTCTGGGTCAAAAGCCAGACCCAGCTGATTCTTAGGGTTGGGCGCCAGGCCGTTCAGGCCCTGGCCGGCGCTCTGGAATACCACGGTCTCGGCGATCTTGAAGTTGCTGATCGCGCCGGTGTTGAAGTCCACATCGAGCGTGAAGCGCTGAACGCGGGTGTTGTAGTTCAGCGTGCCGCCGCCCGGGCCGCGGTCCGACAGGCCCCACCATTCATTGCGGTTGCTGTCGTAGTAGATGTCGGAGAAATAGCCGAGGCGGCCATTGTTGACGCTGCTGCCGCCGGACAGATCCAGGGCCGCGCCATCGAGCGCCAGGCCGTTGACGAAGCTCGGTGCGGCCTGGGCCGACAGCGAAGCAGCAGCCAGCAAGGCGGCCGCGGACAGGGTGCGCAAGGTGAAAAGCGGAGTCGGCATGGTGGGTGGGCGGCTCGGCGCGCAGGCAGACAGAAGTCGACCGCGCACAACAAGCATGCAATAAGTCACGATAAGCCGCGGAGACTAGGCTCACTGCATGACGAAGGCGTGACAAACCACCGAGCTGAGGGGGGCGAGGCGGTGAGGCTCACGCGCCCCTCACGGCACTCTGGGGCGCTCAGCTCAAGCCGCCACGCGCCCCAAAACCGGCCGCAGCGCCTGCCCCGTGTGCGAGCCCTTGGCCACCACCTGCTCCGGCGTGCCGGCCACCACCACCTCGCCGCCGGCCGTGCCGCCGTCGGGGCCCAGGTCGATGACCCAGTCGGCTTCGGCGATCACATCGAGATCGTGTTCGATGACCACCACCGAGTGGCCGCCGGCCACCAGGCGGTGCAGCACGCGGATCAGGCGCTCGACATCGGCCATGTGCAGGCCCACGGTCGGCTCGTCCAGCACATAAAGCGTGTGCGGCGCCTTCTGGCCGCGGCGGCCCACTTCGTCGCGCACCTTGACCAGCTCGGACACCAGCTTGATGCGCTGCGCCTCACCGCCCGACAGGGTCGGTGAAGGCTGGCCCAAGGTCAGATAGCCCAGGCCCACATCCTGCAAGAGCTTGAGCGGGTGGCCGATGGCGGGCATGGCAGCGAAGAACTCCACCGCCTCGTCCACCTCCATGGCCAGCACATCGCCAATGCTCTTGCCACGCCAGCTGACGCCCAAAGTCTCCGGATTGAAGCGCTGGCCATGGCATTGGTCGCAGAGCACCTTCACATCGGGCAGGAAGCTCATCTCGATGGTGCGCATGCCCTGGCCTTCGCAGCCGGGGCAGCGGCCCTCGCCGGTGTTGAAGCTGAAGCGATTCGGCGCATAGCCTCGCGCCTTGCTCTCCAGCGTCTCGGCAAAGAGCTTGCGGATGGCGTCCCAGAAGCCGATGTAAGTGGCCGGGCAGCTGCGCGGAGTTTTGCCGATGGGGGTTTGGTCGACTTCCAGCACGCGATCCACCTTCTCATGGCCTTCGATGCCGGCACAGCCGATCCAGTGGGCTGGGGCCTTTCTCAAAGGCACGGCCACCGCCATATTGGCCAGCAGCACATCGCGCGCGAGCGTGGACTTGCCCGAACCCGACACACCGGTCACCGCAACCAGGCGGTGCAGGGGCACATCGATGTTCACCTTTTGCAAGTTGTGCAGGGTGGCGTCGAGCACGCGCAGGCGCGGGGCGTCGTCCAGCATCTCGCGCCGCGCTTGCAGTGGGTGAATCAGCGGATGCGCCAGGAAGCGGCCGGTGACCGAATCGGCCTGCAGGGCCAGATCAGCCGCCGTACCCTGGGCCACCACATGGCCGCCGCGTTTGCCGGCGCCGGGGCCGATGTCGATGATGTGGTCGGCGCGGCGGATGGTGTCCTCGTCGTGCTCCACGACCACCAGGGTGTTGCCCAGATCGCTGAGCCGGCCCAGGGCCTTGAGCAGGATCTGGTTGTCGCGCGGATGCAGGCCGATGGTCGGCTCGTCCAACACATAGCACACGCCTTGCAGGTTCGAGCCTAACTGCGCCGCCAGGCGGATGCGCTGCGCCTCGCCGCCCGAGAGCGTGGGCGCCGCGCGGTCCAGGGTCAGATAGCCCAAGCCCACCTCCTCCAGGAACTCCAGGCGACCCTGGATCTCGCTGACCACATCGCGGGCAATCTCGGCATCGCGGCCCAGCAGCTCCAGGCCGTCCACCCAGGCGCGCGCCTGCTTGACGCTCCAGGACGCCACCGTGCTGATGGCCTGGGACTCAAAGGTTACGGCACGCGCCGAGGGGTTCAGCCGCGAACCGTGGCAATCGCCACAGGGCTGGTCGGCCAGGCCTTCAATGTCCACCTCCTGGCCGGCAAAGCTCTGCTCGCGGCCGCCTTTGTCATCGACGACCGAGTCGTCCAGCGCCTTGCGCTGTTCGCGCGTCAGGGCAAGACCTGTACCCACGCAGCTGTTGCACCAGCCATGCTTGCTGTTGTAGCTGAACATGCGCGGGTCCAGCTCACCGTAACTCGTGCCACAGGTCGGGCAGGCGCGCTTGGTGCTGAAGACCTTGACCGTGCCCAGACCCACGGTCGAGCGGCCGGAAGCGATGGCCTCGTGCAGGCCGTCCAGCGGGGTCAGCAGGTGCAACACGCCCTTGCCGAAGTCCAGGGCTTTGGCCAGCAGCTCGCGCAGCTCGGCCTCTTTGTCCAAGCTGATGATGAGGTCGCCGACCGGCAGCTCCAGCGTGTGCTCCTTGAAGCGGTCCAGGCGCGGCCAGGGCGCGGTCGGCGTGAACTCGCCGTCCACGCGCAGATGGGTGTAGCCGCGGCCTTTGGCCCATTTGGCCAGGTCGGTGTAAAGGCCCTTGCGGTTGACCACCAGGGGCGCCAGCAGGCCCACATGCTGGCCTTTGTGATCGCGCAGCAGCTGGGCGGCGATGGACTCGACGCTCTGCGGCCGCACCGGCGTGCCGTCGTGCACGCAGTGCTGCACACCCAGCTTCACATAGAGCAAGCGCAGGAAATGCCAGACCTCGGTGGTGGTGGCCACCGTGCTCTTGCGGCCGCCGCGGCTCAGGCGTTGCTCGATGGCCACCGTGGGCGGAATGCCCCAGACCGCATCGACCTCGGGCCGGCCGGCCGGCTGCACGATGGATCGGGCGTAGGCATTGAGCGATTCGAGATAGCGCCGCTGGCCCTCGTTGAACAGGATGTCAAACGCCAGGGTCGATTTGCCCGAACCCGAGACGCCGGTGATCACATTGAACTTGCCACGCGGGATGTTGACGTTGACCGACTTGAGGTTGTGTTCCTTGGCGTTGACGATCTGGATGTTGTTGTCCAGATGGGCCGACTGGCGGCGCGCGCGGATCAGGCTTTGCAGCGGCCGGCCCTCTTCCACCTTCATGGCGGGGCGGTCCATCTGCGCCGAGTACTCGCGCAGGGCCAGGGCGGTGTGCGAAGTCGGGTGCTCCTTGACCTCCTCCGGTGTGCCCACGCAGACCAGCTCCCCGCCGCCTTCGCCACCCTCGGGACCGAGGTCGATCAGCCAGTCGGCCGCGCGGATCACATCGAGGTTGTGCTCGATCAGGATCAGCGAATGGCCGATGGCCAGCAGCTTGCGCAGCGCGCGCATCAGCTTGGCGATGTCGTCGAAATGCAGGCCGGTGGTGGGCTCATCGAACATGAAGAGCGTGCCCTTCTTGGCCACGGCCTGGCGGGGCTTGCTCGCCGCCTCGGCCAGGAAGCCGGCCAGCTTGAGCCGCTGTGCCTCGCCGCCCGAGAGCGTGGGCACGGGCTGGCCCAGCTTCAAGTATTCCAGGCCCACATCGATGATGGGCTGCAGCTTGGCCAGCACCTCGCGGTCGTCCTTGAACAGGCGCACCGCCTCGCTCACCGTCAGCTCCAGCACGTCGGCCACGCTCATCTCGCGCATGAGCTGTTGACCCTCAGTCGCCTCCGGCGACAGCTCCCCGAGGGAGCCCCCGCCCGCCTTGGGGCGGCCCGGCGCCGGGCAGGGTCGCTGCAGCTTCACATCGAGCATCTCGGCGCGGTAGCGGCGGCCGTCGCAGTCTGGGCAGCGCAGGTACACATCCGACAGGAACTGCATCTCCACATGCTCAAAGCCCGAGCCGCCGCAGGTCGGGCAGCGGCCATCGCCGGCGTTGAAGCTGAACATGCCGGCGGTGTAGCTGCGCTCGGCTGCGAGCGGTGTGGCGGCAAACAGCTTGCGCAGCTCATCGAAAGCGCCGACGTAGGAGGCCGGGTTGGAGCGCGCGGTCTTGCCGATCGGCGATTGGTCCACAAACACCGCATCGGACAGCCAATCGGCGCCGAGCAGGCGATCATGCTGGCCCGGCGTCTCGGTGGCCTGGCCGAAGTGGCGGGCCAGGGCCGGGTACAGCACATCCTGCATCAGCGTGCTCTTGCCCGAGCCCGACACGCCGGTCACCACCACCATGCGCTGCAGCGGGAACTCGACGCTGACGTTGCGGAGGTTGTGCTCCCGCACGCCCTCCAGAATCAGCTTGGGCGTGCTCGCCTCAACCGGGCGCTTCAGGCCCATGCCGACGAATTTGCGCGAGCCGAGGTAGGCGCCGGTCAAGGTGTCGGCCGCGCGGATGGCTTCCGGCGTGCCGTCAAAGACGATCTGCCCGCCCTTCTCGCCCGGGCCTGGGCCCATATCGATCAGGCGGTCGGCCGCCAGCATCACGGCCGGGTCATGCTCCACCACCACCAAGGTGTTGCCGGCATCGCGCAGGCGGTGCATGGCCTGGACGATGCGGTTCATATCGCGCGGGTGCAGGCCAATGCTGGGCTCGTCCAGCACAAACAGCGTGTTCACCAGCGAGGTGCCCAGGGCCGTGGTCAGGTTGATGCGCTGCACCTCGCCGCCGCTGAGCGTGCGGCTCTGGCGGTCCAGCGTGAGGTAGCCGATGCCGACATCGCAGAGGTATTTGAGCCGGTTGCGGATCTCCTCCAGCAGCAGCTTGAGGGCATCGTCGAGCAGGCTGCTGGGCAGCTGCAGCTGGTCCAGGAAGCTGCGCAGGCGGTGGATGGGCAGCTGCATCAAATCATGCAAGGCCAGGCCCGGCAGGGCTTCCAGCTGGGCGCGATTCCAATCCACGCCCTTGGGCATCAGGCGCTGAGCCGGGGGCAGCAGGGAATCGGCCAATTCCTTGGAGCCGACGCGCCAGAGCAGGGCCTCGGTCTTGAGCCGGGCGCCATCGCAGGTGCCGCAGGTGGTGTAGCTGCGGTACTTGGACAGCAGCACCCGGATGTGCATCTTGTAGGCCTTGCTCTCCAGGTACTCGAAGAAGCGCATGACCCCGTACCACTGCTTGTTCCAGTTGCCGGTCCAGTTCGGAGAGCCGTGGATCACCCAGTCGCGCTGCGCCTGCGAGAGCTGGCTCCAGGGCGTGTCGCGGGGAATGCCGGCGTCGCCGGCGTACTTGAGCAGGTCGTCCTGGCTGTCTTTCCAAGCCGGGGTGGACAAGGTCTTGATCGCGCCATTGCGCAGCGTCTTCTTCGCATCCGGAATCACCAGGCCCAGGTCCACGCCGATGACGCGGCCGAAGCCGCGGCAGGTCTCGCAAGCGCCCATGGCGGAGTTGAAGGAGAACAGCGGCGGCTGTGGCTCCTGGTAGCGCAGATCGCTGTCAGGGCAATGCAGGCCGGTGGAGTAACGCCACAGGACGGCGTCACCGTCCTGGCCGTTCGCCGGGCCGCTCCCAAGAACGGCCGCGTCCCCTTGGGGGACCGCCTGCGTACCCGCAGGCGAGGGGCCAGGAGTTGCGGGCAAGACATACACATTCAATCGACCCGATCCGCGCTTGAGACACAGTTCGATCGCTTCCATCGCCCGCTGCTTGTCGGCGCCCTGCAGGCGAAACCGGTCCGCCACCACATCGAGCAGCTTGCGCGGGCCGGTGGGCGTGGCCACCTCGCGCTCGGCTTGCACGCGCGTGAAACCGCTGGCCGACAGCCACTGCGTCACTTCCTCGCTGCTGGTCGTGGCCGGCAGCTCGACCGGGAAGGTCAGCACGATGCGTGGGTCTTGCTCCTTGGTGCGCTCCAGCAGCTCCAGATAAATCGTCTGCGCCGTGTCGTGGCGCACCGCCTGCGCGGTCTTCTTGTCGAAGAGCTGGGCCGAGCGGGCGAACAAGAGCTTGAGGTGGTCGTTCAGCTCGGTCATGGTGCCGACCGTGGAGCGGCTGGTGCGCACCGGGTTGGTCTGGTCGATGGCAATCGCCGGCGGCACGCCCTCGACCTTGTCCACCGCCGGGCGGTCCATGCGGTCCAGGAACTGGCGGGCGTAGGCCGAGAAGGTCTCGACATAGCGTCGCTGGCCTTCGGCATACAGGGTGTCGAACACCAGGCTGGACTTGCCCGAGCCGCTGGGGCCGGTCACGACGGTCAGCTCGCCCGTGTGCAAATCCAGATCGATGTTCTTGAGATTGTGTTGACGGGCGCCGCGGATGCGGATGGTGCCTTCGGACATGGAGAGTGCCTGCTGCTGCGCTGGGAGCAGGCATTCTAGGGAGCGTGCCTACCCAATGGTGTCAGCAGGTCTCTCACCCGGGCACGTGCGAATTTGCCTGCGCAGGTCAAGCCCCCCCGAATGCGCACCCGGGGAAACCCCAGGGCGACGCGACACCCCCGCGCGTTGCGTTGGCCTTGCGCACAAGCAACAATGTCGCCCAGCGCACAAGAAACCGTTTGGAGTTGGAAATTTCCCGGGGATTGGCGAGCGCAGGCGCACAAGTCATAAATTGCGCGAGGGAGGGCTCTGAGTGATCGGCAAAGGTCACCGTCGGCCCAGCAGTGCTGATGTTTGCAGAGTGTTGAGGTCGGGAAATGAACACACAGGGTTTCGAGCGCGCCATCCGGGCCAACTGGTTGCGCTTGGTCGCGCAAGAACCAGGCCCGCCGCCTGCGCCGGGCCTGGCCGCGGCGCCGGCCGGCTCCGAGCCGGGCGAACAGAACCGGCGCCCCCGCGTCCTTCTGGTCGAGGACAACCACATCAACCAGGTCGTGGCCTTGGAATTCCTGGCCCTGATGGGCGTTGAAGCCCTGCTGGCCAGCAATGGCCAGGAAGCCCTGAGCGCCTGCCATCAGGCCACGCCGGACCTGGTGCTGATGGACATCCAGATGCCGGGCATGGACGGCCTGGAATGCACGCGCCGCCTGCGCCTGCTGCAGTCCAGCGGCAGCTTGCCGCACTTCCCCATTCTGGCGCTGACCGCCCATGCCCTGGAAAGCGATATCGCCGCCAGCCTGGCCGCAGGCATGGACGAGCATCTGACCAAGCCTCTGGATTTCAGCGCCTTGCGCTTGCGCCTGGGTCGCTGGCTGGTGCTGCCAAGCCTGAGCAGCTGAAAAACCGATGCGCCGCAGCGTCGATGGTAATTTTCACCTGGGCTGAATTCAGCCCGTGCAGAGGGGCGCGGACGACCGACTGGCGCTGATCGACAATCCCGGCATGAGTGCTTCTGCCAATCTCTTCTGCGCCTTGCGCGCCGCCTTCCCCTCCGACCTGGACGCCTGTGCCATCGAATGCGCCGATGGCGAAGGCCTGCACTACAGTTGGCACGATCTAGATCGTGGCACCGCCATGTTGGCGACCCTGCTGCTGAGCCTGGACCTGCCCGAGGGCAGCCGCATCGCCGCCCATTGCGAGAAGAGCGTGGAAGCGCTGATGCTCTACCTGGCCGTGCTGCGCGCCGGCTTCGTCTACCTGCCGCTGAATCCGGCCTATCAGGCCGCTGAGCTGGACTATTTCGTCAAGGACGCCGAGCCCGCCGTCTTGGTCTGCGCCGGCAAGAACTTCGGCTGGGCCAGCAAGCTGGCCTTCATGGCCGGCGTGCAGAACGTCTTCACCCTCAACGAAGATCGCAGCGGCACCCTGCTGGACCGCGCCGCCGCCATGTCCGACCAGCACTCGCCCGCCATGCGCCGCAGCGAGGACCTGGCCGCCATCCTCTACACCAGCGGCACCACCGGGCGCAGCAAGGGCGCCATGCTCAGCCACGGCAATCTGCTCAGCAATGCACTGACCTTGAAAGCCCTCTGGGACTGGCAGCCCGGCGATGTGCTGATCCACGCCCTGCCCATCTTCCATGTCCATGGCCTTTTCGTCGCCTCGCATGGCGCTTTGCTGAACGGCAGCCGCATGATCTGGTTCAGCAAGTTCGAGCCGCGCGCCGTGCTGCGCCGCCTGCCCGAGGCCACGGTTTTCATGGGCGTGCCCACGCTCTATGTGCGCCTGCTGGCTGAGCCTGGGCTGGACCGTGAGGCCTGCAGCCAGATGCGGCTTTTCATCAGCGGCTCGGCGCCACTGCTGATCGAGACCTACCGCGACTGGCAGGCCCGCAGCGGCCACACCATCCTGGAACGCTACGGCATGAGCGAGACCCTGATGCTCACGTCCAACCCCTGCCGCGCAGCAGAGGGCGCGCGCATCGGCGGCACGGTCGGGCCGGCCCTGCCCGGCGTGAGCCTGCGTGTGCGCACGGCCGAGGGCGGTGACTGCGCCACCGGCGAAATCGGCCAGATCGAGGTGCGCGGCCCCAATGTCTTCGGCGGCTACTGGCGCATGCCCGAAAAGACACGCGAGGAGTTCACGGCCGACGGCTGGTTCAAGACTGGCGATGTCGGATGCGTGGACGAAAACGGTTATGTGAAGATCGTCGGTCGCAGCAAAGATCTGGTCATCAGTGGCGGCTTCAATGTCTACCCGGCCGAGATCGAAGGCTTTCTCAACGAGCTGCCCGGCGTGGCCGAGTCGGCCGTGATCGGCGTGCCCCACCCCGACTTCGGCGAAGCCGTGGTGGCCGTGCTGATCGCCAAGGCCGGAGCGAACCTGGAGCCTGCGGCCCTCACGGCCACACTCAAGGCCCGCATCGCTGGCTTCAAGGTCCCCAAGCAGATCCTGCTGGCGCCCGAGCTGCCGCGCAATGCCATGGGCAAGGTGCAAAAGAATCTGCTGCGCCAGCAGCATGCCGGGCTGTTCGCATGAATGCCTCCACCGCGTCGGCACAAGCGCCCCAGCTCGACGACTCTTGCCCGCGCTGCGGCGGCGGCTTCCACTGCGGAGCGCAGGACGCGCACTGCGATTGCTTCGAGCTGCGCTTGAGCCCGGCCCTGCGCGAGCGCTTGGCGGCGCAGTACAGCAGCTGTCTGTGCCTGGCCTGCCTGCGGGAGCTCAGCGCAGCCGAGGCGGTGCCACCATCACCCTGAGGCCTGGCCGACACGTTTGCGGCATCAAGAGCGCGTTGGCGGTGGTGGCGCGGGCGAGGCTGGCTGAGGCGAAGCTGGCGGCGGCGAGCCTTCGGCAGTGAAGTCGGCTTGCTGCTGTGCCAGATTGCGGCCTTTGGGCGGCAAAGGCTTGAGGGCGCGCCGGACTTCCGAGGCGCGGCCCGGCGCGAATTCGGTTGGGGTCAAAGTCTTCATGGCAGTGTTCCAGAGCTGAGGTGAGCGCGGCCTGAGTTCTGCCGCAAGCCGGCCCAGTCTTGACGGCGGCGGCGCGGGCGTCGGTGCGGTGCCGAACCCCGTCCACACGCGGCTCGGCGCCAAGCAGAGCCAGCAAAGAGAGCTGCCGGGCGACAATAGCCGCTTCGGCGCAAGCCCTTCACGATCGCGAGCACAAGACAAGCATGGCCATCAACTGGTTCCCCGGGCACATGAATTCCACCCGCAATGCGATCAACGATCGCATGAAGGCGGGGCTCGATGTCGTGATCGAGTTGCTGGATGCACGCCTGCCCGGCTCCAGCGCCAACCCTCTGCTGGCCCAGCTGACCGCCGGCAAGCCCACGCTCAAGCTGCTCAACAAGCAAGACCTGGCCGACCCGGCGCGCACCGCGCTCTGGCTGGCCCACTACAACAGCCTGCCCGACACCCGCGCCATTGGCCTGGACGCCGGCAACAAGGCGCCTGCCCAAGCCTTGATCAAGGCTTGCCGCGAACTGGCCCCCCTGCGCGGCGGCATGGTCAAGCCGGTGCGGGTGCTGATCTGTGGCATTCCCAATGTCGGCAAGTCCACCCTGATCAACACCCTCGTCTCCAAGCGCAGCGCCAAGACCGGCGACGAGCCCGGCATCACCAAGATCGAGCAGAAGATCGTGCTGGCCGAGGACTTCTACCTCTTCGACACGCCCGGCATGCTCTGGCCCAAGATCGCCATCGAAGAAAGTGGCTACAACCTGGCTGCCAGCGGCGCCATCGGCCGCAACGCTTTTGACGAAGCCGAGGTGGCGCTGGAGCTGCTCGACTATCTGCGCCGCCATCCAGCCTATCTGGACATGCTGAAGGCGCGCTACAAGCTCGGTGAGCTGGCCGGGCTGAACGACGAAGAGCTGCTGACCGAAATCGGCCGCAAGCGCGGCGCCATGCTGAGCGGCGGCCGGGTCAATCTGCAGAAGGCGGCCGAGGTGCTGATGTACGAATTCCGGCAGAAGGTGCTGGGCGCCATCTCGCTGGAAACACCGGAAGAGTTTCTCGCCTGGTCGGCCGTGGCGGCCGAGCGCGAAGCCGCTCGCCTGGCCAAGGCGGCTGAACGCAAGAAACGGGTCAAGGGCCCGGCCACACGGGCCGAACGCGACGCGGCACTGGCAGCCGCGGCACAGGGCGAGGATGCGGGCAGCGACACTCTGTCGGAGCCCGAGTTGGAGCTGGATTCAGAAGCCCGCGCAGACGAGGGCGAGGACGTCACAGGCAAGACCGACCCGGCCTGAACCCGCGCGGGCTGCGGCCTCGGCTCAGTTGACGGACAGCACCACCTTGACGCTGGCGTCGACGGCCGATTTCTCGATGTAGCCGATGGCGTCGACATTGCTCGCCACGAACTTGCGGATTTCAACGGAACTGGTCATGGCGCGTGGCGGCGTGCCCTTGCCGGAGAAGGTCAGGCGCGACCAGGCGGCCTTGACCTGGGAGCTCGATTTGCCGGCCACCTTGGCATAGAACTCCTCGTACAGCGGCCCGGCCTCCTGCTGATCCACCGGTGCGGCGGTTGCGCCCGAAGGCATGACGCTGGACTTGCCCAGGAACAGCGCGCTGACCTGCTCGGCGCTCATATTGGCGACCGGGTTCTTGGGGTTGACGATGATGACCATCTCGGCCCAGGCGCTCGCCAGGCTGAAGCTCAAAAGCAGGCCGGCGATGGTGCGTGTGGCGGTGCGTGTCAGGACGGTGTTTGTCATGATTGTTCTCCGGCAAAGTGAATCGGGGCAGGCTCAGAACACGGTGTCGAGCGAGAGTGTGAGCAGCTTGGAGTTGCCGACGAAATCGAGCGCTGGGCCCGATTTGTCCTTGAAGCGGTCCCACTGCAATTTGAGCGCCGTGGCACGGCCCAATTCGTATCGCAGCGACAGGCTCAGGGTGTCATCGCGCTGCACGGTGTCAGGCGCCCAGCGGTTGGTTTCGCGGTAGCGACCCACGGTCAACATGGGCGTGAACTTACCGATGCGATAGCCCACGGCCAGGGCCACACCATTGGCTTTGTAGGAAAAATCGGAGCGGTCAAAAATGCTGTACTCCGAGCGCAGCAGCCAGTCCTGCCAGTCGATATTGGCGGCCACACCATAGATCAACTGGGCCTGGGCGCGCGTCGCCTGCTCGCGCGTGCCGCTGCTGTAGTCCCATTGGTCGACCTTGTTCTTGATCAGGTTGAAGCGCAGGGTCAGCCAGTCATTGGCCAGTTCCAAGTCGGCACCGATGATGCCCTTCCAGGTGATGTCCTGGCGACTGTCGTAATAGATCTTGGCAGCGTCGTTGTCCTTGGTCGCCTCGCGGCCGGCGAACGCGCTGCCGCGCAGCGACCAGTCACCCATTTGCGTGTTGTAAGCAGCAGTGAAGCCATTGAAATTGATCGCTTCCCAGCCGTAAACATCTTGCGGCGGGCGGATCCAGTTGTAGGCATAGCCGACATCCTGGAAGTCTGAGTAGTAGAACAGGGGCAGGCGCTTGCGACCGGCCTGCAAGGTCCAGCTGCTGTTGGGCGAATAGCTCAGATAGGCCCATTCCAGGCCGGCCTTCAGGCCATCGACATCGCGCACCACCACCTGTCCCGTGGCCGACCATTGCGGGTCGAGCTTCCAGGTGCTTTGCAAGCCAAGCTTGGACTCGGGCGAGGCACTCCAGGACTTGCTGTAAAGGCCGCCATGTCCGTAATCGGCGATCGCGCAAGGGCAGTCAAAACGCCCCATCAGCTGGGTTTGCCGCGAGCCGCTTTGCACGGCACCCACAGCCAGGGTACCGAAGCCCTTGAAATCAAACTCCTGGGCTTGAGCGGGCTGGGACAGGCCGAGTACCAGCGCCAGCAAGCCCAAGCCGAACAGGCCTGGCATGGCCATCTTCCAGTACACCGCCGGAGCGGGCTCCGGCACGGTGGCAGCTCGCGCGGGAGACGAAGTGTGGGGAGACGTAAAAGCCATGACTACCCTTTCAAGACGGTCTGAGCGCGCGGACATCACGCACTCGCCCTCCACTCCCGCCCTCAAGCCTTGCTCGCAGCCTAGGCTGCGGCTTGGGTCGATGTCTGCGCATCGCCGTGGCCCAACGGTTCGCAGCCAGTATTACAAACCATTGCAAACAGAATCTGACAGACGGCATCGACGCCACAGCCAGCCCCCATAAATCGCCAACTGATGCACACAAGTGCTAGGAAACAGCGATGTCTCGCCCGTCTCAGTAGCGTTCCACGGCGGCGATGGCGCGTTGCGGCGGCTCGTAGTCGCTGGGCCAGAAATCGCAGACTTCGGTGATCAAGCCCCCCTGTAACTCGAAAAAGGAAATGCCGGTTTCGCGGCCACGCTCGGTCAGGAAATCAATCACCGTGACGGCGCGCTGCGCATCGACGATGCAGCGCGTGATCTCGGACCGCCAGGCTTCGGGCCAGGTGCGGAAGAACTCGACGAAGTGCTCGCGGCCGCGGATTCGCTCGCGCGTCTGCGGCACCAGATAGACCATGTCCGGGCTCAGCAAGGCTTCGAAGGCGGGCCAGTCGCCGGCATTGGCGGTGGCCCAGAAACGGCGGATCAGTTCTTCATTCGCGGCGCTCATGGCGGCCTCCTGCTTACATTGTTGGCGCGCGCATGATACTGGATGAAATAACAGTTATCGTTCCAAGCAGATCAGCCGCAAGAGCAGCCCCATACCCAGCATCAACACCGCAGCCGTCAGCCACAGCGCGCCATGGAAGGAGCCGCTGGCCTGCACCCAAACACCGCTGAGCGCCGGCGCGCCGACCTGAGCCAGGCCATAGCCCAGGGTCAGGCGGGCCATGGCCTTGCCCGGGTTGGCGGGCGAGCGCCGGCCGACCAGGGCCAGGGTCAGGCTGACGATGCCGATGAAGGTGGCGCCGTAGAGCAGCGCGCCGCCCAGGGCCGCGGCCAAGCCACCATGCAAGGCCGGCAGCAGCACACCGATGACCTGCAGGCCGAAGGCCAGCAGCAAGGCCTTGAGCTCGCCGAAGCGCCGCGCCACGCGGTCCCAGGCGAACACCGCCGGCACCGCCGCCAGGCCCACCAGCAGCCAGGCCCAGGGCCCCTGCCCGCTCAGCAAGGGCTGGCGCTCGACGATGGCCACGGTGAACGTGGCGTTGATGACAAAGCCCCAGCCGGCGCAAAAGTACATCAGGCCCATCATCCAAAGCCAGGCCCGCGAAGGCAGCACGGCCGGCACGACGCTGGCCGCAGCGGCCGGTGCCACCGACGGCCGCCAAGCCCAGGCCGGCAGCAGAAAGAGCAGGCCGGCAAAGGCAAAGCCCTGCCACTGCAAGGCCCAGCTGAGGTTCAGGCGGCTCATGCCCATGACGCCCAGGGCCGAGACCACGATACCCAGGCCCAGGCCCATGAAATGCAGGCCCAGCTCCGGCCGCCGCCCCTGGCGCATCAGCCAGCCCAGCACCAGGCCCGAACCCAGCAGCATGCCGGCCGCACCGCACAAGCCGCCCAGATAGCGCGACAGGGCCCAGAGCCAGATATTGGGCGCCATGCCCATGGCCAGGGTGATCAGCAGGCTCAGGCACAGGCCGGCGCTGTAGAGCCGGTGGCGCAGACGTGCGTCCTCCAGGCGCGCCGCCAACAAGGCCCCACTCATATAGCCGAGGTAGTTGATGGCCGCCAGCCAACCGGCCGCCGCATCGCTGAGTCCGGCTTGGGCCTGCATCAGAGGCAGCAAGGGCGTGTAGGCGAAACGCGCCAGGCCGACCGTCAGCACCAGACCGCAAATGCCGCCGGCGATCACCTGGACGGGGTGGAGCTCGCGCGGCGCGGCGGGGGTGGGGCGGTTCGGCATGGGGCCAAGCGTAATCGAGGACAAGCCCCCAGCATCGGTCGCCTCTTGTTTATTGCCGCGGCAGGCCCATGTGCACTGGACACCCACCGTGCCCGCCATGACCTCTGCCCTGCTGCCCCACCTGCCCCTGCTCCTCACGCTTGCCGCGGCCCTGGGCCTGATGCTGTGGCTGATCGCCGCGCCCTGGCAGCAGCGGCGCCGCCGGGCCGCCTTGCGCGCCCAGGTGTTTCCGCAGGCCTGGCGCCGCATCCTGCGCCGGCGCTTGCCCTTGCTACAGCGCCTGCCGGCCGATCTGCAGCTGCGCCTCAAGCAGGAGATGCAGGTGTTCCTGGCCGAGAAACCCATCATCGGTTGCGCCGGCCTCGAGGTGACGGACGAAATGCGCGTGACCATCGCCGCCCAGGCCTGCCTGCCCCTGCTGGGCGCACGGCGCGGCTATTACCCGCAGCTCAAGCAGGTGCTGCTCTACCCGGGCGCCTTCATGGTCGACCGCCTGCACCAGGCGCCCGGCCTGGCCGAAGTGCAGATGGAGCAGCGCCGCGCCCTGGCCGGCGAGAGCTGGGTGCAGGGTCAGGTCTTGCTCTCCTGGCAAGATGTGCTGGCCGGCGCCATGGACCCGGACGACGGCCGCAATGTCGTCATCCATGAATTCGCCCACCAGCTCGATCAGGCCAAGGGCTATGCCAATGGCGCGCCGGCACTGCCCAGCAAGGCTGCGTATCGGCGCTGGTCCACCGTCATGCAAAACGAGTTTGATGCCCTGCGCCAGCGCCTGGCCTGGGGCGAAGCTGGCCTGATCGACGCCTACGGCGCCACCGACCCGGCGGAGTTCTTTGCCGTCACCAGCGAGCTGTTTTTCGAGCGGCCCGGTGAACTGGCCAGCACCCACCCCGAGCTTTACGGTCAGCTGAGCAGCTACTACAAGCTCAATCCCTTGAGCTGGCACTGAGCTGTATTGAAACGATCAGAAGCCCAGTGAGGCCAGCAGGTCGTCCACATCGTCCTGCTGCAGCGCCTTGTCCGGCGTCTGCACGCCTTCCAGCACCTGGCCGGCCGGGGCTTCGCCCTCGCTCTTGGGCGGGTCGAAATCGGCCAGCAAATGCTCGAGCGGCTTCTCGGTGCGCTCCAGCATGCCGATCACCTTGTTGATGACCTGGCCGGACAAGTCCTGGAAGCCCTGGGCCATCATGATTTCGGTGTGCAGGGACTTTTCCCGGTCGGCAAAGCCGGCGGCGGTGGCGGCGTAGGCGGCGCAGAGCTTAAGCATGGCGCGGGCGCGCTCGACGCTCATATCGGGAGAGGCGGCCATGCGGGCCAGGGATTCGGACAAATCATGGCCCTGGCGGCGCACCTGCTCGGCGTCCTCCTGAGCGGCATCGACCAGACCCAGCACCGTGGTGGCGGCCTGCTCGGTCATCTGGCGCACGTAAGCCAGACGCTCGCAAGCATCGGGCAGCTCCTGCACCACTTTCTGCAGCACCACGGCCGGGTGTTCCGTGCCGTGATATCCCGTCTGTTGATGCGTGGAGGTCTCGGCCCCCGATCCAACAACTGCCATGCAGCGACTCCCTAGACCCTTGAAAACCACCCTGGGGCGGCGTGCGCACATCACCTTATCGGCAGCGCGGTCGGAAATAGTAGCGTTTGAGGCACGCCTCGGCCAGATTTCCACGCTCAAGCCGCGGGCGCAGGCGCAAAGATGCCGAAAAAAGTGGAGTTGCTCGCGGCTCCATCGGCCTCAACCCCACAGATCCAAGGGCGGCTCCCGGGTCACGGCGCGCAGGATGTCGCTGCGCGAGATGAAGCCCAGCAGTTCGCCGGCGTCATTCATGACCGGCAGGCCGGGCAGGCGCAGGTCCAGCAAGGCTTGCGCCACTTCGCGCAGCGGCGTGTCGGGCCGGGCCGCAGGCACCGGCGTCCACATCACGTCGCCGACCGGCCGCTCGAACCAACCCGCCCAGGCCGCGCCATCCTGCAAGGCGCTGGGGATGGGCAGCAGGTCGGCGCGCAGCAAGAGCCCGACCAGGCGCTGTTGGCGGTTCAGCACCGGCGCCTGGCCAATGCGCGCCCGCGCCAGGATGTCGAGGCCCTGGGCCACCGTGGCCGACACCGGCACCGTGATCAGCTGCCGGCTCATCAATTGCGCGGTCAGGCTCAAGGCCTGGCGCGTCGAAGCGCCGGCGCCGCGCTGTGCCTGGGTTTGCGAATAAGCCGCCAGCGCCGCCTGCTGGCGCGGCTCGGGCGTGGCCAGCAGGCCGCCAGGCTCGCCCGGCACCGGACCACCCAGCAGCACGCCCGCTTCGGCAGCGGCGCCGGCGTCGCGCCGCACTGGCTCGACCGCGCGCAAGCGCGCCACCGCCTGCACCGGCCCCAGCTCGCGCAAGCCTTCGAGCGAGCCGCTGAAAATGCGGCCATTGAGGCCGTAGACGGTCAGCATGGCCGGGCGTCCATCAGTTCGGCGCCAGCAAGGGCGGCGCCACTTCGCAGCGGTTGCGGCCGCTCTGCTTGGCGCGGTACATGGCCGAGTCGGCCGCCGCCACGAGGCCGTCGACCGTCACTGCACCGGTGATGACCCCGCCGGCCACGCCGATGCTGATGGTCACCGAAATGCGGTGGGCGCCCCATTGCGTGGGCGTGGCCTCGACCGCCTGCCGCAGCGCCTCGGCCAGAGTGGCGGCACCCTCGAGGCTGGTGTCGGGCAGCATGAGCAAGAACTCTTCGCCACCGAAGCGGCCGATCTGGTCCTGAGCGCGCAGGCGGCTCAGCAAGGTGTGGGCGACGCCGCGCAGCACCGCGTCACCGGCTTGGTGGCCATAGCCGTCGTTGACGCGCTTGAAGTGGTCAATGTCCAGCATCAGCACGCTCAAGTACTGACCCTGGCGCTGCGCCCGCGAGACGGCCATGTGCAGCTGATCGCTGATGGCGCGGCGGTTGGACAAACCGGTCAGCATGTCCTTCATGGCCAACTCGAAATTGCGCAACTCAGCGCGCTCCATGGTCATGTAGACAAAGCCGAGCGAGATGCTGATGACCGCACACAAGGCCACCACAAAAACCATGGTCAGCCAAAGCCGGCCGGCATCATCGTCGTTGCTGGCCATCCAGCCCATGGCGGCCGCCAGTGAGCGCAGCAGCAGAGAAGCCAGAAGGGCAAAGAAAGCCGTCAGCAGGATGTAGCGGCCGCGACCGTGGCGCGGCATGCGCCGGTCGAGCAGCGATCGCAAGATAAAAACGATCTGCAAGGAAAAGGTCAGCGAGCCGGCGACCACACGGGCCGCGTACTGGTCCATCAGCAGCAGGTAGAGCAGCACGATGGCCAGCACCGGCGCGAACAACTGCAGCTGCACCAGCAGCGGCGGCCCCGCCTGGGTATCGAGCCCATCAAAACGGCGCAAGGCCAGCAGCATCAGGGACAGGGCCACGCTGTAGGCCAAATTGCCGCCGATCACCAGGCTGGCCAACGGCTGCGGGCCCAGCATGGCAAACAAGACATGGCTGCCGGCATAGGCCAACAAGGCCAAGCCCCAGGCCCAGAGCGCATCACGCGCCGGCTTGCCCCAGGCCATGAAGCAGATCCAGCCCGCCATCAGCAGGGCCACCAGCGTCACCACGGCAAACAGGGTCGGGACATCCAAACGCATGCCGGATTCTAGGCATGGGCCCGAGCGCCGCCGGGCCTGAATTTGCCGGCGCGCCGCCGCTGTGCAGAATCAGTCGGCCAGCAAGCGGCGCAGCTCGGCCAGCAGCGCCTCGGGCTGTCGCCCGGCTTGCGCGGCCAGTTCGATCTGGCGGCTCAGCAGCTCGCGGTAGAAGTGGCCGTGCGCGGCGCCCAGGCCATCCAGGGCCTGCAGATGCGCACGCAGCACGCCGGCATCGCCACGCGCCACCGGGCCCGACAAGGCGCCAGCCAGGCCGCGCGCCTCGGCCGCATCCAGCGTGCCTCGCGCCAGCGGCAGCAGCGCCGGCAAGGCGGCTTCCGCCGACAGGCCGATGGCCGCCCAGACCTGCTGCGCCTCGGCCAGCACGGCCAGCAGGCTGCTGGCGGCCAGATTGGCGGCCGCGTGGTAGGCCGCCCGCGTACCCGGGCGCAAATGCATGGGCGTCATCCCCAGGGCCGCGGCCAGCCCGTGCAGACGTTCGCTCAGGCCCGCGTCCATCGCCTCGATGCACACCGTGCTGCCGGCCAGCAGGCGCGCTGCACGGGCAGGGTCGGAAAAAATCTGCAGCGGGTGAAAGCCGCCGACGGCCGCGCCCGCTCGCTCGGCCGGCGCCAAAGCCGACAGCTCGGTGGCCCCGCTACAATGGACCACCGCTTGGCCGGCACGCCAGGGCAGCGCTGAGGCCAGTGTCGCGATGGCGTCGTCGCTGACCGTCAGAAGCACCAGATCGGCCGCGGACACGGCCGCCTCGGGCGACAGCGCCTGGCAGCCCGGCAGCTGCAGGGTCAGGTTTTGCGCGGCGCTGTGCTGGCGGCTGGCCACGGCCACCACGCGCTGCCCGGCCGCAGCCCAGGCCGGCGCCAGGGTGCGCGCCAGACGGCCGGCGCCGATGAAGGCAATGCGCTCGAACATGGGCGTGGCCTCCGCAGGGCTCACCGTGCCCAGACTCAGGGCTTGACGAACTTGAGCGTCATGCGGTCGCTCTCACCGATGGCCTCGAAGCGGGCGCGGTCCTTGTCCTTGAGGCCGAAGGTCGGCGGCAAAGACCAGACGCCGCCTTCGTGGTCGGCCGTGTCCTTGGGGTTGGCATTGACCTCGGAGCTGGCCGCCAGCTTGAAGCCGGCGTTCTCAGCCAGCTTGATCACATAGGCCTGGTGCACATAGCCGCTCGAAGCCTTGGCGTCCTGCTCCTGGGCGACCGGGCGGCGGTGCTCGACCACGCCGAACACGCCGCCGGGCTTGAGCGCGGCGAAGGCGCTGTTGAACACGGCCTGAGCCTTGCCCTCGCCGGCCGAGATCCAGTTGTGCACATTGCGGAAGGTCAGCACCAGATCGGCCGAGGCCGGCTTGGCGTAGTCGAACTTGCCGGCGCCGGGCGCGAACACGCTCACCTGCACCTTGTCATAAACAGCCGGCAGGGCTTCCAGTTTGGCCTTCATGCGGGCCGCGCTGCGCTGGTAATACGCCTGATCGGAAGCCGGGTCGTCGCCGGCCAGAATCAGCTGGCCCTTGTCGCGCAGGTAGGGCGCCAGGATTTCCGTGTACCAGCCGCCGCCGGGCGAGAGCTCGACCACGGTCTGGCCCGGCTTGATGCCGAAGAAGCTCAGGGTCTCATAAGGGTGGCGGGCGCCGTCGCGGACCACATTGGCCGGTGTGCGATGGGGGCTGGCGATGGCGGCCTTCAAAGCCTCATCGGCCTGGGCCGGCAGGGCGCTCATCAGGGCCGCACAGGCGGCCAGCGCCAGGGTCAGTTTCTTGGTCATCGTCGTCATGGCAATTTTCCCGTTGAGGCAGTGAATGTGCTTGCAATTCGGTCGTGGCCCGATTGGGCCGGCGACAGTATGGCTTGCCCGCCGCACCCGTGCTGGAAGCCATGGCCCAGGCCGCACCGCTGAAGCACTCGGTTACAGTGTCGCGCCATTCGCACGACTCCGAGACTCTCAATCATGTCCACGCCTCCCGCATGTCCCCAGTGCACCCTCGAAAACACCTACGCCGACGGTGGGCAGTTCATTTGCCCCGACTGCGGCTACGAGTGGGCGGCCGAAACCGCTGCCGCTGAGGACCAGGGCGAGGGTGCCAAGGTGGTGCGCGACGCCAACGGCCAACCCCTGGCCGATGGCGACAGCGTCATCCTGGTCAAGGACCTCAAAGTCAAGGGCTCCTCCATCACCCTGAAAAAAGGCAGCAAGGCCAAGGGCATCCGCCTCGTAGACGGCGACCACGATGTCGATTGCAAGATTGATGGGGTGAGTCTGATGCTCAAGTCAGAATTTTTGAAAAAGGCTTAAGCGCTTGCTCTTACCCCAGCATCCAGCAGCAGTTCCAAGCAGTACTTAGAAAGCCTTAGCAGTCCCCCGCCAGCCTCCGCACCCACCACGCCACGAAGCGGCCGTAGCTAAAAAACAGTCCGCTCGTGCAGACCCACCAGAAGAAGATCATGACGAAGACGATGACGACGAACTCCCAGAAGCCCCGCATCACCGCCTCGCTCTTGGCTTCATGCGGGCTCGCTTGCCTGCTGCTGATGGGGGGCTCATTGACTCCTGCCGCTGCACAAACGCCGGGCCAAACGCTCCATCCCTGGCTGGCCTCGGCGCCGCGCCTGGCGCAGCAGACCCACTTCACCAATCTGCAAGATGGCGCCAAGATCGAGACGCCGTTTCTCGTGACCTTCGGCCTCACCGGCATGGGCATTGCACCCATCACCAAGGCACAGGGCAAGACCGGCCACCACCATCTCCTGATCAACCGCGACCTGCCGCTGGACTTCAACCAGCCCCTGCCCTTCAACGAGCAGTACGTCCACTTCGGCAAAGGCCAGATGGAAACCGTGCTGAAGCTGCAGCCCGGTGAATACACCTTGCGCCTGGTCCTGGCCGACCACCGCCATGTGCCCAATTTCGTGTACAGCAAACCGCTGAAAATCACGGTCACGAAATTTAATGAGAACGTCAAGCCCGAAACGCTGAGCCAAGCCGGCATCAGCCTGCGCGTGGTGGGCAGCGGAGACAACAAGAACGAAGCCCGCGAGGGCAGCCCCGTGCAAGTGCTGTTCCACGCGTCCAAGCTGAACGTGTCGCACCAGGCCTTGCAAGAGCCCGGCACCGGCCACTTCCGCTTGAGCATTGCGCCCGAGAGCGGCGGAGCCAAGGCCGAGGTCCTGAACTTCACCGGCGGCGAAACCGAAGCCTGGCTCAAGCCACCCAAGGGCAAGTACCAACTCAAGCTCGATTTCGTGGACAACGTGCAGGCAGGGAAGGTGCTGTTCAGTGCGGGGGCGCAGGGGCTGCAGGTGGTGGGGCGCTGAGGCGGGCCTTTCGAGCTGGCGTTCCAACTTCACACATTCAACTGCCACCGCCTCCTGCGTGCGCTCTGCTGCTGACCGGCCGATTTGCAATTGCAGCTTTGGCCATGAATCCCAAGTAGCGGGACCATACCCTTAGACCCAAGTTGCGCAACCGAAAAGAGCCCATCGTCGATGGGATCCCAATGGGCCGGGGCTTCAATCCCGCAGCATTTCCGTTTCAGTATTTGCATGAGCAGTTACTCTGTACCTGTCGATTTCACATCCATGCTTTTGGTTCTGGCCTTCCTGGCCATTTGGGCCAAAGCAGGCGCCTGGGTTTATGAAGACGCCCGATCGCGCGGCCTTCGCCCGGGGTACATCACTTTTCTGGTGATGTTCGTGGCCTGGCCCTTGGGTCTGGTGTTCTGGTTGGCAATGCGGCCTCACAAATGCCGACCGCCTTTCTGAGCACGACTTCGCGTCCAGGTGAAATTTCACCGACACCCGCCAAGCGCTGAAACATCAATGGAAACTGAGGCGTCGAAGCTTCGCTTCAATGCCGCGCGCCGAATACCCATCATGCTCGACTGGAAAAATCTCAACACAAGGCAGCGGCTCACCGTCCTCTTGTTTGCGCTCTTCTTGGCGTTCACCTGGTCCCTCGTGCTGTTTGCAGCCATGGAATCCCGGAGCATTGATGTCAGGAGCGTCCTCGGGGGCGTCGCAATCACCGCTTTCATGCTGGCCACACTTCTCAATCCTGACGCAGTACGCGGACAAATCGGTGGCGTGAATCCACTTGGAGCGCCCAAGGCGTACAAATGGCTTTACGCCCTGGCATTCACCACGCTCATCGCCAGAATCCTGCTGGGTCTCGTCGGCTGATTGACGATTGGTGGCTCCGGTCAATTGGGTCGGCTCGACCCTTCTGCATCCATCCATATCGCCCAGATCGGTCTGAGACTTGTAGCGCCTGACCCTCGGTCACTTACTGCAGCGCGTAGTCATTCCTCTCGCGCAGGTTCAGCGACAAGTACTCGACAAACTCGAATTGCAGCCCCTCCCGAGCCAGCACGTAAGCGCTCTTGCGATAGGGGTGGGCGCCGCCCCAATGGTCAGGGGTGTAGCCGGCAGCGGCCAGTCTTTGCAGCGTCTCGTTCAATGACGGAACGACGATACCGATGTGCTTGGTGCCGAGGGCTGAGTTGCGCCATTCGGGATGCTGGTCAGCGTCACCTTCGCCGCCGCTCTGTAGCGCGATGTAGGAGTGCTCGGTCCCGACGTGCAGCCAGCGGATCGTCCGCTTGCCAAACCAGTCCATCGTGCCTTCGCCGCGCACGCGCCAGCCAGGCAAGGCGCAGAGCAGCATGTCTTTGACCTCCTCGAGATAGCGAACGGTTACGTGGGCATGCTCAACATAGGCTTGAGCCAGATCCTGATTGAGTTCCATTGAGAAGCGCCCTTTCATTTCATGATGGTCTTCGGAGTGAGGACTCGGATCTTGGAACTTGAAGTGCACTGGAGGTCAAGCGCAGCTGCAAAACCGATGCGAGCCCAATGAGTGCGGGCGCCAGACACGCTCGACTCGACCCGTCCTTCATCCCACCAGCAAGGCCAGCTCAAGCGTTAGCTCGCGCAACACCACTTTGTTACCTACGCTGGCCACGCCAGGCACCTTGAAGATTTCGTTCGGCAGGAAGCAGGCCTCATGCGCCGTCAATCCGGGCACGACGACCTTCAGGTATGAACTGGCCGGCGAGGCAGCCGCACTCAATGATTTCGCGGCTGCATGGGACCTGGCGCTCGAACTGCTCGACAGCGGCCGGAGTCGCTCGCCGCGGCTCAAGCGCTGCCCCATAGCGCGCCCATTTCCCCTACTTCACCGGGATTTCAGCCCTTTTCAGACTGATTCAGGCCGGAAAGGCCAGCTTTCAGCGCGTTTTCAGGCCTTGCCGCGCCGTCATCGGCAGCATGCCGGGCTTCACCAACCCTGGCCCATTTCATGAACACCTTCACATCCACCTTCGACCCGCAACGTCAGCAACGCATCATGATGCTGCTGCGCATCACCCTCGCCTGCCTGGTCGTGATCCATGGCTGGACCCGGCTGCTCGGCGGCTCAGTGCCCAGCTTCGGCCGCTATCTGGACGCACACGGCGTGCCCTTCGGCGCCTTCTTCGGCTACTTCGTCACTTACGCCGAGGCCTTCGCCACCATGCCGCTGGCCTTGGGGCGATTCGTCTTTCCGCTCAGCCTGATGTTCTCGGCCATCTATCTGGTGGGCATTCCGGTCCACCACTTGCAGTACGGTTGGTTCTCGTCTGGCCACGAGGACGGCTGCGAATATCCGACGCTGATGGTGATCTGCTTTGCGCTGATGGCCTGGCAGCATGCACCGCGTTCGCTCAGATTCGGCTGGCCCCGATTCGCACGGGCATGAGCGGGCCCATGAGCGCGCCAATCTCGCTCATAGAATTGCGCCGCGCCGGGACCTTCCCAGCGCCTGCGCGCACCGCCGCGCGACGCCCTTTGAATGCGGGCGCCACGTGGTGAGGCTCTGTGCGCCCTTAGGGCATCGATGGACTGTCTTCCCGAACACGCTTTGCAGATTGGCGACTGGCTGCTGGACCCGTCGACCGGTCAACTCAGCCGTACTGACGATGAAGGCCTGCGCCTCGACGCCCGGCCCCTGCGCCTTCTGGTCTATCTGGCCGGCCGCGCCGGCGAGACGATCGGCATGGACGAATTGCTGGAGCAGGTCTGGCCCGGCGTCGTGGTCACGCAGGATTCGGTCTACCAAGCCATCACCGCGCTGCGCCGCGCGCTGGGTGATGACAGCAAGCAGCCACGCTATATCGCCACTGTGCCGCGCCTGGGCTACCGACTGATTGCTGCGGTTCAGACGCTGCCTGCGCCAGCCGAGGCCGGTCTCGACGGCAACACATCCCTCGCCATCAATGAGGAGATGACGCCTGTCACTGCTCCACCCAAGCGCCGCACGAATGTGGGCCTGATCCTGTCGGCAACGCTGCTGAGTCTGGCGGCCGGGCTGGCGCTGTTCCAGCTACAGCCCTGGCGCGCCGACGGCCCGGCCGCGGCGGCGCAGGCCAGCGCGCCCCGCCCCGTCGCCGTCCTGCCCTTTCTGGACCTCAGCGACAAGATGGACCAGGAACCGTTTGCCGATGGCATGAGCGAGCAGCTGATCGCCCTCTTGGGCAAGAACAGCGAACTGCGCATCGCCGCGCGCTCCAGTGTGTTTGCCTTCAAGGGCAAGGACATCGCTCCCGCCGCCCTCGGCCAGCAGCTCGGCGTCAGCCATGTGATCGAGGGCAGCGTGCGCCTGTCGGGCCAAACGATGCGCATCAGCGCCCAACTGGTGCGCACCAGCGATGGCTTCGTGGTCTGGACCGAGTCCTATGACCGCGCCTTGAGCGATGCGCTGAAAACCCAGGCCGAGGTCGCCGCCGCGATTGGCGCTGCCGTCAGCGCCAAACTGGCGCCCTCCGGCATACGCTGAAGCACCCTCAGCCCACCGGCAAAGCCGTCTCATACTTCACCTCCCTCAGCACCACATTGCTGCGCACACTGGCCACGCCGGGGACCTTGAAGATCTGGCTTTGCAAAAAGGCGTCATACGCCTTCATATCGGGCACGACGACCTTGATCACATAGTCGGCCTCGCCGGTGATGCCGTGGCACTCGATGATTTCGCGGCTGGCCAGGACCAGGCGCTCGAATTGCTCGACCGCGCCCTCGCTGTGCCGCACCAGCGAGACATTGGCCAGCACGCAGATATTGAGGCCCAGTTTTTCGCGGTCCACCAGGGCTACATGGCGGCGGATCACGCCGCTGTCTTCCAGCTCCTTGATGCGGCGCCAGACCGGGGTGGCCGAGAGGCCCACCTGGTCGGCCAGGGCCTGGGTGCTCTGGCGGCAATCGGCCTGCAGGGCTTCGAGAATCTGGCGCGTGGCGCGGTCGAAACGATCCATCTCCATTTGAGACTCCTTTGAGAGGAATTCTCTCATTTACTGACTTGACAGCGGCAAACAGAGCAACAAACACTTGGCTCTCTGACGAAAAATCCCCGGCAGCCATCGTTCGTCTCGCGAGGAAAGCCCATGTCCAGTTCAGAAACCCAAACACTCAGCCCTGCGGCTCCCCAGGAGCCCGCGCTGCGGGACTACAAGCTCTCGGACAACCTCGCAGCGAACAGCGGCGCGGTCTTCCTGACCGGCACCCAAGCCCTGGTGCGCCTGCTGCTGGCGCAAAAAGCGCAGGACGAAAGCAAGGGCCTGAACACCGCCGGCTTTGTCTCCGGCTACCGTGGCAGCCCGCTGGGCATGGTGGACCAGCAGCTCTGGAAGGCCAAGAAGTTCCTCGAGGCAGCCAAGGTCAACTTCCTGCCCGCCATCAACGAAGACCTGGCAGCCACCGCCTGCCTCGGCGTGCAGCGCGTGGCCCTGGACCCGAAGCGAACGGCCGATGGCGTGTTTGCCATGTGGTACGGCAAGGGCCCGGGCGTGGACCGCTCGGGCGACGCGCTCAAGCATGGCAATGTCTATGGCACCTCGAAGTTAGGCGGCGTGCTGGTCGTCTGCGGCGACGACCATGGCTGCGTGTCCTCCAGCACCCCGCACCAGAGCGATCTGGCACTGCAGGCCTGGCACATGCCCATCGTCCACCCGGGCAATGTGGCGGAGTATCTGGAGTTCGGCCTCTACGGCTGGGCGTTGAGCCGCTTCTCGTCCACCTGGGTCGGCTTCAAGGCGATCTCCGAGGTGGTGGAGTCGGGCATGACGGTGGACCTGGACAGCGTGCCGCTGGACTTTGAGCTGCCGGTGGACCACAAGCCGCCGGTGGACCTGCACATCCGCGCGGTGGACCTGCCCTCGCTGGAGCTGGAAACGCGCCTCGAGCACAAGCTGAACGCCGTCAAGGCTTTTGCCAAGCTCAACAGCATCGACAAGCACATCGTCGTGAGCCCGCGCGCCACGCTGGGCATCGTCACCGTGGGCAAAGCGCATTACGACTTCATGGAAGTGCTGCGCCGCCTGGACCTGGACCCCAATGCCCTGGCCGCCGCCGGCGTGCGGGTCTACAAGGTCGGCCTGGTCTTCCCGCTGGAGAGCTCGCGCATGAGCGAGTTCGCCCAGGGCTTGACCGATATGCTGGTGATCGAGGAGAAAGCCCCGGTGGTCGAGCGCCAGATCAAGGAGCTGCTCTACCACCTGCCCGATGCGCAGCGCCCACGCGTGGTGGGCAAGACCGATGAGCATGGCCAGGCCGTGCTGTCGGCGCTCGGTGAGCTGCGCCCCTCGCGCATCATGAACACGGTGGCCGATTGGCTGGCCCGTCTCAACCCCGCCCTGGACCGCCGCCATCTGGTGGTGGATTTCCTGACCCCCTGCCTGTTGTCCAACGCGGCCGATGGCGTGCGCCGCCAGCCCTACTTCTGCTCGGGCTGCCCGCACAACACCTCGACCAAGTTGCCCGAAGGCTCACGGGCCTTAGCCGGCATCGGCTGCCACTTCATGGCCAGCTGGATGGAGCGCGGCACCTCGGGCCTGATTCAGATGGGCGCCGAGGGCGTGGACTGGGCGGCCCACAGCCGCTTCACCACCGAGAAGCATGTGTTCCAGAACCTCGGCGACGGCACCTACTACCACTCGGGCTATTTGGCCATCCGCCAGGCCATCGCCGCCAAGACCAACATCACCTACAAAATCCTCTACAACGACGCGGTCGCCATGACCGGCGGCCAGCCGGTGGACGGCCAAACCAGCGTGCCCCAGATCGCCCGCCAGGTGGAGGCCGAGGGTGTGAAGCGCCTGGTGGTGGTGAGCGACGAGCCGCAGAAGTACCAGGGCCACGAAAACCTCTTCCCGCCGGGCACCACCTTCCACGACCGCAGCGAGCTGGACGCGGTGCAGCGCGAGTTGCGCGAGATCGAAGGCGTGACGGTGCTGATCTACGACCAGACCTGTGCCGCCGAAAAGCGCCGCCGTCGCAAGAAGAAAGAGTTCTACGACCCGCCGAAGCGCATCTTCATCAACGAGCAGGTCTGCGAGGGCTGCGGTGACTGCGGCCAGGCCAGCAACTGCCTCTCGGTCGTGCCGGTGGAAACCGATTTCGGCCGCAAGCGCGTGATCGAGCAAAGCAGCTGCAACAAGGATTTCTCCTGCGTCAACGGCTTCTGCCCGAGCTTTGTCTCGGTGCACGGCGCGCAGCTGAAAAAGCGCGCCGGCGCTGGCTACACGCCGGCCGATCTGGCGCGCGAGCTGGCCGCGATTGGCTCGCCCAAACCCTGGAACTGGACGGGTCCCTTCGACCTGCTGGTCACCGGCGTGGGCGGCACCGGCGTGGTGACGGTCGGCGCCCTGATCAGCATGGCCGCGCATCTGGAGCGCAAGCAGGCCTCGGTGCTGGACTTCATGGGTTTTGCGCAAAAAGGCGGCTCGGTCCTGTCCTTCGTGCGCGTGGCGCCGACGCAAGACCTGCTCAACCAGGTGCGCATCGACACGCAACAGGCCGATGTGCTGCTGGCCTGCGACATGGTGGTGGGCGCCAGCCCGGATGCGCTGGGCACGGTCAAGCCGGGCCGCACCGTCATCCTGGCCAACACGCATGAGCTGCCCACAGCGGCCTTTGTGCGCAACCCCGATGCCAGCCTGCAAGCCGACTCGCTGCTGGCCAAGATGCAGCATGCCGTCGGTGGCGACGCCGGTTTGATGAGCACCATCGATGCGCAAGCGATTGCCCAGGAGCTGATGGGCGACACCATGCCCAGCAACATCATCATGCTGGGCGCCTGCTGGCAGCGTGGCCTGGTGCCGCTGTCCGAAGCCTCGCTGATGCGGGCCATGGAGCTGAACGGCGTGGCCGTGGAAGGCAACAAGACCGCCTTCGCCCTGGGCCGCCTGGCCATTGCCGCGCCCGAGGCCCTTCGCCGCCTGGCCGGCCGCAGCCAAGCGGTCGTGCAGGTGCTCAACTTCGACAAGCTCGACGGCCCAGACGGCCTGCTGGCCCGCCGCAGCGCCCACCTGACGGCCTACCAGAACAGTGCCTATGCCCAGCGCTACCTGGCCCTGGTGCAACGCGTGCGCAGCGCCGAAGGCCAGCTCGGCGAGGCCGGCAAGACCGAGCGCCTCACCAAGGCCGTGGCCCGCTACTACGCGAAGCTGCTGGCCATCAAGGACGAGTACGAAGTGGCGCGCCTCTACACCGACGGCCAGTTCGAACGCGCGATGAAGGAGCAGTTCGAGAACTGGGAGCGCCTGAGCTTCCATCTGGCCCCGCCGCTGATCTCCAAGCCCGGGGCCGATGGTCGCGCCAAGAAGATCGAGATGGGCAGCTGGACCTTCCAGGCCTTCAAGCTGCTGGCCAAGCTCAAGGGCCTGCGCGGCAGCGCGCTCGATGTCTTCGGCAAGACCGAAGAGCGCCGCATGGAGCGCCAGCTGATCCAGGACTACGAAGCCCTGGTGGACGAGCTGCTGGCCGGCCTGTCAGCCGACAAGCTGGAAGTCGCCCTGCAGCTGGCCCGTCTGCCCGAACAGATCCGCGGCTACGGCCACGTCAAACATGCAAATGTGGTGACGGCCCGGGCCAAGCAGAAGGCGCTGCTGGACCGCTTCCATGGTCGGGTGCAAGAGGCCGCGGTGGCCATGCCGGTGCCGGCCGTGCGGGTCAAGGGCGTGGCCGAGCTGTAAGACTTCACAGGCACCCGGGGCAAGCCCGCTTGAGGCGGGCTGCATTTCGGCTTAGGGTGGGCGCAGATGTTGCCGAACCAGACCCGCTCCACCGCGCTCACCCCTTGCCCACCCTACCGGCAAAGGCTGCTGCTGGCGGCTGCGCTGGTGGCTGCGGCCTGGGGTACAGCAGCGCTCGCACAAGGCAGCGTGGCGCCGGCGAACAGCCAGGTCGGCAGCCAGCCAGCCGTGCGGGTCTGTGTAGGCGACTTTCCGCCCTACAACAGCCCGCGACTGCCGCGCATGGGCCCCATCTTCGATCTGGCGCAGCAAGCGTTCCAGCGCGCGGGCTACACCATGCAGGCCGAATTCATGCCATGGGCCCGCATCCTCAAGGAAGGCGAAGAAGGCCGCTGCCTGATTCTGGGCATCTGGCGCAATGCCGCGCGGGACCAGATCTTCGACTACAGCTCGCCCCTGGTCGAGCAAGAGCTGGGTTTTTTCGTCAAGCGCGGCAGTCAAAAAATGACTCATAACGCCGAAACATTGCGGCGCCTGCGCATCGGCGTTGAACGCGGCAGCTATCTGCCTGAGCTCTTGCGCGACCCTGGCCTGCAACTCGATCTGGCCAGCGCCCTGAACAGCAATTTGCGCAAACTGGCCAAAGACCGGATCGACCTGGCCTTCGGTGCCAAGGATGCCGGGCTCTATATGCTCGCCAAGGAACCTGAGCTGCGGGCGCGTATCGACTGGCTGGCACCGGGCTTGGAAAGCAAGCCCACCTATCTGGCCTTCAGCCGCCGCGACCCGCAGGCCGAGGCCTTGCGCAGCGCCTTCGAACAAGGGCTGGCGGCCATGAAGGCGGACGGCAGCTACCGGCGCCTGCTCAAGGCCGCAGGGCTCAGCCCACTGCCCTGAACGAACTTAGATCAGACCCTTGAACGGGCCGCTGGCGAGCCAGCGCTCGATCTGCGCCTGGCGGTCATTGCCCCAGAAGGCTTCGCCGTCGACGATGAAGTAAGGTGCGCCGAACACGCCTGCGGCGATGGCGGCGCTGTTGACGGCCTTGAGCCGATCTTTCCAGACCGGGTCGCTCCAGGCGCGCTCGGCCGCGTCGGCATCGAGGCCGCTCTGCGCCGCCAATGCCTTGAGCTGCGGGGCATCATCGAGCGCCACGCCACGGGCGAAATAGGCACGCAGGCCGGCACGCGCCCAAGCCACAGCGGCCGCGGCGCCCTGCGTCTCATGCAGCCACCAGAATACGCGGGCGGCGTTCTGCGTGGCGATGGGGAAACGCTCAGGCTGCTGATACGGCAGGCCGGCAAAGGCGGCCGAACGGGCGAAGTCGCGAAACGCGTAATCGCGCTTGAGCGGGTGCTCGACCTGGGGTTTGAGCTCGGCGGCCTGGAAGGTCACGCCCAGCAAGATGGCATGCCATTGCACGCGCCGGCCATGGCGCGCGGCCACGGCGTCCACCCACTCCGAGGCGATATAGCTGTAGGGCGAGGAAAAATCGAAATAGAAATGCAGCGGGCCTTTTTGCATGGCCTGCGCGGAGCGTTCGGGCAAGGTGGTTTCAAGCATGAAGCAACGATAGACCATCTGCAGCCGCTCTTGCAGCCTGACTTACCAGCATGCTGGCAGCCCCAGGCGCGACCTCTGTGCGCGCTGCGCCCAGAGAGGCGCAGCGGCAAAAGGGGGCGAGACGATCAAGGCGTCATCAGGAGCGCGCGGTCGTTGCTGCTGTCGCTGTCACCACGGGCTCGCACGGCGGCTTCGAACACCAATGCGGCGCGGGTGCCCGGCGCGAAGCTGTAGGGCAGGCGGAACACCACGCTGCCGTCCTTGGGCAGGGTGGCCAAGGTCATGCCCACCGGCTTGAGATCGGTCGGGCAAACAGCGCCACCACTGGCGGTGCAGCTCATGGGGCCGAGGATGGCGGCGTTCTCGCTCGGCGAGCTGGCCAGCTGGTTGGCGATCAACACATCCTTGGCGGCATCGGGGCCCTTGTTGCTGACCGTCACCACATACTCAAAGCTGCCGCCGGCCGGCACGGCGCTGCTGGGGCCGGTGGCCTGCACAGCCACATCCGCGGTGTAGGCCTTGAAGCCCACGCTCATCTTGCTGCTGGACAGCTGGGTACCCGTGCCGGTGACGGCCGAGGCTTCCAGATTGACCGTGCCGCTGGTGCCGAGCTTGACGGTGCCGGTGACATCAAAAGTGAGTGTGGCGCCGGGCTGCAAATTGCTGACCGTCATGCGGGAGCCGGTGGCGGGGCAGGCGGTGCCGGCGTTGTCGGACTGGCAGTTGACGACCTTCATGCCCTCGAGCAGCGCATCGGCGACGATGTTGACATCGGTGGTGGTGGCGGCGCCCTTGCCGACATTGCGCAGCTTGATGGTGGCCATGGTCTGGGTGTAGCCCGAGGGCACTTCGGCGCCAGGCAGGCTCATGCTGACCATCAGATCCGGCGCATTGGTCGGCGGCGGCGGGGGCGGGGGCGTGACTTCACCGCCACCACCACCACCGCCTCCGCCGCAGGCTGTGAGCGCCACCAGGGACGACAAGGCCAAAGCCGCCCAGACCGGACGAAGACGAGGAGCAGAAGCGAGACGGATGGGCTGCGAAGACATGGGATTTCCTGATTTTTGCGCTGCGGGCTGGGTGGCTTTCAGCGAAGGTCATCGCCTTGTTGAACGCCACTCAGATTTGGAAACGCAAGTGTATAAACCCTAGGCTTCATCGTCTGTATACGTTTTGTACAAATCTTTGCCGACCGACAAATTGGTCTCAGCGGCTCGCCGCCGACACGAGAGAAATCCGGGCCAGCGCCGCCTCCAACACCTCGTCACGGCCGGCACGCCAGCCCGCCAACGTGGGCTGGAGCAGCAGGTCCGGCTGCAAACCCTTGCCGACGAACTCGGTGCCATCGGGCAATACATCACGCTTGCTGCAGACACGAGCACTGCCGCCACCTGGCAGCTTGAAGAACAAAGGTTGCCCGGTGCTGCCGCCGGTCGCTTCACCGACCACGTGCCCGCGTGCCATGCGCTTGAACGCGGCCACAAAGTCTTCAGCCGCCGAATAGGTGGCGCCGCTGGTGAGTACGGCGACCGGGCCAGTGAACTGGCGCTGCGCATCGGGCTGCACCAGGCCCGGGCTGCCGCCCTCGATCGTCAGCGGCAGGCCCCAGGCGCGCCAGGCCGAGACCTGGGAGCGCGTCCACCATTGCGAGGTCTCGAAGGGCTGGGGGCTCAGGGTCGAGAGGATGCGATAGCCGACACTGCTGTTGCCGCCGCCGTTCTCGCGCAGATCGAAGACGATGGCGCGCGCCTTGGCAATCTGCTCAAAGGCCGCGCGGTAGGCCTTGACTGGCTCATCGTCGCCAAATCCGCGCAACTCCACCAATGCCACATCGCCGGGCAATATGCGCCAGCGGAAGCTGGCGTCATCCTTGGCCAGCAGCGCCGCGCGCGCCTTGCCCTCCACACGAGGCACGCTCAGCTGACGTGTCACACCGGTCTGTGCGTCCTTCAGCGTCAGCCGCACCGCGCGCCGGGCATCGCCGCGCAGCAGGTTGTAGTCGTACAGCCGCAGGGCCAAATCCTGCGGCGTGGACGCCGAGGTGAAGGGCTGGACATGGCTCTGCACATAGTCAGCCAGCGCTTGGCCTTCAATGCCCATGATCTCCTGGCCCACAGCCAGACCCAAACGGGCCAGCTCGGGATCGAGCAACTGTGCGATCAGCACCCGCCCCTCAATCCAGCGCGTGCGCAGCGCCGGCCGAGCCAGCATGCGGTCGCGCAAGGGTTCCGGCAGAACAACACCGCTGTGGCCGTCGTGCAGCTGCGCCATCATGCGCATGAGCTCACGGTAGTAGTCCTCGGTGCGAGACGTCTTGCTGACCCGCTCCAGCGTCTGCAAGTAGAGCGCGTCCCAATCCAGCCCGGGCACCAGCTCGAAGTTGACAAAGTGGGTCTTGACCTCGGCCCACAGGCGCGACAGCCCGGCCAAGCGTTCGTTCAGAGGCAGGGTTTCGCGAAACGGCGTCTCGATCGCCGCGGCGCCGTAGAGGCGCTCGCGCAAGGCATCAAAGGCGCGCGCCTTGGCCAGCGCGTCCGGCCAGCGCGGGTCCTCGCGCAGAGGAGCCAACTCCTTGGCCGTTTCCAGCCACCGGGCCGGCACCATCTGGCGCTCGTCCGCCATGCGGGCCAAGGTTTGCCAGGCGGCGTCAAGCTGCCCTGCCGCGGCCTGCAACTGCAAGAGCAGCCAGGCATTGCGCAGCAACAAGCCCTCGTCGCTGACATCGGCCTGCACCAGAGCCAGAGCCTCGTCCACTCGGCCGGCCTGCTGCAGCAGCTCGGCCTGATCCAGTCGCTGCTTGGCCGGCGGCCTTGGTGCGGCATGGCTGGGAGACAGGCTGCCGCCACCCACCAAGGCCAAAAGCAGCATTGCATAACAAAGGGGGCGAACGCTCTGCCTCATCGGGGTCTCCAGGCAATCCATCGGTGAAGGAAGGGCCGGATTCTCAAGGTGCCGCCCCCAAGGCGCAAGCGCCACAGGTGAAGGGAAGCGTGCGCCACGCTGATTCGCGATGAAATGCGCAGCCGTGGCACCGCAAGACAGGGCTGCCGCACAGCCGGCTGCGCCGCACCAGCCTCAAAACACCGGCAGTGTGACGCCCGTCACCTGCGCCAGGCGCGCCGGCAGCACGGCCAGCGCGGCCGGGTCCCAGGCGCCCATCAGGCAGATCTGCAGCCAGTTGCGCTGCTGCAGGTAGGCACTCTGCCAGGCCAGCTTGAAGCCGGCACGCTCCAGCTGCGCGCCGATGCGGGCCGCCGACAGATGCGGCGCCAAGGCCAGGGTCAAGATGCCGGGCATGGCCTGATCCGGCGCCACCAGGGCGCGCCAAGGCAAGGAGGCAGGCTGCGCGGCGCTGCAGCCCAGGGCGCGGCGCAGCTGCGCATCGGCGCTGCGCACCGCCCGCCAGCGCGCGGTCCAGTCGATGGCCAGGGCCGCCTCCAGCGCAGCGAGCAGATTGGAACTCTGGGTGTAGGGCACACCATCGGCCGGCGCAAAGGCCGCCAGGTCGATGGCGCGCGGCAACTGCCCTTCGGGCTGCAGCGCGCCTTCATGCAGCACGATGGCCAGGCCAGGAAAGGCGCCCAGAGCCTTGCCGCTGACGGCGCTGGCCAGCCATACGCCGCGCAGGTCCAGCGCTTGCTGGCCCAACGCGCTGACCGCATCGACGCACAGGCGCACGCCATGCTGGCGGCAGGCGGCGCGCAAGAGGCCCAGGTCATTGCGCATGCCGGTGGAGGTCTCGCTGAGCACGGCCCAGAGCCAGGCCGGGCGCTGCGTTTGCAAGGCCTGCTCCAGCGCCTCGGCCGAGAGCGGCTGGCCCCAGTCCAGGCGCAGGGCTTGGTGCGGCAAACGCCAACGCCGCGCATGGTCGAGCAAGCGTTCGCCAAACTCGCCATTGCTGATCACCAGGCCGGATCCGTCCAGCAGCGAGAGTTGGCCGGCGATCGCATCATTGGCCAGCGTGCCCGTACCCGGAAAGATCAGCGCATCCTGGCTGCCGCTGAGCGCGCATATGCGCTCGCGCACCCGAGCCAGGCGCAGCAGATGCTGGGGCCCGCGGTGCGAGTGAGCCGGTTCGGCCAGGGCCTGCACCACGGCCTCGGACATGGCCACCGGGCCGGGCAGGAAGCTGGCATGGCGGCCATCCGACAAGAATTCCAGATGCGCGCAATGCGCGGCGTAATCGGGCAGGCGCATCAGCATGGGCTGGTAAGGCGCCTCGGCGCTGCCCACCTGTGGGCCGAAGGGCTGAAAGCCCAGGTGGCGATACAGCCGGGTCTGGCGCAGCGTGCCCGAGATCAGGGCCAGATCGCAGCCCTGGGCGCGGAAGTGCCGGGCCAGCACGCCCGAGAGCCGCGCGAACACGCCCGCTTTCTGAACATTGCGAAAGGCCGGCGCCACGGCCAGCAGGCGCACCTCCATGGCGCGCTGGTGCTGCGGCAGGTGGCGATCGAGATCGGGCAGCTTGCCGTCGAGGGAAAAAGGCCGCGCGCTGCGGCCGGCGATCATGCCGACCAGCTCGCCCTCGCTCAGCGCGATGGCATAGGTGTTCTCGTCATGGAAGCGGTCGATCAAGCGTCGCTCCGCATTGGGCGCGTGCTGCGGAATTTCTTCGACGAAGGTGCGGTAGTTGAGGCGGTGGATGGCCTCGAATTCCCAGGCCTGATCGGCGATCTTGAAGCGGAGGCCGGCTTTGGGTTGCTCGTGCTGGGATTCAGATTCGGCGTCCAGCAGGGTCGCGGTGATGCTCATCTGTGATGCTCCTTTCACATCCTCCGGCCTTGCAGGCGCCGACCGGAAGACGAGAAAAAGAACACTGCACAGGAGGACAACATAGCGGTCGGGCGGCACGGAGCAAGGCGGGGCAGGCCATGCTAGTCAGCCAATCCCGCGGAGGGCACGCCGGGCGAGAAGCATCGCTTCACGCGCCCGGCGGCATCAGCCATCAGGCCAGGGCGCGGCCGATCAGGATCTTCTGCACTTCCGAGGTGCCTTCGTAGATCTGGCACACGCGCACATCGCGGTAGATGCGTTCGACCGGGAAGTCGCTGACATAACCGTATCCGCCATGGACCTGGATGGCCGCGGAGCAGACCTTCTCGGCCATCTCGCTGGCGAAGAGCTTGGCCATGGCCGCTTCCTTCAGGCAGGGCTGGCCGGCGTCCTTGAGGCTGGCGGCATGCCAGATCAGCTGGCGCGCGGCCTCGATCTGGGTGGCCATATCGGCCAGCTTGAACTGGATGGCCTGGTGCTGAAAGATCGGCTGGCCGAAGCTCTCGCGATCCTTGCTGTACTTCAGCGCCGCCTCGAAGGCCGCGCGCGCCATGCCCACGCTCTGGCTGGCGATGCCGATGCGGCCGCCTTCCAGGCCTGAGAGTGCGATCTTCAAGCCCTGGCCTTCTTCGCCCAGGCGGTTGGCCGCCGGCACGCGGCAGTTCTCGAAATTGATCTGCGCCGTGTCGCTGGCGTGCTGGCCCATCTTGTCTTCGATGCGCGCCACCAGGTAGCCCGGGGTGTTGGTGGGCACCAGGAAGGCGCTGATTCCCTTTTTGCCCGCGGCCTTGTCGGTGACGGCCATGACGATGGCCACATCGCCGTTCTTGCCGCTGGTGATGAACTGCTTGACGCCGTTGAGCACGTAGTCGTCGCCCTTGCCATCATTGACACGCACGGCCGTGGTGCGCAGGCCGCCGGCCTCCGAACCCACATGCGGCTCGGTCAGGCAGAAGGCACCCAGCATGTCGCCGCGCGCCAGGGGCTTGAGGAAGCGCTGCTTCTGGTCCTCGTTGCCAAAGGCCATCAGGATGGAGCAGACCGGGCAGTTGTTGACACTGACCACGGTCGAAGTCGCGCCGTCACCGGCGCCGATCTCTTCCAGGATGATGGCCAGGGCCAGGTAGTCCAGGCCGGCGCCGTCGTACTCGGTGGGCACGGCCACGCCGTAGCAGCCCAGCTCGGCCAGGCCCTTCAGCTCCGCCGCGGGAAAGTGGTGGCTCTTGTCCCACTCGGCCGCCTTGGGCGCGATCTGGTCTTGGACGTAGGAGCGGATCGCGTCCTGGATGGCGCGGTGGTCTTCACTGAGCAGCATGGGTCGGTTACGGCGAGTTTCGTCGCCGCGATTGTGCCAGTCTGCCCCCGCCCGGCGCCGGGCGGGGCCCACACCGCTCAGGCCTGCTTGCGGCGGCGGGCCAGCGTCATGCCGGCCAGGGCCAGGCCCACCAGGGCCAGCGAGGCAGGCTCGGGCACCTGGTTGCGCTGGCTCAAGGTCACATCGTTCAGGGCAAAGAAGTCGGTGTTGGTGTCGCGGCCGCCGGCGCCAAAGCCGTAGCCGATCCAGCGCATGGAGTAGCTGCCTGCGGCCAGGCCGCTGCTCAGCGTGATGTGCTCGGTCGCACCGGTGGTGTCGTAGGAGGCCGTCAAGCCGGCAGCCAGATCGGTCCAGCCGCTGCCGCTGTTGATCTGCACCGCGTACTTGTAGCTGGGCCCGGTGCTGCTGTAGTTGTGGTTGTGGTAGTGGGTGAAGGACAGGGTCAGGTCATTCAGCGCGTTCGCCAGCGTGAAGCTCAGCGAGGGCGTGTTGCTGCTGCTGTTGAAAAACTGCGTCCCCAAGACATTTCCATAGGGTGCGCCCCAGTCCCACACGCCCGCGTTGGCCGTGTTGAAGTTGGCGTTGCTCACGCCCGCTGCGGCCGTCGATGCGGCGATGCCGCCGACCTGGCCTGGCGCCGCGTTATCAAAGCTCCAACCCAGGACCACACCGGCCTGAGCGCTTGCTGCCAGAGCCAGGGCCACCGCGCCGAAGCCCACTTTGGAAATCAGATTTTTTGTTTGCGTCATTTGTCTTGTCCGTCCGAGCAATGAATGAATGAATCCATCGTTCTCTCAATCCATGAATCACCTCGTCGATCCGTCCCTCAACTCCGGTCCAGATCGCCCCCTGCCAAACCGCGACCGCAGATCGTTGGGCGGAGCGGATTATTCAAGAGCAGGGGCCCGCCCTCACCCCCGCAAGCACGGGTGTGCAAAGTTGGCACTTGGCCCCTGGCCTGCCGGCCCGAGGCCGCACAGACCCGATGCCATCGGGCTTCTCCGGTCGGCACCGCATCCAGAGACTCCAAACGCCGAATCCCCCCTGACTCGGGGGGCGGCCCGGGCGGCATCGCGCGCCGCGATGCCACGCTTCGTCAGAGGGGCGGCAGCGGCCAGCTGCGGCTGAGTCCGCCGGGGCTGGGCGTCACCGGCTTGGCCCAGGGCAGCACACGCAGGCTCAGGCCGTCCTCGCTGAGCGTGATGCGCTCGCGCTGGCTGGGCGTCAGGTCCTGGCGAGCCAGCCAGGCGGCGCGCTCAGACGGGGGCAGTTTCTGCGTGGCCATGGCCCAAGCCAGCTGGGCCACTCGGTGATCCAGCATCAGATCGGCCTGCTTGGCCGGATAGTCGGCAAAGGCCGGGTGGGCCACGACGAGCAGGATGGCGCCGATCGTGTTGCGCCAAGGCAGATGCCACATCGAGAACTCGCGCGCCTGCTGCGCCTGCATATGGCTCAGCAGGGCCTCGGGCCCGGCCTTTGCGGCCTCATGCTGCTGCAACCACCAGGCGTCGTTGGCCTGCTCGGTGCGCTGGGGCATGAAGCCGAAGTGGCAGAGCCCGCGGTCGATCAGACCGGCCTGCTCCAGCAACTGGCCGCCTTCGCTGCGGCCGCAGAGCTGGGCCATCTCCTGCATGGTTTGGGCGCCGAAGAAGGACTCGGCCGGCATCCAGGCGCCAGCGTCGCGCGCGCGCTCGGGCAGGGGCTTCAGCTGCGCGCTCAAGGCCGGGGCGAAGCCGGGCTCCAGCGCCAGCAAGCCGGCCAGCAGGCGCAGGCGCTGGCGCTCCTGGTTCCAGGCCAGGACGTTGGAGATCAGGCTCTGGCTGCCTTGCAGCATGGCCAGGGACAAAGCCTGGGCCCGGCCCAGCGCCTGCAGCAGCGCCTCAGCCTGGCCCTCGGACTGCGCCCAGGCGGCTTGCAGCTGGAAGCCACGGGCACAGACGCGCGCGCCCTGCAGATGCGGTGCCGAGGGCAGGTTCAGGTACTGATCGCCCGCCTGGCGCACGTCTTCGCGCCGCTGCTGCAGCAATTCCATCAGGCCCAGGCGCCCGGCCGACAAGCCATCGGCCAGGGCCGCGCAGCGCTCCAACAGCAGGGCCTGCTCGGCCAAGCGCAGGCGCAAGCCCTCCTTGTCTTGCTGCCACAGGCTCAGGCAATCGTTCAGCTCCCAGCTGCAACTCCAGCCGGCATCGCGCGGCTGGGGCATGAGATGGGAGTCGGTCACCGTGGCCTGCTCCGGCATCGGCGTGCCCCACAGGGCCTGACCCACGCGCGAGGGCTGGGCCTGGGGCCCGGCGAACAAGCCGGTCAGGTCAAAGAACACATTGGCCTCGGGCGCCAAGGCAACAGGCCGCGGCTGCAGCGCGGCCGGGCGCGGCTGCGCCTCGGCGTCCACCCAACGGTTGTTGCCGGCCAGCCAGGCCAGGACCAGCAGGATCAGGCCCAGGCACAGGCCACCCACACCCCAGGCCAGGCGCCGCAGCACCGTCCTGGCCTTCGTCGTCATTGCCATGCGCCCCACCTCACCAACTCAATCGCTCCCCGTCGTAATTGATGAAGCTGCCGTTGTCGGCCGCGCTCAAGCCGGCCATCACCGTACGCATACCGGCCACGCTGGTCTGCACATCGATGTCGCCATCGGCGCCGCCCATATCGGTGCGCACCCAGCCGGGGTGGAAGCTGATGCAGCAGGCCTTGTCTTGCAGGACCAAAGACGCATCCTTGAGCACCGAATTGACCGCCGCCTTGGAGGCGCGGTACAGCCAACCATGGCTGCCATTGCGCAGGCTGATCGATCCCAGGCGCGAAGAGATGATGGCCAGGCGCGCGCCCGGTGCCAGCGCATCCACCAGCTGCGGCAGCACCCGCATGGGGCCCAGCACATTGGTCTGCATGACGGTGTTGAACTCCGCCTCGGTCGGCGTTTGCAAGCCTGTGGTGCGGCTGCCGAAAACCCCCGCCACCAGGGCGATCTGGTCGAAGGCATAGCCGTCGATTTGCCAGGCCAGGCCCGAGGCGCTGGCGGTGTTCATGACATCCAGCTTCAGCGCCACCGCGCCCAGCTCGCGCAGGCGCTGCAGCCCTTCTTCATCGCGTGCCGTGGCCACCACCCGGTCACCCGCCGCGCGCGCCTGGCGCACCCATTCCAAACCAATGCCGCGCGAGGCACCGACGATCAAGACTGAGGCCATGTTCAAGACTTCCAAGGGAGATGGAAGCGGCGATTCTGCCCCAGCCTCCGCTACAGGCCGGCGCTCACAACCTCCGGCTCAAGTCTTCGGCCAGGCCATCAAAGCAGCTGCGGATCAGCGGGTTGCTGACGATCTCGCGGTGCGTGACCAGCCAGAGCGGCAGCTGCGGCAACGGCAGGGCCGGCAAGATGCGCTGCAGCCCCGTGCCCGGTCCGACCAGATAGCTGGCCGCAAAGCCGATGCCCACCCCTGCTTTCAGGGCCTGCAGCAAGGCCGCCTTGTCATCGGTGCGCAGCACGAAGTGGGCGCGGTTCAGCTCGGGCGCCACTTGCTCGAACCAGCGCCGCATTTCGGGCAGCTTGTCCGGGCCGACCAGGCGGTGCTGCTGCGCCAGCAGCTCGGCCAGGTCTTGCGGTTCGCCATGGCGGGCCAGGTAGGCCGGGCTGGCGCAGGCCTGGATCTGGAACTCACCCAAGCGGCGGCAGACCAGGTCCAGCGGCCGCGGCGGCTCCGCCACCCAGAGGCCGATGTCGGCCTCGCGCGCCAGCAGGTCGGGCGGTGCGTCGCCACAGATCAGCTCGATCTGCAGGCCTGGCCGCGCCGCCAGCAAGCCTGGCAAGACCTCGGGCACCAAGAGGCCGGCCAGCAGCTGGGTGGTGTGCAGGCGCACCGTGCCGCTGAGCTGCTCGCGCCGCGCGCTCAGGCGCAGGCTCAGGCGGCTGGCCGCCTCTTCCATCTGCAGGGCATGTTCCAGGATCTGCTCGGCCGCCGCGGTGGGGTGCAAGCCGCGCCGGCTGCGCTCGAACAAGCGCGTGCCCAGCTGCGCTTCCAGCTCGATCAGCTGCCGGCTCAGCGTCGGCTGCTGCAGCTGCTGGCTGCGCGCTGCCGCCGCCACGCTGCCGGCCCGATAGATCGCCAGAAAGCCACGCAGCAAGGCCCAGTCGAACTGCTGAGCGTCCAGCCGCGCCGCCGGAGCCGGCTCGCTCGAATCCATACGTTTTTGCATCGCCAGCTATGCATCCATGTGAATTGCGCATCGTAGCCCCAAGCCCTAGCCTCCCGAATCCAGCCTCGCGCCTCACCCGTTCACCCGTTCACCCGCTCGCCTTCGCCCCATGTCCCTGCCCCGCCATCCCCTGCTCCGCCTGCTGCTCGCCCTCGTCCTGATCGGCGCCCCTTTTGCCCTCGGCGCCAAGCTGATTCAGCTCGCCCTGCCTGCCGACCCCGACTGGCGCGTCGTCGGCAATCTCCTGCGCGGCGCCTGGATGCTTTGCGTCTACCTCGGCTATGTGCGCTGGGCCGAACGGCGCCCGGCACTGGAGCTGGGCCTGCTTGGTGCCGGCCGCGAGTTCGCCACCGGCACTGGCCTGGCCACGCTGCTGATCGCCGCCTTTGTCGGCGTGCTGGCCGCAAGCGGCCATTACCGTCTGCTGGGCCTCAATGCCGCACAGGGTTGGGTGGCACTGAGCTCGGTGCTGCCGGCCATGTTGGTGGTGGCCATCGCCGAAGAGCTGCTGCTGCGCGGCCTGCTGTTCCGCCTGCTGGAGCAGGCCTGGGGTTCCTGGGCGGCGCTGGCCGTCTCTTCCTTGATCTTCGGCCTGCTGCACCAGTTCAACCCCCATGCCAGCCTCTACACCTCGCTGGCCCTGGCCCTGCAACTGGGCCTGATGTTCGCCGCCGCCTATATGCTGACGCGCCGGATCTGGCTCTGCACCGGCCTGCATTTCGGCTGGAACTTTGCCCAGGCCGGCCTGTTCGGCCTGCCCATGTCGGGCTTTGAGCCCAAGGCCTGGTTCCAGGCCGAGGTCGACGGCCCGAGCTGGCTCAGCGGCGGCGCCTTCGGGGCCGAGGGCGCTGTGCCCAGCCTGCTGCTCTGCCTGGGGCTGAGTGCCTGGTTGCTCTGGCGAGCGCGGGCGGCAGGCCGCATCCTGCGGCGCGGTGAATCGCCGAGCACCTGAGCGCCCAAGCCCCCGCCCCGGGACGGCTGTCACATCAGGCGGGCATACTGCCGCCTGATCTTTTTTGCACCATGCCGCCCCAGTTCCCCGAGCTTTCCGCCCCTGCTGCCGCTGCGTCCCGCGCGCACCCTGCCTCTGCCAACCCCTCGCTGCCCCGGCTTCGTCTGCTGGGCGGTTTCGAATTGCGCGGGGCCCAGGGTCAGGTCTTGCCCCTGCCCTACGACAAGGTGCGCGCCTTGCTGGCCATGCTGGTGCTGCAGACTGGGCCTTTGGCGCGCGAGCTGCTGGCCGACACCCTCTGGCCCGACTCCACCCTGGATCAGGCGCGCGCCAATCTGCGCCGCGCCCTGTTCGACCTGCGCCGGGTGCTGGCCCAGCTCTGGCCCGAACAGCCGGCGCTGGAGCCGCTGCAGAGCGACAACAAAAAGCAGCTGCAGCTGCGCGCCGATCTGGCCTGGCAGCTGGACTGCCGCGACTTCGCCCTGGCCCAGCTGGACGCCGCCACGCCCCAGCCCGAGGCGCGCCGCCAGGCCTTGCAGCAAGCCCTGAGCCTCTACCGCGGCCCCCTGCTGGACGGCCTGCAGCTGCCCGAGGCACCCGGCTTTGAAGCCTGGCTGGAGCCGCGCCGCGAGGCCTTGCAGCGACAGGCCCAGCAGCTGCTGGAGACGCTGGGCCAGCTGCATGAAGACGCCGGCGAGCCCGAGGCGGCCCTGGCCTGCGCCCGCCGCGCCCTGGCCCAAGACCCCTGGTGCGAGCCGGCCTTGCGCCGCTGCATGCGCATGCTGGCGCCCACAGCCGCTGGCGAGGCCCTGGCCTTGTTCGAGCAGTTCCGCGGCCAGCTGCAGGCCGAGCTGCAGCTGCAGCCGCAAGCCGCCACCCAGGCCCTGGCCGAAGGCCTGCGTCAGCCCGCAAGCCACGCGCCCGAAGCCCCGGCCACCCGAGCCGAACGCCGCCGCGTGGTGGCCCTGGCCTGCGAATGGGAAGCGCCGGCCGACGAGGCCGATCGCGAGGCCGAGGCCCTGGCCGCCGCCCTGCAGGCCCGGATGCAAGCCGCCCGGCGCTCGCTGCAGGCGCGCGGCGCCCATGTGCAGCGGGCCGAAGGCGGTGAGCTCTTGGCCTTCTTCGGCCACCCGCGTGCGCAGGAGCAAGCGCCGCGCCTGGCCCTGGACGCCGCGCTGGAGCTGGCCGGCGAGCACGACACTGGACGCGAGCCTTGGGCCCTGCGCCTGGGCCTGCATGTGGGCTGGGTCCATGCCGACCCCGAGCAGGCCTCGCCCGACAGCGTGGGCGCGCTCTCGCGTCAGGCACGCAAGTTGGCCCTGCAGGCCGAGGCCGGGCGCATCCGCGTCAGCGCCGAGCTGCAACAGCAAAGCGAGCGCCATCACCGCTTCACCACGCCCGACACCGCAGGCGGCAGCGCCGAGCTGCTGGGCGCCCGCGCTGTGCTGCAGGCCGCCAGCCGCCTGGACACGCTCAAGCCCATGGTCGGCCGCAGCGCCGAGCTGGCCCAGCTGCAGCAGGAATGGGCGCGCGCCCAGCAGGCCGCCCGCACGGTCTGGGTGCAAGGCGAGCCCGGCCTGGGCAAGACCCGGCTGCTGCTGGCTCTGCGCCAGCAGCTGAGCAGCGAGCAAGGCCAGCCCGCCCCGCCGATCTCGCAGCTGCACTGCCGCCCCGAGTACCGCCACACCCCGCTGCAGCCGGTGCGCGCCACCCTGCGCCGACGCCTGGGCGCAGCTCTGGAAGGCGACGAAGCGCAAGCCGAACAGGCGCTCGGCGCGCTGCTGCAACAGGCCGGCATCGCCTCGGCCGCGCAGGCTGCCGCTCGCAGCCTGCTGCGCCCCCTGCTGCTGCAGGCACAAGCCAGCGCTCCCACGAGCGAGCCTTTGCACAAACGCGAGCTGCAGACCCTGCTCTGCGAGCTGTTCGAAGGCCTGGCCCAGGGCCGGCCGCAGCTGCTCGTCTTGGAAGACCTGCATTGGGCCGACCCGTCAACGCTGGAGCTGCTGCAACTCCATCTTCAGCGCCCGGCCGCGCAGCGCGCCCCGGGCCTGCTGCTGCTCAGCTCACGCGAGGCGCCACCTGCGGATCTGCTCGGCAGCCTGGACCTCAGCCTGACGCTGCGGCCTTTGCCCGCCGAAGACATGGGCCAGCTGATCGACCAGCTCGACGGTGCCCCGCCGCCCGCCGCCCAACGCCTGCAAGTGCTGCAGCGCGCCGGTGGCGTGCCCCTGTTTGCCGAGGAGCTGGCGCGCTCGCTGCGCCTGCGGCCTGAGGACAAGGTGCCCGCCACGCTCTGGGACCTGCTGGCCGCCAGCCTGGACCGCTTGCCGCCCGAGGCCAAGCGCCTGGCCCAGGGCGCGGCCTTGTTGGGCAGCAGCTGCTCGCCCGCCTTGCTGCAAGCGCTGCTGCAGCTGCCGGCCGGCCCGCTGGCCCAGCAGCTGGCCCAGCTGGAGCGGCTCGACCTGCTGCAAGCCCATGGGCCCGAGCACTGGCAGTTCCGCCATGCCCTGATCCGCGACGCGGCGCTGGAGACCCTCAGCGCGGGCGAACGCCGCGCCCTGCACCGCCGCGCCGCCCAGGCCTTGATGGGCCCCTTCGCCAGCCTGGCCGCCGATGCGCCAGAGGCCCTGGCCCAGCATCTGCACGCGGCCGGCGACCCCGTGGCCGCGCACTACTGGCTGCAGGCGGCCGAGCGCGCCGCCGCCCAATCGGCCCACCAGGAAGCGCGCCACGGCTTCGAGCAAGGCCTGGCCGCCCTGCAGCTGCCCGAGGCCGCGCCGGCCTTGCGGCAACGCCTGCGCCTGCCCTTGTTGCTGGGCCTGGGCCATGGCCTGCTGGCCCTGGAGGGCTATGGCTCGCCGGCCGCGCGCCAGTGCTACCGCGACGCGCTGGAGGCCTGCGGCGAGCCCGGTGCTGCCAGCGGCCCGGGCCAGCGCTTCCAGGCACTCTGGGGCCTGTGGCTGGGCAGCCGCAGCGGCCCGGACGAGCGCCCCGTGCTGGCCCTGGCGCAGGAGCTGCTGACTGTGGCCGCCGACACCGTCGATGCTGCGGCCGCTGTGCAAGCCCGTTATGCCCTGGGCAACAATCTGTTCTTCCTGGGCCAGCTGCAGGCCTCTTGCGAGGCCCTGGCCGAGGCCGCTGCGGCGGGCGAACGCCTGCCTGCCCGCCAGCGCACCCAGCTGACCCAGCGCTTCGGCGAGCATGGTGGCATTGCTGCGCGCGCCATGCTGGGCTGGCCCCTGGCCTTGCAGGGCCGGGTGGACGAGGCCCTGGCGCACAGCCAGCTGGGCCTGCAGCAAGCGCGCGAGCTCGGCCATGCCCATACCCTGGGCTTTGCACTGGCCATGAACGCGGTGCTGCTGCGCCATCTGCGTCGGCCCGAGGCCGCCCTGCCGCTGAGCCTGGAGCTGCTGGCCCTGGCCCAGCGCCATGGCCTGGCCCTGTGGCAGGCCGTGGGCGCCCTGGTGCTGGGCTGGAGCCAGGCGGCCGGCGGCGACCCGGCCGGCCTGCTGCCCATCCGCCAGGCGGCCAGCGCCTCGGCCGTGGCCATGCCCAGCACCGAGGCCACGTTTCTGTCCTTTTTGATCGAAGCCTTGCTGAACCTGGGCCAGGCCGAGGAGGCCTTGGCGCAAGCGGACGCCTGCCTGCCCAAGGCGCGCGAGCGCCAGGAGTTTTACCTGCTGCCCGAGCTCTGGCGCATGCGCGCCCAGGCGCTGGAAGCCTTGGGCGAGCCGCGCGCCGAGGTCGAGCAGGCGCTGGAACAGGCCCAGCACGCCGGCCAGGCCATGGGGGCGGAGCTGCTCTTGCAGCGCACGGCCAGCCAGCGCCAGGCCTTGCCGACATTCGATTCAACGCAAATTCAACGCTGACCCGCCAAGCTCCCGCTCAGTTTCAGACCCGCCAGCCATGACGCGGGCCACAGCGAGGGGATGCTTTGATGCGGACAAGACGAGAACGACGAGCCGGGCGCGCAGCCGCCGCCTGGGCGCTGGCCGGCGGCATGGGCTTGGCGGGCCTGCTGGCCGGCGCCAGCGCGCACGCGGCAGGCGAGGGCAGCGAGAGCCAGGGCAGCGCCCTGCGCTTCTCCGGCTTTGCCACCCTGGGCCTGGCCCACAACGACAACGCCACGGCCGGCGTCACCACCTCTTTCTCGCAGCTGCGGCCGGTGCAAAAAGGCTGGTCGCCGAATATGGACACGGCCCTGGGTCTGCAGCTGGAATGGCAGCCCGCCCAAGGCACCACGTTGCAAGTGCAAGGCGTGGCCCGGGCCGGCGAGGACATGAAGCCGCGCCTGCGCATCGCCGCCCTGCGCCAGCAGCTGGGCCAGGGCCTGAGCCTGAACCTGGGCCGCCTGCGCAGCCCGCTGTTTTTCGACTCCAGCATCGCCGAGATCGGCTATGCCAATCTGACCGTGCGCCCGGCACCGGCCATCTACGCCCTGACCAACAGCGTGGCCAGCCTGGACGGCGCCGATCTGCACTGGCGCCTCAACCTCGGAGATGCCAGCCTGCTGGCGCAGGTCTTTGGCGGCCGCTACGACTACACCCACCGTTTCAACAACTTCGCACCCGCCATCTCGGCCGATGCCAGCCTGCGCGGCCTGCTGGGCTTCAGCCTCAGCGCCAATCTGCAAGACCTGACCCTGCGCGTCTCGCACACCCGGATTGACCGCTATGTGCTGCGCTCCGCCCAGGTCGATCAACTCAACAGCGGCCTGGATCAAGTCAACAGCGCGCTGCAGCAACTGGCTCAGAACCCCCTGCTGCCGGCGCCCATGCTGGCTGCGCTGCAGGCCAAATCGCAAGGCCTGGCGGCCCTGCGCAACCCCTTCGACAACCGGCCCGACTACACCAGCATCGGCCTGGACGGCAACTGGCAGCGTTGGCGAGTGCTGGCCGAGCTGACCTGGATGAACCCCCACAACGACCTGGTCGGTCGCGGCCGCGGCTACAGCCTGACCTTGGCGCGCAGCTTCGGTGACTTCACGCCCTACCTCGCCGTGGCCCAGATGAAGCGCTCCAGCGCCGTGCTCGACACCAGCGCCCTGGCGCCCACCGGCCTCAACCCGCAGCTCGACGGGGGCTTGCAGCAGTTGCAGCAAGGCTTCAACACGGCCCAGCAGTTCGCCAACATCAGCAGCCGCTCGCTCAGCCTGGGCCTGCGCTGGGACTGGCGCGAGAACATGGCGCTCAAGACCCAGCTCGACCTGATGCGCACGCCCAGCCCCGGCACACCCGGCCCCCTGGCCGTGCCCGCCCTGCCCTTCAACAACAGGCTCCAGCTGTTCAGCGTCACGCTGGACCTGGTGTTCTGAGGAGGGCCCCGCCATGAAATTGAATCTGCTCTCCTCCCTGCTGCCACGCGTTGCCTTGCCGATGACGGCCCTGCTGGCCCTGTTCTGGGTCACCGCGCCCCAAGCCGCCCTGGCGGCCACCGAGTTGATCGTCATTGCCCACAAGGATGTGGCCCTGGACAAGATCAGCCCCGAGCGCGTCACCCAGATCTTTCTGCGCCAGCAGCAGAACTGGCCCGACGGCCAGCCCATCCAGCCCATCGATCTGCGCGAAGGCACCAGCCTGCGCCGCAGCTTCTACGACCAGGTGACCGGCCGCAGCCCCGGCCAGCTGCGCGCCTACTGGGCGCGCCAGAGCTTCACCGGCATGGGCCTGCCGCCGCGCCAGGTGGACAGCGACGAGGACGTGGCCCGCCTGGTGCAAAGCACGCCGGGCGCCATCGGCTACGTCTCGCGCAAGCCCAGCGGCGCCGGCGTCAAAGTCTTGCTAACGACCAGCGTTGACTGATGGCGATGAAAGCCGCCGCCACCGACCCCGGCCTGGAGCAGGCTCGCTGGCTGCGCCTGCTGGCGCCGGCCAGCTGGCTGTCGGGGCGGCTGAGTTTTTCGCGCAAGTTCCTGCTGGTCGGCGCCGTCATGCTGCTGGCCCTGGCCTTGCTGAGCTGGCCGCTGCTGCGCAAGGCCGGGCAAGACGCGCAGAGCGCCGAGCTGGAGCGCCGCGGCCTGGCCGCCCTGGCCCAACAGGCGGCTGTGCTCAACACCCTGGTGCGCCAACGCGGTGAGCTCAAAGCCGAACGCGCCGACAAGCAGGCCGCCAGCGCCGAGCTGAAAGCCCTGTTGGACTGGGCGGCCGCGCCGCCCTTGCCGAACAGCGCCCTGCCCAGCGCCCTGCCCGCCCTGGCCCAGCGCTTGCAGCAGCAGTGGCAGCAGCTGCAAGACCTGGCCGCGCAGGACGACGACGCCCAGCGCCGCTTCGCCGCCCACACCGGCACCATCAACGCCTTGCTGGCCCTGATGCGCGAGAGCGCCCGCGCCCACCGCCTCAACGTCGACCCGACACTGGACGCGGCCTTCGAGATGCTCAGCCATCGCCTGCCCCTGCTGATGGAAACCCTGGCCAAGCAGCAGGACGCGCTGGCCCTGTCCAGCGACAGCATGGCCAGCTACGCGGTGGCCGCCCAAGTGGTGCTCAGCGAGGCCACACCGGCCCTGCGCGCCGGCATGCAGCAGCTGCTGGCCCCGGGTGACCGCGCCGGCCTGCAGGCTCAGCTCGATGAGCTGCTGGCCCGCATCGAGCGCCAGCAAGACGCCGTCGACAAGGTGCTGGACACGCCGCAAGCCCTGTCCGAGCTGCGCCCCATCGCCAGCGCCAACCTCGCCCAGGCCCAGGCCCTGCTGGTGGCCAGCACCGTGCAGGCCGATGCCCTGCTGCAGGAGCGCCTGACCCAGCTGCGCCGCAGCCAGTGGCAGGTGGGCGCCCTGCTGGTGGGCGCGATGGCGGCAATCGCTTACCTCTTCGCCGGCATTTATGTCTCCACCCTGCGCTCGCTGCGCCGGCTCTCACAGGGCACGCAAGACTTCTGCGCCGGCCGCCTGGACACCCGCATCCGCATCGACACGCAGGACGAGCTGGTCCTGGTGGCGGGCAATTTCAACACCGTGGCCTCCGAGGTCGGGCGCCTGCTCGATGTGATCCGCGAACAGAACGAATCGCGCCAGCGCGAGCTGGAGCGCCTGGTGCAGCAGCGCACCCTGGAGCTGGCCGACAAGAACGACCAGCTGCACCTGGCCGCCCTGCGTGTGCAAGAGGAGCTGGAGTCGGCCCGCGACATGCAGCAGGCCATCCTGCCTCAGCATTTCCCCGACACGGCTGACTTTTCCATGCAGGCCTGCATGAACCCGGCGCGCGAGCTGGGCGGTGACTTTTACGACTGCTTCGCCCTGCCCGAGGGCCGCTGGGGCTTTCTGGTCGCCGATGTGGCGGGCAAGGGCGTGGGCGCGGCCTTCTTCATGGCCGTCTCGCGCACCGTCTTGCAAGACCTGGCGCAGGCTGACCTCGGCCCCGAGGAGGTGCTGGCCCGCGCCAACGAGGTGCTCAGCGGGCGCAACCCGATGGAGCTGTTCGTCACCGCTTGCTACTGCATCTACGACCCGCGCGACGGCAGCCTGGCCTACGCCAGCGCCGGCCACCCCGCCCCCCTGCTGCGCACCGCCCTGGGCGAGGTGCTGACGCTGAGCTCGCCCTGCGAAGTCGCCCTCGGCGTGCTGCCCGGCATGAGCTACAGCCGCCAGCATGCCCGCCTGGCGTACGGCGACACCCTCTTGCTCTACACCGACGGCATCACCGAAGCCTTCGACGCCGCCGAACAGGCCTACGGCGATGACCGCCTGATTGCCTGGCTGCGCAGCAGCCGCGAGCCGCAAGCCGCCGCCAAGCTGGCCAGCCTGGTGCGCGATGTGGCCGCCTTCGTCGGCAGCGCCGAGCCCAGCGACGACCTGACCGCCCTGCTGCTCTGCCGCAAGCCGCAGGTCGAGGCTGCCGCCGCTCCGCCTGCTCCCTCCACCACCGATACGCCCGCCAGCCCACAAGCCCAAGGAGCTCTGACCGTGAGCCATGCCCCCCTGGAATTGAAGAACAAGACCCTGCTGCTGGAGTACCGCCTGGACAGCCGCGTCGAGGAGATCGCCGCCCTGGCCGAGGCCGTGGACGAAGCCCTGGCCGAACGCCCTGACCTGGCCTTTGCCGTCAACCTCTGCCTGGAAGAGCTGATCACCAACACCATCCAGCACGGTTTGCACGGCGCGCCCGACCGCCCCATCCATGTGCGGCTCTCGCGCTCGGACGAATGGCTGGAAATCATCCTCAAGGACGACGCCCCGCCCTTCGACCCCTTCGTCCAAGCCCCCGCCCCCAGCCTCGACGCCAGCGTCGAAGCGCGCGAAGTGGGCGGCCTGGGCGTGCACATGGTCAAAACCATGATGGACGAGGTGCGCGCCTTTTACGACGGCAGCGGCAACTTGATCGTGCTCTTGAAGACCCTCAAGCGCTAACGCCGCCTCTCAGCGCCACCCAAAATTCGACCTGAAGAAAGACACCCCATGAGCTTCGAACACCACAGCAGCGATGAGCAAGGCGCCCGCCTGGTCCAACTCAAGGGCCGCATCGACAGTGCCACCGCCGGCGCCTTCGAGCTGGCCGTGCAAGATCTGTTCGCCACGCCCGGCGCCCGCGCCCTGCTGGACTTCGCCACCGTGGACTACATCTCCAGCGCCGGCCTGCGCGTGGTGCTGATGGCGGCCAAGCGCGCCAAGCAGGCGCAGGGCCGCCTTTTGCTTTGCGGCCTGCCCCAGCATGTGCGCGAAGTATTCGAAATCAGCGGCTTCCTGAAGATCATCGACAGCGTCGCGGATCGCGCTGAGGGTCTTCGACACCTCAGCGCTTGACATGCCCCTCGCCCTGTCTTGCCCCGCTGAACGCGGGCCAGCCCGGTCGGTCCCCCGAGGGGACGGCGATGCTCGCGGCATTGAGCCGCGAGCACATCGCCCGACGGGCCGGCTTGGGAGCGGCCCGGCGCTCGGCCCGGAGTACCCCCGTCCATGAGCATCTTCATCAGCCTGTTCGCCGGGCTGGGCCTGTTCTTCATCGGCGTTCGCCTGATCAGCAGCAATCTGCGCCAGGTGATCGGCCGCCGCCTGCGCCAGCTGATCGCGCGCGCCGTCACCGGCCCGGGCTCGCTGGCCCTGTTCGGCCTGCTGGCCGGCGCGGTGATGCAAAGCGTCAACGCCGTCATCCATGTGCTGGTGGCCCTGGTCACCGCCGGCGCCATGGACCGCAAGCGCGCCTTCCCCATCATCCGCTGGGCCAACCTCGGCACCTCGCTGCTGGCCCTGGTGGCCGCCATCGACCTGCACGCCCTGGCCCTGTGCCTGGTCGGGCTGACCGGCATCGCCTACTACCGGCAGATTGACCAATCGACCCGCTGGCGCCATGCCGTGGGCGCCCTGCTGGGCCTGGGCCTGCTGTTTCTGGGCACCGATTTCATCAAGAGCGGCGCCGCCCTGCTGCGCACCGAACCCTGGCTGCGCCTGCACATCAGCGAGCTGGGCGTCTGGCTGCTGCCCAGCTTCGCCATCGGCGCGGCCGTGGCCTGGGCCGCGCAATCGTCCACCACCGTGGTCGTCATCACCATGAGCCTGGCGGCCGGCGGCCTGATCGGCTGGAACGGCGGCGCCATGCTGGTGATGGGCGCCGGCCTGGGCTCGGCTGCCTCGGCCTGGAGTCTGGCCGGCCGCCTGCAGGGCAGCGCCCGCCAGCTGGTGCTGTTCCAGGTGCTGCTGCGCCTGCAGGGCCTGCTGCTGACGCTGGCGTTTTACGCCTGCAACCGCTGGCTGCTGGACGACCCCTTCGGCCGCCTGCTGGACCAATTCCAGATGGGCCTGCCGGCGCGGCTGGCGGCTTTCTACATGGTGGTGCAGCTGCTCAGCGATCTGGCCAGCCGCGCGCTGGAAGCGCCCTCGCTGCGCTGGCTGGAAGCCTGGGCCGCGCCCTCGCTGCAAGAGAACCTGAGCAAGCCGCACTTTGTGCACGACGAGGCCCTGGACGAAGCCGAAACCGCCCTGCTGCTGGCCGACAAGGAGCAGCAGCGCCTGCTCGCCTGCCTGCCCGCCTACCTCGACGCCTTGCGTCAAGACGCACCCGCGGCCCTGACCTCGGCGGACCAGCGCCAGGCCGCCGAGAGCCAGGTGCTGCAGCTCTGCGAGCAGTTCCTGGTGGAGCTGGCCGACCGCCAGCGCAGCCGTGATGTGCTGGAGCGCAGCATGGTGCTGCGCGACCGCAACCGCCTGCTCGCCTCGCTGCAGGAATCGCTGGTGGAGCTGCACCAGGCCGCCCAGGTGGCCAGCAGCGGGGATGAGGATGATGACAAAGCCGGCCGCGCCACCGTGGCCCAGCTGCTGGACCAGCTGGTGCAAAGCCTGCACCTGATGCTGGAGGCCCTGGCCGAAACCGCCGCCCGCGCCCAGCCCGACGCCGAAGACCTGGAGCTGCTGCGCAGCCTCACCCACGACCGCTCGGAGCTGATGGACGGCATCCGCCGCCGCCTGCAAGGCAGCGATCTGGAAGCCGGCCTGCGCCAGGCCGTGTTCAGCGCCACCACGGTGTTCGAGCGCTGTGTCTGGCTGGCGCGGCGCTATGTGCTGCTGCTGGACAGCCCCCTCACGGCCATGGCCACCGAGCCCTCCACCAAGACCTGAGAGTCCCACACCTTGATCCACCACGCTCTGAGCCGCTGGCTGCCCCCGTCCAAGCCGGTGCGCCGGCCCTTCGAGCTGATCTACGCGGCCGATGAATGCCCGCCCCGCGGCGCCCTGGGCCTGCTGGCTTTGCAGCATGCGGCCACGGTGCTGGCCCTGATCGCCCATGTGCTGGCCGCCGCCAAGATCGCGGGTTTAAGCCTGCCGCAAACCCACTCCATCGTCGCCATGACCCTGCTGGGCATGGCCATGGGCACGGCCTTGCAAGCCTGGGGCGGGCGCTGGGGCAGCGGCACCCTGCTGGTGTTTCAGCCCGACCCGATGATGATCACCGTGGCCGGCGCGGCCATCGCCAGCTACGGCCTGGGCTCTTTGGTGCAGGTGAGCCTGATCGCCGCCGGCGTCACGCTCTGCGTGGGGCCGCTGATGCGCCATCTGCGCGCCCTGTTCCCGCCCACCGTGGTGGGCACGGTGGTGTGCATGGGGGGCTTGGGGCTGGTGGAGCCGGCCATGCGCAATGCCTTGGGCATCCATGAAGCCTCAGCCGGCGCGGCCACCGGCTTGCAAGCCCTGCAGATCGACGGCATCAGCGCCCTGATCTCGGGCGCCACCTTGGCCAGCATCGTCGTGCTCTCGGTCTGGGGCGGGCGGCGCTTCAAGCTGCTTGGGGTGTTGGCCGGCTTGCTGATGGGCCTGCTGATCGCCGCGCTCAGCGACCGCCTGCTGGGCCTGGAGTGGCTGCACAGCGCGCCCTGGCTGGCCCTGCCGCAGCCGATCGCGCCCAGCTTCAATCTCGGCCCCGAGATCATTTTTGCCATCGTGCTGATCGCCACGCTCAACCAGCTGGACAACATCGGCTGCCTGATCGTGATGGACAAGACCGACAACGCCGACTGGCGCCGCGCCGATATGCAGATGGTGGGCCGCGGCATCCGCGCCAACGGGGCCAGTGATTTCTTGAGCGGCCTGTTCGGCAGCTTCCCCACCGCGCCCAGCTCGGCCAATATCGCCCTGGTGCACGCCACCGGCTCCAGCAGCCGCTACATCGGCCTGGCCTGCGCGGCACTGCTGCTGCTGGTGGCCCTGAGCCCGCTGCTGACCATGGCGCTCACACTCATCCCGCAAGCCGTGCTGGGCGCCATCTCGCTCTACGCCGCCGCGTACTTGATCGTCTCCGGCATCGAGATGATTGCCACCCGCGCGCTCGACAGCCGCGGCATCTTCATGGTCGGTTTATCGCTATGCGCCGGCCTCGCCACCATGCTGATGCCAGGCCTGAGCCAGGGCCTGCCCGAAGGCGTGGCCATGCTGGCCGGCGATGGCTTTGTGGTCACCGGCGTCTGCGTGATGGGCCTGAACCTGCTGTTCCGCCTCGGCACCCGCTTGCGCGCCAGCTGCGAGCTGGACGCCGGTCTCGGCCCCATCAACCACCAGCTCACCGCTTTTGTCGAGCGCCAAGGCGCCGCCTGGGGCGCCCGCATGGACATCGTCCGCCGCGCCGCTCTGGCCGCGCTGGAAGCCAGCGAAGCGATTCAAGCCGCGGGCGGCGGCCGCCTGCTGGTGATACGCGGCAGCTTTGATGAATTCAACTTCGACCTGGAGTTGCTGCATGAGGGCAAGCCGCTGCGGCTGGGCGCTGCGGCCGAGCCGAGCGATGGCTCAGCGGGCGCAGCCGCCGTGCCGCTGGATCTGGATGCGCTGATGAACAGCGATGAGGACATTGAACGCCAGCTCGACGCCGCCATGGCCCGCGTCTCCGGCGTCCTGATCCGCCACCTGGCCGACAAACTCAGCAGCGGCAGCCTGGGGACAGGGCAGGCGGTGTTGAGGTTGCATTTTGATCATTGAGGGCGCATCGGCAGCTTGGAGGCAAGGCTCTGTTCCCTCAATCCCCTGACACTCACGCCACTAAATCCACTCCGCTCAGGCCGCTTGACCTTCAGGCCAGTGTGCTCACACCGGGTCCGGCATCGTCGCCGTCTTGTCGGCGTACACTCATTACGAGCACCATTTGGTGCGAAGGTGAGCATAGGAAATGGAAGCGCAGTCGATCACCATCGCCCTGGAGGATACGTCCGCAGGCTATGAGGCAACGCCCGATAGGGTGCGCCTGAGTGTGCTCGCCTCTTTCACCTCCGAAGTTCAAGAGTTTCTGCGCGGCGAGTCAAAAGAAATCGATACCGCGCAACTTGATGTCGCTGTCATCAAGGGCTCCTACGGCATTTACGCACCGGCCATTCCGACTGAATACGAGATTTTCAACGTACTTCGGGAAATGGCGGCAGGGTTCACTCTGAAAGCAATAGACCCAAAGCGTTGGAGCATCGTAGACCGGTGGCAGCGTCGTTCAAAGAATAGCAAGGAAATTGCAGTAAGAATCGAGTCCCCCGCCCTCTCTCGGCCTATCCGCATATCAGCGGACACCGACTTCGTAGCAGACGATAGCAAGGTCTGGCTGGAAGTTGAGCGGTATGTTCGGGGTGAGTTGCAAGACCTAGGCGGCTCTACTAAGCCGAACGCACATCTGCGGCTTCCAGACGGTCAAACCCTTTACGTTGCCACGGACAGAGATACTGTGCGCAAGGAAAAAGAAAACCTCGTTTTTCAATTCGTCACGCTTCGCATAAAGGCGAAGATGAATCTACTCACTGGCGAGTTGAAGCATGCGCGCCTGATTGAGTTTGTGGACTATCGGCCTGAAGCGGAAGAAGACCTAACAACGCTCAGGACTCGCGCGGCCATCGCATGGAAGGACGTTCCTAACGCCTCCGATTGGGTGGACACGCTCAGGGGTGGAGAAAGCGATTGAACGGCGTCCTTCTAGATACCAGTTTCCTGATTACCTTTAGCGACTCTACCCGCCCTAACCACGCGGTCGCAGAAATCTATTACAGGGAGTTCAAACGGCGAGGCTGGACAATGTTCCTATCCGTCATCGTTGCTTCGGAATTTCAAGTCGGGCAATCTGTCATCGATCTACCCCTGAGTTCTTTTCTAATCGCTCCATTCAACATTGATGACGCGATTGAATGCGGGGAACTGGGGAAACTTGCACTAGCCTCAAGAGACGACGGTGACAACCGAATTCGGTTGAAGGACGACTTGAAGCTTATTGCGCAGTGCAAGAATCAGGGCATTTCCCATTTCATCTGTGAAGATGAAAGGCTGGCCGCGAAGTACGCAAAGAAACTCAAGCACGCAGGAAAGGCGCCTGGCCTGCCTGAAGTTATCTTGTTGTGTGACGGGTTCAATGAAGCGATTTTCAACGACGGCCAAAGTTCTCTCGATTTAGGGGCATAAGGGTCAAGCCTTAAATCTGCAGGGGCATGAGGGTCACCCATTAGCTGCCCCCGTCAAGTAGCAAGCACACGCCCCTGCACCGCAAGGCCGCACTTTTCCCCTCCTCAAGACTGAGTTCCCCATCACCGCGGGCAGGGGCTTGATGGTCAAGCATTAAATTTGCTCATCAAGCCGCGGCTTCCAGCACCGCGCGCGTCTTGGCGTCGGCCGGGAAGACATGCTCCACCCGCAGCGAGGCCAGCGTGATGTCTTGCGGCGTGCCGAAGGTGGAGAACATGCTGAAAAAAGCCAGCTCGCCGTGGACGGTGGCGAAGCGGGTGGTCAGGACCGGGGCCAGTTGGCGCGTCCAGGGCGCCAGCGTTTGGCCGCCCAGGCGCGCTTGAAACTGCGCCGCCAACTGCTCCACACGGGCTTGCAACTCGGGCACGACCGAGGCGTCGTCGCGCAGATGGGCCAGCAGGGCGGGGGCCACTTCGTCCAGATTGCTGATGTGGCGGCTCATGCCTTCGGGGTGCAGCAGCAGGTCCAGCATATTGAGGCTCTGGCCCGGTTGCTGCTCGGCCAGCGAGGGCATCAGCGTCAGCGCCATCCAGCGGGCGCCTTGGTTCATTTGCAAGATGTTCCAGCCGGCGTCCATCACCATGGCGGGCAGCGGGTCATGGGCCGCCAGCATCAGCGTCAGGGCCTCGCACACCGGCGCCAGTACCGCCGCGCCCAACTCATGGCCGCTGCAGGCGGCGGCAAAGCCGGCTTGTTGCAAGGCGGTGTTGCGCAGGGCCAGCGGCGCTTGCAGCTCCTGCAACCAAGCCAGCAGCAGCTCACGGCTGGCCTGGGCCCGCCCGCTCTCGACAAAGCTCACATGGCGCTGGCTCACCCCCAGGCGCAAGGCCAGCTCCAGTTGACTGATGCGGCGCGCCTTGCGGGCGCTTTGCAGGGTTTCGCGAAGTGAGGGGCTGGCGGCGAGCATGAGCGGATTCCACCACAGCCCGGCCGCCTCTTTTCTTCTCTTCTCAATGACCTGCGAGGTAATTGCGACGCTAGCGCGCGGCTCGGACACTGCCCTTCTTCATTCGATTTTTGACAGCGAGTAGGGAAGGAAACAAGCCATGAACAAGACCGTGTTGATCGTCGTGCTGCTGCTCTTCAGCGCCTTGAGCGCTTATGCCGTGCTGCATGCAGGCGGGGTCTTGGAGTTGGTGCAAGTACTGCTGCGCATACCCGAGGGATGGCAGGTGATGGCCGATCTGATCATCGTCATGGTCTTGCTCTTGGTCTTCATGTGCCGCGACGCGCAAGCCCAGGGGCGGCCCTTCTGGCCCTGGGCGATCTTCTCGCTGGTGGTGGGCTCCTTCGGGCCTTTGCTCTACTTCATCACCGCGCGCCGCAGCCGCGAGCGTGGGGCATGAGGGGCATGAGGGTCAGGCTTTCATTCAATTTGAAGCCGCCAAGATCCTTGCCTGAGCGAGCTCACCGCAAGACCTGACCCTTGCGCATCGAGCTCCCCTGCGCCGGGTATCCAGTCACTGCACGCGGCGATCGGCGTCAGCCTATCTTTGAACCCGACGAGCTTGTGAGCCCGCGCCTTGCTCGCTGGGTATCATGCTTCGATGATGCCGCTCCGCTCAGTTCTGCTGCTGCTGCTGATGTGCCTGGTCGCTTGGGCGCAGCACAGCAGCGCGAAGGAACCGGTGCTGCGCGCCTGTGGGCACCCGGCTGCGCCACCCATGAGCTGGGATCAGGACGGCCAGCTGACCGGCGTTTGTGTGGCCGCAGCGCGGCGGGCCTTCGCTGCCGTGGGGCTGACGCTCCAGGTGGAGCCACCCATGCCTTGGGCGCGTTGCCTGCGGATGGTCGAAACCGGTGAGGTTGACGTCAATCTGTGCGGATTTGTGAACGACAAGCGGCTTGAGCACGCGGTGATGATGGAGCCTCCGGTCGGCCACAACGATGCGGTGCTCATCGTGCGCCGCGACAGCAGCTTGGTCTACAAATCCTGGGCTGACCTGAACGGGCTGCGCATTGGCATGGGGCGCGGGGTCAGTTTCGGGGAAGAGTTCGACGCCTATCTGGCTCGGCATACTCAGTTCGATCTTGCGCTCAGCGAAGCACACAATCTGCAGAAGCTTTTGCTGGGAAGGCTGGACGCTGTGGTCACCGCAAGGCACGCAGGCCAGCAACAGATTCGCGCCACAGGCTGCGAAGCTCAACTGCGCCTGCTGCCCGGCAAGGTGGTTGGCGGCCCGCTGTTCATGCAGATGTCCAAGCGCTCCAAGCACCTGGGTGTGTTGCCACAAGTGACGGCCTTCATGAAACAGCCAGCCCAGATCGAGTGGGTGCAAGGCCAGCAGGCTCGCTTTGAAGCGATGTATGCCTCAATGAACCCGCCGGCGCAGTCCAATCTTTGCAGCCGCTGAGACCCTGGCAGCAAGCAGCGCCCGGCTGAAACAGGCGGGAACTGCGTGGGCTTTCTCATTGCACTTTGTCAGTCCGGCTTCCACAAAGGCATGAACAAAAAGCATGAGGGTCAGGCCGGACCTCGCGCTTTGTGACCCCGCGCCTGCGCTAAACAAGCCTCAGGGCTGATCTGTCAGCGTCTCGATGGTGATCACAAGATCACGGATCTTGAACGGCTTGATGAGTATCCGGTGCAGCCCCAAGACCTTGATGCGATGGGCCAGATCAGCACTGCATTGCGCGGTGGTGATCGCGACCGGCGTGTTCTTGGCGCTTTTGTAATCGCCCTTGCGCAGATTGCCGATCAGCTCCAGCGCCTCCTCCTCGTCGTCGAGGGCAGCAATCAAGCCGACAAAGGCCTGGTGCGCCAAGAAATGACGGGCACTTCGGGCATTGTTGACCAGCCTCAGATGGGGCAAGCCCAGCTGCCGCGCGGTCGACACAATGATGTTGCCCACCATGCCGCTGTGCTCGATGAGCAAGATCTCAGCGCTATTCACGCTGCCGCTTGCTCTTTCCGTATCCATCATGGCTGAGCCGTTTTGAGCAGCAACTGCTCAACGACCAGGTCTCTGAGCGTACCCAGAATCGCCAGCGCGACCCGGTCCATCTCTCTTGGCTTGAAATCAAAAAGGCAAAGCGTGCCGACGTTTTGCCCGCCGGGGAGTTTCAGGCATGCCCCAGCGTAGAAACGTACATGAGGTTCGAGCGCGACGTGAGGGTTGTCAGCAAAGCGCGCGTCCAAGGTGGCATCGGGAATGATGAAAGGCTCATCGCTCATGATGGCGTGGCCACAAAAGGAAATGTCGCGGGGCGCTTCACAAACATCCAAGCCGCAATGGGACTTGAACCAAGTGCGCTCTGAATCGACCAAGGACACCACGGCAATAGGCACATCGAACTCGTCGGCGGCAAACGCGGCGATGCGATCAAAGCGCTCCTCGGGCGGCGTATCGAGAATCAGCAACTGGCGCAATGCGCTCAGCCTGTCGTCTTCGTTCGCGGGAGTCGGGGCAGTGATCATGGCACCTCGTGTCGAGCAAGCTGATTCGCATGGAGCTCAAGGTATTGTCTGCTCGACTGTAGATCATGCTCGAACGCATGACCGTGCGATTTGGGCAGAGGAAAGTGCAGTTGAAGGTCCTGGGGCCTGAGTGGGCCCTGAGGGTCAGGCCTTCAATTTGAAGCCCCCCCGACGGCATCCACTCACCCCCGCCCCATCTCCTGCAACAAGCTCCTCACCTTGGTGGTGATGATGTCCACCGCCGGGCCGTTGGCGCCGTGGGGCAGGATGACGTCGGCGTTGCGCTTGGTCGGCTCGATGAACTGCTTGTGCATGGGGCGCACGGTGTCCATGTACTGGTTCACCACCGACTCGGTGCTGCGGCCCCGCTCCGAAATATCGCGCTGCAGGCGGCGGATGAAGCGCACGTCCGAGGCGGTGTCCACGTAAATCTTCAGCGACATCATGTTGCGCAGTTTCGTGTCGTACAGGGCGAACAAGCCCTCGACCACGATGATCGGCGCAGGCTTCACGGTGATGGTGTCGCTGGAGCGGTTGTCGGCCGCGAAGTCATACACCGGCATGGCGATGGCCTCGCCCTTGCGCAGCGCCGCCAGGTGCTGGGTCATCAGCGGCCAGTCAAAGGCATCGGGGTGGTCGTAGTTCTGCTTGCGCCGGTCCTCCGGCGGCATGTGCGATTGGTCGCGGTAGTAATCGTCCTGCATCACCACCGCCACGTTCTCGGACCCGATGGCAGCCACCACCTGGCGCGTCACCGTCGATTTGCCGCTGCCGCTGCCGCCTGCGACACCGATGACGAAAGGTTTGTGGGTAGATTTGGGCATGAGCGGGTACGGCTGAAGGGGCAAGGACGAGGATGGGGCGGGGCCTGCGGATCGGCACGCGGGCAGATAGGCAGGCGGCTGGGCGGGCGGCCAAGCAGGGTGATTTTATGAGCGTCCGAGGGCCTGGTTTTCAGGCGGCCAGGCCTGCGCGATGGCAGGCTCTTGCCCGGCCCATCGCGGCTGTATGTCGTTGGTCCCAATGCCCCTCCATCTGGTCTTTTGTGGGCCCGAGCTCCAAGCGCTGGGCATTAGCCTGCCGGCTTGCTTGTTTGAACTCATGTCTGCCCTCAGGAGAATCGATCTATGTTGTTGTCGTTGCTGTTCCGCTCCATGGCTGCCTCCGCGCTGGTTGGCCTGCTGGGCCTGACCCAGCCGGCGCTGGCCCAAACCGATGCGGACCCCGTGCTGCTGGTCGCCCTGCAAGCATCCAAAACACCGGCACTGGCCTTGCTGGAGATGCGAGACGGCAAGGTCAGCCGTGAGGCAGTGGTGGGCCTGCGCCGCAATGACCAGACCGAGGCGGCCAAGCTGGATGATTTGTGGGCCACCGGCTCGGACGCCAAGCCCATGACCGTCGCCCTGGTGGCCCGGCTGGTGGACCGCGGCCTGCTGGCTTGGGACGCCCCCTTGTCCAAGCTCTGGCCGGCGCTGGCCCAAACGGTGCGGCCCGAATATGGGCAGATCACCTTGGCACAGCTGCTGTCTCACCGCGCGGGTCTGCCGCGCGACAGCAGCGACGCCGACTACTTCGCGGCCTTTCACGCCGACACCCGCCCCCTGCCCCAACAGCGCATGGACTATCTGCGCAAGGCGCTGAACGAGGCGCCGGTCGCAGCCGCCGGAGCCGGGCAACACTACAGCAACACCGGTTTCGTGCTGGCCGGCGCGATCGCCGAGACCGTCACCGGCGTGGCCTACGAGACCTTGATGCACCAAGAGGTCTTCGAGCCCTTGGGTATGAGCAGCGCCAGATTCGCAGCGACACGCCAAGGCCAGAACATGGGGCATCGCAATGGCCACCCGGTGGCCGAAAAATTCAGCACCGCCGAAGACGGCAACCCCCTGATGTACAGCCCCGCCGGCGCCGAACTGCACATGACGCTGCGTGACTGGGCCAAGTTCTGCCTGGATCAATTGGCCGGCGCCAAGGACCAAGGCAAGCTGCTCAGCAAGGCGGCCTATCGCAAGATGCAGACCAACACAGACGGCCCCAGAAGCGCACTCGGCTGGCTCGCTCCGCCCAGCATCATGGGCAGAAAAGGCCCCGTCTTGCAGCACAGCGGCTCCGACGGCAACTGGATGGCCTATGTGGTCTTGTTCCCCGAACAAGGCACCGGCGTGCTGGTGGCCGCCAACGCCGGCGAGGACATGGGCGCTGATGCAGCCGCCAAGGCCGTCTTGAAGGCGGTGCTGCCAGGCTTGAGCCCGGCGAACTGAAGGGTTTGGCGACGGGGCTGCAGGCAAGGCATGGCTGTGGGTCAAACGTCATGCCCAGCCCCTTGGAGCCGGAGAAGGTGAAGGCCAAGGGATCTGGCAGTTTGAAGGCTTGAACTCTGCGGCCTGCGCCTGGGCCGCGCCTTCTTGTCTTTTCATTGCACGCGCTTGCGCTCGCAGGCTCAGCGCTTCTTTGCCGACGAGTCAGGGCCGGGCTCCTGCTCACACTTCGCCTCAAACAGGCTGGCGCACATGGCCAGCACATCGGCCTGCGGCAGCGCCCCGAACTCTTGCTTCATCTTGAGCGAGAACTCCCGATACTCCGGTCTCTTGCGGGCCAGCGCTTCGGTGCGCGGGTCACCCTGCCACTCACAGGCATACGGCGGGCGCCGCAGCGCCTCGTAGCGGCCGGGCTTGGCCGAATCGGCCTGGCTACAGACCTCGATGCTCACATCCATGAAAGCCAGGGCTTCCGCTGTGGACAGGCCTTCCGCCCGAAGCGGCGTGCTCAAGAGCAGGGCCGACAGGGTGATGGCGATGGGTCTTGCGGACATGTGGGCTGCTTCCTTCATCTATGCAGAGATCCGCCTGGGAGTGGGGTGTGGCACTCTGCGGCGCAGAAGCCTAAGGCATATTTCACATGGCAATTCGTGCCATCGCAAAACATGGTGCCAGCCACACAGCTGACCGAACCCTGCTGCACCTGAGAGACCTTCCCCGGTCTCCAGGGATCATTGCAGGTCTCCGAAAAGATCGGGGCCAAACACCTCGTAGTGAATGCGGCTGCGATCGACTCCCTGGGCCAGCAGCGTGCGGCGCTGCGTCTGCATGAAGGCCATGGGTCCGCAGAGGTAGAAGTCAGCATCGTCAGGCCAGGCGCCCAAGCTCGGATGGTCGAGCGCCATGCGGCCCGGCAGGGCCCCAGCGCTGGCTTGCTCGCTGCCCTTCTCTTCCAGCCAGAGCTGGTAGCGGGCTTGCGGCAGGCGCGCCAGCGTGGACTCGACCTCCTCGCGCAGTGGGTAATGCTCGGGGCTTGATGCGGCATAAGCGAACACCAGCGGGCGCTCGGGCTGGGTGTGGGCGATGTGTTGGAGCATGGACGCCATGGGCGTGATGCCGACGCCGGCGCTGATCATCACCACGGCCTGCTGGCCGCTCCGGAGCTGGAAATCGCCCGCGGTGGGGCCCACACGCAACAGGTCGCCGACGCGGATGTGTTCGTGCAAGCGGGTGGAGACGCACCCCGCCGGACGCACGCCCTCCCCGCCCCTGCCGGCCTCGCCGCGCACGCGCTTGACGGTGATGCGCCAGACGCCTTCGCCGGGGCGGTTGGACAAGCTGTACTGGCGGATCTGGTTCAGACCCATCTCAGGCAGCGGCAGCGCGACGCTGAGGTATTGGCCGGGGGCAAAGGCCGGCAGCGGCTTGCCGTCTGGCGCTCGCAGGGTCAGCGTGAGGGTGTCTTCGCTGCTGGCCTGCAGGGCGCTCACCTCCAAGTCGGGCCAGGCACCGCCGACGCTCCAGTGACGTTCCTGGTAGAGGCGCGCCTCGCGGGCGATCAGATCGGAGGCCATCAGCCAGTAGGCCTCGTCCCAGGCGCCAGCGATGTCGGCGGTGATGGCCTCGCCCAGCACCTCGCCGATGCTGGCCAGCAGGTGCCGGCCGACGATGGTGTACTGCGCCGGCGTGATGCCCAGGCTGACATGCTTGTGGGCGATGCGGTCCAGCACGGGGCTGATCTGTAGCGGCTTGTCCATGTGCGCGGCATAGGCGTAGACAGCGCGGGCCAGGGCCTGGGCCTGCTCGCCCTGGGACTGATTGCTCAAATTGAACAGATTCTTCAGCTCGGGGTGTTGGCCCAGCATGCGTTGATAAAAGTGCCGGGTGATGGCTTCGCCATGTTCAAGGACAACTGGCAGGGTGGCTTCGATCCAGGGGCGCGCGGTGGTGGACAGCATGGGGCGGTTTCCTTAGAGAGTTGAGGGTGGGGCGAGGTGTCGAGGCGAAGCTCAGGTCGCGCGTGCCAGGGCGTCTTGGGCAGCCAGTCGGGCGACATAGCCCAGCTTGAACACGCCAGCCGCCACCGGAATGGCCAGATGGGCGACGATCTGCGCCGGCAGAGACAAGTAGTGCGCCAAGGGATAGGCCAGCACCACGGCCGCCGCCACCACCAGAGCGGAATAGCCCATGGCCTGGCGCGACCCGACGAGCAGACGGCCGGCATCCCAGGCCGGCGCAAGGGGCGCAGCAGCGGCGGATGGAAGCGCGGGTGCCACGAAGGCGCGGGGCGCACGCCGTGCCGGGGCGGCAGAAATCGGGGCGGGGCTGTAGGCATTCGAGAGTGCGAGCGATGACACGGCGTGAGTCCTTTGCTTGGGCTTGAATTTATAAGATTCATTTTGCATGAATCTTTAAGACTGCGGCCGACCAGGGTTATTGACTGGCAAGCAAAAGCCAGCGCTTCAGTGCTGAACTACCATGCGCGCATGCAGATCACCCAGCACACGGACTACGCCCTGAGGGTGCTGATCTACCTCGCCAGCAACGAGGAGCGATTGGCCACCGTGCAGGAAATCGCCGAGCGATTCGACATCTCCCGCAGCCACCTGACCAAGGTGGTGAACGGCTTGATCCGCAGCGGCTTTGTCGAAGGCCTGCGCGGCAAAGGCGGCGGCTTGCGCCTGGCCCGCCCCCCGGCCGAGATCGGCGTGGGCAATGTGGTCCGCCAGATGGAAGGCGAGCCCGTCCTGGTGGAGTGCTTCGGCGAGGAAAGCCTCTGCGTGCTCAGCAGCAACTGCCGGCTGAAAGGCGCCTTGAAGAGCGCTCTGAAGGCCTTCTTCGCAGAACTCGACGCCGTCACATTGGCCGATCTGGTGGGCAAACCGCAATGGCGCTTGATGCACGCGCCCACCCGGCCGGCGCCGCGCACGGTTTGAGCCGAAAAATTGGATCCAAGAAGGAAAAAAGCCAGCGGCCTCGAGGACCGCTGGCTGCATCACAGACTTCTCAAGCGGTCACACAGGAGTGCCGCGCTTGGCCTGAAGCTCAGTACTTGGTGCTCAAGCTGAGCCCGCTGAAGGCGGTCTTGCCGCTCACGGTCAGGTAGACATAACCCGGGGTGTAGACCGGCACCACCACCGACTCGGCGTTGCCGCTGTTGGTGGAGCGGTAGTTGTGCGAGCTCGGGCTTGCCCAGCCTTGGGTGTTGACGTACAGATCCGCATTGCCGCTGCCGCCACTGGTTTGGATGCGCAACTGCACATTGGGCTTGTCCACATAGATGTAGTAGTAACGCAAATCACCGGCGGCGCCAATCAGGCCGCTGCGCACGCAGCCATTGTTCATCTCATCACTGCGGCTCGGGCAGGTGCTCGGGGGCACAACAGACACGGTGAAGGACTGGCTCTTGGGTGGGTTGCTGCTGGCTCCGGCATTGTCCTTGACCGTCAAGGTGACGGTGTAGGTGCCGGCTGCAGCGAAGGTCTTGCTCGGGTTCTTGGCCGTGGAACTGCTGCCGTCACCAAAGCTCCAGGCCCAGCTGCTCACTGTGCCGTCGGCATCGGTGGAGCTGTCGGTGCAGCTCAAGGTCAGGCCCGATGCGGAGCAGCCGAAATTGGCCACGGGCGGTTTGTTGGCTGTGGCCGTCACGGTGACCTGTTGAGTTTTCGGCGGATTGCTGGCCGCGCCCTTGTTGTCCTTGACGGTGAGCGTGACCGTGTAGGTACCGGCCTGGCTGAAGGTCTTGCTCGGGTTCTTGACGGTGGAGGAGCTGCCGTCACCAAAGTTCCAGGCCCAGCTGGCGACCGTGCCGTCAGAGTCGGTGGAGGTGTCGGTGAAGTTGGCTGTCAGGCCTGAGGTGCTGAAGCTGAAGCCGGCAATGGGTGCGACGTTGGCAGGTGGCGTGCCATTGGCGCAGTTCACTCCGTTGGTGTTGACCGTGCCGAGCCAGCTGCGGAACTCGCTGTCGTAGCGGCTGCCGATGGTGCTCTTGAGGAAGCTGCGCGCGCCGGTCCAATCGCCTTTGCGGTAGAAGCCCAGCAAGGTGCTCACGTCGGCGCGATGGCGCTCCATCATGAAGCTCACGGCCAGATAGCCCCAACGGTAGACGCGGTCCTGGTTGCCGTAGTCGGTGTCGAAGAGCTGGTTGAGCGTGTAGGTGTAGCTGCCGGCCATGCTCAAGGCGTCGTCGTAGCGCTGGTTCAGGTAACAGTAGGCCACATGCTCGGCGAGGCCCTCGCTCCACCAAACCGTGGGCGTGCTCATATTGGCGGTGAAATCACCGTACATATCGAAGCGGCCATCGAGATAGTGGGTGTACTCGTGGTTCAGGTTCCAGACCTGGAAGCTGGGGCGCAGCCAGTCGGCCTCGTAGGCCACGAAGCGGGCCTGGTTGCCGGCCGCGGCCGGGTCGCCCTCGAGGTACATGCCGCCATTGTTGGTGTCCATGCCGAACAAGGCGCCGCCGTAGTCCTCGTAGTCGGTGGGGCTGTCGAACACGACCAACTCCAGGCTGCTGTTGAGGTCATTGGCCACGGGCTGGCGATTGGTTTGCAGCTTGTCGTGGAAATAGCTCTCCTGGTTCACGACGGAAGTGCAGGTGTTGGTCTGCTCGGCCGCCGTCATGGACTGAGCGCGCAGGGTCAGGCTGGGGCTGCAGGTCTTGCGCAAGGGCAGGATGGCCGCCTCGGTGCGTGCTTTCCAGTTGCAATTGCCGTAGTAGTTGCAGTTGCCGGCGTCGTAATAGTCCGTCATGTCGGCCAGGCCGACCCAGACGCCGCCCGAAGGCGTGTTCAGGCTGCTGCGCGTGGCCAGCCCTTGCACCAGAGGCCGCACCGTGGGCTTGAGGCTGGCGTACTGCAAGAAACGGGACAGTTCGCGCGAGGCGTTCTTGGTCAGGAAGGCGTTGTCGGTGCCCAGCAGGTTCCAGTTGCGGCTGGCGAAATCGCTGAGCGCGTAGACGGTGGAGCTGTCGCTTTGAACAGCCTGCTGGAAATCGGCCTCCTGGTGGCCGCGGAACAGCACTGTGAAGGCGTTGTTGGCGGCGTTGCGCATATTCCAGGAGCTGTTCCAGCTCGCGCTGTAGTCATTCAGCAAACGGCGCACCACCCAGAGGTAGCGGGCGTTCTGCACCGAGGAGTCGATCAGGATGACCGCCTCGGAGAGCGTCTCGCCATTGGCATCGCTGTTCTGGAAGATGTAGGCATTGTTGAACAGGGTGTCCAGCGCGCCCTGCAACGATGTTTTCAGGCCGGTGCCGTAGCTGCCCACATCGGCCGAGTTGTAGTACTGGACGTAGTAGCCGGCGCGCAGGTACAGCACCAGATTGGCCGCGCCTTGGCTGTTGTTGCCCTGGTAGCTAGATGCATAGCTGCGCAGGCCGTCGGCCACGCTGCGCATTTGCGCTTCGCTGAAGGCGCTGCGGGCATTGCTGCCGGTGAAGCCAAAGGCCTCGTTGACGCAGTCCAGCGTGCTGGCGCGGATCGCATTGACCAAGGCCCCGCCTGTGTTGCGGGTGAAGATGCCGGTGTCGCAGGCGGCTGCCGTGGCCGAGGCGGCCTTGGCGGCCGCCTTGCGCTGCGCATCGGCCTTGCTGGTATCGCGCAGGTGGTCCAGCGAGCTGGGCGTTGGCGCGCGGTCTTTGGCGCTGAGCGGCTTGCGGGCGGGCAATCGCTCGGCCTCACGGCTGGGTTGAGGGGCGAGTTGTGAGCTCGTTTTCGCGGACGTTTGTGCAGACGCTTCTGGGGCCGTTTGAGGGGCGGCATGGGCCAGGCTCGCCAGGCTCAGGCCGTAGGCCAGGGCCAGGCTGACGCCGGCCAGGTTGGGGGTTCTCATTGCTTGTCTCCGTTGTATCTGGGATTCGCCCAAGTACCGAAAAACCATGCCGCGGTCATGCCGCAACAGGCTTCGCACTTGAGCCCGCTGCCCTGCGGCGCCGGCACCGCAAGGCCTACCAACGGGTCAAAGCACCGCGCATGTGCATCCGCTGGAATAGATATATTGAAGATATGTGTGCGATATTCATATCTGGTTAACCCCAGATTCCAACGGAGGAAGCGCTGTGGTATTTGCCGATGAGCTTGTGCGTCAGGCTCGGGGCAAAGGGCTCTGCGCGAGATGAGACACCTCACCTAGACCGGGTGCAAAGGCCGCACAAGCAGGCGCGCGCACCAAAGCAAAAAGCCAGCGGACTCTCGACCACTGGCTTTTGCTTTACCGCTGATTTTCCAGGTTATCCCAGATCAGCTGAAAACGGCAGGCTCATCGGCCTGCGCGGAACTTCACAGGAGTTCCACACCCATGGCGGTGGCCTCACCACCACCAATGCAGAGCGCCGCCACGCCACGCTTCAGACCGCGGTGCTTGAGCGCGCCGATCAGGGTGACCAGGATGCGGGCACCGGAGGCGCCGATCGGGTGGCCCAGGGCGACAGCGCCGCCGTTGACGTTGACGATCTCGTGCGGCAGCTTGAACTCGGCCATGGCCGCCATGGTGACAGCGGCAAAGGCTTCGTTGACTTCCCAGAGGTCGACGCTCTTGGCATCCCAGCCGTTCTTGTCCAGTAGCTTTTGGATGGCGCCGACAGGGGCGGTGGTGAACCACTCAGGGGCGTTAGCATGCACGGCGGTGCCGACGATGCGGGCGATGGGGGCCAGGCCCAGCTTGGCGGCCGTGCTTTCACGCATCAGCACCAGGGCGGCGGCGCCGTCGGAGATGGAGCTGGAGGTGGCGGCGGTGATGGTGCCGTCCTTCACAAAGGCGGGCTTGAGGCCGGCGATCTTGTCCAGCTTGGCCTTGAAGGGCTGCTCATCGCGGCTGAACACCGTATCCACGCCACGGTTGCTGACGGTGACAGGGGCCATTTCCCAAGCGAAGCTGCCGTCTTCATTGGCACGCTTGGCGCGCTCGGTCGAGGCCACGGCGAATGCGTCTTGCGCTTCGCGGGTGAAGCCGTATTTGCTGACGCAGGTTTCGGCAAACACGCCCATGGCCTTGCCACGCTGGTAGGCGTCTTCCAGGCCGTCCAGGGCCATGTGGTCGTACATCTGGGCGGCGCCGTACTTCACGCCCTTGCGCGCGAACATCAGGTGCGGTGCATTGGTCATGGACTCCATGCCACCGGCGATCAGGATGTCGGCGCTTTCGGCCTTCAGCGTGTCATGGGCAAACATGGTGGCGCGCATGCCGGCGCCACACATCTTGCTCAGTGTGACCGCGCCGACCGACTGCGGCAGGCCGGCCTTGAGCACGGCTTGGCGGGCGGGGGCTTGGCCCTGGCCGGCCATCAAGCAATTGCCAATGAAGGCTTCCTGGATGGCATCACCCGGCACGCCAGCGCGCTCGACGGCGGCCTTGATGGCCACGGCCGCCAGTTCCCAGGCTTGCAGGCCGGCGAAATCACCGAGCAGGCCGCCGATGGGGGTGCGGGCGGCGGAAACGATAACGATGGATTCAGTGGACATGAGAATCTCCGGTTAGGGGTGAAGGGGCGAAAGTCAAAAGGGATCCCTCAGCGAAGACGCGAAGAAAGCGCCGCTGCGGGTCGTAGGGAAAAACGTCGTGCACATGGCCGTCCAGCGTGCGCTGCTGGTGGCGCTGCCAGAACTCGGGGTCGAGCAGATCGGCGTGGTGGCGCATGAAGACTTCGCGCACGCCGGGGTGGCCGAGCAGGAAGGGGCCGAAGGTCTCGGGGAAGACATCGCGCGGGCCGACCGCGTACCAGATCTCGCCGGACATTTCTTCTTCCTCGTTGCGCGGCGCGGGAACACGGCGGAATTTGCAATCCGTCATGTACTCGATTTCGTCGTAGTCGTAGAACACCACCTTGCCGTGGCGGGTGACGCCGAAATTCTTCCACAGCATGTCGCCGGGGAAGATGTTGGCGGCCAGCAGGTCCTTGATGGCATTGCCGTACTCGATCACCGCATGCTCCAACTGCGCGGGCGTGGCCTCTTGCAGATAGATATTGAGCGGCACCATGCGGCGCTCGATGTAGACATGGCGCAGCACCAGGTGCTCGCCGCCTTGCTTGTCACCTTCTTCTTCCAGCAGGCTGGGGCAGAAATGGCGCAGCTCGGCCAGCAGCTCCTCGTCAAAGCGGTGGCGTGGCAATGCGACGTTAGAGAACTCCAGTGTGTCGGCCATGCGACCGACACGGTCGTGCTGCTTGACCAGCAGGTACTTGCTCTGGATCAGCTCGCGCGTGGTGTGTTCCTTCTGCGGCGGGTAGAAGTCCTTGATCAGTTTGAAGACAAAGGGATAGCTGGGCAGATCGAACACCAGCATGACCATGCCCTTGATGCCGGGGGCGATGCGGAACTTGTCGCTGGAATGACGCAGATGGGCGAGCAGGTCGCGGTAAAACAGGTTTTTGCCGTGCTTTTGCAGGCCGATGGCGCTGTAGAGCTCGGCGCGCGGCTTGCGCGGCATCAGCGAGCGCAGGAACTGCACGCAGGCGCTGGGCACGGCCATGTCCACCATGAAATAAGCGCGGGCGAAGCTGAACAGCATCAGGAGATCGTCTTCGCCGAACAGGGCGGCGTCGATGCGCAGCAGGCCCGATGGCTCGGCATGGAGGATGGGCAGGGCAAACGGCGTCTCCGTGAAGCCGTTGATGATCTTGCCCACCAGGTAGGCGCCCTTGTTGCGGTAGAACAGGCTGGACAACACCTGAATCTGGAAGTTGGCGCGCCAGCGGAAATCACCGAGCTGACGCTGCACCGCTTGCAGCACCAGATCCACATCGCGGCCCAGGTCTTCGAACTCGACATCGAGCTGGAAATTGGTCAGCACCCGGCACCAGGTGTCGCGCAGGTTCTGCGGCGTCGGGTAGTAGGCGCGGTAGGTGGCGCGGGCGGCGGGCTCCTCGTTCTCGATGTACTCGGTGGACACGGCCGGGCGCACGAAGAGAAAGGAATTGTGGAAGTAGCCGCGATGCAGGATGCGGGTGCAGACCGAGTTGAAAAAGGTCTCGGCCAGCTCGGGCTGGAGGTGGTCGATCAGCAGGCCGATGAAGTGCAGCTTGACCTGCTGCCAGACATCCATGGCCAGCTGGCCGACCTGGAAGCGCGCTTCCAGCAGGGCCACGGTTTCGTCCACCCGCTGCTCGTAGAACTCGATGCGCAGGGCCTGCGCGCGCTGCTGGCCTTGCCAGTCGGCGCGCTCGAAGCGCTGCTTGGCGGCGGCGCTGGTGGCGCTGAAGAGCTGGTAGTGGCGGTCAAAGCCGCCGAGCAGGGTCTGCGCGATCTCGAAGGCACGGGCGTCGGTCAGCTTCTGCGGAAACATGGACAGGCGCGCCGGGCTGGGACGAGAGAATCAAAAGGACTGAGTCGATGCAGCAAGCCGCCGCGGCGACTCAGGCCGCCGGCTGGAGGCGCGCGGCCTCGTAGCGATGCTTGACGGCGGCCAGCGCGCGCTGGAAGGCGGGCGCCACCTGATCGGCCGAGGCGGCCGTGATTCGCAGATCTTCCAGCAAGCCGTTGTGCAGGCCGTAGACCCAGCCGTGCACGACGATCTCCTGGCCGCGCGCCCAAGCGTCCTGCACCACCGTGGTCTGGCAGGCATTGCGGGCCTGCTCCAGCACATTGAGCTCGCACAGGGCGTTGACGCGCTGCCGGGCGTCGATGCTGTCCAGCCATTCGCTGTGGTGGTTGCGCACGTCCTGCACATGGCGCAGCCAGTTGTCGACCAGGCCGGTGCGCGCATCCAGTAGCGCCGCTTTCACACCGCCGCAGTTGGAATGGCCGACCACGATGATGTGCTTGACCTTGAGTGCATCGACGGCGAACTGCATGACCGACAGGCAGTTCAGGTCCGAGTGCACCACGACGTTGGCCACATTGCGGTGCACGAACAGCTCGCCCGGCAGCAGGTTGACCAGCTCGTTGGCCGGGACACGGCTGTCAGCGCAACCGATCCACAGGTATTGCGGCGTCTGTTGCTTCAGCAAGCGCGAAAAGAAACCCGGTTCACGCAGCTCGGTATCCGCCGCCCATTGCTTGTTGCTGTCCAGCAGTTCTTGAAGTTCGGTGCTCATAGGGTTCGCATTCTGATCTTGTTGCACTGCAGCAAGCTGACATTCTCGCTGCTGTGCCATCGGCTGTGGCTGAAGCCAAGAACAGATCGGGTCAGCGCTCGTACACAGAGAGGCTGCATAGAGACCATGGGCTCAGGCAGCTCGCCAGCGCTGCAGCAACTCCACACTCACACCCACCCCACCACAAACTTCCACCAGCGGCCGCTGGAAGCGCGCAAACACCTCGGGATGGGCGCTCAGCGCGGCCAAGGCGGCACCGCAAGCGGGCTCGACCATCACGCGCATGGCATCGGCAAAGCGGACGCAGGCGGCGGTGGCCTGGGCGTCGCTGACGGTCAGGCTGATCGTTGGGTGAACCTGGGCCAGGCGCAAGGCCTCATCGGCGACCCGGCGCGCACCCAGCGAGGTGGCCACCGAGCTGATGGCCGGCAGGGTGACGGCCTGGCCGGCCTGCAGGCTTTGGCTGAAGCTGTCGGCACCGACGGTCTCCACAGCAATCACCGGCACCTGGTGCAGGCCACGGCGTTGCAAGCCCTGGGCGATGCCGCTGTACAAACCACCGCCGCCAACGGCGGTGACCACAGCGTCGAAGTCCAGGCCTTGGTCCAACACCTCGTCGATCAGGCTGGCATGGCCCTCAAACAGCAGGGGGTGGTCAAAGGGGTGAACGTAGGCCGCGCCGCGCTCTTCAGCCAGGGCGGAGGCGAAGCGGTGCGCCTCGTCCCAGACCGCGCCGTGACGCAGCACCTGGGCGCCACGCGCGGCAATCAGCTCAGCCACGGCGGCGCTGCTGCTTTCCGGCAGCACGATGGTGACGGGCAGGCCCAGCGCACGCGCCGCGTAGGCCGCCGCAAAGCCAGCGTTGCCGCCCGAGGCGCAGACGATCTCACGCGCGCCGTTCTGCGCCGCCTGCTGCACCAGCCGCCCCACGCCGCGCAGCTTGAAACTGCCGCTGGGCTGCAGCGCATCCATCTTGAGCCAGACCTCGGCTTGAGGGAACAAGCCCGGTGCCGCACGCAGCAGCGGGGTATTCAGGTGCAGCGCGTCCAGACGCATCACATGGTCTCGGCAAACAGCTCGCGGCCGATCAACATGCGGCGGATCTCCGAGGTGCCTGCACCGATCTCATACAGCTTGGCATCGCGCCAGAGGCGACCCAGCGGGTACTCGTTGATATAGCCGTTGCCGCCGAAAATCTGCACGCCTTCGCCGGCCATCCAGGTGGCTTTTTCGGCGGTCCACAGAATCACCGAGGCGCAGTCCTTGCGGACTTGGCGCACATGCTCGGCGCCCAGCAGGTCGAGGTTCTTGGCCACGGTGTAGGCAAACGAGCGACCGGCTTGCAGCACGGTGTACATGTCCGCGACCTTGCCCTGGATCAGCTGGAATTCGCCAATGCTTTGGCCGAACTGCTTGCGGTCGTGGATGTAGGGGATCACGTTGTCCATCACGCTTTGCATGATGCCCAGCGGGCCGCCGGTCAACACGGCGCGCTCGTAGTCCAGGCCCGACATCAGCACCTTGGCGCCACCGTTGACGGCACCCAGCACGTTCTCGGCCGGCACTTCCACGTTTTGGAACACCAGCTCGCCGGTGTGGCTGCCGCGCATGCCCAGCTTGTCGAGCTTTTGCGCGATGCTGAAACCCGGCATGCCCTTCTCGATCAGGAAGGCGGTGACACCGCGCGCGCCCAGCTCGGGCTCGCTCTTGGCGTAGACGACCAGAGTGTCGGCATCGGGGCCGTTGGTGATCCACATCTTGTTGCCGTTGAGCAGGTAGTAGCCGCCCTTGTCCTCAGCCTTGAGCTTCATGCTCAGCACGTCGGAGCCGGCACCGGGCTCGCTCATGGCCAGCGCGCCGACATGCTCGCCGCTGATCAGCTTGGGCAGGTACTTGGCTTTTTGCGCGGCGTTGCCGTTGCGCTTGATCTGGTTGACGCACAGATTGCTGTGCGCGCCGTAGCTCAGGCCCACCGAGGCGCTGGCGCGGCTGATTTCTTCCATGGCGATCATGTGGGCCAGATAACCCATGTTCGCGCCGCCATACTCCTCGCCGACGGTGATGCCCAGCACGCCCAGGTCACCCATCTTGCGCCACAGGTCCATGGGGAACTGGTCGCTGTGATCAATCTCGGCCGCACGCGGCGCGATCTCGGCCTGCGCAAAGTCACGCACGGCGTCACGCAGCGCGTCGATGTCTTCACCAAGTTGGAAATTCAGGCCGGGCAAATTCATGGGTGTCTCCAGGATCTCTAAATTGGGGTCAGAGTCATTTTCGCTTTGTCCGGTCGACACCTGAGGGCACCAGACCGGGCGGCAGCCGGCCATGGTAAGCCGGGCCCCGAACCGGCACCAGCGCCGACTCGGACTTCGTTTGATTGACGTTTACGTAAACGTTAACCGCCTACGGATTCTAGTCGCCAGCAGGCAGCGTCGGAGCATGGCCGGGCAGCAGTTTTTGCACCAAGGGGTGGCTGACCTTTTTGTCGGCCGCGATGGCAAAAAACTGCTCCTCCACCCCTTCGCAGGGGCCGACGCGGCGCAGCTCGTAGCGGGCCGTCAGCTTCTCGTGCATCAGCTCGGCGGCAGGAAACACGCCCAGGCCGCCGGCGCCAAACGTGGCCAGCAAGGCGCTGTCTTCAAACTCACCGGCGATGCGCGGGCGCAAGCCCTGGCGCTCAAACCACTGATCGATGCGAGGCCGCACCGCCGAATGGTGAATCGGCAGCAGCACCGGCACCTGCGCCAGCGAGGCCGGGAAATTGGCCGCCGCCTGCTCGAACCAGACCTCGGGCGCATACCAGGCCAGGGGCGAAGCGCCGAGCGAATGGCTGTAGACCTTGAGGCTGGGGTTGGGCGGCGCGGGCCGGTCGGCCAGCACGACATCGAGCCGGTGCAGAGCCAGGTCGCTGAGCAAACCGTCGAATTGATCCTCGTGGCAGTAAAGCCGCAAATTGGGCTCATGGGTCACCGGCATCAAGAGGCGGCGCACGGCCAGCTTGGGCAGGCCGTCGGAGATGCCCACCGCCAACCGGACCACAGGCGCGCTGGCGGCATCGCGCACCACGTCTTCCAACTGCTCACCGAGCTGAAAGATGGCGTCGGCCTGACGCAGCGCCGCATGGCCCGCCTCGGTCAGCGCAACGCCACGACCGGCAGGCTTGAGCAAGGCGTGGCCGAGGCTGCGCTCCAGCTCGCGCACCTGGCTGCTGACCGTCTGAATCGCCATGCCCAAGCGCTCGGCCGCGCGTGACATGCCGCCTTCCTTGGCCACCACCCAGAAGTAGTAGAGGTGTTTGTAGCTGAAACCGAGGCTCATGAACGCGCTCCGACAGGCATGCGGTTATTTCCGTTTTTTAGGAATGACTTTGAAGTATTGTCTGCTTTTTAAGAAAACAGGATGCACCTAAGCTCCGCACACCCTGAACCCAACCCGGAGGTCTGTCATGCAAGTGCATTTTGAATCCCGCGATCCCGAAGGCGCCCAGCTGCGCGAACTGGTCGTCGAGCGCCTGCGTTTTGCCTTGCGCCGGATTGATCTGCACCCCGCCAGCGCGCACATCAGCTTGAGCGACGCCAACGGCCCGCGCGGCGGCGTCGACAAGCGCTGCACCCTGTCCTTGAACGCACAGGGCGCCGGACATCTGGTGATTCACGCCAGCGCCAGCTCCTGGCGCGCCAGCTTCGAGTTGGCCCTGGCCCGGCTGGCCCGCAGCCTGGTGCGCGCTTGGCAGCGCCAGCGCAGCCATCCACGCCAGAACAACAAGCGCTTGCTGTCCGCGAGCTCCGCGGAATGAATGAACAAATAAACGAAGGCCACGGCCGGCATGCCCTCCCCGCTGCCGGCCGATGAGCAATCACCCCCAAGTCCTATAGAAAGCCCACCGATCATGACCCAAGCCGCTTTGGCCCTGTCCATCCTCGCAGCCGCCGTCCTCTACGCCGCCGCGCACGAGTACTTCGCCGAGAACCGGCGCGACGCGCGCCTGCTGGCCGGCGTCGGCGGCAGCGGCGTGGTGGCGAGCCTCGGCTTGCTGCTTGCCTGAACCCCAGCAACACCCCCATTCGCCTCGCCCTCAAGCCCACCCAAGGAGCCCTCACCATGCGCAGCTACCCCCGCAACAGCCCCGAAGCAGCCGCCCGCATCTTGTCGCTGGCGGCCTTGTCCGATGGCCACCTGTCGCGCATCGAGATCGAGACCATCGCTGGCACCGGCGCCTGCGAGCAACTCGGCCTGAGCCGGGACCGAATGCAAGAGGTGCTGCACGGCTTTTGCGAGGACCTCCTGGAGGCAGAACGCATGAGCTGGGCCGAGGTCTGCCAGCTCGACCCGAAGACCCTGGGGCAGCTGATGGCGGAAGTCGATGACCCCGCGCTGCGCCACAAACTGCTTCGCCTGTGCGTGGCCGTGGTCGAGGCCGATCACATGATCACCGACGGAGAGGCGCTGGTGCTGCTGGCCGCGGCAGAACACTGGGGCTTGAACGAACACCGCTTGCCTGCGGAACTAGAGCAAACGCACTGATTCGATGGATATGTCCGAGGCGAACACGCACGCACGCGGCCTGCGCCTGGCATGGCGCCTGCGCAGGGCCTCTTGCCGGCTGCCTGAACAAGGCCTGACCCTGAGCGAACTGGCGGATCTGCATGGGCCGGCGGCGCCAGGTAGCTTGCTCATCTTGCTCGCCGCGCCCTGCCTGCTGCCCATCCCCGGAGTCGGCACCGTGCTCGGCCTGAGCCTGCTGACGCTGGCAGCCGGGCTGTGGCGCGGCAAAACCCATCACGGCCTGCCGGAGCGCGTGGCTCATCTGAACCTGTCCGCCGATTGGGCCAGGCGGGTGTTGCGGGTCCTGGCGCAATGCCACGGAGCCACCGAAGGCTGGGTCAAGGCGCGAATGGGGCCTGGGGCTGCGAAGCCTGGGCGGCGCTGGCTGCCTGCGATCGTGGCCTTGATGGCGCTGCTGATCGTCTTGCCCATTCCCTTCGGCAATTTCTTGCCTGCGCTGAGCTTGATTCTGGCCGGCCTCGCATTGACGGCCCGCGACGGCTTGGCGCTCACGGCCTCTTATGTTCTGGCCGCACTATCCACCGCCTTCGGCGTCGGCGTGAGCGTGCTGGGGTTGTTTTGGGGCAGCGAGCTGCTGCTCTGGCTGGGTGGCTGGCTCCAGGTCTAAGTTCTTGAACTGCGCTTACCCGCAAGGGGCTTTACGATGGTTGCCGCAACCCTTGCTTTGAAAGTGGCGCCTTGATGCAGAGCTTCCTCGACCCCGCCATCCTGTTTTTCGTCTTTGGCTTGTTCGCCGGCGCGATCAAATCCAATCTCGAAATCCCGCCGCAGATCTCGCGCTTTCTGTCGCTCTATCTGCTGATGGCCCTGGGGCTCAAAGGGGGTTTTGCACTGGCCAAGTCGGGCCTGACGGCCGAGGTCAGCGTCAGCCTGGGACTGGCCCTGCTGCTGGCCGTGCTGGTGCCGGCCATGGGCTATTTGCTGCTGCGCCGCTGGCTCTCGGGCTTTGATGCCGCAGCGATTGCAGCGACTTACGGCTCGGTCAGCGCAGTCACCTTCATCACCGCCGTCCAACACCTGGACAGCCATGGCGTCGCCTTCGGCGGGCATATGGCGGCGGCCATGGCGCTGATGGAGTCGCCGGCCATCATCATGGCGGTGCTGCTGGCCAATCTCGTGCGACGCAAGCAACAAGGCAGCAGCGCCAGCACGGCCTCGCCAGGGCCACTGTCCAAGGTGCTGCACGAGGCCCTGACCGACGGCGCCCAGCTGCTATTGATCGGCGCCATGCTCGTGGGCCTGATGACCGGGGAGGCCGGTGAGGCGGCGATGAAGCCTTTTGCCGGCGACCTGTTCAAAGGCATGCTGGCCTTCTTCCTGCTGGACATGGGCTTGCTGGCCGCGCGCCATATGGGCGGCCTGCGCCAGCAGCCGCCGCTGCTGATCGTCTACGCCCTGGGCGCCCCCCTGGTGCATGCCAGCATCGCCCTGGGCCTGAGCGTCCTGTGCGGCCTGAGCGCCGGCAACGCCGGCCTGCTGATGGTGCTGGCGGCCAGCGCCTCCTACATCGCCGTCCCGGCGGTGCTGCGCCATGCCATCCCCGAAGCAAACCCGGGGCTCTACTTCGGCATGTCGTTGGGACTGACTTTTCCCTTCAACATCTTGTTCGGCATTCCGCTGTACACAGGCCTGGCCCAGCGAGTGCTTAGCTGAAGGCGATCACAAGAATCGTTCAAGCAGCTTGCGCGATTGCCGGTCCAGGGCGAAACGGTCCTGAATCAGAAACTGCAGGCCGTGGCTGCTGGCAATCAGCAGACGGCCTTCGCCGAGACGGCGGATTTCTTCTTCGGTGCGCAGGATGAAGCTGGCTTCGCCGCGGTCGGTTTCCACCGTCCACTGGCTGGGCGTGGAGAAGGTGGACACGCTCTTCAAACGCGTCACGCGCGGCATGAAGTCGCGGCTGGCCAGCTCGGCCTCAAGCAGTTCACGCTCGGCCGGCGGCAGAGCCGAGAGGCGCTCGACCCAGGCCAACTCGTGGCCATCTGAGCCGACCAGGGACAGGCCCTCATCGGGCGCCGAGATCGGGTGCGCACGCACCGGCACCACGCCCTCGTGCACCGTGCCTGCGGCATCGGTCAGGATCAGGCGGCCGAAGCTGTCGCGCTCAATCTTCTGAAAATTCTGGGGGCTGCTCATGGCTCAGGCTCCTGCAGTATGGGCGGACAGATTGGGTGGGATCACCGACATCTCGTCGCCCCCCTCCACGCGGCGCGCCTGCGCCTCGTACAGCCGCCAGTAGGCGCCCTTCTTCTCCATCAACTCGTCGTGCGGGCCGACCTCGACCACCTGGCCGCGATCCATCACCACCAGGCGGTCGGCCTTGCGCAGGGTGGACAGACGGTGGGCGATGGCAATCGTGGTGCGGCCTTGCACCAGGTTGTCCAGGGCCTTCTGGATTTCCTTCTCGGTCTCGGTGTCCACGGAGGAGGTGGCTTCGTCGAGGATCAGGATCCGCGGGTCGATCAGCAGGGCGCGGGCGATCGAGATGCGCTGACGTTCGCCGCCACTCAAGCCCTGACCCCGCTCGCCGACCAGGGAGTCATAGCCCTGAGGCAAACGCAAGATGAACTCATGGGCATGGGCTGCACGGGCGGCGGCGACGATCTCTTCGCGGCTCGCGTCGGGCTTGCCATAGGCGATGTTCTCGGCAATGGTGCCGAAGAACAGGAAGGGCTCTTGCAGCACCAGGCCGATGTGGCGGCGGAAATCGGACACGGCAATGCGGCGCAGGTCGACGCCGTCGACGCGGATGCCGCCTTCCGTCACGTCGTAGAAGCGGCAGATCAGGTTGACCAAGGTACTCTTGCCCGAGCCCGAGTGACCGACCAGGCCGATCATCTCGCCCGGCTTGATTTCCAGACTCAGGCCACGGATGACGGCGCGGTTGCCGTAGCGGAAGCCGATGTCCTGGATCTGTATGGCACCGGTCACGCGCTGCAGGGGCACCGGGTTGACCGGGTCCGGCACATTCGATTGGTGGTCGAGGATGTCGAAGATGCGCTTGGCGCCAGCGGCAGCCTTCTGAGTCACCGAGACGATGCGGCTCATGGAATCCATGCGGCCGTAGAAGCGGCCGATATAGGCCAGGAAGGAGGTCAGCACACCGACGGTGATGCTGCCACCGGCCACCAGATAGATGCCGAAGGCCCAGACCACCAGCAAGCCCATTTCGGTCAGCAGGGAGACGGTGGGGCCAAACAGGCTCCAGGTCTTGTTGAGCCGGTCATTGACCTTGAGGTTGTTCTGGTTGGCGTCCTTGAAACGGGCGGCTTCGCGCTTTTCCTGGGCAAAGGCTTTGACCACGCGGATGCCGGGGATGGTGTCGGCCAGCACGCTGGTGACCTCGCCCCAGACACGGTCGATCTTCTCGAAACCGGTGCGCAGGCGGTCACGCACCAGGTGGATCATCCAGGCGATGAAGGGCAAGGGCAGCAAGGTCGCCACGGCCAGCCAAGGGCTGATGGACACCATCATCACCGTGATCATCACCAGCATCAGCACATCGGTGATGAAGTCCAGCGCGTGCAGGGACAGGAAGACGCTGATGCGGTCGGTTTCCGAGCCGATGCGGCTCATCAAGTCGCCGGTGCGCTTGTTGCCAAAATACTCGAGCGACAGGTTCAGCAGATGCTCGAAGGTGGCGGTGCGCAGATCGGCAGCGATGCGCTCAGACGCCAGGGCCAGGATGTAGGTCTTGGCCCAGCCCAGCAGCCAGGACACCAGGCCGGCGCCGAACAGGCCGCTCAGGTAGAAAGCCACCAGCCAGGGGTCAATCTTGTGGCCTTGCTGGAAGGGGATCAGCACCTCGTCCATCAAGGGGCGGTAAAGGTAGGGCCCAACCAGGGTGGCGGCCGTGGAGCCCAGCATCAGCAAAAAGCCGGCCAGCAGCTGGCCCTGGTAGGGCTTGGCGAAGCGGCTCAGGCGCAAGAGCACCCAGGTGCTGGGCGGCGTGTGCAGTTCGCGAGCGCAGGTGGGGCATTCCTCGCTTTCGGGCGGCAAGGGCGCCTGGCAGCTGGGGCAGAACTCCAGCTCTTCGACCTCGGTCTTGGGCGGCTCGTCACGCTTCTCAAACGCCTCTTGCCAGCGCTGCGCCTGCAAATTGATCTGCAGGGTGAAGCGCCACTGGGCCAGCCGGCCGCTGGCGTCCACCAGATCGAGGCTGCCGACGCCGGCATGGTCGTGGATTTGCATGGCCAGCTCCGGGCGCAGCGGCCACTCCGACCAGCGCTGTTCCGCAGGGTCATAGGCCAGTAAACGCTCCGAAGTGAGGACCAGCAGGCCGCGTGCGAAGTGCATGCGGGCATCCAGGTCAACCTCCAGCTGGGCTTTGACGTTCTCTCCTGGTCGCAGCCGCGCAAGCATGGCCGCCCACTCCGGGTGCTGCAGCGCGGGCTGAGAAGAGGATTCGGGGTGAGCGTGATCGTGCATTGTTGTTGGAGCCCGGGGCTGTGCCCGGGGAAAGATACGGAAGAAGCCCCGGGCCAAAGCTGGATTCTCGCTCACACAGGCCGCCAGGCTGTGGCCCGGCCCGGGCGTTGCAGCCAGGAAACGCGCCACCGCCCCTTGCCGCTGACAGCCCTGCGCTGAGCGCACAATTGCGGCCTGCCGCACACTGCAGCACTGCTGCCCCGAACCAAGCACTCGGCCCTGACCCGGCCCGCCATCCATGAGCAAGACCCGCAAAGACGACATCCAGCTGCTGCGCATCAACTACCTGCGCGGCCCGAATATGTGGACCTACCGCCCGGTGCTGGAAGTCTGGCTCGATCTGGGCGAGCTGGAAGCCTTCCCCAGCAATCTGCTAGACGGCTTCACCCCGCGCCTGACGGCCGCCCTGCCTGCCCTGGTCGAGCACCACTGCGGCGTGGGCGAGCGCGGCGGCTTTCTGCAGCGCCTGGAAGAAGGCACCTGGTGCGGCCACATCCTGGAGCACATCGTCATCGAGCTGCTCAATCTGGCCGGCATGCCCACCGGCTTCGGCCAGACCCGCTCGACCAGCCAGGCCGGCGTCTACCGCATGGTGTTCCGCGCCCGTGACGAAAAAGTCGCCCGCAGCGCCCTGGCCGAGGGCCACGCGCTCTTGATGGCCACCATCAACGACGAGCCCTTCGATGTCAACGCCGCCGTGGCCCGGGTGCGTGACGAGCTCGATGACTCCTACCTCGGCCCCTCGACCGCCGCCATCGTCGCCGCCGCCACCGACCGCCGCATCCCGCACATCCGCCTGAACGAAGGCAATCTGGTGCAGCTGGGCCATGGCGCTCGCCAGCGCCGCATCTGGACGGCCGAGACCGACATGACCAGCGCGATCGCCGAAGGCATCGCCAGCGACAAGGACCTGACCAAGAACCTGCTGAAGGCCGTGGGCGTGCCCGTGCCGGAAGGCCAGGCCGTCAAGACCCCGGCCGAGGCCTGGGAAGTGGCCCAGGACCTGGGCCTGCCCGTGGTCGTCAAGCCCAGCGACGGCAACCATGGCCGCGGCGTGACCCTGGATCTGCAGACCCAAGCCGATGTCGAAGCCGCCTTCAAGGTGGCCGACGAAGAAGGCTCCGAGGTGCTGGTCGAGCGCTACATCCGCGGCAACGAGCACCGCATCCTGGTGGTCGGCGGCCGGGTGGTGGCCGCTGCTCGCGGCGAGGCCGCCTGGATCAGCGGCGACGGTCTGCAGACCGTGCGCCAGCTGGTCGACAGCCAGATCAACACCGACCCGCGCCGCGGCCTGACCGAAGACTTCCCGCTCAACCGCATCACCCTGGGCGAAGACCCGGTGGTGATCCTGGACCTGCAGCGGCAAGGCCTGACCCCTGAGTCCGTGCCGGTCGCCGGCCGCCAGGTGCTGATCCAGCGCAATGGCAATGTCGCCATCGACTGCACGGCCGAAGTCCACCCTGATGTGGCCCACGCCGTGGCCCTGGCCGCCCGCGTGGTCGGCCTGGACATCGCCGGCGTCGACCTGGTCAGCGAAGACATCTCCAAGCCCATGGCCGAGACCGGTGGCGCCATCGTCGAGGTCAATGCCGGCCCGGGCCTGCTGATGCACCTGAAGCCGGCCGCAGGCAGCCCGCAGCCGGTCGGTCAGGCCATCATCGACCACCTGTTCGCCGAGGACGAGACCGGCCGCATCCCCGTGATCGGCGTGGCCGGCTCGCGCGGCAGCCACACCATCAGCCGCCTGGTCGCCTGGCTCTTGCACTTGAATGGCCGCCATGTCGGCCTGGCCTGCCGCGACGGCCTGTTCCTGGGCACGCGCCGCGTCGAGCGCAAGAACAGCGCCCGCTGGGACGCCGCCCACCGCCTGCTGATGAACCGCGGCGTCGATGCCGTGGTGATCGAGAACAGCGCCGCCAGCGTGCTGCGCGACGGCCTGGCCTATGACCGCTGCCAGGTTGGTGTGGTCACCGATATGGGTGGCATCGAAGGCCTGGCCGAGTTCGATGTGCACAGCGAAGACCAGCTCTACAAGGTCTTGCGCACGCAGATCGATGTGGTCCTGTCCGAAGGTGCGGCCGTGCTCAATGCCGATGTGGCGCGCCTGCTGGACATGGTCGAGCTGAGCGACGGCGACGTTGTGCTCTACGGCCTGGACGGCAGCGCCGAAGCCCTGAGCAGCCACCGCGAGCAGGGCGGCCGCGCCGTCTTCCTGCAAGGCGGTGCGGCGGTGCTGGCCCAAGGTCACTCGGAAACCGTGGGCGCCAATGTCGACGCTCTGCTGCGCCGCTTTGCCGCCAGCCCGGCCGGCGCTGGCGCCGAGGTCGATGCCGCCACCGTGCTGGCTGCCGTGGCCACGGCCTGGGCCGTGGGCATTCCGCCCGAGCTGATCTCGGCCGGACTGGACACCTTCGTACTTGAACTGCAGGCCTGAGCGAGCACCGCCCGCTCGGCTCGACGCACCCCACACTCTCCAAAGCCCTGGAACCAGCACCATGGAAGTTTCCCGTACACGCGCATTGCGCGGCCCCAATATGTGGAGCCGCCACACGGCCATCGAAGCGGTCGTGCACTGCACGCCGGCCGAGCAGTCGATCGCCGACATGCCCGACTTTGAAGCCCGGCTGCGCGCCCTCTTCCCCAGCATCGGCGCCCTGCGCCCCGCCAGCGCCCAGCGCACGCCCATCAGCCTGGCCCATGTGCTGGAACAGGCCACCCTGGCCCTGCAAGCCCAGGCCGGCTGCCCGGTGACCTTCAGCCACACCCACATCACCTCCGAGCCTGGCAGCTACCAGGTGGTCATCGAGTACAGCGAAGAAGACGTGGGCCGCATGGCCTTCGAGGCCGCTTGCAAGCTGGTGGAAGCGGCGCGTGATGGCGGCAGCTTCGATGCCGATGCCGTGCTCAAGGCCTTGCAGGATCTGGACGAAGACGTGCGCCTCGGCCCCTCGACCGGTTCCATCGTCAACGCTGCTGTGGCGCGCGGTGTGCCCTACCGCCGCCTGACCCAGGGCAGCCTGGTGCAGTTCGGCTGGGGCGCCAAGCAGCGCCGCATCTGGGCCGCCGAGGTGGACGCGACCAGCGCCGTCAGCGAATCGATCGCCCAGGACAAAGACCTCTGCAAGCGCCTGCTGCTCTCGGCCGGCGTGCCGGTGCCGACCGGCCGCCCGGTCAGCTCCATCGATGACGCCTGGGATGCCGCGCTGGAAATCGGCCTGCCCGTCGTCGTCAAGCCGCAGGACGGCAACCAGGGCAAGGGCGTGACCGTCAATGTGGTGACGCGCGAGCACATGGAAATCGCCTACAAGGCCGCAGACGAAATCGGCCAGGTCATGGTCGAGAAATTCCTGCCCGGCAGCGATTACCGCCTGCTGGTGGTCGGCGACAAGCTGGTCGCCGCCGCCCGCCGCGACCCACCGCATGTCATCGGCGACGGTCAGCTGACCGTCAAGCAACTGGTCGACAAGGTCAATGCCGACCCCAAGCGCGGCGATGGCCACGCCACCTCGCTGACCAAGATCCGCTTCGACGACATCGCCGTGGCGCGTCTGACCCAGCAAGACCTGACCCCGGATTCGGTGCCGGAAAAAGGCCAGCGCGTGATCCTGCGCAACAACGCCAATCTGTCCACCGGCGGCACCGCCACCGACGTGACCGATGACGTGCATCCGGACGTGGCAGCGCGCGCCATCGCCGCCGCGCAAGTCGTGGGCCTGCATGTCTGCGGCGTCGATGTGGTGGCCGAAAGCGTGCTGCGCCCGCTGGAAGAGATCAACGGCGGCATCGTCGAAGTCAACGCCGCGCCGGGCCTGCGCATGCACCTCTCGCCGTCCTACGGCAAGGGCCGCAATGTCGGCGAGGCCATCATTGCCCACCTCTACGGCCATGGCCACAAGAGCGAGGACGGTCGCATCCCCGTGGTCGCCGTCACCGGCACCAATGGCAAGACCACCACCTCGCGCCTGATCACCCATCTGTTCGCCACCTGCGGCCTCAAGGTCGGCATGACCAACACCGACGGCGTCTACGTCGATGGCCGCCAGATCGACAGCGGCGATTGCTCCGGCCCCAAGAGCGCCCGCAATGTGCTGATGCACCCCGATGTAGAAGCAGCCGTGTTCGAGACCGCCCGCGGCGGCATCTTGCGCGAAGGCCTGGGCTTTGACCGCTGCCAGGTGGCCGTCGTCACCAACCTCGGCGCCGGTGACCATCTGGGCATGAACTTCCTCAACACCGTGGAAGAGCTGGCCCTGGTCAAGCGCGTGATCGTGCAGAACGTGGCGCCCAACGGTTATGCCGTACTGAACGCAGCCGACCCCATCGTCGCGAACATGGCCGGCACCTGCCCGGGCCAGATCATCTTCTTCGCTGCCGACCGCCACCACCCGCTGATGGCCACCCACCGCGCCCAGGGCAAGCGCTGCGTCTATGTGGACGGCGACCAGTTGGTGGCCGCCCAAGGCAGCTGGCGCGAGCACATCCCGCTGCGCGACATCCCCATCACCCGCAGCGGCGCGATCGGCTTCCAGGTCGAGAACGCCATGGCCTCGGTGGCCGCCGCCTGGGGCGTGGGCCTGGACTGGGACACCATCCGCCGCGGCGTCGCCAGCTTCGCCAATGACGCCGACAACGCGCCCGGCCGCTTCAACGTCATGGACTACCGCGGCGCCACCGTGATTGCCGATTACGGCCACAACGCCGACGCCATGCGCGCCCTGGTGGCCGCCGTCGAGGCCTTGCCGGCCAAGCAGCGCTCGGTGGTGATCAGCGGCGCCGGCGACCGCCGCGACGAAGACATCCGCGAGCAGACCGTCATCCTGGGCGGCGCTTTCGACGACGTCTTCCTGTTCCAGGACGCCTGCCAGCGCGGCCGCGAAGACGGCGAGGTCCTGGCCCTGCTGCGCCAGGGCCTGGAAGGCGCCAGCCGCACCCGCCACATCGAAGAGATCCGCGGCGAATTCATCGCCATCGATGCAGCGCTGGCGCGCCTGCAGCCGGGTGACCTCTGCCTGGTGCTGGTGGACCAAGTGGAAGAAGCCCTGGCCCATTTGGCTCAGCGCATCCAGGCCGGTTGATCGGCATTTCGGTCCAGCCCCGAAGCCGGCGCCACACGCGCCGGCTTTTTTCTGCGCTCAGCAGCTGCACTACGCGTATGCTGCGTGCATGCGCACTTTGACTCCCTGCACATGACGGCTTACCCCAGCGGACTGGCATGAAGCCAAACTTGCGCCATCTGGTCCTGGTTCTGGGCGACCAGCTCAACAGCGACGCTTCGGCTTTCGATGGCTTTGACTCAGATCAAGACGCCGTCTGGATGGCCGAGGTGCGCGAGGAATCAACCCATGTCTGGTCCTCCAAGCCACGCACGGTGATGTTTTTGGCGGCCATGCGCCACTTCGCCCTGGCCTTGCGCCGCCTGGGCCGCCCCCTGCACTACCGGTGGTTGGACGACCCGGACAACCTGGGCAGCCTGGCCGGCGAGCTGCGCGCCGCCATCGCCCGCTTGCGACCACAGCGCCTGATCCTGACCGCGCCCGGCGACTGGCGGGTGCTGCAGGCCCTGCGCGCCGTGGCGGCCGAGGCCGGCCTGCCACTGGAGCTGCGCGACGACCGGCATTTCTTCAGCACGGTGCGCGAGTTCGCCGCCCACGCGCAAGGCCGCAGCAGTCTGCGCCTTGAGTACTTCTACCGGGAGCTGCGGCAAAAGCACGGCGTGCTGATGGAAGACGATGGCCGCCGCCCTCTGGGCGGGCAGTGGAACTTCGATGCCGAGAATCGCGAGGCCTTCGGTGCCGCCGGTCCCGGCTTTCTGCCGACCCGCAGCCAGTTCGTCCCCGATGCCCTGACCCGCGAGGTCATCGCCCTGGTCCAGCGCCAGCTGCCCGATCACCCGGGCCGCTTGGACAGCTTTGCCTGGCCGGTCACGCGCGAGCAGGCCTTGCAAGCGTTGGGCGAATTCCTCAGCGAGCGCCTACCCCTGTTCGGCCACTACCAAGATGCGATGTGGCCCGATGAGCCCTGGCTCTACCACTCCCATCTGGCCGCGGCCCTCAATCTGAAACTGCTGAACCCGCGCGAGGTGGTCGCCGCGGCCGAGGCCGAGTACCGCGCCGGGCGCGCGCCGTTGGCCTGCGTGGAAGGCTTCATCCGCCAGATCCTGGGCTGGCGCGAGTATGTGCGCGGCGTCTACTGGACGCAGATGCCTGCCTATCTGGAGCAGAACAGCCTTCAAGCGGAGCAAGATCTGCCGTCCTGGTACTGGAGCGGCGAGACCGAGATGGTCTGCCTCAGTGCCGCGCTGCGCCAGACCCTTGACCATGGCTATGCTCACCACATCCAGCGCCTGATGGTGACCGGGCTGTTTTCCCTGCTCTACGGCGTGGCGCCCAAACAGATCCATGCCTGGTATCTGGCTGTTTACGTCGACGCCGTGGAATGGGTGGAGCTGCCCAACACCCTGGGCATGAGCCAATTCGTCGATGGGGGCCTGCTGGCCAGCAAGCCCTATATCGCCAGTGGCAAATACATCCAACGCATGAGCAGCGGCAGCTACTGCAAGCGCTGCCGCTACGACCCGGGCGAACGCACGGGGGTCAGGGCTTGCCCCGTCAGCACCCTGTATTGGGATTTCCTGATCCGCCACGAAACCCTGCTGGCCGGCAATCCTCGTATGGTGATGCAAGTGCGCAATGCCAAGCAGTTGGACGAGGAAGAACGGGCCGCCATCCAGCAGCAGGCGCAGGCCTTGCGCCTGAACCAAGCGGCGCCGTTGTAGGCGAGAAGAAACAGCGGCGGCCCAAACACAGGGCGCCCAGGCAAGCGCTCATTGCCGGAGGGCCGTCAGATGGAGTACCGTCGGGCAACGCCGTAAGCGGCCCGCTGGAATCACGCAATGAAAAAGATTCTGATCGTTGATGACAACCCCGACATCCGAGCCCTGCTGCACGCCACGCTGGACCTGGCGCAGAGCTTCGAGATCCACGAGGCCATCGACGGCGTGACGGCGGTTGAGATCGCCCGCAGTCTGAAACCCGATCTGGTCCTGATGGACATCATGATGCCGGGCGAGTTCGACGGGCTGGAGGCCTGTCGGCGCATCAAGCATCAGGCCGGCGACGGCGAGATGGCCCCCAAGGTGCTGCTGATCAGTGCCAAGCCGCGTGATCAGGTGCGCCAGCAGTTGGAAGACGTGGGCGCCGATCTGTTCATGGCCAAGCCCTTCGGCCCGATTCAGCTGGTCGAGTGCATCCAAGCCTTGTTTGCACCCAAAGCCTGAGCCTCCGCGCTGGCCTCACCACTTGCAGCCGTTCTTGCGTGCCGCGTCCAAGGCCAGCGGGATCGCCGCCAGCAAGCCCATCTGCTCACCATAGGCCTTGCGGCAGTCCTTTTTGGCGGCCGCTTCCATGCTTTCTTCCAGCTTGGATTTGCGCTCGGGCGGCGGCGGCACCAGATTCAGCAAACCCGAGCTGCTGCGCGAAGGCAGCGCGCCGCCCCGCATATCACGCGGCAGATTGAGGTTGAGTCGCGGCGCATCTGGCGGCGTGGACGCCGGCGTGGCCACATCGTGGCCCAGCTGCGCACCGGCATCGGGCGCCCCCTGGCCAGGCCGGCTTGAATTCGATGCTGCGGGCGAAGGCTGGCTGCTGGGGCTGGCACTGGCGCCATTCGATGTGGCGGCCGGGGCTTTGACCGGGTTGTTCTGGCTGGCGTTCGGCTTGGCCTGGGTCTGCGCCCCGGCGTCCGGGCTTCGGGCCGGCACGCCGTCGGCGGCTTGAGGGCTGCTCTGTACAGCGGGTGCCGCCGCCGCTGGCGCCTCATTCTTGGTTTCGCTGATCGCCGTGCTGGGCACGCTGCCGATGCTGGGGCTGCTCAGCGGTGCCACCGGCAGCTGCGGCAGCGCGGCGGCCGCCTCCACTGGCGCGCGTTGCTGCGGCAAGGGCGACAAAGCCTCGGATTTGGGCAGCGGCGTCAGCGCCGGCCGGCTGGGCACGGCCAGTTGGCGCTCGCGGATCGGCGCCGTCACCGGCTCGAAAGCCGGCAAGGGTTGGATCGTCTGAGACTGGGTCGGCAGGGCTTTGGCAGCGCTCAGGTCCTGCGGCGTGGCGCGACTCAGGCTGCTGGCGGCCGGCAGGCTGCGGGTCTGCACCGGCGGGACATAGGCCACCGGCGCCTGGGCGGGCAGGCTGGCGATCGCTGCGGGCGCCGCGCTGTTCAGCGGGATGGCCTCGGCACGCGCCCGGCTCACAGGCGCTGCGGCGTCCTGCAATCGGGCCAAAGCGCGGGGCGTCATCGGCTCGGGCAAGGGAATGGGCTCGGGCACAGGCAGGGCCAAGGGCACCGGCAGCGGCTCAGACGGGGGCGAGGGTGTGGCCGTGGCGGTCGCCGTGCTCGCCTCCGCCGGGCGGGCCTGATCTTGCCCGCTTTGCTCCATCGGCTGCGCAGCCTTCGTGGGGTTCCAATCGCCCAGACGTGCCGCACCCGGGCCGGTCTCGCGCGGCTGTTCGGGCCGCACGGTGCCGCCGTGCCGTGCCTGGCGGGCTTGGCCCACCGGGCCGGTCTGCTGCGGCGCGGTGGCGCCGGGTTCGCCCGAACCGGCTTCGAAACGCGGCCCGCGCAGGGTGACGTTGATGCGCCCCCACACCCCTTCGCCCTCGCGGGCCGTGCCGCCCTGGGTGTTGCCGAAGACCAAAACCAGCAGCACATGCAGCAAGAGGGCCAGGGTCAGGCACTGCTGCATGCGCGTGGGTGGCAACTGCCGCAGCGGCCAGGCGGGGCCTGGCGTTCGGACGGGTGCGGCAGTGGCAAGTGCGGGGAGTCGGAACATGAAAGGCAGCAGCGCGGGGCAGGCTGAAATGTAGCAAGCCTCAGGGGTCACTCACCTGGGGCCTGCCCGCACTGCGCGCAGGACGCCTTCGCTCGACGCACCTGCGCGCCGTGAAGTCTGTCACGCGCCCGGGAAAACCTGCCCCGCAGCCACGGGCTGGTCAAGTGATGTTTGGCGGACTAAGCTGGCGTCACCGCATGAGCCTGCCGATGCGCGTGTCGTGCGCAAGGCCGTTTCAGCCCCGCCGCGTTTCGGCCACAGCCCTATTTCCCAAGGAACACCATGAAATCCACCCTCCTCGCCCTGAGCCTGATCGCCCTGTCCTCCCTCGCCCAAGCCGCGAGCAGCAACACGGACGAAAGCGGCGAAGTCAAGGCCTTGCGCGGCGAATGCGCCCAGAAGTACAGCGCCGGCTACGCCCAGCAGGACGCGGCCCGCACGGCCGACAGCAACGAGTACGTCTTCGTTTATCACAAGGGCCAGTACAAGGGCGAGCATGTGGCCGGCCAGAGCCTGGACTGCACCGAGCGCCAGTACGCGGCCTACCTGAACACGGTCGACCCGACCCGTGTGATGGCCGCCTACCCCACCGCCGCTGGCCGCCCCAGCATCAAGGGCCCGCGCCTGCCGCGCACGCCCTCGGTCGGCAAGTAAGCCAGCAAGCCCCCTGAATCAAAGACAGGCCGCCTCCGCGGCCGGGCTGGGCTCGCCATAGCGCAGCCGTGCCAGGCTGGCCGGCACGCCAGGCTGCACCGGGAGCCGCAGCACAAAGAGGTGCTGGTAGCTGCTTTCGCACAGGTCCGGCAAACGTGGCCCGCCCAGGGCCGCGATGATGGCCGGCACGGTGTTGCTGTGGCCGACGATCAGCAGCGCGCCGCCGTCCTGGTGCAGCACTGCCTCACGAATCTCGCGCAGATGGGCCTCGGCCTCGCCGCGCCGAGCAGCCAGAACCTGCGGTGGCAGTTGCAGCTGCTGCGCCAGCGGCGCCGCCGTTTCCTGGCTGCGCCGGAACTGGGTGGTGATGATCTGCTTCAGGCCCGCGTCGGCCAAGGCCTGGGCCAGTGCCTGGGCACGCGCCGCGCCGGCGCTCGTCAAGCCAGGGTCGCCGGCCGGTTCGGCCGCCCGCTCGGCATGGCGCACCAGGAAGACCAGATCCGCCGCGGCGCGGGCCGGCAAAGGCAGCAAGGCCAGGCCAGCAGCGGCACACAGGATGGCGAATTTCATGGGCAAAGCTCTCGCGGGGCATCGAACAGCCCGCAGTATCGCCGCCTCAGAGCCAGTAGCCGCGCCGGTCATAGGCGTCGTGAAGGCGCTGCTCGTCGCTGCGCAGCAGCTCGGACGCCGGCTCGTAAGCCGGACTCTGCTTGACCTGTGCGCGCGTCAGCGAGGTCAGCACCTCGCGGTCGGCCCAGTCGATGCTGTCGATCCAGCGCGTCGAGAGCAGCACCTTCTTGCCGCCGGGCCACCAGTTGCGCGTGTCCACCACCAGATAGCGTATGGCCCAGGACTCGGCATCGAAGATGAAATCCTGGACATGGCCGATGCTGTCATCGCTGGCCTGGATGTCGTAGCCCGTCACTTCCGCACTGCTGCGCAGATGCTGGTCTTCAGTGGGCGTGTGACGAGCCCGCAGCGCAGCGTCCTGCTCGCTTTCCACACCATGTGGCAAGGCGGGCGGCCAGAGCGGCAAGGCCTCCATGCCCCAGAGCGCCGCGCCGCCCCAGTAGGCCGGCAAGGCGTAGTAGCCGATGTAGTCGCGCTCATGCTGGCGCGACACCGGCAAGTGGGTGTCCACGGGCGGGCTCAGTTCCACCTGACGCCGGCTCAGGCGGACATCGAGCAGCTTGCCGCTGCCCAGGGGCTGCACCACGGCATGAGGCGAGATCAGTACCTCGCGGCCGGCCAACCAGCTGCCGGTGTTGACCACCAGATAGCGGATGGTCCAGGCCTCGTCATCGAAATAGGCTTGACGGACCTCGCCGATGGCGCCATCACGGGCCATCACCGTGGCGCCGCAAAGGTGTTTGAGACTGTTGAACATGGCAGAGGCCCTCCGCTGAAGCTTGATGTCACACCACCTGCCGCGCAAGCGGCTGGGGTGCGTGAGGCTTCAGTCTAGGCAGGCAGGGCTTTTGCAACCGTGCGCTGGCGAACAGCGCGGCCGCTGCTTGCTTTGCGGCCTACTTTGCAGGCAGGGCCGGTGCGGCTCCGGTCGAACGGGCGACGAACAAGGCCAGGGCGTCCATGTCGGCAGCACTGAGCTTGTCGGCAAAGCTGGGCATGGCGCCCAAGCCGGCCCGCAACACTTTGCGCACCCGATCGGCATCGGGCTTGAGCTCGTCCAGCACCGGCCCGACCTGCCCTTCCGAACCGGCCGCTGCCAAGGTGTGGCAGACGGCGCAGGCCGGCTGGGTCTGCGTGAACAGCAGCTTGCCGCGGGCCAGCTGCTGGGCCTCATCGGTGGCCAGCGCCAACGGCGCGGCAGCCAAGCCGGCCGCCATCAAAAGCCAGCGTCGCAACTCAGACCACCGTGATCGTGACCGCATGGTCGCGCCAGCTGTTGTTGTTGTAGCCGCTGAGGTTTTCCTCGCGCAGCTCAGGCTGAACCGCACCTTGCGCGTCGGTGGCGCGGCAGGCCAGGGTGTAGCTGCCCGCATCCAGCTTGACGGCCAGAGCGAACTGGCGCCAGGCGAAACGACCGAGATCCGGGCCGACCATGCGGGCCGCGTGCCAACTCTGGCCGCCATCCAGCGAGACCTCCACGCCCTTGATCGCCTGCGTGCCGCCAAAAGCCACGCCATGGATCTGCATCAGGCCTTCCTTGAGCGGGCCGGCCTCGGGCAGCGGGCCGTTGATCCAGGACTTGACGCCCATCTCCAGCACCGAGGCCTGGTCAGGTGCGGCCTTGGCGCCGACCGGCGTCATGCGGTAACCGTGCGACATGATGCGAGCCTTGGACTCGGCTGCCGTGAAGGCCAGGCGCTTGATGTATTTGATGTTGTTGACACCTTGGTAGCCGGGCACGATCAGGCGCAAAGGGCCGCCATGGGCCAGGCTCAGGGGCTCGCCGTTCATTTCCCAGGCCAAGAGCGCGTCACCCAGGGCCTTGATAGGCACCGAGCGCTCGACCATGACCGTCAATGGATCCACGCCCTCGGGCAACTTCTCGCCGCCCGTGCCGGTGATGTGCAGCATGCCGTCCTCCAGGCCGCCCAGAGCCTGCACGACATTGCGCAGCGGCACGCCGCTCCACAGCACGCAGCCGGCGGCGCCGACGGTCCAAGGCGTGCCGCTGGGCTTGCTGGGGAAAAAGCCGCGGCCATTGCCCGAACATTGCAGCACCGTTGCCACCGTCTCCAGACCCAGGGTCTTGAGCTCGGCCAGGCGCAGGCTGCGCGGCTGCTTGACGCCCTCAACGGCCAGGGTCCAGGCGTCACGGTCAGCCAGAATGGCCGCGTCGGGTGCCGGCAAGTTGTTGCGGACATACAGCTGCGAGCCCGGCGTCAACACGCTGGTGCCAAAGGCGGCGCGGCGGGTTTCCAGGGTGCTGCTGCTGTGCACGATCAGGTCGGCCGGATTCTTCCAGGCAGCGTAGGCGGGCAAGGCCTTGGGGGCTGCAGCGGGAGCAGCGGGCGCTGCATTGGCGGCCGGTGCCGCGGCGGTCTGGGCCGAGGCCGAACCGGCCCAGCTGCCCAGCCCCACGGCGCCGAGGGCGGAGGCCGTGCCGGTCAGCCACTGGCGTCGTGCGATGGGCTTAGGCTTGGCTTGTTTCATCGTTCGGTTCTCCCGAGTTGTGGGGGGGTGCAGGCACTCGCTGCAGGGCTGAGGCGCATTCTGCATGCGCCGGCCGGGCCAGCCACTCAGGACATTGCCTAGGCGGCGCGGCAGGCGCATTCTGCCGCCTTCTCTATGACGACATGATTTCCGGGCACACTTGCGCCTGCGGGCAACGTACCCGCGGCCAGGTCGTTACCGTCGGGAGGGGCGACGACCGCCCTTCTGCCCGCCCCGAGGCATAGATCCCGGGCCGGCGGCACCTGAAAGAGATCGCCCGATGCTGAGCTTGACCCAACTTCCGAAACTCCTCCGCCACAGCTTCTGGCTGATCGCCTGCGCCGGCGCCACAGCCCAGGCCGGCCTGAGCGCGGTGGTGGCCGTGGAACCCACGGCCAAAAAGGCCTCTTACAACATCTACTTCAGCGCCCTGGACTCGGCCCTGAGCCGGGCCGCGGCACAGCCGGTGGCAGCCAGCGCCAGCGAAGACTTGGCCGACGTCATGCGCGCCACCCGCAGCTCGGGTTTCGACATCTTCATTGGCCCAGCCCAGGTCGCCGCCTCGGCCCTGCACCGCGGCTACGAGCTGGTCGGCGCCAGTCAGACGTCCGAACCTTATCTGCTGGTCGTACGCAAAGACTTTGCCGACATCCCCGCGCTCAAGACCCGGCGCATCTACCTGCCGCAGCAGGATTCCATTTACACCTATATGGCGCGCGGCCTGCTCAACCAAGGCGGGCTGTCCATGCAGGACATGAAGGTCCAGCACGAGCGCTTCCCGCAAGCCGGCCTGACTGCCCTGCTGCTCGGTGCGGCCGATGCCACCGTGGTGACCGCCGGCGACTGGGCGGAATGGTCGGCGCTGAACCCCACCGTCGGTCGCGTGCTGGCCAAGACCGACCCGGTGCCGGCCGGTCTGTCGGTGGTGATCAAGAAAGACCTGCCGGCCGATGTGCGCGCACGCCTCAGCGCCTGGTTTGCAGCGCCGCCGGCCGGTGTCGGCTTGCCGCCGACCAAGTTCAAGCCCGAGGCCAGCGAGTACAAGCGTGTCTCCGAGCTCGGCCTTTTCACGCCCACGGCCCTGCCCGGCGTGACCCGCGTCAGCGCACGCGATGCGCAAAAGCTGCAGGCCCAGGGGGCCTTGCTGATCGACACGCGCACCGAGAAGGAGTTCGCGACGCGCCACATCCCTGGCGCCGTCTGGGCCCCCTATGTGGAAAAGAGCCTCAAGGACATCGCCTTCAACGCCGCGCAGGACGATTTCAGCGCCCTGGGCAAGATCGACAAGCTGGACCCCAACCGCGCCGTCATCTTTGCCTGCAATGGCGCGGAGTGCTGGAAGTCCTACAAGGCCGCGCGCGTGGCCCAGCAAAAGGGATTCAAGAAGGTGCATTGGCTGCGCGGCGGTCTGCCCGAGTGGGAAGCTGAAGGCCTGCCGGTGCAGAACGCAGCGCCCTGAATCCTGGTCGACCCAGCAGCTCAGTCCAGCCCGTAGCGGCGCCGAATCTCACGCAGCACGCCGCGCGCCTCCAGCCGGCCCAATGCCTGATCAAGCAGCTGCGCGTCCGCCTCGCTGACGCTTTTCTCGCTCAGCATGAAGGCCACCGGCGCGCGCACCATGCCAAAGGGCATGAGCTGCAGCACCATGTCCTGCTGCCGGGCCAGGTCCAACAACGAGGCCACATCACCAAGAATCAGGCGCGCGCGCTGACGCTGCAGCATGGCCACCCCCTTGCCATGGGTCTCGAAGGGCTCGAGCAAGCCCGCCTCACGCAGCGGCGCGCGCCAGGGCTCGAAATCCGGCCCCAGCCGCCCGGCATTGAGCACCAGCAAGGGCGTGCGCGTGCGCAGCACATCCTCGAAGCTGCTCAGACGCGCCGCCAGCGCGGGCAGCTCGCGGCCTTGCAAGCTGCGCAGGGCCAGCACGCCCAGCAGCTCGTCGCGGTAGGTCCGGGTGTAGCGCACGCCAGGCGCGGGCGGATGCCTGGGGGTGGCGGCCAGGATCAGGTCAATCTCGCCCTCTTGCAGTTGCAGGACACGGCGCCGCCGCGGCAAGGGGTCCACCCACTGGAGGCGACAACCGGTCTCGTTCATCAGCGCCTGCAGGATTTCAAAATCCATGCCGCTATGGGGACCGCCCTCCTGATAGACCAAGTAAGGCGGCCAGCTCGCGCGCGTGATGCGCAAGGCCTGGCGGCAGCCCACGCCCCACGCCGCGCTCATACCCAGCAAGAGCAGAAGCAAGAGCGCGACCTGAAGCCGCGCCAGGACAGGGCGAGCTAGGCAGTTCACGATCGGTGAGCGTGGCAGCAAAAAAACATGGCATGGCACGGGCGTGGCCCAAGCGATGCACCGACCATAGCGCAAAGCCGCCCTTCCGGGACCGGGCTTAGACCCCTATTTGAGATAGCGCTGATGCAGGCGGGCGACGCTACCGTCCGCCACCAGTTGCTGGTAGGCCCAGAGCCATCGCTCAACCTCGGTTTCGGCCATGCGCAGGGACACGCCCATGTATAAGTCGGCTTCGCCCAGGCTGGCCAGGGTCAGAAAATCGCTGCGTGCATAACCATTCAATTCAATGGCTGCATTGAGCATGGGAGTGCCAGCGTAAATGGCCGTCAGCATGCCGCCGTGCAACATGCGCAGCAGTTCGCGGTAGTCCTTGGCCTCGATGATGTGCCTGAAACGCTCGGCCTGCAGATTGCGAATGATGGGCGAGCCGCGCAGCACGCCGATGCGAGCGGCACGCAGCGCCGACAGTCCTCGCGCGCGCTCGCCGGTGCGGCCGACAAAGCTGTAGCTGACATGCATGAGCAGGATCAGCCAACGGAATTTATGCTCCCGGTCGGGCGTGCGCGCCAAAGGGAAGACACCGCCGGCCTCGCCGGTCTCCACCAGGCGCACGGCCCGAGCCCAGGGGAAAAAGGACACCGTATCGCGGCGACCCAGGCGCTCCGCCATCAGCTGAGCCAAGTCATAGGCATAGCCCTCGGGGCCTAGCTGGCCCTGCCAGGCGAAGGGAGGCAGGTCACCAGCCACCCAGCTCAAAGGCACAGCCTCCTTGGCCGCTGGGGCATTGGTGGCGAACGGCTCGGCGGAACTCTGCACAGCATGCGCCGGGGGCGGCGGAAACAAGGGCAGCGCTGCGAGCGCACAGACCTGGCGACGAGAGCAGACCGTGTCCATCGATGGCCGCGAACGCTCCATGAGGCGCTCGCCCTGTCTTTTTCACCCTTGCAGCCTGTGCCAGCTGCTTCGGCGGGAGGCTCCCTGTTCGGGCGACTTTAGCACCGGTCCGTACGCACAGCGCCCTGAAAACACGGAAGGCTCAGCCCAAAGCCAACCCCGCCACGCCCAGCGCGATGGCCGCAGCCCCCAGCAAGCGTAACCATCGGTCACCTTCGCCCAGCAGGCTGCCGCCGGCCAGGGCGGCAAACAGCATGGACACCTCGCGGGCCGGCGCCACATGGCTGAGCGGCGCCAGCTGCATGGCGTAGAGCACCATGATGTAGCTGCTCGGCCCGAGCACGGCGATGGCCAGGGCAGGCTTCCACTGCGAACGCCAGACGGCCTTGAAACGCGCCGGGTCGCGCAAGGCAAACGGGCCCATGACCGGGATGCGCAGCACATTGCCCACGTAATCAACCAGGATGGGCGAGATCAGCAGCACCTTGACCGCATAGCCATCGATCACCGTGTAAGTGGCGATGAAGACGCCGGTCAGCGCACCCCAGAACAGACCTCGATGCAGACGCTGGCGCACAAAGGCGCGCGACTCGCTCAAGTCCCCGGCCTCGCCCCGCCCCAGCAGCTGGCGCAGCAAGCCCGGCCCGCCGGCGATCAGGAACACACCCGCGACCACGGCCAGGGCGCCGGCCGCGCCCAGCCAGCTCAGACTCTCTCCAAGCACGAAGACCGCGGCCACCGAACTCAACAAAGGCCCACTGCCGCGCGCCAGCGGGTAGACCACGGTCAGGTCAGACACCGCATAGCCATGCAGCAGACAGCGGAAGTACAGCACATGCACGGCCGCACTGACGGCCAGCACCGTCCACTCCACCCAACCCCATGCGGCCACGCCCTGCACGCCGGTCCAGACCACCACCGGCGCCCAGACCAGGCCGACCAGGATGGAGCTCATCAATACGAACTCATTGCCACTGCCGCCGCTGCGCTTGGCAATCAGGTTCCAGCTGGCGTGGCAAAGGGCGGCGGCAAGAACCAGGGCGAGGGCAAGAGGGCTCATTCGAAAAGCAAGACAGACAGCGCACAAGTGCGACTTGAGGGCATGCGCGCCTCAAGCCGAAAGCCTCGATTGTGCGTTCGTCAGCGAACAGACCCGCCCGGCTGCCCGTTCTACAAAGCAGCGTGACGGTGCCCCTGCTGCGCCGCCGCCAACTCAAGGCCTGCCATGACCCACTCTCAATCCCCCAACACCCGCCGCCACGTCCTGCGTCTCAGCAGCTTGGTCATGACGGCCAGCCTCAGCGTGCTGGCTGGGCTGTCGCCCATGACCGCCATGGCGGCCAGCGCCGAAGACCTGAACAAGGACGCCCAGCAAGCCCTGGCCGCCCTGTACAAAAGCAACCCTGTGGCCGAGACCATTTCCAAGAAGGCGCGCGCCGTGCTGGTCTTCCCCAAGATCGTCAAGGCAGGCTTGGTCTTTGGCGGCAGCTACGGTGAGGGCGTGCTGATGAAGAACGGCGCCGTCAGCGAGTACTACAACTCGGTGTCGGCCTCCTGGGGTTGGCAAGCCGGCGCCGAGTCGTATGCCTATGTCGTGTTCCTGATGAGCGACAAGGCGGTGCGCTATTTGGCCAAGTCCAATGGCTGGGAATTTGGGGTCGGGCCCAGCTTGGTGCTGGTCAACGAAGGCGTTGCCAAGAACCTGAGTACATCCACCTTGAAGGACGATGCCTACGCCTTCATCACCGACCAGCAAGGCCTGATGGCCAGCCTCAGCATCGAAGGCACCAAGATCAGCCGCATCAAGCGCTGACCGGGTTGGGATTCGCTGAGGCAGCTCACGGCACAAAGCAGCCGAATACAAAAGGCAACCACAGAGGCGCAGAGGCACAGAGAAATACAAAGCTGAATTGGTTTTAGCTCTGTGCCTCCGTGCCTCTGTGGTTGCATTTGAATCTCAGCAATGTGCCGAGAACTGAACTCCACGCCGAATCACGGACTCACGCCCGCCTCCGGCAAGCTGTACTCAAAACGGTAGCTGTGGGCGCCGCCCGGGGCGATGTCGATGAGCATGCGACCGCTCAAGCCGGTCAAGGCTTCGGTACCGGAGTCGGGCACCACGGTGATGCTTTGGGTCGGCGCGCCGCGGCTCATGGTGGAGCTGTGTTGCAGCACAAAGCTGCCAGCGCGGCCGTCCAGCGTGCCCTGCACGCGCTCCATGGCCACATAGCCGGCCGAGCCGCTGACAGCACTGCGGAAGGCGAGCATCTCGCCGGTGCTGCTGGCTTCCAGTGCGCCGTGGAAGCGCTTGTCCAGCGACATGCGGCCCAGGCCGCTGCTGGCGGCCACTGCGCTCATGTCCTGAGGCGCGAGCTTCACTTCAAAAGGGCCGCTGACTTGGTGGCTGAAATTGCTGCGTTCGCTCATGGCAGGCTCCGTTTGAATTGCGGGTTTGGCTGACTGGGTTTGCGAGAGTACCGGGCTGCTGCCTGTAGCCAGCGCGGCGGCCCAGAGGATAGAGGTGAAAAGGTGCAGAGGCTTCATGGCAAGATGAACTTTCTTCTAAGCTGATTCGGAGCGGATCCGTCCGGCCGCCATTGAACCCGCCATGCCCCCTGACCGGATTGGAAAAACACGACAGAAGGGACTGCTCCCCCTGAGCACCTCGCCGCGCGGCGTGCTGCACCGCCTGCCGGTCGGTGAATTCGACCACCAACGCCTTGCGCCGCCCGAGGACCTGGCCGACTGGATTGAGCATATCTGGCGCGTGCGCTGGAATCTCGAAGGCCTGCCGCCGCAGCTGCAAGAGACCCTGCCCCACCCCAATATTCATCTGGTGCTGGAGCCAAGCATGGCGGCCTTTTGGGGCGTGCACAGCAGGCGCTGGTCGCGCGAGCTGAGCGCGCGTTCGCTGGCCCTGGGCATCAAGTTCAGGCCCGGCGCATTTCGCCCCTGGCTGGGCGGGCCGGTGTCGGCCTTGAGCGACCGCTCGCTAGCGCTGCAGGAGCTGTTCGGGCCAGAGGCCCAAGCCTTGAGCGCGGCGCTGGAGATCGACGCGCTGGCCGAAGCGGCCACGCCCGTCTTGGACTTTCTGCGCGCCCGCCTGCCCGCGCCCGACCCGCAAGCACTGCTCGCAGGCCGCATCGTCGACAGCGTGGCCGCCGACCTGAGCCTGCACAGCGCGGAAGTGCTGGCCGCGCGTTGGAGCTTGAGCCTGCGCTCGCTGCAGCGCCTGTTTTCAGAGTACGTCGGCGTCGGGCCGAAATGGGTGATTCAATGCTACCGCATGCACGAAGCTGTGGCCCGCGTGCAGGCCGGAGAAACCATCTCCTGGGCGGCGCTGGCGCAGGACCTGGGTTTCTTTGACCAAGCGCATTTCAGCGCCGCCTTTCGGCGCCTGATCGGCCAGACGCCCGGCAGCTACTCCAAGGCCATGCGCTAGGTTGAGTGCCGGCGCAGCCCTCACCCCGCTGCCACCCTGCCCGCATTCGCTGCGCTGCCGGCGGAGGCATGTCGAACCTTGTTCGCCCTAACCGTGCTTGCCCGGCCCACGAGCAGCCATGGCCGCGCGCACCGCGTGGCGCAAGCCGTCCAGGCCTTGCGAGACATCGATCAGCAAATCATCCAGCAGCAAGGCCGGCGTGCTCTGCAGCTGCAGGGCGTGGCCAGCGGCGCGGTGCTCCTGCACACGCTGGGTGTAAATGCGGTCGGCCATCTCGCCCCGAAAGCGCAGCATGTCCAGGCCCAGGGCCTTGGCATGTTGCTCCAGGTCCGGCGCGCCCAGGCGCGGCGGCGGGCTGTAGAGCGAGCGGTGCATCAACCAGAAGTGACCTTGCGCGGCGGCCGCTTCGGCCGCCTCGGCCGCCAGTTCTGCCTGCGGATGCAGTTCCACCCAGGGGTAGTGGCGGTAGACAAAACGCAGGCCGGGGCCGATGTCGTCGAGCAGCAATTGCAGGCCCGGCTGCAGGCGCTGGCAAGCCGGGCATTGGTAGTCACCGTACTGCAGCAGGGTGACGGGTGAATGGGCGTCGCCCTGGCTGTGCTCCAGCGCCGGCATGCCGCTGCGCGGCGCGGCCAGCACTCGAGCGGCGCTCATGCCAGGCCTCGCAAGGTTTGTTGAGGCTCAGACGAAGACGAAGAAGCGCCGCCGTCCGGCGACCAGCGGATGGCCGCGCTGAGCAGATAGCGTTGGAAATCACCCAGCGGCATGGCCGCCGCGCCGTGGCTGGCGCCGTCCACCCAGCTCAGGGTGGCGTCCTGCGCGCCCTGCTCCACCTCGCAGGGGCCCGGGCGTATCAGCATGCTGGCGCCGTCGCCGTCGCGGTACTCGACCCGGCCTTCAATCACAGCAGTCCTGCTCATGGTGACACCTCGCGAATCTTCAGATCAGCTCTTCAACCATCCAGGCGCGGTAATGCACGGCCAGATCGGCGCCGCCCTCGCGGGCGATGGCTGCCACCACCGCCGCCTGTTCGACACCATCGACCTTGATCAAGAGCCAGCGGTAGCCCTGCTCGGCCAAGCTGAGGTAGCGGCGCAGCAAGGTGATCTCGTAACCGAAACCGGCCAGCGGGCCGGCCTGCTCGATCAGCGCGGCCAACTCGGCCACGGTCTCTTGCGGCGTGAAATGCAAAAGCCCATCGGCCGGCCAGCCGGCATGGTGGAAGGTGAGCACCAAGGCCTCGGCGTCCTCCTGCGTCGGCAGGCCCAGCATCACATGGCCGACCGGGTTGAACACCCCGAAAGAGCTGGGCCGCGAGGCCTGGGACATGGTGTCGCTCCACTCGGCGCGCGGCGCACTGCGCGGCCCGGCGGGGCGGGCCTGGAAGGGTTGGCCCATCGATTCAACAACGCTCATGTCTGCCCCTTGAGCGGGGCGGAACGCCGCCCCTTTGCAGGGCATCATGCGAGCCGACGCGGCGCCCGGCTGTTCGCCAGCGCACGCAGCGAGGCTGCTTTAGCCTCAGTGTAGGTCGAGGCTCATTTCGACGTCGCGCAAGCGCCAGCCCTGCTGCCACAAGGCCTGCACAGCCTGACGCTGCGCGGCTTGCAGCAAGGCGGCCGGGCGCTGCCCGGGTCGCGCCCAGACCGGCTCGCTCAGCCATTGCAGGCCAGCCGCCGCGGCGCCCTCGCGGCGCCACAGGGCCAGGCGCCAGGCCTGCTGCAGGCCATGGCCTTGGCTTTCATCGGCCAGCACACCACACCAGTCCGAACTCTGGAGGCCCAGAGCAGCGCGCAGGATCTGCGCCGGCGCGGCCGAGCGCGGCAAGGTGGCCAGCAGCTGACCTTGCGGGCTCAGCAAATGCTGGCGCGCGGCCACCGGCCGGGTCGGGAAGGAAAGCGGGGAAGCCTGGACAGGCTGAGCGCCAGACGCCAAATCTGCGGGCCGGCCGACGCGCGCGGCGCTGCTGGGGCGGGGGCTGCGGCGGGTCAGCCAGCGGTCAAAAGAAGCGAGACCTTGCATGATGAATTGAAAACTCCGAGAGCCCTGAAACCGGCGTTTGCCGGCCCAGGGCATCTCGGAGCCGCAACGCTTTAGCCGTATTTGATAGCCCGCCCGCAAGTAGTTGGTAAATCGGCGGTGACCCAGTTTGCACCCGGTCGACCGCTATTCTAGCCGCAGCTTGCAACAGCCACGGCGGCAGAAATGCGCGCTTTTCCGGTTTGCGCTTTCAGCCGCCTCCTGGCCTCGCTCAGGCAGAACCAGAGCGCCACCCCAGCACCGCCCCCCATAATCCGGCATGCCCACGTCAGCCCCTCACAGCCCACCCACTCACGAGAGCCCGGGCGCCGGGCTGGCCATGGTGGCGCTCGGCGCCTCGGCCGGCGGCCTGATTGCCCTGCAAGATTTTCTGGCCCGGGTGCCGGCGAACAGCGGCCTGGTCTATTTGGTGGTCCAGCATCTCGACCCCGACCACGAACCCATGCTGGCGCAGCTGCTGCAGCGTGTCACCGCCCTGCCGGTCCAGGACGCCAGCGATGGTCTCCGCCCGCATGCCAATGCCGTCTATGTGATTCCGCCCAATACCGAACTGACGGTGGCCGGCGGCCTGCTGCGCCTGGCGCCGCCGGCTCAGCCCCGCGGCCAGCGCCTGCCCATCGATCTGCTGCTGCTGTCCATGGCCGAAGAACTCGGTGCGCGCGCTTGCGGCGTGCTGCTGTCGGGCATGGGCAGCGACGGCAGCCTGGGCCTGCAGGCCCTGCGCGCCAGCGGCGGGCTGACCCTGGCGCAGACGCCTGAAAACGCGCAGTTCGACTCCATGCCGCGCAGCGCCATCGCCAGCGGCTGCGTCGACATCGTCGCACCCGCCCATGAACTGCCGGAACGCCTGCTGCAAGCGCTGGCCCAGCGCGGGCCAGCGAAGGGTCAGGCCACGGCGACCGACAGCCGGGTGAACGCGCCGGAAGGCGAGGCGCTGCTCGATAAGGACGCCGCCTTGCCGGTCATCGTTGGCCTGCTGCGCGCGCATTGCAAACACGACCTCTCGGACTACAAGCCCAGCACACTGGGCCGGCGCATCCAACGCCGCATGGGCGTGCACGGCCTGGCCACGGCATCGGCCTATGCCGAATTTTTGCGCCAGAACCCGCAGGAATTGGACCTGCTGTTCAAGGAAATGCTGATCGGCGTGACCCAGTTCTTCCGCGACCCCGACACCTGGTTGGAGCTGGCGCAGAAGGTCTTGCCGACCTTGCTCGAGCGCAGCGAACCGGGCAGCCGCCTGCGCGCCTGGGTGGTCGGCTGTTCGACCGGCGAGGAGGCCTACAGCCTGGCCATCCTGTTCCAGGAAGCCCTGGCACAGCAGCCCGAACACCAAGGCCTCAGCCTGCAGATCTTCGCCAGCGACCTCAGCGGCGACGCCATCGCCCTGGCCCGGCGCGGCTTCTACCCGGCCAAGATTGCTGGCGATATGGACCCCGCGCTGTTGGCACGTTACTTCAGCCCTCAGGCGGACGGCTACCTGATCAACAAGCAGATTCGCGAGATGGTGCTGTTTGCCCAGCACGATGTGATCCAGGACCCGCCCTTCACCAAGCTGGACCTGCTCTCCTGTCGCAACCTGATGATCTATTTCAACGCCGGCCTGCAACGCCGGCTGCTGCCGCTGTTCAGCTACAGCCTGCGCCCCGGCGGCGCGCTGCTGCTGGGCGCGGCCGAGACCGTCGGCAGCGCTCAGGCCTTGTTCACGCCGCTGAGCCTGAAGTCCAGGATCTTCTGGCGCAGCGGCCTGGCCGTCGGCGCCAGCACGGTGGACTTCCCCATCAACCCGCGCCCCCAGCCCAAGCGCCCTCCCGAGGAGTCCCCCGTGTCCCAAACGGCCGTCCCGTCCACCCAGTTGCAGGCCCATGCCGAACAAGCCTTGCTGCAGGAGTTTTCGCCCGCCGCGGTGCTGGTCAATGCGCAGGGCGATGTGGTCTTCATCAACGGCCGAGTCGGCCGCTTCCTGGAGCCCGCGGCCGGCAAGGCCAACTGGAACATCCATGTCATGGCCCACCCGGCCATCCGCAGCCAACTGGCCGCGGCCCTGCGTCAGCTGCTGCAAGACAGGCATGGCAGCATCGAACTGCCGGGCCTGGAGTTGGACCCGCCCTCGCCGACCCGCCTGGACCTGACCCTCAAGTACATGCGCGAGCCAAGTTCGCTGGCCGGCATGGTGATGGTCGTGTTCCGCGAACGGGCCGCGCCAACGCGCAGCCGCCGCAAGCCCGGTAGTGCCGCCGATGCCGGCGCCATCGCCGACCTGGAACGCTGCCGCGAGGAAATCCAAGCCCTGCGCCAGGAAATGGGCGCGGCCGCCGAGGAGCTGCAGGCGGCCAACGAGGAGCTGCAGTCCACCAACGAGGAGTTGCAATCGGCCAACGAAGAGCTGACCACCTCCAAGGAAGAGTCGCAGTCCATGAACGAGGAGCTGCAGACCCTGAACGGCGAACTGCAGACCAAGCTCGACGACTTGGCGCTGGCGCAGAGCGATATGCAGAACCTGCTCAACAGCACGGACATCGCCACACTCTTCCTGGACAGCCAGCTCCATGTGCGGCGCTACACCGAGCAGATCACCCGCATCGTGCATCTGCGCCCCAGCGATGTCGGCAGGCCTTTGACCGATCTGGCCAGCACCCTGATCTACCCCGAACTGCTTGCAGACGCGCAGGAAACCCTGCGCAGCCTGAGCTTCAGTGAAAAAGAGATCCACACCACCGATGGCCTGTGCTTCCAGGTGCGCATCAAGCCCTACCGAACGCTGGCCAATGTGATCCAAGGCGTGGTCATCACCCTGATCGACATCACCGCCGCCAAGGCCTTGGAAGCACGCCTGCGCAAGGCCTGAGCGGCCAGGCGACGCCAAACGCTGCCGTCGCCCCCACGTTTTTCTCCTTCTCACTCCCGGAGCCGCCATGACACCAGCCGCCACCACCCTCGACCCCAACGGCTCGCTGCGTCTGCGCGCCCAGGCCCAGCTGCAGGCCGACCGGGGTTCGCCGCCGGCGCGCAGCGCCACCGAGGCCCTGGCCGTGCTCTACCGCTTGGCAGGTTCGCCGGCCACAGCAGGCGAGGCCCTGGCCCTGCTCCATGAGCTGCAGGTGCACCAGGTGGAGCTGGAGCTGCAGCAGGAAGAATTGCAGCGCACGCGGGTCGAGCTCGAGCAGGCCCTGCAGCGCCAGACTGAGCGAATGGAACGCGCACCGCTGGGCTGCCTCAGCCTCGATGCCGCCGGCCGGATCACCGAACTCAACAGCGCGGCCGCGCATCTGCTCGGCGCGGCAGTTGCCACCTTGTGGGGCCGCACGCTGGGCAGTCTGCTGACAGCATCTGGAGTGCAAGCCCTGCAGGCCTTGCTGCTGCAGGTCGGCGCCGCGGGCCCCGCGCCCGCTGAGGTCTGCGTCCTGGAGCTCTTGCCGAGCCCAGGCCAAGCGAGTCAGTTCTTGCACGCCAGTGCCTCGATGGATCAGCCACCCGGCCACTGGCTGCTGGCCCTGCTGGCCCCGCCAGAGACAGCGTTTCAGTCGGCGCGGCGGTAGAGCAAGACCTTGAGCGCACGGTCCTCGTCCACATCGGCAAAGGCCGGTGGATTGGCCAGGCGCTGCACCAGGCGCAGCTCGGGCGCCAGCTCGGCCATCTGATCCTGCAAGAAGGCGACGCCAAGCTTGGGCGTGTTCAGGCACAGCAAGGCATGGCCGCCGGGCAGCAGCAGCTCGGGCAGGCGACGCATCAGGCGCGCATAGTCCTTGCTGGCGACAAAGCTGCCCTTCTGGTAGCTCGGCGGGTCGAGGATGATCAGGCCGTAGGGCCCGCTGCGGCCGATCTTGCCCCAGGAATTGAAGATGTCGTGGGCCAGAAAGCTGGCGCCAGATGTGAGGCCGTTGAGCGCATGGTTCTGCCGCCCGGTCGCCAGGGCGCCGGCGCTCATGTCGACATTGACCACCTGGCCGGCGCCGGCCTGCAAGGCCACCACCGAAAAGGCGCAGCTGTAGGCAAACAGATTGAGCACGCGGAGCCGCTCGGGCTGGGCCAGGCCGGCGACATGCTCACGCACCCAGCGCCGGCCCTCGGCCATGTCCAGGAACAGGCCATGGTTCTGACCCTTGAGCACATGGACCCGGTAGCGCGCGCCTTGCTCGCTGACTTCATGCGGTTCGGGCACGGCGCCGGCCATCAGCCGCGTCTCCAGCTGCCCTTCATGGCGGCATTGGTAGACCCAGCTGAGGGCCTGGCCGGGCGCGAGAGCCGCCACGCGCTCGGCCAGGGCCTCGTGCACGGCGGCCAACTCGGCCTCGCTGGCCGGCGCAAAGCTGGTCAGCACAAAGACCGGCGGGAACAGGTCGAGCGACCATTGCTCACAGCCGGGATAGCGACCGCCACGGCCGTGGAAGAGACGTTGGGCGTCAGAGGGGAAAGCGTCGAGGGCAGCGATCGCTTGAAGTAATGCTTGCATGGCCGGCATTCTCGCCGCCACCGCCCCTTGCGAGGCCGCACCGGCCCTGGGGTTCAGGCAGGCTGAGCCGGCTTCTGGCGCCGGCAGCGCTCGGAGCAGAACTTGACCTCGTCCCAGTTCTTGGCCCAGTTACGCCGCCAGCTCATGGGGCGGCCACAAGCCAGACAAGGCTTGCTGGGCAGCGCCGCCTTGTTGCCGCGAAAACCGCTTGGGTGCGCGCTCATGGTGGGGGACAGGTCTTGCCATTCATGGCCGGCACGATACGCCAATGCCGGCCGCGGCGAACGCGCACCGGCTGCCGCCAACGTGATGGGCGCGGTCTTTGGGACAACGCCGCCCGCCCCTGCACCGGGAATCGTGCCTCGGCAGACTGTTCCATATCGCACAGACCTGGTCGGCCCGCAGCGCTATCGTCCACCGCAGTGTCACCCCGGCCCGCTCGTCGTGAGTGGGCCGCCACCGGAGTCACGCCATGACGAACTCGTCCAAAAGCAATGCATTGACTGAGCATGCCGCCTGGCATTGCCCCCGCTGCCACGGTGTGGTGCACCGCATCCGCCGACACAGCCTGGACCGCTTGCTGAGCCTGTTCAGCCCCGTCTGGCGCTACCGCTGTCAGGACCGCCGCTGCGAGTGGGAAGGGCGCGTGCGGGTCAGCCGCATGGGCGAACGGCAACGCCATTGCGATGTCTTGGCGCCGTTCCCGCAACGCAATGTCGAACTGCCTGAGCTGCGCAAGACCTGGCGTTGACAGCGCCCTTGTGCCTTCACCGGCCCTGCTCGATCTGAGGGACCTGCTTGTCGGCCCTATGAGGCGGGCCGGAAAACTGGAGGTCCACCGCATAACGCTGCGGCACCCCACCGTGGCAATCGAGCGAGGCCAGGGCCAAGCGCACCGGGCTGTGATAGCGCCGGGCACCCGTGACCGAAATCGGGCGCACTCGACCTCCCGCATCGACCTCGAACTCGGCCCGCAGCTCGGCCTCGCGGTCGATGCGCTGCATGCTGCTGGCCAGCAGCTCAGGCAGCTGCTCGCGCGCCGCTGGGCAGGCAGCGGCGCCGGAGGCCACGGCAGCGTGGGCTGTGAACGGGGCCGCCAGCAGGGCCAAAGCCAAGACGGCCGGCGCAGCGTGGGCGAAGTGGAACGAGCGCAAATTGAGGTGCTTCATGGGAACTCCTTGATCGAGGCCGACTGCACATGAAATATCGAGTCGGGGCGGCCAAGTTACGCAGGCACTCCAGGCTCGTCTGCACGCCTGGGACGAAGCCTGCGTTTGCGGCGACGAAACGGCAAACGGCGGGGACAGTCGCGCGCTGCCGCCTTGCCCCGGCCTTCGCAGGGCGGGGGTCGGAAGTCATGTGCCGCGGGCCAGCGGCCGGCGCACGCTTGCCCCCCATCCAGCGGCAGCGCAATGCGTCAGCGCCGTCACAATCAAGGCCAAAATGTCGCAAAGCAGGGACGGTCTGGCCGGCGCTGAATGGCTTACGATCCGCGCCCCAAGCCCGCATTCCCTGCGCCCTGCCCCGAGCCGCCTCAAGATGTCCAAGACCGAAGTACTCATCGTGGATGACGACGCCGAACTGGCCGGCATGTTGGTGCAACTGCTGCAGACCGAAGGCTGGGCCGTGAAGAGCGTCCTGAGTGCCGAACAGGCCGAACGCAGCCTGGCGGCGGAGCTGCCGCAGGTGGTGTTGCTCGACGTCATGCTGCCCGACGCCAGCGGCATGGACCTCTGCCGCCGCTGGCGCAGCGCCCACCCCACGCTCGGCATCCTGATGCTGACCGCGCGCGGCGACCCCTTTGACCGGGTGCTGGGGCTGGAACTGGGCGCCGACGATTACCTGCCCAAGCCCTTCGAGAAGCGCGAGCTGGTGGCCCGGGTTCGCGCCTTGATGCGCCGCCAGAAGCCGGCCCCAGCCCCAGCGCCGACCCAGACCGAGCTGCAATTCGGCAGTCTGAACGTGAATCTGCTGAGCCGGGAATTGCGGGTGAATGGCATGGAAGTGCCCCTGACCGGCATCGAGTTCAAGCTGCTGCTGGTGCTGGCACGGACACCGGGCCAGGCCGTGTCGCGCCAGCAGCTCAGCGATGCCGTGCAGGCGAGCGCCTACCGGCCGCAGGACCGGACGGTCGATGTCCAGGTCGGCCGGCTGCGGCGGCGCCTGGCCCAGGCCTTGCCGGGCCGTGACTGGATCGAGACCGTGCGCGGCGAGGGCTATGCATTTGTGCCGCGGGAGGCGGCAGAAGGCGACGCACCGGCCGATGATTCCGAAGCGCTTTGACTCCCTGTTCCTGCGCCTGCTGCTGGCGCAGGTGCTGCTGGTGAGCTCGGCCTTGCTGGTGTTCGGCGGGCTGCTGGTGGTGGAGCGCAATCAGCTGATGGCACCGCAATACGCTCACATGCTGGCGCCGAAGCTGGCTCAGGCCGCGCGCATGCCGGCCGACGCCCGCATACCGGCCTTCGGCGTGTCCGAAGGCTTACGCCGCCATGCCTCGCTGCCGGATGGGCTCAAGCTGAACGTGAGCCAGATGCCAGCCGTGCTCGACTTTTCACGCGAACTGCGCCTGCAGGGCATCGCGGCCGATGAGGTCTGGCTCAGTCTCGAGGGAACTCAAACGACCTTGTGGATGCATGTGAAGGTCGAGGGCACCGCGCCCGTCTGGCTGAGCGGCTATGCACCGAGCCTGTTTCCGCACTGGGCGCCGCGCATGACGGTGGCCTTCTTGCTGCTGGGCGCGGTGCTGACCCTGGTCAGCCGCAGCATTGCCCGCCGCATCACCCGCCCGCTGTCCCTGTTGCAGGAACGCATGCATGCGCATGCGCACGCCGGCATCCAAGGGCCGGATGGGCCGAACACCCGGATGACGAGCCAGGCGCCGCCCGAGCTGATCGAGATCGACCGGGCCTACCGTCTGCTGGCCGAACGCTTGCAGCGCAATGAGCGCGAGCGCGCGCTGCTGTTGGCCGGGGTTTCTCATGACCTGCGCAGCCCGCTGAGCCGCATCCGGCTGGCCGCCGAGATGCTGCCGGAAACGGCCGAAAACGCCCTGGGGGTCTCGGCCATCACGCGCAATGTCGACAATGCCGACCGCCTCACGGCCAGCTTCATCGAGTTCATACGCGCCGGCGTCGTCGAGCTCAACGAGGAGGTCGATCTGGCCGCGGCGGCACGGCGCGCCGTGGCCGCCTTCGATCGGCCGGAGGCGGAATTGGCCCTGCGCACGCCGCCCAGCCTGTGCCTGCAGAATGCCCACGGGCTGCTGGTCGAGCGCCTGATCATCAACCTGGTCGACAACGCGCTCAAACATGGTCGGCCACCGGTCCTGGTGGAGATCCGGCAAGACGCCGAGTCGGCCCTGCTGATCGTCAGCGACCATGGCCCGGGTCTGCCGCAAGACGGCGGCAAGCACCTGCTGGAGGCCTTTGCCCGCGGCGACGCCAGCCGCAATCTGCCGGGCTTCGGCCTGGGCCTGGCCATTGCGCAGCAAACCGTGCTGCGCTTGCAGGGCGAGCTGAGCTTCGATCGCCCGGACGGCCGCCACCAGATTCAGGTGCGTGTGCCCATCCGCCGCTAGGGTTTGCCGCGCGGAGCCCGGCGCATCCCGGACCCATGCCGTCCGTCACGGCGCTCATGCAGCCTGTCGCATGTCGCGCCCGTGTTCGGGCACCGGCGGCAACAATCGCGGCTTGATCGACTTCAGGCCTGACCCATGTTGCCACTGCCCTTGCGCCATGCGCTGAATGCCAGCGCTCTTGCCGGCGCTCTTGCCGCCCCCTTGTTGACCCCCCTGGCCGCGTTCGCGCAGGCCCTGCCCGACGCAGCCGCAGTCAGTCGATTCACGCAGGAGCTGCTGGACCGCGAGAACATCGCGCCCCAAGGGCCCGGCCTGGCCGTGCTGGTGGCCCGAGGTGATCAGCTGCTGGTGCAAACCGCGCGCGGCGCGGCCAGCCTGGAGCTGGGTGTGCCGCTGGGCCCGGAGCAGCGCTTCCGCCTGGGTTCGGTGACCAAGCAGTTCGCCTCGGCGCTCTTGCTCAAGCTGGTGGACGAGGGCCGGGCCAGTCTGGACGATCCGCTGTCCAAGTATCTGCCCCAGTACCCCAATGGCCAGGCCATCACCCTGACCATGCTGCTGAACCACACCGGCGGCATGAAGAGTTACACCGGCATCTCCGGCTATATGGGCAACCCGGTTCGGCGTGACCTGAGCACCGCCGAGCTGGTCAAGGAGTTCCAGGACCAGCCGGTCGACTTCGCACCGGGCAGTGCCTGGGCTTACAACAACTCGGGCTATGTGCTGGTCGGGGCGATCATCGAGGCCATCACCGGCAAGCCCTGGTGGGAAGGCTTGAGCGCCCTGAAGACGCCGGTGTTCTACCCCGCGCCTGAACGCCTGATCCCCGGCCACGTCGCCGGCTACACCCGCGGCGAAGGCGGCAAGTTTGCGCCGGCTGGTTTGATCAGCATGAGCCAGCCGCACGCGGCAGGCGCCCTGGTCGGCGATCTGCAGTCGTTGTGGCGCTGGAACCAACTGCTGCACGAGGGCGCCTTCCTGAAGCCCGCCAGCTACCAGCGCATGACCACGCCCGAGGGCGCGGCCGTGGCCTCCAAGTACGGCTACGGCCTGTTCATCGACAGCCTGCGTGGCGAACGCCTGATCCAGCACGGCGGCGCCATCCATGGCTTCAACTCGATGCTGCAATACCTGCCGGCCCAGCGCATCACCGTGGCCTTGCTGCGCAATGCCGACGGTGGCATGAACCTCGATGCCATCGCTCGCCAACTGGCCGCCTTTGCCGCCGGCAAACCCTTCCCCAAGCCCCAGACCCTGACGCTGGCCCCGACACAGCTCAAGGCCTTCGAGGGCGTTTACAGCCAAGGCAAGGACAGCCGCAGGCTGCGTGTCGTCGACGGCGCGCTGACCAGCCAACGCAATGGCGGCGCCGTGCAGGCGCTCGCCGCCGTCGGCCCGGCCCGGTTCATCGCCACGACCGGCCCTGCGCAGATCGCCTTCGAGCGCGACGCCGAGCACAAAGTCAGCGGCCTGCGCTTCTTCGCGGAAGGCGACGGTGAAGGCGAGCTGTGGACGCGCAACGGCGATCTGCCGCAGCGGGCCGATCTGGTGCTCAGCGAAGCCCAGAAGCAAGCGCTGCTGGGCGAGTACCTGAGCCCGCAGTTTCGGGTCAAGGTCTATCTGGGCGAGCAAGGCCAGCTGATGGGTCAGGCGCCGGGTCAGCCGGCCTTTGCCCTCAAGGCCGCCGGCCCGCGCGAGCTCTACACCACCGTGGTCGATGCCACCCTGCTGTTCGAGCCCGCCGACGGTCTGGCCGCCAGCGCCACCCTGGTGCAAGGCCCGGCGCGCATCACGATGCAGCGCCAATGAAGCCAGCGCGGTAGTCAGTGGGCGACATGCCTTGCCAGCGCCGGAAGGCGCGGCGGAAATTGGCGAGGTCGGTGTAGCCCAGGGCGAACGCCACCTCCTGCACGCTCAGCTGGCCGCGCTGCAGATGCTCGATCGCCAGCCGGTGGCGCAGCTCGTCGCTGATCTCCCGGAAGCTGCGGCCCTCGTCCAGCAGGCGGCGATGCAAGGTGCGCGGCCCCAGGTGCAGCTGGCGCGCCACCCGGCTCAGCGAGGGCGGCGTGCCGCTCGCCTCCAGCAGCAGGCGCTGCACGCGCGCCGTGGTGCTTTGCTGTGGCGCGAGGCGGCGCAGCTCGGCCTCGCACAAGTGCTCGGCCTGCGCAAACGCGGCCGCATCGGCGGCGCTCAGAGGCGCGTCGACCTGCGCCAGCGGCAGGGCCAGGCCGCTCCAGGCGCTGTTCCAGCTCAGCTCGCAGCGCAGCAGCTGCTGCGCAAAATCGGCGTAGGCCGGCGCCGGCAGCGCGAAGGCGACGCGGCTGATCGCGGCGCGGCCCGGAGCCCCCGCCTCCAGCGCATGTTTGAGCGCCAGGATCACCGCCTCCAGCACCGGCCGGCGGATGCGGCCCAGAGCCACAGGCTCCAGGATCAGCAAGCGCAACTCCTGACCATGCAGCTCCACAGCCAAGGACACCAGCGAAGTGCGCAAGCCGATGTAGCGCACCAGCAGCTCGATCACCTGGCGCAGCGTCGACCCGCTCATGGCCGCAAAGCCCAGCACGCCCAGGGTGTTGACGCGCAGCCGCTCGCCGACCAGCAAGCCCAGGGCAGGCTCACGCGTGAGCGCCAGGGCTCCTTCGATCAAGCGGGCCAGGGCGTCCATGGGCAGCTCGGGCAAGGCTCCCTCCAGCTGCTCGGGTCGCAAGCCGCCTTGCGCCAACCAGGCCGCCACATCACCGCCGACCGCCGCCACATGGTCGGCGACCTGGCGGATGTAGAGCGACTGCAGCTGGATGTTCGGCGAGGGCGGCGTCATGCGGCGAACTCTAGCCCGGATCGCCCAATGTCAAAAAATGACCTCCGAATGTCATAGCGCGACCTGTGCAGATGGCGCCGGAGTTTCTAGCATCGAGGCACAAGCCGCAGACCCTGCGCGCAGACTGCACCCGCCATGTCCTCAAGAGAAGCCCACAGCGCCCTGATCAATGCGCAGCGCATCCGCGTCGCTGGCGACGAGACCTTGCTGCAAGCCGCCCTGCGCGAGGGGCTGGACTTCCCCAACAGCTGCCGGGTCGGCGGCTGCGCCAGCTGCAAATGCCGGCTGCTTGAAGGCCAGGTCGAGCAGCGCCGCGACACCAGCTATTTGCTCAGCGACGCAGAGCTGGACGCCGGCATGATCCTGGCGTGCCAGAGCCGGCCGCTCAGCGATGTGCGCATCGCCGTGGACCTGCCTCAAGCCGCAGCACGGCCGCGCCAGGTCAGCGGCACCATCATCGGCCAGCAGCGCCTGACGGCCGACATCACCCGGCTGCGCGTGCAGCTGGACAGCCCGCTGCCCTACCAAGCCGGGCAATACGCCGCGCTCACCCTGAACAGCCTGCCCGGCCTGCGCCGCAACTACTCCTTCGCCGCGCCCTGCAGCCCGGACAACAGCGTCGAGTTCTTTGTGCGCCAGCTGCCGGGCGGCGCGTTCTCAAGCCGGGTCCACGGGCAGGACCTGCGCGGCGAAACGCTGCAGCTCGAAGGCCCGCTGGGCAATTTCACCCTGCGCGCCTCGGACGCCGCGCCCTTGCTGATGGTGGCCGCCGGCAGCGGCCTGGCGCCCGTGCTGGCCATCCTGAAAGACGCCCTCGCCCAAGGCCTGCGCCGGCCCGCCACCCTGCTCTTCGGGGCCCGCAACGCCAGCGACTTGTATGCGCTGGACGAGATCGAGGCCCTGGCCCGGCAATGGCCGGCCGAGTTCCGCTTCGTGCCCGTGCTGTCTGGAGCGGCCCCTGACAGCGCCTGGCAGGGCGCGCGCGGCCATGTCACCGACTTGCTGGCCGAGCACCTCAGCGCAGGCGCCCAGGCCTACCTCTGCGGCCCCCCCGCCATGGTCGATGCGGCGCAGAGCCGCTTGCTCGAGCTGGGCCTGCCGGCTGATCGCATCCACGCCGACCGTTTCCTCAGTGGGCACGAATCGCCGGCGCCCAGCGGCAAACCCGCGCCGCTGGCGCGCCAGCCCGCGCATCTGCTGGACTACCTGAAGTTCGCCCTCTTCCATGGCGTCGGCCTGGGCTCAGCGGCCGCGCTGGCGGCGGGCGGCGCCTGGATCAGCGCCGGCCTGCTGGCCGTGCTGCTGCTCTACACGGTGGGCGACGCCCTGTGCGGCGACGACATCCGCACGCCCGAGTACCGCCACCCCGGCCTGCTGACCCTGCAACTCTGGCTGGCCTTGCCACTCTTGATGTTGATCGTGTTCATCGCCGTCTGGGGCGTGTCCAACGGTGACCCCCTGGGCTTTGGCGCCTGGGCCAGCGCCTGGAGCGGGCAGGACCTGCTGGCCGCGCGTGCGGCCACCGCCTGGGGCCACCATGTCTCGGCCTTTGTCCTCACCGGCTTGCTGATCGGCCTGGTGGGCACCATCACGGCCCATGAGCTGACCCACCGCAGCTGGGACCCGGTCTCGATGCTGATAGGCCGATGGTTGCTGGCCTTCAGCTTCGACACCGTGTTTTCCATCGAGCATGTCTACGGCCACCACCGTTATGTCGCCACGCTCGAAGATCCGGCGACGGCGCCGCGCGGGCGCAACGTTTACCGCCACATCCTGAGCTCCACGATCAAGGGCAATGTCAGCGCCTGGAAGATCGAGCGGCGCAGCTTGCGGCGCCGTGGCCGGCCGGTGTTCAGCCTGCATAACGCCGTGATTCGCGGGCATCTGATGAGCCTGGGTCTGGTGCTGCTGGCCGGGGGCTTGGGCGGCGCGGCCGCCGCGGGCTTCTTCGTGCTGTGCGCGCTCTGGGGCAAGGCGCTGCTGGAGATCGTCAACTATATGGAGCACTACGGCATCGTGCGCGACCCCGCCACGCCGGTGCAGCCGCACCACTCCTGGAACACCAACAAGCGCATCAGCTCCTGGTCGATGTTCAATCTGAGCCGCCACTCGCACCACCACGCCCAGGGCGAAGTGCCTTTCCACGCTCTGCAGCCCTACCCCGAGGCGCCCACCATGATCAGCGGCTACCTCAGCACCATCGTCGTGGCCCTGATCCCGCCGCTCTGGCATCACTTGATGGCGCCGAAGCTGCAGCATTGGGACCGCCACTACGCCACGGCGGCAGAACGTGAGCTGGCGCGCCAGGCGGAGGCCAAGGCCAGGCTGGGCCCGCTGGCCTCAGCCTGAACGCGCGCCGTTCGCCTGCTCGTACAACTCCAGCGGCAAGCCGTCGGGGTCGGCGAAGAAGACGAAGCGGCGCTCGGTGTAAGGGTCCAGCCGGATCGCCTCGACGGCGATGCCCTGCGCCTGCAGCGCAGCCCGGCAAGCCTCGATGTCTTCCACCTCGAAGGCCAGATGGCGCAGGCCCTGCGCTTCCGGGTAGGACGGGCGCGGCGGCGCGCCTGGCATGGAAAACAGCTCGATCTGGCCACCGTCGGGCAAGGCCAGATCGAGTTTGTAGGACTGACGCTCCGGCCGGAAGTTCTCGGCCAGCACGCGCAGGCCGAGGCACTCGGTGTAGAAGCGCTTGGAGACCGGGTAGTCCGAGCAAATGATGGCCACATGGTGGATACGCTTCAACACGGCAAACACCCCATCCTCACCCATTCACCCATTCACCATTCACCATTCACCATTCACCATTCACCTGTTCACCCATTCACCTGTTCACCCATTCACTCACTTCGCCCCATACATCGACGCGTACTTCACGCCGAAATACAGGATGAAGCCGTAGCAGGCCGCGGGCAGCAGGAAGGAGGTCTGCACGCCCATGGCATCGGCCATGGCGCCCTGCGCAAACGGCACCAAGGCACCGCCGACGATGGCCATGCACAGAATGCCCGAGCCCTGGCCAGTGTGCTTGCCCAGGCCGTTCAGCGCCATGCTGAAGATGGTCGGGAACATGATGGAGTTGCACAGGCCCACAGCCAGGATGGCCCACATGGCCACACTGCCCTTGCCGAACACGGCCGCCAGCACCAGGGCGATGGCCGCCAGCGAGTTGAAGGCCAGGGTCTTGCCCGGGCTGACCGTGCGCATCACCGCAAAGCCGATGAAGCGGCCGACCATGGCGCCGCCCCAGTAGACGCTGACGTAATGCGCGGCGTCGCCATGCGAGAGACCGGCGATGTGCGATTCACCGAGGAAGTTGACCAGGAAGCTGCCGATGCTGACCTCGGCGCCCACATACAGAAAGATGCCGATGGCGCCCAGCACCAGATGGCGGTGCGACCAGGCAGAAGCACCCTGGCCTTCAGCACTCGCGCTGACCGATTCGCTGTCCGTGATTTGCGGCAGCTTGGCGGCCCAGAACAGCACGGCCAGCAAGGCCAGTGCCGCAGCCAGACCCAGGTAGGGGCCGCGCACCGTGGCGGCATCGGCGGCCACACCCACGGCCGACAGGATCAGCAGGCCGCCCACGGCCGGGCCGATGGTGGTGCCCAGGGAGTTGAAAGCCTGGGTCAGGGTCAGGCGGCTGGAGGCCGTGCGGGCCGGGCCGAGCACGGTGACGTAAGGGTTGGCCGCCACCTGCAGCACGGTGATGCCCGAGGCCAACACAAAGAAGGCGAAAAGGAACACGCCGTAACCGCTGGACGCCGCCGGGTAGAACAGCGCGCAGCCGCAGGCCGCAATCAAGAGGCCGGCCACGGCCCCTTTTTGATAGCCGATGCGGCGGATCAGCGCACCCGCCGGCAGTGAAACGATGAAGTAGGCGCCGAAGAAGCAGAACTGCACCAGCATGGCCTGCACATAGCTCAAGGTGTAGATGGCCTTGAGGTGGGGAATGAGCACGTCGTTGAGCGAGGTGATCAGGCCCCACATGAAGAACAGCAGGGTGACGATGACCAGGGCGCTGGTGTTGCTGTTGCCCTGCTCCACGCCGCTGCCTCCCTGGATGTCCGCCGCCCGGGGCGCGGTGTTGTGTGACATGTTTGCCATTGAATTTGTCTCCTGTTGTGGGTCTTGTCTTGCTTGGCTTTGCTTGTCTTGCTTGTCTTATCCGGTGCCGGCTCCGGGCAGCAGGCTCAAGGCCTGAGGCCCAGCGGCGCCTTGGGCAGATCGCGGGCACGCGTGCCCCAGCCTTGTGGGTCGGGTTGCGGGCTCAGCTTGAAGCCGAGGGTAGCACCCGACTGCAAGGCTTCCCATGAGAGCCATACCGGATGGTGTTCGCGGCCCGCCCAGTTGACGGCCTCCACAAAGCGCCGCTCGCCCGGCTTCGCTTCGGGCGCCTCGATGCGCAGGGTGCGCCCAGTGCCAAGGTCGATCTCGGCGCGGGCAAAGCGCGGCGCATGCAGCAAAAAGCGGCCGCTGCCCGGCATGTCGGGGTAGAGCCCCAGGGCGCTGAACAAATACCAGGCCGACATGGTGCCTAGATCGTCATTGCCGGTCACGCCGTTGGGCGCGTTGCCAAACAGGGTCTCGGCGGCGCGCAACACGGTGGCCGTCTTCCAGGGCTGGCCGATCAGGGTGTAGACCCAGGGCGCATGCAGATCGGGCTCGTTGTTGGGGTTGTAGCGGAACTGGCTGTAATAGCTGTAGGGCCCCACCACCCAGGACTTGCGCACCGCGGCCGCCGGGTCGGCGAGCAGAGCCTGGTAGTCGAAGAAGTGGTCCAGGCGCTGCGCTGCCTGCGTCTGGCCGCCCATGGCCGCGACCAGGCCGGGGATGTCCTGCGGCACCAACCATTGGTATTGCCAGGCCGTGCCCTCGTGGAAGCCGCGCTCGGAGCGTGGGTCGTAGCCGCCATTGAGCTCGGTGAACCAGCTGCCGTCCGGCCGGCGTGGGCGAGGAAAGCCGCGCTGACTGGTGGCCGCGTCAAGCACGCTTTCGTCCCAGATGCGGCGCCAGTTCAGGGCGCGCTGGGCCAGCACTTTGGCGTCTTGCTTGTGGCCCAGGGCTTGGGCCATCTGGGCCAGGGCACCATCGGCCAGGGCGTATTCCAGCGTCGACGAGGCGCCGTGGTGCGGGTCAACATCCATGCCTTTGGAGACAAAGCCGCGGTCGTACTGCACAAAGCCCTGGCTCAGATAGCTGGGGTTGCCCGCCCGGCCCTGCGCGCGGATGCCGTGCGGCGGTACGCCAAAGGCGTTCTCGCGCAACGCCGCGTAAGCCTCGCGTTCGCGACCCTTGAGCGCGCCGAGGCGCCACAAATCCACCAGGAAAGGCGTCACCGGGTCGCCCGTCATGATGTTGGTCTCGAAGTTGGCGTATCCCCAGCGCGGCAGCCAGCCGCCCTGCTCGCGGATCTTCAGCACCGAGTAGGCGATGTCGCGCGCGCGCTCCGGGCGCAACAGGGCCAGGAGTTGGTTCTGCGTGCGGTAGGTGTCCCAGAGCGAGAAGAACTCGTAGTAAGTCCAGTCCTTGCCTTGATGCCGGGCCGTGTGGATCGCATCGTCATAGCCGCGGTAGCGCCCGTCGGCATCGCTGCCGGTCAGGGGCTGCAAGAGCGAGTGGTAGAGCGCGGTGTAGAAGACGGTGCGGTCGTCCACGCTGCCGCCTTCGACGCGCACACTGCTCAGCTCACGCTGCCAATTGGCCTCGGCCTTGGCGCGCATGGCGTCGAAGCTCAGCGGCTCGCCGCCCGGGGCCAGGCCTTCGGCGCGCAGATTGATGCGGGCGCCTTCGGCATCGACATGCGAGATGGCGCTGACCGCGGTCACCGCCGCCTTGCCGTCTTGCAGATCAAAGCTCAGCCAGGCGCCGTGCGGGCGCGCTTCGCCTTGGTGGCTGGGGCCTTTGGCGCCCGGCCAGGCGCCGGCACCGTCCCAGATGCCATGGGCCACGAACGGCCGGTCGAAGACCATGCGGAACCAGGTGGTGTATTGGGCGCCGCCGCAAAAGCTCTTGGTCGTGATCTTGCCTTCGATGCTGCGCTGGTCGTCCCCCACGCGCAGCTCGCTGCCGACCACCGAGTGCTTCTCGTTGGCCTGGCCCAGATTGACCAGCACATGGCCGGTGGGCGCGCCGGCGGCAAAGCTGTAGCGCTCGGCCGCCGCGCGGGTCAAGGCCGTAGCTTCGGCGGTGATGCCGCCGTAGCTGGTCAGCTGCACCTTGTAGTAACCGGCCTGGCCCACTTCGCCGGCATGCGTGTACTCGGCCGCATAGCGCTTGTGGTCAAAGCTGCCGACCTTGGCCGTGTCGAAATCACCGCCCGGGGCGATGCGCCCCGTGACCGGTAACACCGAAAGCTGGCCGCCCTGCTCCCAGCAGCCCGCGCCGGACAAGTAGGAATGGCCGAAGCCGCGGATGCGGGTGTCGTTGTAGCGCCAGCCGGCGTAATGCTCGCCGGTCGGGCTGACCTGGATCATGCCGAAGGGCGCCGAAGCACCGGGGAAGGTGTTGCCGTCGTCTTGGGTGCCGATGAAGGTGTTGACGGGCATGCTGCCCACGCTGAGCGGGGCTGCTTCGGCCTGCAGCGGCACGGCGGCCGGCAGCAGGCAGAAGCCGGCCAGCAGCATGCGCAAAGGCCAGGCGTTGCGGCGGACGGCGGCTGGGTACGTCCACTTCATGTCCCCCGGCCGCTCCGCGGCCTCCTCCTTAACTTCCGTGGCCGCACCCACCCACCGTCCGCCGCCGTCCAACGACTCCCTTTGCGAAGAGGGAACCCTCGACGATCTGCTCAAGCAGGCTGGCGGGGTGCCCCTGCGACGTAAGTCAAGGAGGAGCCCGCGCAGCGGGCGGGGGATCGAGCTGGGGCACAGGGAGTCCAGTGGACTCCCTGTGCCAAGCGAGAGCCAAAGCCCTTGGGCTTTGGCATGGAGTCGCAGGGGTGCGCTGCCAGCCTGCGTCTCACGCAGCGGCACCCGAACACCCAATCTATCCAATTGCTTCATTGCAAGCCCCTTACTCAGCGCGCCTGCACCGGCGCCGACAGGCGCATCGGGTGGGCTTCGGTGTTGAAGGTCACGGCGTCAAAGTCCAGCACCGATTTCGGCGAGAACAGCAGGTAGAAGTACTTGAAGGTCTCGGCGAAGAGGAAGCTTTCCATCGAGTCTTCATGCACCTTGCTGCGCACATCCTTGAGCGCCGCATAGCCCGCTTCCGTGCGGCAGTGGCGCACGAAGTCCTCGAAGAACTCCCGGCCCATGGCGCGGTAACGGGTGTCGCCGGTGAGCTGGTGCAGGTAGTAGGCCGACTCGACGATCTCGGGGCGCAGCGCGTACTCGGGCGACAGCACCTTCATGGTCTTGTAGTCCATGGATTCGGGTTCGATGCCGTGCAGACGCCACATGCGCAGGTTCGATTCCTGCAGCTTGCGCGCACGCTTGAGGTCGCCGCCCACGGCCAGCAGGGCCGGCATGAAGGCGTCCAGCGCGCCGTACTGCGTCTTGGTGCGGCGGCCGGTCTTCATGTCGGCATGGCCGTACCAGAAGCCGGTCTTGGTTTCGTCGCCCAGCACCTTGTTGACGCCGGCAATGCTGTGGTCCCACATGGCCTTGCACTCGCTGTCGCCGAACAAGCGCCAGCATTTGTACAGGTACTCGTAGTAGGAATCGATGCCGCCGCCGATGTGGGCGTCCGTACGCTCCCAGCGGCCGGTCTCGACGTTGATGGCCGAGCCGACCACGCCGTCCGGTGAAGCACGGCGGAAGGTCTCCACCAAGGCGCGCTTGGCTTTCTCGAAGTAAATCGGCTGGCCAGTCAGCTTGCTCAGCATGCCGAACTCGATGATCAGCGTGCCGGTCTCGGCCGGGTTGCTGATCGTGCCGCTGACCAGACCCGTGCGCAGATTGACATGGGTGTAGGGCAGGCCGGTGGGCGAATCGAACACCGGCAGCAGGCGCTTGCCCAGGTCTTCCGCCTTGGCCAGCAGGCGGGCATCGCCGCTGAGCTGGTAGGCCGAGACCAGGCCGCCGAGCAGGCGGATGGTGATCTCGAAGTTCTGCACCGAGAGGTCCTGGTCGAAGTTCAGCTGGCTGGCGATCAGCTCGCGCGCCTCGTCGGACTCTTCCTTCAGCCCCATCACCAGCAAGGTGCTCAACGCGTCGACCGGTGTCATCAGCAGCGAGCTCTTGTACCAGTTGTGGCCGCTCTTGCTCAGGGGCTTGAGGGCGTCCTGGCCCCAGGCGTACTGCTTGTAGCCGCGCCAGGCATGGCGGGTTTCTTCCTTGACACGCTGGGCCAGCTGGGCCGATTCGGCCTCGCTGACCGGTTTGAGCGCGGGCAGCGGCGCGGCTTGCGCCAGGGTGGCCACGGCGGCCAGGCACAGGCCGCTGAGCGCGCGGCGCGCTGGAGACCAGGCGGAGGAAGCGGAAACGGATGACAAGAAACGCTGACTCATGAGGAAACCTTTTCTTGAAGCTGATCGAACAGCCGGCCCATGGCCAGCGGTGTCGGTGGGGTGGCGCCTGCCTGCAGACAGGCGGCGGAGCCGGCGGCCAAGGCCGCGTGCAGATGGGCTTGCAAAGGGCGATCGGGGTGGCGGCTGAGGCTGTGGAGCAGACCGGCGGCGCTGGCATCGCCCGCGCCCACCGTGTCCACCACGGGCACGGCCGGGGCCATGGCGTCCACGCGCTCTTCGCCACGGTAGAGGCTGGCACCATGGCCGCCGCGGGTCAGCAGGCACAGCGCGTTCGGGTTCAGCGCGCGCAGGCGCTGCAGCGCCGCGTCCAGTTCCAGGCCGGGGCATAGATCGGGGAAAAGACCGCGCAGATCGTCGTCCGAGACCTTGATCAGGTCGGCGACGGCCGCCATGCGATGGAGCGTCGGTGTGTAGCGTTCGTCCATCACCTTGCGGAAGTTCGGGTCGTAGCTGATGGCCACGCCCTGCTCTTTCAAATGCTCGGCCAAGGCGACCAGGCGGCCGGCCAGGGGCTCGCGCGCTAGGCTGATGCCGCCGAAATGCGCCCAGCGCAGCTGGCGTGACCAGCCCTCGGGCAGGGCCGCGGGGTCGAAGTAGAGGTCGGCGCTGTCGTCGCCAATGAAGAAGTAGCGCGGCGGCTCGCCCTGTTCCACCATGGCCAGCAGCGGCGAGCGCGGCGCGCGCTGCAGCAGGCGCATGTCCAGGCCCACGGCCTCGCTGGCGGCCCAGAGATCATCGCCAAAGCGGTCGGCGCTGATGGCGCCGGCAAAGGCCGTGCGTTCACCCAGCGCCGCCAGCGCGCGCGCCACATTCCAGGTGGAGCCTCCCACCCGGGCCTGCCAATGGCCCTCGCCCTGGTGGATCATGTCGGTCAGCGCCTCGCCGGCGCAGAGCATCAGCGGTGCGTCATGCATGGCCAGAGCCCTCCGCAGATGCTGCGTCCAGTACCGCCACGATGTCGTAGCAGGCGCCCATGGTGTGATAGTCCACCTTGCCGGCTGGGCTCTTCTCGTCGCTGTACTTGCGGTTCTGCGCGTCGAGGATGCGCCACCAGGCGCCATGCTCGTGGTCGACAAAATGCGTCCAGCTGTAGGCCCACAGGCGCTCGTACCAGTCCCAGTAGAAGGGGTGCTTGGTGCGCTGGGCCAGCATGGCGGCGGCGGCCGCGCTTTCGGCCTGGACCCAGAAGTACTTGTCTGCGTCGCAGATTTCCAGCTCGGGCGAGATGGAATAGCACAGGCCGCCATGCTCGGCATGCCAGCCCTTCTCCACCGCCACCTTGAACAGGCGCTCGGCCGTGGGCAGAGCCCAGCTGAGGTCGCGCTCCAAGGCACCGCCCAGCGACTCCAGCTGCAGCAACAGCTTGGCCCATTCAGTGAAATGGCCGGGCTGGTAGCCCCAGGGCCGGAACAGATTGGCCGGGTCGTTGATATTGAACTGCCAGTCGGGCTGCCAGTTCGCGTCGTAGTGCTCCCAGATCAAGCCGCCGCAGCGCTCGGCCTGGCGCTGGGTGATGTTGAAAGCCACGGTGTAGGCGCGCTCCAAGTAACGCGTTTCGCCCGTGGCACGGTAGGCGGCCAGCAGCGCCTCGCAGGCGTGCATGTTCGCGTTCTGGCCGCGGTAGCTGGAGCGCTCGCTCCAGTCGCGGCTGGCTTCGTCGGCGTAGAGGCCGGCCTCGGGCTCCCAGAAACTGCGCTCCATCAGCTCGAAGGTCTCGGCCACCCAGGGCCGCGCTTCTTCCAGCCCGGCCATCAGCGCATGCGAATAGGCCAGCAGCACAAAGGCCTGGCCGTAGGCATGCTGGGTGCCATCCGCAACTTCACGGCCGCCAGGGTGGCAACGCAGCAGCCAGCTGTAGCCACCAAACTCGCTGTCTCGGTGCGCTTCGCGCAAGAAGCTCAGCGCATGGCGCAGGCCGTCCAGATACTCTGGCTGGCCGAAGTGGCGGTAGGCCATGGCGTAGGTGAAGACGAAGCGCGTGCTGCTGACCAGATGGCGCTGCTCGGCGTCGTAGACGCTGCCGTCGTCCTTGAAGAAGTGGTACATGCCACCGCTCCAGTCGATGCAGCGCGGGTGGTAGAAGCTCATGCTGTGCTGCGCATGGGCGAGCAGCACCGCCCGAGAGCGAAAGTCGGGGAGATTGGACATGGTGAGGAAAATTAGAGTTAGGCGCTTGGAGCGAATGGGGCCCGTGTCGATTGCCTTGAATGACTCATCCGTCGGTCAATCGTCACTGCTGCTCTCCCGCACGATCATCTGGACCGGCAGAACCAGTTCGGCAGGGGGTTCATCGGGTTTGAGGCGCAGCAAAAGCTCCACGCCCGAGGCACCCAGCGCCTCTTTGTCCACGTGCACCGTGCTCAGCGGCGGCACGGCCACGGCCGCGCTGCTGATGTCGTCGAAGCCGACGACCATGATGTCGTAGGGAACCTTCAAGCCCTCGTTCAGACAGGCCTTCATCGCCACCAGGGCGGTGCTGTCGTTGTAGCAAAACACGGCATCGGGCGGCTTGGGCAGCTTGAGCAGGCTGCGCATGGCCTCAACCACGCCCTCATCGCCCTCTCCCATGGTGGGCACGATGACTTCGAGGTCGGGGTCGGCGTGCACCTTGGCATCGAACAGCGCGCGGCGGAAACCGCGGTTGCGCTGCTGAATGCTGTAGTGGGCCAGGGAGCCCGAGAGCATGGCGATGCGCCGCTTGCCGCTGCGCAGCAGATGGCGGGTGGCCAGGTAGCCGCCCAGGGCGTTGTCCGGGTTGATGGAGCTGAAGCCGCGGCGGTGCATGTCCACCAGCACCATGGGCTTGCCCGTCAGCATCAGCGCGCTCAGCACCTCGGGCTCAAAAAAGCCCGCACACAAAATCGCATCGGGCGCATGCACCCGCACCTGCTCCAGCACCGGCTCCGCCGGTCCCACGACGATGAAGGACAGCGCAATCCCCTCGCGCCGGCAAGCCGCCTCGGCGCCATGCAGCACCGGCGAGAAGAAAGGGCTGGACGCCAAGGTGTTGTGCTGGCTGTGCAGCAAAAAGGCGATGCGCCGGATGCGCCCTTTTTTCAGCTGCGAGTGGTCATAGCCGAGCCGAGCCGCGGCCTCGCGCACCTTGTTGCGCGTCACCTCGGTCATGCCGGCCTGGTTCTTCAACGCCCGCGACACGGTGCCGATCGACAAGCCCGTGGCTTCCGCGATGTCGCGGATGGTGACCGACTGGCCGCCTCCGCCGTTTGCGCTCATGCCGGCACTCCGGGCTGGCAGGGCGGCGTGCAGCCTAGCGCTGCGCGAAGGCGCAACAAGCCCAGCAGCGGCGATTTCGAATGCAGCATCAGCAACACGGTGTCTCCGGTGTTCTCGATCTTGGGTTTAATAAACGCATCATCGTGCGCTTCCAAGGCTCGGGCGAAGGCACTTCACCCGGCTTTGTTCATGGGTGATGTTTATATCCAGCGCTTTTTTGAGCGTCAACCAAAGAGACGGAAGACGGGTGTTTTTAGCGTGGTTTACTAAACAAGTGTTGGATGGGTGGCAGCTGGGCGAGTGCTGGCATGTGATGACTCATTGCGGGCGGGGTGCGCGGCCGCCTGATCCGAAAGACGCTGCGTTGACGGCAGAGCTGATGCCGAGGGTCAGGTCTTGACTTGAGGTTTAAGGCCTGCCCGTCCCGGCGCAGGCCAGGGGTCAGGCATGCTGATACCCGCGATCGCTCTTATGGAAACGGCCGCGCTGGTAGCCGTGGGCGGCATGGCGCTACACCAAATGAGCCCGTTCGCTGTGGTCTGACCGAAGAAGAAGTCAAGGATTTCGCAGCGCCAGCTCGAAATGCATGCCGTCCAGCCCGGTGCTGAAGTGGCCACCCCAAGCGAAGCCACAGTCGCTGAAGATGGGCACGATGCTCAGTAAAGACCCGGGCACGCCCAGCGCCGCCGGCTGCGAGTTCATGGCATTGGCCTGAGTATTCAGATCGATGGCGATGCCCCAGGTGTGGCGGCTCAGTGGGCGCGTGGGGTCTGAACCGATATGGCGCGGCACGTAGGTGCCGCCGCAGTTCACGATGACATCCTCAGGTACGGTGCCTGCCGCGATGGCCGATTGGATGCGGTTGAAGGCGTCGACGAAATGGGGCAGGGCCCGGGCGTGCACATATTGGGGTTGCTGGTCGCCCAGCAGGGCATGGCGAAATTCGACGATCTCGTGCTGTGCCTGGCCATCAACTCCCTTGGACACCACCTGGACGGCGCCGTTGGCAAGCGGCCTGGTGACGATGTCGCCGTACAGCGCACGCACTTCCGTTTCGGTCAGCACATTGATCGTGCCGTTCGTGCGCTTCGGCGTGATGCTAACTGGCAACGCCCCCCCGAGGGCTGCGGCTGGCGGCGCGCCGGGGCTGAGCAGGTCCCCGATCTGGGCCGCGCTCAGCTCACCGTTGCTTGCGGCGTCGCCGCGGGCCTGCTGCCACTGCATGACGCGCAGCCGCGTGTTGGCGTCCAGGGTTCCAGTCGCCTCGACCCCTGTCAGGCCGAGCGCGCGCTGCAGCCGCACGACCTGGGCGGGCGTGAGATCGCCTTCGGCGGCGTTCAGGGCGCTGATGCCGGGGAACGGCGCAGCGGCGGCGAGCTTGGCAGCGGGACCTGCGGGCAGCGCGCCACCCGCAGGCGCCGCCGCGCGCGCCATCGTGTCAGGCGCGGGTGGTGCGGCGCCGCCGCCGCCGCCGTCCGGCATGGTGGGGGTGCCACTACCGCGCAGCTTGACGAAGCGACCCAGCAGGTCAAACCAGAACGGCGCGCCCAGGCTGGCGCCGATGCCGATGATCAGCCAACCCAGCAAGGCCTGCCAGAGGCCTTGCTGGAAGTCGTCGCGCTCCCAGTGGCGCCACAGGAAGGGTGTAAGTTCGGCCGACTTGTCGGCACCCCGGGCTGCCTGACTCGCCAGGGCTGCGTGCTGCTCTTGGTAGAGCTTGCGCAAATGGCGCGACGCCAGGGGCGGGGCGCTCGATGCGGGCTCGGCCACGCGGCTTGCCGCCAGGCTGTCGGCATAGCGGTCGGCGGGCGCCGAGGCCGAAGGCGCCGGCGCGGCGACGCCGGGCCGTTGCCGCGCCTGACAGGCCGCATCGCACGCCGGCCAGTTCGCCCAGCCCCAACCGATGGGCAGCCCGCTGCCGGCCAGCTGCTGCACGGCGCCGAGCGGCTCGCAGAGCGTGTCGACGACGCTGCCCTCGGTCACGCAGGCCAGGGCCACACGTTGAGCCGCCGCGCCGGCCGCCGGGCTGAGCGTGACGCGCGAGGGCAGCAGGACATCGCGCTCGTTGCGCAAGGCCGTGGTCAACCTCGCCAACTGCGCCATTGGCAGGGCATGCGACCCGGACTCTGGATTGACAGCGGGCCACTGTGCCTTCAGGGCTGCGAGGTGGTCATCGATGGCGACCGACGCATCCAGCATGAGCAGGGGGTCCGCGCGCTCGCTGGCGAGGCGTTGGCGCAACCGCACCTGATCCTGCAAGTCCAGCAGCCGGTCCAGGCTCGACCTCACAGTCTCGGCAACCTGGGGCGTCGTGTGCAGCCGGGGGTTCTCGCTGGCCGCGAACAGGTTGTCCTTCAACGCACGCAGGGCCTGCTCACTCTCCAGCGATTGCGGCGTCGGCGTGGTGGCAGGCGCCGACGCCCCCTTAGCCGGCGCTGCCCCCTTGCTGCGGGGGGTGGGCTGCGCAAGTAGCTTGTTGAGCGCGGTGATGAGGGCCTGTGACGAATCGCTCGCGGCCGACGCCGGCGCACTTGCGGCTGCGGCGTACGCCTTGGCCGCGTCCTGCGCCACGCCCACGGCGGCCGCACGGACCACGGGGTCGTTCCACAGCCTAGGGGCGATCACGAACGGATTGAGGTTGGCAAGGTAGGCCACCAGAAAGCCGATCACGACCAGGCGCAGCTGGGTGTCGCGCCGGTACCAGCCGCCGGCACGCTGCTGCACGCTGTCGTACCAGGCGCGCAGACGAGCCTCGAAGCTGGGCCAGTCGTTTTCGACGCCTTGCAGCAGCGTGGCGAGCGTTGTCAGCAGTGCCGGCGTGGGCTGGTAGGCATCGCCCCTAGCGCGCTTCGCGTCGGCGCTGGCCTTGACGGCGTTGAGCCAGGTCTGCGGGTCAGCGGAGCGCACGCCGCCGGTGGCCAGCGTGGACAGCTGGCTGATCAGCGCGTTGATGAACACGTCGGACGGCAGGTACGACGGCATGTTCTGACTGCCAGCGCCTCCAAGCGATTGCGACACCAGAAGCGGGTGTGCCAGCAGGCTCCGCGTGAAGGGGGACGGCTGTGACTTGGGCGAGAAGCGGCGGCGCAGCTGACCCATCGTCACATCGTCATCGCCCAGCAGCGAGCACAGGCCGAGCAGCAGGGAGTCGCCCCGGCTCTTGCGCAGCGCGGTCCAGATCTCGTGGAGGGTGCTGACCAGCAAGCTGCTGATCGCGAACACGAGGACCAGCCCGATGGCGACCTCGATGATGCGCATGTCCATGGCAGTGTCCTGTCAGGCGATGTTGCGGTAGAAGATGTGGTGACCGATGCGCGCGCATTCGGTCGCGCCCGATGCTCGCGCCCACGCTGGCCGTGGCAAGGAGGCCGCGTGGTAGTGCGTGGCCCCGTGCGTGGGGTCGTTCAAAAGGCGGGCCGGCTCGGGCTGTGCCAGCAACTCGGCTGACAGCTGCTGGGCCAATGCGAAGAGGGCATCCGCTTCGGTGACGACCACGAGTTGGGGCCGGTTCGGGTCGTTGTCGTTCCAGCAGCTGAACTGCCAGGCCTTGAGGCAGACCGCGTCCACCGTGCCCCCCCACCAGCGCCTGGCCGCGCAGCGGTTGAGCACGACATGGCCGACGGCAGCCATGCCGGTGCGGGCGTCGGGTTCGCCGCGTGCTTCACCCCACATCGTTCGGGCCATCACGTCGCAGTCGTGTTGCGTCTGGGGCGAGGAAGCTGCGGCCACCTGCGGTGCCTCGGGGGGCGCGGCGCGCCCCTCGTCGGGCGCCAGCAAGGCTTGACCCCGCAGCACCAGGTCGCAACCGCTCCAAGCGAGCACGCGGTCGATGGGCGTGACGATGGCATTGCCGTCGCTGCCTTCAGGGGCCCGTCCGACGAGCAGGCCCACGAGGCGCTGCCGCAGGTCCCAGACCGGGGCGCCGCTGTCGCCGGGGAGGCTGCCTCTGTCGATCTCGCAGCACAGCACGTCCGACAGGCTGTAGCGGATAGGTGGGTCGCCCACCTCCACGTCGGTGTCGATGCGGGCGCGGACCCGTCCAGCGAGCCGGTGGTGGCGGGTGAGCAGCCGCACCTCGTCGCCCGGCCGGGCGTCCGCCCAACCGAGGGGCCAAGGCAGGTCGTCGGCGATCAAGCCGAGCGCCGCCTCATCCAGCGTGAGCAGGCCCGCGTCCAGGCGCACCCGTCGATCCCGCCGCGTCAGGTCGGGCGACCAGCTGTGAGCGCGGCCATACAGCACGGTCGCGTCCCGGTCCAGGGAGGTCAGGCTCACCCGGTCGCCAAACTCGGCCTGGGGGTCGCCACCGAGCACATGACCTGCCGTGAGCCCGAACAGCACGGGGCGGCTGCTGCCGACCCCGATGGTGCGCAGCACAGCCGTGAGCGTGCCTTGCCCCACGGAGTGATCGAGGTTCTCTGGACGCAGCCACGCATGGGCACGGCCGGCGGCGGCCTCAGGCGCCTTCACTGCAGGCTCCGTTCATGACCTTCACGAAGGCGGCAGACGGCACCTGCTCCAGGTCGACGTTGTCAATCTTGAACTTGCTGCCGCTCAGGCAGGCCTTGAGGGCCTTGGACACCGCCTGGGCGCTGGGCGGCAGGGTCTTCAGCCCCAGCGCCGCTGCCATGACCACGAGCGGTACCTTGCCCGCATCCACGGTCGCATCGGCGGCCGTGCTGGCTGTGGCCGTGACGGCCTTGACCGACACCTCGCGCGTCAGCTTGCCGCCGCCATCGGTGAAGGTCAGCGTGATCGTGCTGCCAGGCTCGGTGTTGGCCGGCATCTTGAAAGTGAAAGAACCGTCCAGGTTGCGAGTCAGGCCCTCCACGGCCTTGGCCTGTGACGACCCAGTTCCGCCCGACACATTGAAGTTCTGACTCGCCCCGGGCGCCAGTTCCAGCTCACTCACATCTGGAGAGAGGGTGAGCACGGCGCCGGCCGAGGACTGTCCGCAACGTTCGAGTGGCGTACGCGTCAGGCGCAGCCGCTGATTGAGACTTTCGAGCTGGCCCGTGATTTGATCGCCCGTCTCCAGCGCTGCCTCGATGGCCTCACGTGCCTTTTTGAGTAGATCCACGGGCGGGTCGTCGTACACGTGCGCCCGAACCTTCGGACTCCTCGAACCCGGGCCGGCCGCGTAGGCTTCGGCAGCGGCGCTCGCGGCCGATGCCGGAGCCGCGGGCTTGAAGGCCGGTGCCGCGCTGAGTGTGAAGGCGGTGCCCCGCATAGCCTGGGCAGCCTTGAGCACGGCTGCTGCGTCGGGCTCGGTCTTTAGCACCTCGCGGGCCACGGAGAGTTGGGTGTCCACCGTCACCTGCCGCAGGGCATTGCCGGCATTGCCGAACACCACCACCTGCTTTTGCGCTTGCGCGATGAGGGCGTGCAGGTGCCGGCGCTGCGCCTGGAGCTGCCCGATCATGTGCCCGATGTCCGGGCTCGGCCGCCTTTCCAGGGTGGTGGCGTCTCGCCCTGCGCAGGCGGCCAACTCGCGCGTGCGCTGGGCGAGGCGGTCGTTGTAGGCGCGCAGGCGGTCTGGGTCGGTCCCGGCGGGCTTGGCAGGCAGGGGCGGCGTCGGGCTTGGGCAGGTCGACTTCCGCTCGGGCTCGGTGATCACACGGGTCACGTTCCTTGCGGTCAACTGTTCGATCAGGCCGCTCAAATTCCGGGACTGCATCTCGGCCGCCACGATCCGCCCTGCCAAGCTGTTGTCCGGTTCGCTCAAGGGCGTGAGGGAGGTCAGGAAACCCGGCGGCAGCACATAGGGCCGGCTGGCGGCCACCGCACAATTGAGCGTCTCGACACCGGCCAAGTAGGCCAGCTGGCGCGGCTTGGATGTCATCGTCGTGGAGTAGGCGTACAGCCCTGACCCCAGAACACCCATGGCTGCCAGATCCCTGCTGTTGGGATGCGTCACACCCTTGAGAAGCGCTAGGGCCGAAAGCGAGATCAGCGCTGCACTTGAGCCAGCATTCAGGCCGGAGTGATCGAGGACGGCCTTCACGTACAGGCGCTGCAGGGCTTCGGCCTGCTGGATGGAGGTCTCGACCGGCAACTGAGGCGGGTTGGCAGGTGGCTCGGAGGCCGCGGGCGCTGAAGGGGTCACCGTCACGGCGTTGTCGCCGTAGGTGTGCGTGGTCGGGGGTGGCGGTGGGGCCAGCTCCTGCGAAAACACCTGGGGCTGTAGCGTGCTGCACGAGGCCACACTCACAGCGCAGAGCAGTGCAATGGCACGCTGGGCAGCAAGCCGATAGTCTGCCTCGAAAGCCTGTTTTGAATGGTGCATGGCCCCTCCCGCGCTGGCTCGCCACTGGCGGCGAGAGCAAAGCGTGAGGGTGTATCACGACGATTCCTAAAGGACCTCATCAGTCCTGTGGACATGCTCGCCCCCACGGGCTTGCAACCTCTCCGACCCCAGCCACCGAATAGACGAACTGCTGCCGCATGGCTGGCAGCCAGCCTGGCGCTGGGACCGACCACGCAGTGGGTGGTGCTCGAGAACGTCTGCTCAGGTGCCGGCCAAAGTGCCGGGCATCAAACCGTGAAGGTCGCACTCCCCCACCAACACCCCCTACACACTTCGGGAGCTGAAGCTCGTCCCCTCGCGCGGCCCCTGAGGAATTCGCACCCTCAAGCGTGGGGTCCGTCAAGCGTGCAGCAAGACTCGGGGTCAGGCATTGGATCTCAAGGTCTGACCCTGCACCTGGATGACGCCGCACGAGTACCGAGTTCGGGCCAACTGAGGTTTGACGAGGGTCAGGTCTTGCCTTCGGATTCAAGGCCTGACCCTCAGTCCTCGGTCCTCTCGACTCACGCCATAGGTTCCGATCTTCTTCGGTCTTTGGAGTCTGAGGATCTGTGACCAGGTCGCCGTCGCCCAGTGTCTGTACTCCGCGGGCGCCGCAGGTGTTGCATCGAAATGGTGATTTAGGCGCCGCCGACCCATGACTCGCCACTTCCATTGCGCTGCAAGTCGCTCCCTTGACCACATGAGAGGCGAAGTGCCTACCGACTCGGTGGGAGAATCGTTGCATGGAGCTGCCTCCGGCCCTCTGTTTGAAGTCCAGAAAACACATTTTCTCCTATGAAAACGAGCGCCCGCGCACTAAATTTTTTACTGCTGAGCTGCGTAAGCTGCGTGTCGGTTGCACAAGGATCTGAGCGGCTTTCCTTGGCACCTCTTGCTGGGCGAAATATCGAAGGGACGATTACATCCATTAGCAAAGCGGAAGAGTATGTCGTCACAGATTCAGCAAACTCGGCGACTACGTCTGAGCCTGGTTTTGAGGATGCCCTGAAGTCCAGTTCAATGAAGACGGTCCTCAACTACCGTTGCAACACCGCACCAGGGCCGGATGCAATGCACGTTCGTGTAGCTTGCAACATCACCACGACAAACTGGATCAAGCCCGCCGGACCACACCCTTGGGACCAATCCGGCCAAAGCAAGGTGATGGTTGCTGACGCGCTTTACGACATCGCTTCATCGACCTATCAGGTGCAGACTTATGACGGCGTAAAGACCGCAGGAATGGCAACGGCCAACATGCTGGCAGCCATGCACGGGATTGCGAGTGTCCCGAAGGCGCTGGAGCAGGTTTCCCTTGTGCCAGGCGAAACGAGTCACTTTGATCTAAAGATTCCTTTAGGCAATGACACTCACAAAGCGCAGGTTCTCAGTCGGGTTGTCACTTTGTCAGAAGCCACTGCGACCGTGCAATCCAGTACCACGCTAACCCCGGAGGCATTGGACCTGGCAGCTGACAAAGGCTTGGTCATTGAATACAAGGGAGATTCGACCAGCACATTTCGTCGCGACGACGGCATCTTGCTCTCAGCGAAGGCACGGATGAAATTTCGGATGCAGTTGGGCCTGCAGTCGGTCACCGGCAAGCGAGTGGAGATGCGGTTCACTTCCGACATCACTCAAGCCCACATTGAATGAACGGGTTAAGAACGGAGCCGCATCCATGGCACTGACGAAGAAGGGCGAGTTCTGGTACGGGACGACCTCGGGCGACACCCAAGCCGAGCTGCGCAGCTACAGCGTCGCGAATCGCCACGAGGCCACTCGCTTTGCCGCATCCAAATGCAGCAGTTGCGGCTGCCGGACCTTCGCGCTGCAGAGCGATGAAGAAGCCGGCGTGGCCATCCGCACCTGCACCGACTGCGGGTTAGAGCACCTGATGGGCGACAGCGCCGACCACCTGGAAGGATCAGAACCCGAGACGCACGAGTGCGTGTGCGAGAACGAAGTGTTCGAGCTGATGTCCGGCGTCTCCGTGGTCGAGGGCACCCACAAAGTGCGCTGGTACTACATCGGCTGCCACTGCGTGGAATGCAATCTGGTCGGGGTCTTCGCCGACTGGCCGTGTGAAGCGGACGACGCGGTGGCCTTTCTCGCCAAGGTGTGAAGAACGGCCCACCCAACCCGGGGTCAGGCTCGCGGGCTCGGGATCACCTGAGGCTTAGAGTCAGGGCTCAAGCTTCAAGCCCTTGCTTGAGCACGACCTGACCCTCTCGCGCTGGAACGCCAGCATGGCCGCCCGCCGCCCTGGCTGCTGCAATGCAGGGAGGCCTTGCGGGATGACAGCCAGTACACCGTGGGCAACCATGGCCTGTGCACGCTGGCGCGGGAGCTGGGCCGGCACCCCGTCTACCTGGCGCAGGCCTTCCGCAGCCATTTCCGCTGCTCACCCGGCGACTTCGCGCGCCAGCACCGCCTGCAGCGGGCCGCCAAGCTGCTGGCACACAGCCGCCTCAGCCTCAGCGAGGTGGCCCAGGACTGCGGCTTCTTCGACCAGCCCCATCTGAGCCGCAGCTTCCGGGCGCGTTTTGGGGCGACGCCGGGTGAGTACCGGGTTCGGGCGGGGTGAAGAACGGCGAGGGTCAGGTTTTGCCTTGAAGTTTAAGGCCTGACCCTCGGCCTGTGCTCGCGGCCGATGCGCCAGCAGCCGAGGCAGGCTCAATCCGCGAGGCGTCAAGCGCAAGATCAGCCCGTATCCAATTCGCCATCGCGGGGCGGCCCTGCATCGTTCTCATACGCCGGTGCCGAAGATGCGTATCTGAACAGTATTGGATTTATGGTCTGACCCCGGCTCTCCTAGCGCGGGCCTTCCGCAGCCACTTCCGCTGCTCACACGGAGAGTTTTCGCGCCAGCACCGCCCGCAGCGCGCCGCGAAGCTGCTGGCACACAGCCGCCTCAACCTCAGCGCTGTGACCCAGGACTGCGGCTTCTTCGACCAGCCTCATCTGAGCCGCAGCTTCCAGGGGCGTTTCGGGATGACGCCGCGTAAGTACCGGGTTCGGGCGGGTTGAAGATCGCTGAGGGTCAGGTCTTGCCTTCAAGTTTAAGGCCTGGCCCTCAGCCCTACTGACCCTCAGCGCCCTGCTCCTCAGCACCGCTGCAAGGTCTGACCCACAGCCACCTGGGAATGCAGTCTTGAGTGAAGAGGAGAAATGCTCGCTCTTGCGGTGCAGGGGCGTGTGTTTGCCACTTGACGGGGCGGCTAATGGGTGCCCCTGCACCGAATGGGTGGTCCGGACCCGATCGTCAAAGGAATGCTCAATACGCGAGGCCAGGAATTAGGCCGGCATGCGTCCAGCCCCGCTTATCAACAGTGAAAACGCCGACCCCCCACTTTTCGCTCCGAGCTTCAATTGTCATGCCGTTGCCCAAGCTCATTGCAACATGTGCTTGATCGGGGCGAACCGTACCAAAAGGGGATCCCTGAAAAATGAACAGCAATGCACCTGCTTGAATAAGGCCACGCTCAACTGAAATAGTTGGAGCCTTTGAGTAGCAGTGCTGGTATTGATTCCACGAACCGTCTGGCATCGTCGGAGTGATGCTTAGTCTAGCGCACCCCCATTTAATGAGTTCCGAACAATCGAAAGCATCCGGATCCGAATCCAAGGAGCTCACGTCGACACCGAATTTGTAGCGATCGCCTTTTTGGCTAAGAAGTATCTTCACAAGATCAATAACCCTGACCATGGCTTCTCCGATACGTTGTGAGGCGATGATTCATTGAGCTCGTCGATTCCACAATGTGCACACTGGCCACAGCTGCTGAAATCGAACCAATGTCTAGATGACCACGCCAACTTGTGATGACAGGGCACTCCGTAGAGATTTAGTCCCCGCGCCAGACCTGAGGACTCAACATCAAACTAGCAAATAATATAGGATTGCTATTTAATATTTTTGACGGCCTCGACCGTGCGGTCGACGATCTTATTACATGCCACAAATAGATCCGAAAGCCCCACTTGTTTTGCTGAACATTCATCTAGCTTTCGCTTTGTATCTGCAAGAGATGCCACCAGAGCGGACTCTCTCACATTTGGATCTTGTGAATTCAGCACAATTTCCGCATAACTGCGATCTGGCTCCTTACACGTTGCGACGATGTCCGAAGGCGGCTCGCATCGAACCGCAATAGGAACATAGGTTTGGCAGCCGACCAGAAGAAGTGTCAGAGAAATTGCGAAATATACTCTCATTGCATCTCCAGTTGATAGTTAATTCTCGGCTTACTTCAGGCCAAAAATAGTTACGAGCACAGCATTGTTAGCCTGCTGACAAAAAGTGGTTGTTGAGCCTTCCCTGCACTTAGCCTTTGCTTTATCTAGCAGCGGTGCAATTTCGGCAGTCCATTTAATTTGAGCTGATTCAATTTTCTTGTTGTACTCCATCTCAACTCGGGCAACTTCACCCTTCACGTCGTGAAGCGCGCGTGTTGTCTCCTCGCGCATGGCTGCTCTGATCGCTTCCAACTCTTTGCCCTTTTCGTGACCACCCCAAAAATAGCTGCCAACACAAAGAAAGGCTGTGGCGATAATTGCTGCAATGACATTCATATGCTTTATCCTGGGTTGACTTGGAGTGATTGCTATTGGGGCTAGAGAATGCCTTTTGGTGAGCATTGACACGGAATCGGAGTTGCTTCAACATTTAAAATGCCTTGGCGCATCACTTGGCGCACGCCTGCAATTGTGTAAGGCCGCCGAATTCCTGCAGTGCCGCTGCTCCTTCTTCTTGAATTTCTATATTCCAGGCATCTAGGTCTGTCTGTGGTGCGGCAGTCCTTTCTGGGAAGATTGCCATTAAGACTGAATCCTCTATACGTCCCTTTGCTCGTTTAACACCTTTAATGCGCACAATCGGCATACCCCCAATATCTTGGTGCAGTTTTATTGAGGCCTCGCCTAGTTTTCCGCTGTCAGCAAATACTGCGAATGCATACGTGTTTGTTTTTTTTCGATAAACAACTGCAAGTGTCCCAGGCCTTACTTTGTACTTGTAAACAAACTTGGAAGGCAAAACAATATAAGGAATCTTCAGTGCATCCACGTATTGTCGTTGTGTTCCTGAAGGGGCTCCAGAAATGCTAACTGACGTTGTACTGATGTAGGCCTTCCCTTGGAAAGGGTCGCCTGCTCCCTGAATCATGGGCTTATTATTTGAATCTGTCTGGAAGCCAAAAATTTTAACTCCACTATAGTTCCCGGATGATCTTGCCAGCGACCAAGCGGCATTGCATTTCTTTTGCCAGTCGTGCGGGTTTGATTCTGGTGTAATTCTCTTGCCGCTTTCCATAGCAAGGATACCGTCACAGGTGTACGACAGTCCTTTTCCATCTAATAGATAGGAGTTGGGCGCACCATCTGCATCCACATTCAGCTTGCTTGATTTGAGTAAGACTGTTTTACCTTCGGTCCATACCGTGCCATACCCCGGTGGATTTGCGCAAGTCCGACCTGCAGATGGCAGCGGCACAAATGCCATGGCTGTCATCGACATAGCTAGAAGGTCTCGAAGATCCAATTTAGCCTCCAGCGCAATGAGGTGGGTACTTTGTGGGGCCTAACAGTGTTTTCGGTCGACTTACCTCCCGCGAGGCGCAGCGGCTGCCTCCCCAGACATTCAGCCAGGGCAAGCAGCCAAGTCACGGCCGTGCTCGTGCCGATCCGTAAGTTCTCGGAGTTTGTACCACGCGCTTGTAACCACCAATACCCTCAGACCCTGGACGTGACTTTGCACCTTTTCCAGGCCAAGGGCCAAGGGGCCAAGGGGCCAAGGGGTCACAAAGGTCCAAGGAAAGGGCCAAGGGGGCACGCCTACAATTTCAAGGCAAGACCTGCCCCTTTCTCGCCGAGGCGAGCACAAACGGCAGGGCATCGGTCACCTCACTCCCCCACCAACACCCCCGCCCCATTCCAGAAGCTGAAGCTCATTCCCTCGCGTGGTCCTTGCGGAATCTGCACTGTCATCTGGTGCCGTCCGGCTTTGAGGTTACCCAGGTCGATGTAGATCGGGTTAGTCGCCGTGCCGGGGCACCAGTTGGGGCGGCTGATGCCGCACGAGGACAGGCCGTCGTTGAAATTGCCGGAGGCCGGTTTGAAGAGGCGGAAGGCGCCGCAGTCCTCGAGCCGCGAGGGTCAGGCCTTGAACTTCAGGGCAACACCTGACCCCATACCGACCAGAGGCGTACAGCAGGCCAGAGCCATAAGTCCCCTCACTCCCCCACCAACACCCCCGACACATTCCAAGAGCTGAAGCTCGTCCCCTCGCGCGGCCCCTGGGGAATCCGCACCGTCATCCAGTGCCGTCCGGCTTTGAGGTGACCGAGGTCGATGTAGATCGGATTGGTCGCCGTGCCGGGGCACCAGTTGGAGCGGCTGATGTCAGACGAGGACAGGCCGTCGTTGAAATTGCCGGAAGCGGGGTTGAAGAGGCGATACGCGCCGCAGTCCTGGCGCCAGGGCACGAAGGAGAACACCTCTTTGCCATTCAACAGGATGGTGTTCTTCTTGGGCACGAACTCGTCGCCATTGGTCCAGCCGCCGTGGCCGGTGCTGATGTAGCGCAGGCGGGCGTTCTTGAGCGGGCGGTCGAGGGTGAAATCCACCTCCAAACCCTTGGGCTTGTCGAACATGGTGGCGTAGTCCTGCTCGGCCATCTCCATCACATTGGTGGTGTTGAACAGCGGGATCAGGCGCGATGCCGATGCGGACGCAGAAGCAGCAGGCGCTGGTCCGGTGCTGGGGCTCACCGGCTTCGAGTACATGGCGGTGGCGGCGTCGCTCGGGTGAATGGTGAGGTTGAGGTCCAGCTTGTGGCCGCCCTTGTCGTAGTTGCCGATGAACACGCCCAGGGCCAGGGTCTGGCCCGAGAGGCGCTGGGCCAGATCGGTGATGTCCATGCGGTAGGGCGCGGCCTCGTGCCAGGTCTTGCCCTTGAGCTGCAGGTGGTTGTAGTGCTTGACGCCAAAGGGCGTGAAGAAACGCATCAGCTCGATCAGGGGCGCATAGTCCTCGGTGGCGACCACGCCGCGGTAGGTCCGGTCATTGCCGTTCTGATAGGCCGGCAAGGCGGCCACGCCGCGCTGCAGGCCGTCCAGGAAGGTGCGCGTGGCCTTCTTTCCCTTCTCTGGCTCCTTCGTGCCCAGCGGGATCACAAAGACCGAGCCGGTGCGGTCATACGCATCGCCGTTCGAGCGGGCGAGAAGATCCACAAACACCTGGCTGCCCGGCGCGATCTCGGGCAGCTGCACGGTCTTGAGCACCACTGTACCGTTTGCGTAACGGGTCACGCCCTCGCGTGGCTCGCGGTCCTCGCCCGAGAAGTTGACGATCTGGTCCTGGAACACCGGAATGGTGGTGAAGCGGCTGCGCCAGACGCGATCTTTGTAGCTGAGGCCGTCGAGCAGCGGCGCGGCCTCAACCTTCCCACCCTGCGCCATCTCGGCCAGATCCAGGCCCTGGAAGGGCTCGATCTGCGTGGCGCTGATGACGAAGTTGCCGTTGCGCACCAGCTCCAGCACCAGGCCCAGCTGGTGGCCCAGCACGGTGGGCGCGCCGGCCGCGGGCAGCTCGGTCGTGTACCAGAGCTCGATGGTGTTGGAGTTCACCACCGTCTTGGCCTTTTTGCAGCGGTAGCCGAGGATGGTGCGCGTCTCCTCGCTGAACTCGTAGCTTTGCTTGGGCAGCGATTCGCGGTCCAGGGTGGCGATGCCCTCCCCTGGGCTCAGGCGCGCCAGCTGCAGCAGCTCTTGCGCGGCGGGCTTGATGAACTGCTGCTCGAAGGGAAAGCCGGCCTTGCCGGCCAGGATGGCCTCGGAGCTGATCAAGGCCTCGCCCTTGGCGGCGAACACCCAGATCGGGTCCTGGCCTTCGACCGGCTTGCCGTTGTAGCTGCGCTGGTAGCGCAGCTTCCAACCCTCGGTGGGCGCGGCCAGCACCAGGCTGGGCGCCAGGGCTGCCAGTGCGGCCAGCAGAACGCCGGCCAGGCGGGCTTTGTTGAAGATCAGGCGTGTCGTGCGCATCGTTGTCCTCATTCTTCTCGTCTTGTTGCTCTTGGCAATCTGCCCGCTCGCCTCAGTGCGCCAGCCGGATCTGGTGCAAGCCCTCGTCCGCCCCAGCGGGCAACTCCAGCCGCAGCCGGCCCGCCTCCGCGTCAAGCATCTGTGCCGGCAAGGGCAGTCCGTCGAACGCCCAGGCCCACGAGGGCGCTGCGGCCCCCAAGCCCAGAATCTCCAGCCGGCTCAGCCGCTGAAATCCAGCGTTCGGAGGCAGCTCCAGCGTCAGCCCCTGGCCATCCTGGCGGACGCCAATGCGGCGCGCCGCACCCTGGCGATAACCATAGCCCTCGCCGGCATCTTGAAACACCTCGCTGCGGTCGCTGCCGCCCCAGGCCACGGTCAGGCCCAGCGGCGCGGCGCGCATCTCGCCCGTGTGCTGCAGCGGCGCCTGCGTGGGCACGGCGGCGCCCACGCGGATGAACAGGGGCAGGCGGTCCAGCGGCGCGGCCACGGTGGCCTCGCTGCCGCCTTCGAAGCGGCGGCCGGTCCACCAGTCCAACCAGGCTTCGCCGGCGGGGAAGTAGACGCTGCGCTGGCGCTCGCCCTCGCGCAGCACCGGCGCCACCAGCAGGTCGCGGCCGAGCAGGAACTGGTCGTCCACCAGGCTGGCGCGCACATCGCGCGGGAAGTTGAACCACAGCGGCCGCAGCGGCGGCAAGCCGCTGCGCTCGTTCTCCTCGAACAGGCTGTAGAGGTAGGGCAGCAGGCGGTAGCGCAGCTCGATGGTGGCGCGGTTGATGCGCTCGAACTCGGGGCCGAAAGCCCAGGGCTCGCGCGGCGCCGAGACATCGTTGGAATGCGTGCGGAAGAAGGGCGTGAGCACGGCCGCCTGCAGCCAGCGGCTGTGCAGCTCGGCGCTGGGGCTGCCCATGAAGCCGCCGACATCGGCGCCTACAAAAGGCACACCCGAGATGGACAGATTGCTCAGCATGGGAATGGTGAGCGCCAGATGCGTCCAGGTGGGCGAGTTGTCGCCCGTCCACACCGCCGCATAGCGCTGCACACCGGCCGCGCCCGCGCGCGTCAGCACCATGGGCCGCTGCTCGGGGCGCAGGCGGCGCAGGCCCTCGAAGCTGGCGCGGGCCATCTGCAGGCCGAACACATTGTGATAACGCGCATGATCACCGGGCCGGCCGTCGCCGGCATGGCGGGCGTCCAGCGGCAGGGTCTTCTGCGGGCCGAGCGAGATCTCAGGCTTGTTGAAGCCATCGGGCGCAAACACGCCCGGCTCGTTCATGTCATTCCAGAAGCCATCGACGCCCAGCTCCAGCGGCGCGGCGTAGAGCTGGCCGAACCAATCGCGCGCGGCCGGCGAGGTGAAATCCGGGAAGGCGCAGATGCCGGGCCAGACCTTGGCATGCAGCTCTTGGCCATCGGCGCCGCGCATGAACACGCCGGCCTCGCGGCCGCTGCGGTAGATGGCGAAGCCCTCGTCGCGCTTGATGCCGGGGTCGACGATGGTGACGGCGCGGAAGCCCTGCGCATGCAGCTGGCCCAGCATCTCGCGCGGCTGAGGGAAGGTGCGGGGGTTCCAGGTGAAAACGCGGAAGCCGTCCATGTGGTCGATGTCGAGGTAGAGCACATCGGCCGGGATCTGGCGCTGGCGGAACTCGCGCGCCACGCTCAGAACTTCATCCTGCGTTTTGTAGGACCAGCGCGATTGCTGGTAGCCCAGGGCCCAGAGGGGAGGCAGCGGGCCGCGGCCGGTCAGCGCGGTGTAGTCCTGCAACACCCGGGCTGGGCTGCGCTCCGGGCCGCCGGTGAAGACGAAGTAATCCAGCTCGCCACGCGCCGCGCCGAAGCGCCAGCGCTGCGGCTCGGTCTTGCCCATGTCAAACCAGCTGCGGCTGCTGTTGTTGAGGAAGACGCCGTGGCTCAGGCCCTGGTGCAGGGCGATGAAGAAAGGGATGGCCTGGTAGGACGGGTCGTGGCCGGGCGCGTAGTCGGGCACGTCGGCGTTCCACATCACCAGATGCTGCTGGTGGCGCGAGAGCGGCAGGGCTTTTTCGCCGAAGCCGTAGTAGAGCTCGTAGTCATCGCGGCGCTTGGTGGCCTCCACACTGCCCTCTTGCGGATCGAACACGATGGGCCGAGCCGGGTCATCGGCGCTGATCAGGCGGCCGGCGCTGTCGAACACGCTCAGCTGCAGCTCAGGGGCACGGCGGATTTGCACCCGCGTGCCGCTGGCCGAGCGCAGCTCCAGCAATTGCGGGCCGATGCGGCGCAGCTCCGCCTTGGCTTGCGACGGCGACGCGCTCAGCGCATAGCTGGCCGTGTCGGGCTCGAAAGGCGCGCCGCTGGGGCTGATGCGCACGCGCAGCACCTCGGGCGTGACGAAGCTGATGCGGGCCCGGGCGCCACGCGCCAAGCGCAGGTCCACGCCGTCCTCGCGCGGGCTGATCTGCGTGACCGGGCCGAGGCTTCGTTGCGTCGCCTCGGCAGGCAGCGGTGCGAGCACGGCGAACAGCAATGCCGTTGTGCACAGGGGATTCCACAAGCTCATCACAGCGCCGCACTCCCGAGCACACGCAGGCGCAGGGCGCGCTGCAAGTCTTCCACATTAGCTTTGCTGTTGAGTTTGAGGCGCAGCGACTCGCCCGGCAGCAGAGTCAAAGCGTTGTCAGCCACATCCACGTCCAAGCCCTCGAACTCAATCCAGACACCACGCGCCAGACTGCTCGCTTGCACATGCAGCTGCAGCTCGCCGCCCACGCGCTCGACCTGGGCCTGCAGGGCTGAGGCTTGTGGCCAAGACAGGTCTTTGGCGGGCTTGAAATAGACCACGCTGCGCGAAGGCGGTTCGCCCTCGACCTGCAGCTCGAACACGGCCACGGCGGCGGCCGGGTCGGCATCGCCGAGCAAATCGGCATCGGCATAACGAGTGAGCAGCAGGGAAGAGAGCGGCGCCAGGGTCAGCGCCTGGCGCTCCTCGAGCAGGGTGCGGCCCTGCAGCGTCATCACGCGCAGGCTCAGCTTTCCGTGCCTGGGTTCCGTGCGGTCGTTGATGACATGCAGCCGGGTCTGGCCCGAGGCCTCACGCAGCGCTGCCACCGCCACCGGCGCGAAGAAGCGCCGGGCCTGGAAATGCAAGGCCTTCCAGCGGCCGAGATGGTCGATGCTGGACCAGGACGCGCCGGGCCAGACATCGTTGAGCTGCCAGTACAGCGAGCCCATGGTGAAGGGCCGGCTGGCGCGGTGGTGCAGGGCGGCGAGCTGTATGCCCTCGGCCTGCATCAGCTGGCTGCGGTAGATGAAGTCGCCAAAATCGCGCGGCTCGCCGAACTCCTCGCGGATGTATTTCAGCAAGCGCTCATTGCCCTGGCCGGCCATGAATTTCTGGTGCGCGGTGATCAGCGGCGCGTTGATGCCCTGCTCGCTGCGCGGCGCAAACGCATCCACCGTGGCCTGCACCGGCCAGGCCTGCAGGCCGTACTCGGACATGAAGCGCGGCGTGATCTCCAGGTACTTGCTGACCGGGTGGGCCGGGTTGCCCCAGACCTCCCAGTAGTGCATATCGCCGCTGGCGGGCGTGTTGGCCACCTCGGCCAGGTCGTCACCGGGCGAGCTGGACCAGTAGGCGATGCCACCGCCCTCCTCGGCCACCACCTGGCGCAGATCGCGGCCGAAGAGCTGCACATAGCCCTGCCAGACGCGCTCGGCCAGGGCCGGGTCGGCGGCCTTCATATCGCGGCCATGGCCCCAATACTTCCAGGCGATCTCCTGCTCGTTGTTGCCGCACCAAAGCACCAGGCTGGGGTGGTGGCGCAGGCGCTGCACCTGCTCGCGGGCCTCGACCACCACATTGGCGCGGAAGGCCGGGTCGTAGGCCGGCTGCATGCCGCCGCCGAACATGAAGTCCTGCCAGATCATCAGGCCCAGCTCATCGGCCAGGTCGAAGAAGGCCTCGCTCTCGTAGTAGCCGCCGCCCCAGCTGCGGATCATGTTCATGTTCGCCTCGCGCGCCGAGACCATCACCCGGCGCAGCTGTGCGGGTGTGACGCGCGGCTGGAACATATCGAAAGGAATGGAATTGGCGCCCTTGGCGAAGACAGGGATGCCGTTGACCTCGAAGTGGAAGCCGCGGCCTTGCGCGTCGGGCTCGCGCTTCAAGGCCACGTTGCGCAGGCCGGTGCGCTGGCTCAGCGCATCGACGCGCCGGCCGGCTTGCAAGAGCTCCAGCTCGTAGCGGTACAGGGCCTGCTCGCCATAGCCGTTAGGGAACCAGCGCCGCGGTTGCTCGACCTGCAGGGGCAGTTCGATTTTCTGTGGGCCGGCCTCCGTGGCCTGGCCCCGCCGCTCGGCGGCCAGCTGGCGGCGGCCATCGGGGGCGGTCTGCCAAAGACGCAGCTGATAGCCCCCCGCACGCGCCAGCTCCAGCGTGGCGATGGCGCGCAAGCGGGCCCGCTCGGCCGTGACTTCATCCTGCAGCAGCTGCAGCGATTCGATGCGCAGGCCGCTCCAGCTCTGCAGGGTCACCGGCTGGCTGATGCCGGCGGTGACGTAGCGCGGGCCCCAGTCCCAGCCGTAGTGGTAGCCGGGCTTGCGGACGAAATTGCCCGTCATGGCATCGGGCGGCTCGTCGCCATAGGGCGAAGGGTAGTTGCCGGCCAGCTTGACCGGCATGGCCTGCACCTGAGGGAGGAGTTTGGCGATGGGCGAATGGAAGACGATGCGCAGCTCATTGCCAGACGCGCGCAGCAAGCCCTGCTGCACCGGCACGCGCCAGCGGCGGAAGGCGTTGTCGGCACGGAGCAAGGTGCGGCCGTTGAGCTGCACCTCGGCGTACGTGTCCAGGCCCTCAAAGACGAGCTCCTGGCGTGCCTGCGCCAGCTGAGCGCGCGGCACATCAAAGCGCGTGCGGTACTCCCAGTCGGCCAGGCCTATCCATTGCAGCGCCGCCTCGGGCGCGCCTACAAAAGGGTCGGGAATCAGCTGGGCGGCCAGCAGGTCGGTGTGCACCGTGCCGGGCACCTGGGCCGGGCGCCAAGTCGTGGCTGCGGCATGGGCGGCAGCCTGGCCGCTGCCGGGGCTGAGGCGGAACTGCCAGGCTTGGTTGAGGGGCAGCAGGTCGGCGGCTGTGGCGGGCATGGCGAGCAAGAGAGGCATGAGCAAGGCAGCCATGAGCAAGGCCGGGCGACGAAGCAAGATCCGAAACTTCATGCGGCCCTCCAGTAACGTTCAATCCACTGTTGGTGCGTGGGCATGGCGGCCACGGCGTCGCTCAGGATGTGGCGCGTGCCTTCCACGAAAGCGTGCAGGCGGTCTTCGGGCATGTCGTCGACGATGGGGTGGTAGCTGCGCGGCAGGATGCGCTGGCCCAGCATCACTTGCACCCAGCTGGGCAGGGCGAAGAAATCCTCGCCGTGGCGGAAATAGCGGCCGTCGGCGCGAAACAGGTCCATGGCCTCGCGCAGGCTGTCAGGCACGGACATGGTGCGGCAGTCGTTCCAGAAATCGGAATCGTCGCGCTCGGTCGCGTGGTAGTGCAGGATCAAGAAGTCGCGCACACGCTCGTACTCAAACGCGGTCTCGCGGTTGAAGCGCTCGGCCAGCTGCGGGTTGAACTCTTGCCCCGGGAACAGGCTCAGCAAACGGCTGAGGCCCGATTGCACGAGGTAGATGCTGGTGGATTCCAGCGGCTCCAGGAATCCGCTGGCCAGGCCCAGGGCGATCACGTTCTTGTTCCAGACCTGCTTGCGCATGCCGGTGGTGAAGCGCAGCAGGCGCGGGTCGGCCAGGGGCTTGCCGTCGAGATTCGCCATCAGGGTGGCGGCGGCCTGGTCCTCGCTGAGGTGCTGGCTGGAGAAGACATAGCCGTTGCCGATGCGGTGCTGCAGCGGGATGCGCCATTGCCAGCCGGCGGCCTGGGCGGTTGCGCGGGTGTATGGGGTGATCGGATTGGCGCCTTCGCAAGGCACCGCCAGGGCGCGATCGCAAGGCAGCCAGTGTGACCAGTCGGTGTAGCCGGTCTTCAGGGTCTCTTCGATCAGCAGGCCGCGAAAGCCCGAGCAGTCGATGAAGAGATCACCCTCGACGCGCTCGCCGCTTTCCAGCTGCACGGCTTCGATGAAGCCGTCGTCAGTGCGCTGCTGGGCGCGCACGATCTTGCCTTCGATGCGCTGCACGCCGCGGCGTTCGGAGATCTCGCGCAGAAAGCGCGCGTAGAGGCTGGCGTCGAAATGGTAGGCATACGCGATATCGGCCAACGGCGAATCCGGCGCCGCCGAAGGGTCGCCGGGGATGAACTTGCCCTGCGGCGCCATCAAGGTCTGCAGCGAGTAGTCACCAATCGGCCCGGCCCGGCCGGCCAGGAACTGCTTGAGCCAGAACTGGTGAAAGGGCAGCGGCCCGCGCGAGCGACCGATGACGCCGAAGCCGTGGGTGTAGCGGTCGCCGATGCGGGCCCAGTCGCGGAACTCGATGCCGAGCTTGACTGTGCCCTGGGTGCGGCGCACGAACTCCGTCTCGTCGATGCCCAGCATCTGGCCGTTGAACATGCGGATGTGCGGCACGCTGGCCTCACCCACGCCGACGATGCCGATCTCCTCGGACTCGATCAAACGCACCGAGGCCTGCCGGCCCAGGTAGGTGGCCAGGGTGGCTGCGGCCATCCAGCCGGCACTGCCACCGCCGACCACCACCACGCGGCGGATGCGCGCGTCCTGGGCTGGATTGCTGATGCTGCCGTTGTCGAAGCTGCTGCTTTCACTCATGCTTGAGAACCCTCCTGCCGGGTCAGGGGCGCGGCACACGCACATACACACAAAGAAAAAGGTCGGCCCTGGGTTGCAGCCCATGCCGACCGGAGGCCCCCCTCACGAGGTCAGCGCGAGGGGTCGAGGAACATCGTGCAATCGGCCGGTGCGTCAGTACTTGTAGGTTAGGCCCACATAGGCAATGCGCCCGGCATAGCTGTTGCCATAGAAGCGATCCTGCGTGTCATTGCCCAGATGCGAGCGTGCTTCCTGCTTGGTCAGGTTGAGCACCGAGGCCGTGAGGCTCAGCGCCTTGCTGACGTTGTAGGCGGCGTTCAGATCGATCTGGCTGTAGGGGTCTTCGTAGACGTTCAGGCCGTTGATCAAGCCACCGACCACCACACCGCGGCGGTTGTAGGAGGCGCGCAGCAGGTACTGATCGTTGCCGTAGAACACCGTCAGATTGCCCTGATTCTTGGCACTGCCGACCAGAGGCGACTTGCCGATCACCTTGCCGTCGGCCAAGGTGATCTCGGCCTGGTTGGTCTTGTTGTAGGTGTAGTTGAACTGGAAGCCCAGGCCGAAGTCCAGGGTGTGCTGGCCGTACAGCTCGATGCCTTGTGAGACGGCGTCGCGGCCGCCGGCGCTGGTGGCGTAGTTCTGCACGGTGACGCTGGTGCCGCCCACGTCCATCACCATATCGCGCACCACGGGCACCGAGAAGTTGCTGACGTTCTTGCGGAACAAGCCCGCACCCAGCACCGAGCCGCGGTGGAAGTACCACTCCAGACCCAGGTCGTACTGCGTGGCCTTGTAGGGCTCCAGGCTCTTGTTGCTGCCCTGGCCGAACCAGCCCACCTTGTCGGCGCCACCGATCAGGCGACGGTCGTTGACGTATTCCTGGCTGTAAGACTTGAGGCCACCGGGCGAGGCGATGTCGCCGTAGCTCGGGCGGGCAATCACCTTGGATGCAGCGGCGCGCAGCAGCAGGTTCTTGCTCAGGTCATAGGCCAGGTTGAGGCTGGGCAGCACATCGGTGTAGCTGCGGTCCAGCGAGCTGACCACGAAGGACGAGACATGGCCGGTGGCCGGGTTGCTGTTGCTGTCCGGCAGCTTGGTGAAGCCGCTGACGCAGCCCGAGCCGGCCGGAGCGCCGGTGGCCGGCAGGCCGCCTGGCAGGCAGGGTGCGGGGTTGCCGTCCGGGCCGTCGAAGAAGTAGTCGTTGTAGTAATCGACCTGGTCCGTCGAGTCGGCATGCTGCTTGGTGCGCACCAGGCGCAGGCCCACATTGCCGCGCAGGCGGTCGGCGCGGATGTTTGCCTGCAGGTAGGCGGCCGTGATTTTCTCGCCCACGTTGTAGACGAAGTTGTTCTCCTGGCGGGTCTGCATTGCACCGTAGGTCTTGTTCAGGTGCGCGATATAGGCCGGGTAGTCGATGGCCGGGAAGGCGCTGGCGCTGAGGCCGCCGGCCAGATTGCCGAGCGAGTCACCGTAGAGGAAGGACGGCAGGAACTTGGACGCTGTGGCGTCGCAGCCGTTCTGGAAGCGCTTGTCGTAGTTGGCGGGATCAGCGCCCTGGCAGACCCAGTAGTTGTTGCCGGTGCTGCGGCGGGTGCCGCCATCGCGGGTCTTGAGGCCGAACTGCAGGGAGTCGAGCCACTCGCTGTCTTGCTGCCAGGTGAAATCGGCCTGGGCGTATTTCTGCTCGGTGCCGTTCTTGGTCCAGGACGAGGAGGTGGAGCCGAGGTCGATCTCGCCAATGCCCTTCTGCAGATTGGCCATCAGCTCGGGCGCAAAAGTCATGGTCGGCGTGCCGACCAAGCTCCAGGCACTGGCGGTGTTGCCCATGGTCCAGCTGCCGTTGGCGTTCTGCATGCGCGGCTTGATGGGCATGGAGAACTGCATGTCCGGGCCGCCCTTGGCCCAGGTACGGCCGAGCTTGAAGCTGGCTTCGATGCTGTCGCCCTTCCACTCGGCGGTGAGGTCGGCGGTCTGCGACAAGGCCTTCTCGCGGTTGTAGCTGCCGGTGATCTGCGGCGTGGGCACGGTGCAATCGTCCGGGCCCCAGCCACCAGGCTTCTGGCCGCCGGCAGCTGCGGCGCCTTCGCTGCAGTAATAGGTCTTTCCGGGGTGGGCGCTGTACTGGGCGCCGGTGACGATGGTGCCGCTGGGATCAAAGCTCAGGCGGTCCAGCAGGCGGCCGGTGGGCCAGTTGCCGTCACCGTCGTAGCGGGCCAGGTTCCACTCGGGCACCTTGAGGATATTGGTCTGCGAGTTCTGCGACAGATTGAAGCGGAAGTAGTTGCCGGTCAGGGTCAGCCGGTCGATGGGCTTGGCCTGCAGGGTCAGCTGCCCGCCTTGGCGCTCACGCTCTTCGCTCTTCACGTTGAGGTTGACCGAGGTCGGCATCATGAAATTCTTGTAGTACTTGCCGCTCTGGTCGTAGAAGCCGGACTGGCCCCACCAGTAGCTGCTCATGCCCGAGGGCTTGCCATTGACATCGGTGGCGGGGTTGGTCTTGTAGTTGTCGCCGTACCACTGCCAGTTTTCGGTGCTGGCGCCCATGGTGCGGGTGGTGCGCTTTTGCTGCGTCAGGCCCACCAGCACGCCGAAGCGCTTGGCCTCGTCATGCCAGGCGTACTGGCCAGAGAACTGGCCATCGATCTTGTTCGTGGTGTCGGCCGAGGTGCCCTCGGCAGTGAAGAAGCCGCTGTTGGACTTCATGTCCAGCGGGCGGCGTGTGTGCAGGATCACCGTGCCGCCGACGCCGCCTTCATCGAGGCGCGCTTCCGGCGACTTGAACAGCTCGGCGCTTGACAGCATGTTCGCCGGCATCAGCATGTAGTTGAAGGAACGGGTCGGGTCGCCGTTGGACTCGGCCGTGGCGATGTAGTTGCCGTTCAGCTGAGTCAGGGTCAGCTCGGACGAGAGCCCGCGCACGCTGACGTTCTTGCCTTCGCCGCCGCTGCGGTCCACCACCACGCCGGGCACGCGCTGCAGCGCGTCGGCCACGTTCTTGTCGGGGAACTTGCCCACGTCTTCGGCATTGACCACTTCGACGATGGCATTGGCATTGCGCTTCTGGTCGAGGCTCTTCTCGATCGAGCTGCGATAGCCGGTGACGACCACCGTGTCCATCTGCGCCGGTTCGGCCTTCTTGTCGGCGGGCTTGTCGGCCGCGGCGGCCTGCGCGTGGGCGCTGCCGCCCAAGGCCAACAAAGCGATGCCGACCGCCGTGGCAATCGGCGTCTTGGCGGTGAAGGCCCAGCGACGCTGTCGTGATTCGTGCGTGTTCTTCGATGTCATGGTCTGTCTCCTGATCTTGCCCAAGGGCGGGCTTTGTTTTGCGGAAGCCGGGCTTCGATCGCCTGTGTTCCAGACGGCATGCCCCGCTACCCATTTCGAATTGGCTCGGACGCCCTGGCGCTCCTTGACTTGAACGCGTCGGACCCGCCACCGTGAAGCTCGATGCAAGGCTCAGCGCCAAAACCCGATCCGGGTTCGCAGGTCGATGTCGGGTCCTTGTCTCAGGTCGCGCCGTGCGCAGTTTCGGGAGAACCCTGAGGATTTACTAAACGACTAAAAGACCACCTGCTTTTCGCTGGGTACTGCATTCCACCCAGGTAAATTTATACAAAGGAAGCCCGCACGGCTCAACAAACTTTCAATGTTTGGATTCAGTTTAGTTTTGTTTAGTAAACGAAACGAGGCGGGCTTGCGACAGAGGCCGAAAACGCCCTGCCGGGCCTGGACTGCGCGGCACCCCCGGTCCTAGACTCCGCGCCGAAGCGACACCGCCCACACGAGGAGTTCCCGCCGCATGAGCCCGACCGAAGCCCCTTGCCACACTGCCCATGCCAACAGTCATGCCGCCGCGGGCGAGCTCCTGGTAGCCGACATCGGCGGCTCGCAGCTGCGCCTGGCGCGCTACCTGGGGGGCAGCACCTGCGAGCTGATCAGCACCCTGCCGACGCCGACACAAGACTGGGCGGATTTCTGCGCCACGCTGCGCACGGCCGTGAAAGGCGTGGCCGGGCAGACCCGGGGCCTGTCGATCTCGATCGCCGGCGTGGTGGTGCCCGACACCGGGCAGGTGGTGGCCGCCAATATTCCTTGCATCCGAGGCCGCCCGCTGGCCCAGGAACTGGCCAGCCTGCTGGGCATGCCGGTGCAAGCCAGCAACGATGCCGATTGCGCCGCCCTGGCCGAGGCGCGGGTAGGTTTGGGCCAGGGCCATGAGGTCGTGTTTGGCGCCGTGCTCGGCACCGGCGTGGGCGGCGGCCTGGTCGTGCGCGGGCAGCTGGTGCAAGGGGCCGGCGGCCTGTGCGGCGAATGGGGCCATGGCCCCAGCATCAACGAAGCCACCTTGCTGAACGGCGCGGGCCAGCGCGTGCACCTGCCACGCTTTCGCTGCGGCTGCGGCCTGAGCGGCTGCGCCGACACGGTGGGCGGCGCCCGCGGCCTGGAACGCCTGCACCTGGCCCTGAACGGCGGCGCGGCGCACAGCAGCCATCAGATCCTGAACGACTGGCAGGCCGGCGATCGCGCGGCCAGCGCCACCGTGGCGGCTTATGTCGAGCTGCTGTCCGGCCCCTTGGCCCTGGTCGTCAACGTCACCGGTGCCAGCGTGGTGCCAGTCTGCGGCGGCCTGAGCCGCTCGGCGGAGCTCATCAGCGCGCTCGATGCCGCCGTGCGCCGGCAGATCTTGCGCCGCAGCCGCAATGACAGCAAGGACTGCGATCAAGCCTTGCTGCGGCCCAGCGTCTTGAACGACCAAGCCGGTCTGATCGGTGCCGCCTTCGCCTTTGGGCACGGTGCTGCCGAGGTGCGGGCATGAGCGTCTTGCTGGAAGTCTGTGTCGACGACATCGCCGGCCTTGACGCCGCGCAGCAAGGCGGCGCCGACCGCGTCGAGCTGTGCAGCAGCCTCGGCTGCGGCGGACTCACGCCCTCGGCCGGCCTGATGGCCGAAGCGGCCACGCGCAACCTGCCCGTGATCGCCCTGATACGCCCGCGCAGCGGCGGCTTTGTCTACAGCGAGGCCGAGGCGCGCATCATGTTGCAAGACATCGCCCTGGCGGCGGAGCTGGGTCTGGCCGGCGTGGCCATCGGTGCGCTCACGCCCGAACGCCAACTCGACCGGCCGCTGCTGGAACGCCTGATCCGCGTGGCCGATGGACGCCTGCAGCTGACCCTGCACCGCGCCTTTGACCTGGTACGTGACCCGGGTGCCGCGCTGGAGGTGGCCATCGCCCTGGGCTTCCAACGCGTGCTCACATCCGGCGGCGCGTCGAGCGCCTGGGCCGGCAGCGCCCAGCTGGCCGCCCTCGTCCGCCAAAGCCAAGGCCGCATCCGCATCCTCGCCGGCAGCGGCATCCGCCCCGATAAGGTGGCGGCCTTGCTGGCCGCGACGGGGGTGCATGAGGTGCATGCCTCTTGCCGCCTGCCTGCGAGCGAAGCGCCGGCTGCTGAGTTGCTGGAGTTTGGGTTCAGCGAAGCCTTGTCGCGGCAGACCTCAGCCGAAGAAGTCAGAGCGATGCAGCAGCAGATATCAATTCAAGAAGATCGCATCTGACGCAGGGCCGTCAAACCCAGCGGAGACAGGGCTCACGCTGCAATTCACTGAGGTCAATCGGCGCGCGCAGGCAATGCCCCTTGAATGGCCGCAATCAGAAGGCTGATGTCTGCACTCGGATTGGCTGCGACATTGCGGAACCACCGCACACCCGCGATGGAGGTGGTGGACGTGGAACCCACCGGCAGTTGCTGCAGCACCTGCTCAAACAGGCTTTCGTCTTTCAGACGCCAAAGCACGACGCCGGTTGGGGGTTCGGCATAGAGCTCAAGAAACCAAGGCGCCATGCGGACAGCTTTCGGAACAGTGATGGGCTGGCCACGTGGGCGGGTCACCAGGCGGAGGCTGCGTCGACCAGTCGAACACGGGTCGACAAGGCATGCAGGGCGATGGCGTGGAGCATCTCGCTGACCGTGGTGCAGGCATTGGTGAGCACCGTCACGCGCTCGTAGGCATCGGCTTGGCGAGACAGGGCCGTGTGGGTCACGCAGTTCTGCGTCATCATGCCGCAGAGCACCAGCTCGGTGACGCCCAGCGCCTGCAGTGTCGAGTGCAGCGTGGTGCGTTCAAAGCTGTCGGCGAAGTGTTTGACCACCACGGGTGCATCCGGCGCGGCCGCCAAGATGCGCGGGTGGATCTTCACGCCTTCGGTGCCGGCGTTGAAGAACGGGGCGATGCCCTGGCTGGCGTCGGCCACGTGCTGCACATGGATCACCGGCAGGCCTCGTGCTTGCGCATCGCTGATGGCCTGCTCGACAGCGGCCAAAGTGGCCTCGGTGTTGGCCAGCGCGAAAGCGCCGCGAGGAAAGTAGTCGTTCTGCAGATCGATCAGCAGCAAGGCTGGTTTGGACATGGGAGTTCTCCGGGGCAATGAGTGAAGTCTTCATTTTTGCGAGAACAGGCGCAGCAGGCCATCGGCCCGAAAGTCAATGATCGGTAAGATCGGGCCAACTTGTTTCTACTTCCAATTCCTCGATGCCAATGAACTCACCCGCCGCTGGTCCAGCGCTGCGTCGCCGCGTGGCGGTGGTGGCGTTCGAAGGGATCAGCCCGTTTCATCTCTCGGTGCCTTGCGTGGTGTTCGGCGAGGGCCTGGCGCCGGACAGTCCCTTTGACCTCGTCGTGTGCAGCGTGGACCCGGCACCCGTGCGAACCAGCGCGGGCTTTGCCTTGACCGCTTTGCCATCGCTGCGCGCCCTGCAGAAAGCCGATGTGGTGATCGTGCCGAGTTGGCGTGACGTCAACGAGCGCCCGCCGGAGTCGCTGCTGCGCGCCCTGCGTGCCGCTCATGCGCGTGGCGCCCTCATCGTGGGGCTTTGCTTGGGCAGCCATGTGCTGGCCGAGGCGGGTCTGCTGGCCGGCGGAAGGGCCACCACCCACTGGGAGTACGCCCCGCTGTTTGCCCAGCGTTTCACCGACGTCAAGGTGGAGCCAGACGTGCTTTACGTCCAGGAGGGGCGCGTGCTCACCTCGGCAGGCACCGCCGCCGGCCTCGATGCCTGCCTGCATCTGGTGCGGCAGCAATTGGGCGGCGAGCGGGCCAATCAGTTGGCGCGGCGACTCGTGATCCCACCGCACCGCGAAGGGGGGCAGTCGCAATACATCCAGCAGCCCTTGCCCAAAGCCCGCACCGGGACTCGGCTGGGACGGTTGATGGACGAGGTGCGCGCCCGGCTCCATGAATCGCACAGCCTGGACTCCTTGGCTCATGAGGCCGGCCTCAGCCGCCGCACCCTCACCCGGCAGTTCAAGGCCTTGACCGGCACCTCGGTGCAGGGCTGGTTGCTGGCAGAGCGCGTGCAACTGGCTCAGCGCCTGCTGGAGCGCGGACCGCTGAGCATCGAACGCGTGGCCGAACAGGCCGGCTTTGGCTCCGCGGAGTCCTTCCGCCTTCAGTTCAGGCAATCGGTGGGCGTGTCGCCCAGTCAGTGGCGAAAGACCTTCGCAGCGGGCTGAAAGCCATCGAGGGCAAGGCGCACCTTAGGCTCGCATCCATTTGCGAGTCTCAGCGCCCCACCGCCCTCCTCGTGCTCTACCCGCGCTTACAGGCGGGCGGCGTCGCTAAGGCGGCCTAAATCGGGCCCCTAATCGGCGCTAGCGAACCCGCCACGCCGATAGCGACTCAGACCTCTGAGACCACCTCGAACCCGCCAAAGATCATCCGCTTGCCATCGAAGGGCGGTTCCCCGGCGGACTGCATGCGCGGATCGGCCATCACCTTGTTCCAGGCTTCGTTGCGCACATCGCGCGATGGCCAGGTGATCCAGGAGAAGACCACCGTTTCGTCGGGCCGGCACTGAACGGCCATGGGCAGCGAGGTCAACTTGCCTTCCGGCACATCGTCTCCCCAGCAGTCGACGACACGAGTCGCCCCGTATTCCTTGAAGATCTGGCCCATGGTCTGCGAGTGCGCCACAAAGTCCGCGCGCCGGGAGTTGGGAACGGAAGCGACAAATCCATCAACGTATGCCATATGAGTTCTCCGGTAAGCCCGTGGGGTCGGTGGCCCCGCTGTCATGTGGCTTGGCGCTTCACATCGCCATGAGCCAGGGTCAAGCCTAACCGCATTTGCGCCGTCCCTGCAGCGCGCAGCACTTGCATCTACCTCTGTGAGATCTCCAATCTCTTGGGCTTCAGCGGGTCAATCGGTTTGAAGGACGCTAGTGCATGCGAGGGAATGAACAGGCCGGGGCCCACCAGCAGCTTTTGCATGCTGCGACCCGGCTTCATCCCACCCTGGATTTGATCACCTCAGCCAAGGTTTGATAGTCAGCTGCAGCCCGGCTCTTCGGTGCGTGCACGCGGACCGGCACGCCGGCGCCAAAAGCCTCGGCCACGCGGATGTCGCTGCGGATGCCGGGCAAGAGCCGCGAGCCACCAAACTGTTGGGCCAAACTGCTGTTGACCAGTCGGTGTTGGCCAATTCGAGCATCCAACATGACCGGCAGGTAGCCCAGCACACGCAGACGCTCATTGAGCCCCCGACTCGCGACTCGAAGAATCACTCGCGCGAGTTGCTTGACGCCATCAGCCGACAGAAAGTGAGGCAAAAACGGCACCAGCACCTGATCGGCTGCGCACAGTGCATTCAGCAGCAGCCCGTCCAGCGACGGTGGGCTGTCCAGCAAGACCAAGTCGTAATCGGCAAGCACGCCCTCCGCCTCAAGGGCTCGTCTCAAATGCTGCTCATCACCCCACGCGGCACCGTGGTCCGCCAATGTGTCAGCCGGAAGAAGGTCCAGCCCCGCCCAACGCGACGCCAGAATCCCTTCCCGCAAGCCATTGCGTCCTGCCAGAGCGCCGTGAACTGTGGCCGCCTTGCGCGGCAGTTGGATGCCGAGCCCGATGGCGCCATGCCCTTGCGTGTCGAGGTCGATGAGCAGGACCTTCTGCCCGGCCGCGGCCATCTCGGCCGCCAAATTCACGGCCGTCGAAGACTTGCCCGAGCCGCCTTTGCGGTTACAGATCGAAATGCTATGGGCGTGCGCTAGCTTCATTCAGAACAGCTCGATCTTGGGTCTCTCTTGACTCGTCTCTTCACGGGTCTGGCCGACCACCGCCCGGTGCGTCTGAACCTGACTCTGCATCACATAGCTTGCCACTTGCTGGTCAAGTCGCTGTTGCATCGTCGCGTTCTGCGCCTGATCCCAAGGTCCATCGATCAATTGGTCCGCCAGCAACTGCAGATGCCCATTGAGTTCGATCAGACCGGACTGCACGGGCTCCACACGTTGGCGCATGACGTCGTGAAACTGAATGGCCCCAAGTGCATCCGAGAGCTTGGACACGATGTCCACATGGCCGATCTTCACGTCGTCAATGATCTTCCGCAACCGCAAGGTCGCCGATGCAAAGCGCTCTTGCATCTCATGAATCTCCGCCAGCACCTTGCGAATGGTTTCTATGGACGAAGCACCATGGGCCCCTTGCGAGGCATTCGTCAATTCGGCGTCGATGCCCTCAGTCGCCGCATTGATGCGTTCGCCAATTTCAACGGCCACCTCGGCCGTTCGCCTTGAGAGGGCACGGACTTCGGCCGCGACCACGGCAAAGCCCCGCCCTGACTCACCTGCGCGCGCGGCCTCGATGGCCGCATTGATGCTGAGCAGATTGGTCTGCCGGGCAACCACCGCGATCACATCAACCAGCGGCGCCAGCGCCTTGACTTCATGCAAACGCTTGATCCGGCTCATATTCGCCAGCACCTCTTGTTCCTGCCTGTCGGAGAAGAGGTCCAAGATGGCGCCGAGTTGCTGATCAATCAAGGCCTTCTCGGCCATCACGCGGCTGAGCTCCTCGCCGTTGTCCCGTGAGGCTTCGATGCGCCCGACCTGAGCCTCCGACACCTGGTGCACAGAGTTGATGAGATTGATCAAGGCAATGACGCCCTGCTCCACATCCGTGAGCGCACCGGACAGCTGCTCCACCATCACCTTCAAGTAGGGCTCGACGTGACGCACTTCCTCGACGGCAGCGGCTCGCGGCATGGGGCCCGAGGCCTGAACGACCCAACGAGACCCTAAGGCTTTGAAGACCCTTCCCACGGCCAACCAGAGCAGCAGGCTCGACAGACTCACCAGGGCAGACAGTGCAGCTGGGCCCACCCCAGAGCGTGGCCCCGCGTACAGGAGATGGACCAAGCCAGCCAGCGCGCCAGGGATGAGCAGCGCGGTGCTCACAAAGAGAAGGCGGCGGTCTGCCTTCCATGGCGGACCTCCCGGCCCTTCGGTCTTGTTCATGTCGGGCTCCCGCTTGCGTCAGTGAGCATCATCCGCTTAGGCGCCAGGCAGAACCTGCTTGACGATCTTGACCAGGTCAGCGCTGGACACCGGCTTGACCAGCCAGCCGGTCGCCCCCAGGCGCTTGCCTTCATCGCGCTTGCTGGCATCGCTTTCGGTGGTCAGCGTCAAGATCGGCGTGAAACGCAATCCGGGCAAGGCTTTGATGTGCTTGATCAATTCAAGCCCGCCCATATTGGGCATATTGATGTCGGTGATGACCAGGTCGGGCTTGAAACCGCTTTTGATCTTGTCCAGTGCTTGGACGCCGTCAGATGCGGCTTGCACCGAGAAGCCATGCATCTCCAGGCTGGACTTCAGGCTCATCGTCATGGTGGACGAGTCATCCACGATCAGGATCGTCTTGGCCATCTTCATTCTCCGTGTGAGTGGATATCAAATGCGCTGCGCAGCCAGCCCTTGAGACCGGCATCTTTGGGCCAGGCTTGCACTGCAATATTCGCGGCCAGCAAGACCTGCAAATTGGCGGGATGCAGGTGTTCGCATTGAGACAAATCCGCAGTGGCCGAGGGTCGCTGTTGCAGCCACTCCAACAGCGTCTCGGCGTCTTCCACACCCACCAGGCCCCGGAAGACCGGTCCCGTCTCTTGGTATTCGATCGGCATCAGAACAACTCCTTCACGTTCAGCACCATCAACACAGCGCCATCGCCCATCAAGGCGGAACCGCTGTAGGCGCGCAGATGGCTCAACACGCCAATCATGGGTTTGAGAATGATGTCGCTGGTGCCGCAGAACTCATCGACCAACAGGCCCACCACCGAGTCGCCATGACGCACGACCAGCACCGCCAACTCATCATCGGCGTTTGCCAGCGGCGGCGCGGCCAAACCCAGCAGCTGGTTCAGCGACAGCAAGGGCACGATGCGTCCGCGCAGCACCGTGGTCAAACTCTGCTTGATGGCATGCACCGCAGTACGTGGCACACGCACCGTCTCCAGAACGGCGTCCAATGGCGCGGCAAACAACTGACCATCGGACCGGACCGTCATCACATGGCTGACCGCCATGGACAAAGGCAGCGAGATCGTGATGGCCGTCCCCTGCCCTTTGACGCTGCTCAGCTCAATGCTGCCGTTCACCCTTTGCACCGCGCTGCGCACCACGTCCATGCCCACACCGCGCCCGGACAGATCGGAGACGACTTCGGCGGTCGAAAAACCCGGAGCGAAGACCAGATTGATGGCCTCTTGCTCAGTCAGGCGCTCCATCTGCCCCTCATCAATCAGGCCTCGCTCCAAGGCCTTGCGCTTGATGCGCTCGGGGTCAATGCCTTGGCCGTCGTCCGCAATCTCCAGCAGCACCCGATCCGATTCCTGACGGGCGGTGATTCGCAAGGTGCCGATGGCAGGCTTGCCGCAGGCCAGGCGCTGCGCCGTCGTTTCCAAGCCATGGTCCAGACTGTTGCGCACGATGTGCACCAAAGGGTCACCCAGGGCTTCGATGATGTTCTTGTCAGCGGCGGTGTCTTGCCCCTCCAGCACCAAGCTCACTTCCTTGCCTAGACGCCGGGAGATATCGCGCACCAGGCGGGGAAAACGCTGCATGACGAAAGAGACCGGCATCATGCGAATCTGCATGATGGCGTCCTGCATTTCCTCGGAGATGCGATTGACGACCGCGTACTGCGCCTTGATTTCGCGCGACAGCTCGCGTACCTGATAGACCGTCTCGGCACGACTGGCCAGGTAGGGCATGGCGTTCTTGGCCACCACCATTTCGCCGATCAAATTCATCAGCCGTTCGATCTTGACTTGATCCACCTTGAGGCTCTTGGCACCCGGCGAATCGTCGGCACGCCGGTTCATGCGCAGGTCCAGCTCTGCCGTGTCGCCATCCGGCCCAGCCATCGATGTCGCGACCGCACGGTCATTGGCCTCGGGGCTGCGCAGGATGGCGCCATCCAACCAGTTCAAGAGCGGCTCGCTCGACTGCGCCTGCAGCGCTTGGCTCAAAGCCTGATCAAGAGGCTGAGTCTCCGCCTCCCGGCCACTGGCTTGCATGCAGCGCAGAAGCGCCGCAGCCGTGGCACGCAGGCGGCCCGGCTCAAACGCCATGCTTTCGGCGGCCAGGCTCTCGCGTTGAAAGGCCAGCACTTCACGCAAGGCCATCGCACGCGGCGTGGTCACAGCTTCGCTCGTTGCCGGCGCTGCGGGCAAGGCGTCTGCTGCGGCCTCCGGCCATTGCGGGGTGGACAAAGTCTGCAGCGACAGCAGCCAGGCGCGAACCTCGGCGGACTGGGCCGGCAGGGTTTCGAGCAAGACCAGCAGCCATCTCAGCGCCGATGACAACCACAAGCCTTCATTGGAAAGCTCCAGCATGGCACGGGCGATGCGAACCAAACCCTCGGCATCATCGGCTGAGATCAAGGCCAATGCTTCTTCGACAAAGTCCTCATAAACGGGGCCGCCGTTCGGGTCCCCGCAGGCTTGCACCAGGCTGAGCGCCGGCACCTGCTGGAAATGCACCTGGTCGATGACGTAGCGGTAATGCTCTTCCAGCTCCGCCTGGCTGGCGCTGCTCAGAAGCTCAAAGCCCAGCACGCAGTGGTAAGCATCCAGCGAGGCCAGGCTGGGCCAGCGGGCGGGCGGGCACATGCCGCCCCAGAGCAGGCCAGGCGTCAAACGCGCCTGATGGAGCGGATCGGCACCTTGGAAAAAGCATTCCGCATCAGGACGGTAGTGGAGCCACAACAAGCGCTTACCTAGTTGGGCCTCCCGCCAAGCTTGTTGGCGCGCCAACTCAGGCACACGCAAGAGCTGAGCAGGGTCCACCTGGGCCACCGCAGCTTCAGGCAAGGAAGAGACTTCTGACTCGCCAGCGGCAAAAGCCGCACTGATGGGGATCAAGGCCCGCAGAGCTCGCGCCAACTCGCTGGCCTCGGCCGCGGCACTCGGATTGCTGGCGCGCTCGGCCTCCAGGTCGCTGCAGATCATGCCGACAAAGTCCATCGCCTCCAGCAAGCGATCTGCCAAGCTCTGCGAGTAGCTGACGCGCCCATTGCGCACGGCATCCATCAGGTCCTCGCCGGCATGCAGGACGCGGGTCATTTCGGGCAACTCGAAAAGGCCGCTATTGCCCTTCAAGGTATGGACCAAGCGGAACAGTTGCACCATCAGCGACTCATCGCTGGGCGCGGATTCGAGCAGCATCAGCAGATCAGCGATTCCTTCCAAGGCATCTCTGGCCTCGGCAAGAAACTGCTCCAGCAACTCGTTCATTCAGCCTCCCCCAAGAGCACAGCCGCGGAAGCCAGCAACTGATCCGGCTTGAGTGGCTTGACGAGATAGAGGTTGGCGCCGGATTCGAGGGCCAGTCGGCGATCATCTTCCGAGGCCTCTGTCGAGATCATGATGGCCGGCATCTGCGGCACATCGAGGCGGCGCAGCTGACGCAGAAATCCATGCCCATCCAATTTGGCCATGTTCACATCGACCAGCAAGAGATCGAAGCTGGACTTCAGGACTTTCTCCAGAGCTTCGATGCCATTGATGGCCTCATCGGTCTGATAGCCCGCGCCCTCCAGAATGCGGCGGTGGTAAAGGCGCACCGTGGCGGCGTCATCAATGATCAGAACTCTCTTCATGGCCTGACTCCCAAAGGCTTTTGATAGACGATGGCTTCGGGAAACTTGCGCACGTCGTAGAGCGAGGAGATCCGACTCATGGACTCCGAATGCCCCAGACAGAGAAAGCCTCCTGGCCTGAGTGCGTCGTAGAAGGTCTCAGCGGCCGTCTTGCGCGAAAGATCGTCGAAATAGATCAGCAGATTGCGGCAGAAGATCAGGTCGAAGTTGCGATAGGGCCGGGTGTCGGCGGGCTCCGAGAGATTCACCCGCGTGAACTGCACCGCCTCGCGCAAGTCATCGCTGATCTGGAACGCATCGCGCTCCCGGCAAAAGTACTTTTGCAAATAGTTCTTTGGCAACTGCGCCACCGAACGGGCCGAGTACAGACCTTGCTGAGCTTGGGCCAGGATGCGAGTGTCGATGTCAGACGCAATGATCTCGACGTCATGGCTCTGAATGCCGGGCCAGCGCTCCAAGAGATAGATGGCGATTGAATAGGGTTCTTCGCCGGAGGAGGACGGGATGACCCAAATACGCAAAGGATCGCCGTTCGTCTTGCGCGCGCACAGGTCCGGCAAGAGCGAGTTCACCATGCAATCGAATTGATAGGCCTCGCGGAAGAAGTAGGTTTCGTTGACCGTCATCACATTGGTCAGCGACTGCAATTCTTCGCCCGAGGCCTGGAAACGCAGCATGATGAAGTAGCTGCGAAAGCTCTCATGCCCCGTCAGCTCCATGCGTTCCAGCAAGCGCTTGTCCACAAAGTAGCGCTTCGAGCCGTCGAACTGAATGCCGGTCTTGCGATAGAAGAACTCGCGAAACTTCATGAAGTCTTCTTCGCTGATGTGCGGCTCGGCCATCGTGGTCTCAGTCATCGTTCAGACGGTTGATGGCCAGGTCGGCGGCGAACTGGATGTAAGGGTCATCCGGAAAGCGCCGCTTGAGCTGCACCAAAGGCTGCAATGCCGCCGGCGAGCCCAGCTCCGACAGCAGATCGACCGCAGCGCCGCACACATTGACATGAGCGTCCTGCGTGATCACCTCACACAACCAAGCTTCGACCTGAGGATGGCGCAGTGATTCCAGGATGTTCACCGCGAAGATGCGCATATCGCTGCTCGTGTCATGCAGCAGGTCCTGCATGATGGGCGCGACTTCATCGGGCAGTTGCTTCATCGCCTCAATGGCTTCATTGCGCAGCGCCACGTCCTCACTGCGCAGGCAAGTGACCAAGCCCGCCACGGCTTGGGCGTCACCGACGCGGGTCAAGGTGGTCAAGATGACCTCGCGGACCGAGCCATCGCCCTCCTCATTCAGCCGGGCCAGCAGATCGGTGCTGCAGTTCGGGCAGTTCAGCAAGTCGCGGGCGGCCCAACGCCGCGCCTCGGCGCTGCCGTCGTCCAGCTGCCGAGTCAAGCTCGGGCAGTCGCGCGCGTCACTGCGTTCGCAAATGCCATCGCGTTCATTGGGGGTGCGTTTGACCAAGGGCATGACGACTCCTGTTCAGTGCGCAATCCAGGCGCGCAGCTGGCTGCCCACACGGTCCAGCGGCAGCACCAGGCTGGCGCCACCCCGTTCAATCAACTCAGCCGGCATGCCGAACACCACCGCCGTGTCCTCGGACTCGGCAATCGTTCGCCCGCCGGCCTGCTTGATGGCGGTGAAGCCATCGGCGCCGTCGTAGCCCATGCCGGTGAGCATCACGCCCACGATGTGGCGGGCCGGCACACACTCCAAGGCACTGCGCGCCAACAACTCAACGGAGGGGTGCCACAGATGCTCACGCGCTTCTGGCTTGGGGATCGCCGTGAGTTGGCCGTCGCGGCGAGACACCACCATATCGGCGCCGCCCTTCCCCACATAGATGGTGCCGGCCTGCAAGCGCATCGGACGATTCACCTCCACCACGGCGAGCGGGCAAACGCCATCCAAGCGGGCCGCAAAGGGCGCGGTGAAGCTGGCCGGCATGTGCTGAGCCACCAAGACCGGCCATGGGAAGTTGGCGGGCAAGCTCGGCAACACTTCTTCAAGGGCTCGGGGTCCGCCTGTGGACACACCAATCAGCAGCAAGCCTTGGACATCGGCCTTGGCCCGGCCGGCCTCAGCAGCTTCGACGGCCGCAGCTTCACTGGCGGCCAAGCGTTCCTCGCGCAGGCGCTGCGCCAAGCCGACCGTGGTGCTGCTGCGTTGCGGGCTGGGGCGCTTGGGCAAGGCTGCACGCGAGCGACCCACCCGGGCTTTGGCCGCTGCGCGAACCTTGGCCAGCAGATCCACCCGCACCTGGTCCAAGGTCAATGAGATCGTGCCGCCGGGCTTGGCCACATAGTCCACCGCGCCGAGATTGAGCGCCTCGAAAGTGGCGAGCGCGCCCTTCTCCGTCAAGGACGAGACCATCACCACGGGCACGGGCCGCTCCGCCATGATCAGCGAGAGCGCCGTGATGCCGTCCATCTCGGGCATATTGATGTCCAGCGTCACCACATCAGGCTCGAAGCGGCGGCATTCTTCGACCGCCTCGGCACCGTTGCGGGCCTGGCGGATCAAATAGTCACCCTCCGCTTCGAACAGCTGGGTCAGCTGCCGGCGCATCAAGGCCGAGTCGTCGACGATGAGCAGCTTGATCATGGCTCTGGGTCTGCTGGCTAGGCCGCCAACTCAGCGACATGCTGCAAATCGCCGGCGGCCAGAAGATAAGCCGGGTCGATCAGTTGCAGCATGCGTTTTTGCTTCTCAAGATTGGCCATGCGCGCCAGCAAGGTGGACTGCTCATCGGAGAGCTGTGGCGCGGCTTCAATGGCCCGCCGTGGCACTTTCAGCACCTCGGCCACTGCATCCACGATGAAACCCGTGCGCACGCCGCGGATCAGGAAGACCACGATGCGCTGGCCGTCATTGCGCGCTATCGCCGCCAAGCCCAAGCGACGCCGCAGGTCCAAGACCGGCAGCACGGTGCCGCGCAGATTGATCACGCCCTCCACCGAGGCCGGCGCCTTGGGCACATGGGTCAACAAGTCGGGCACGCGGACGATCTCTTGGACGCTGTCAATCGGCACGCCAAACTCCTCGGAGCCCAGTCGGAACACCACCACCTGCTCGTCATCATCGGCGCGACGGCCATCTTCGCCGGAGTGCTCATGGGCATGGTCTTCGGCAGTCGATTGAGAGTCGTCGTTCACGGCGTTCAATGCCTCCTTGATGACGGAATGACGGAACAGCTTGGTGGTGCAGATGATGGAGACCAAGCGCTTGCCGGCCTCGAGGCGACAGATCTCGCTGACATCGCTCATCGATTCATCTTGAGCGAGCAAGGAAGGCATGGCTTGGACATCGCGCCGGGCCACTCGCAAGACCTCATTGACCTTGTCCACCACCACCCCGACCGAAGCGCCACCGATACCCAGCACCACAATGCGGCTCTGCTCATTCGCGTCTTGCTCAGCCAGTACAAACATGCGGCGCAAGGCCACCAAAGGCAGAAGACGATTGCGCAAGGTCATCACGCCCAGCACATGCGCTTGCGCATGGGGCACTTGGATGATCTGCTCGGGGACCTGCACGATTTCCTGCACGTCTTCGATGGTGATGGCGTACTCCTGCCCGGCCACATCAAAGCTCACCAACTGGAGTTCATCGTCATCTGGCGACGTATCTAGGGCCTGCACAGTGGAGGCCGTGCCGGGGCTGTGCCCCTCCGATGAGCGCCGCCCGATCGCCGCGATCTGGGCGAACTCCTGAGCAATCAGCTTCTCGAAGTTCAAGACCATGACCATGGCGTGGCCGCCGATGTCTTTGATCAGGCCGGACAGCAGTTCGGCATTCACTGTGCCGCTGATGCTGCCCACGTCCTCGATCTTGCTGGCGTCCACGCCGACCACGCTGGCCACCCGGTCGACCACAAAGCCGATGGGCTGACCCAGATCGATCACCACGGCACGCGATGCGTCGTCCGCGGCTCGGTCCGCAAAGCCGAGCGCGCGGCGCAGGGACACAATCGGCAGCACCTTGCCGCGCAAATTGGCCAGGCCGTCGAGCGTCGGCGGCGACAGCGGTACCCGCACGACATCGGGCACGCGAATGATTTCTTGGACGGGAGCCATCGCCACGGCGAAGACCTCGTCTCCGGCCTCAAAGGTCACATACTGGCTGGCACTGATGGCCTGGCCTCCGGCGCCGGCAGCGCCTTCGACCGAGCCGGCCAGGCCTGATTCAGGATGGGGGCTGTTCATGACGAGGGCCTCGCTCAAGCGCTTTGCAGCTCGTCTGCCAAAGAGGAGATTTCCTCGATGGCGCTGGCCAGCTCCTCAGAACCCTGGGCCTGCTGCTTGGCAGCAGCCGCCGCTTCCTCGGAGGCCTTGAGCGCCTCTTGGGCGGCTGCTGAGATTTGCTCGACGCCGCGTTTGACCTGCGCCACTGCGGCGCCGATCTCCTCGGCCGCCGCGAGAATCTCATTGGCCCCTTTCTCGACTTCCATCACATTGCTTTCGATCGCCACGAGGTTCTGCGTCGTGGCGCGCGCCTTCTCCACTTCGGCCAGCGCGGTGGCCACGATCTCCGACAGATCCCGAGCCACGATGACCACCTGGTCTTGCACCGCTTTCACCAGATCCTTGATGCGATCGGCGTTCTCGGCCGAGTCTTGCGCGAGATTGCGAATGTCCGTGGCCACCACGACAAAGCCCTTGCCGTACTCCCCGGCGCGGGCTGCCTCGATGGAGCCGTTGACGGCCAACATATTCGTTTGAATCGAAACGGTGGTGATGGCGTCCACGATCTTGTCGATGCGCCGCGAGACCAACTCCAACTCCTTCACCTGCCGTATGCTGACTTTGCTGGCTTCGGCCGACGCCCCCACATTGCTGATCAGTGCGTCCACGGACTCCTTGTTGGTGGCCAGCAGCGTACGCACATTCGCCAGCTTTTCTTGGCTGGCCTGGCCGCGCTGCTGCGCAATCTGGGCGCCACGCTCAATCTGGCTGATGGCTGCAGCGGCTTCTTCGGTGCCGGCCGACTGCACATCGGCACCCCTGCGGATTTGCTCAATCGCCGTCATGATCTGGCTGCCCGAGCGGCTGATTTCCTGCACGGCAGACGACAGCTCTTCCGCAGCAGAGGCCACCTCCTCCGCGCTCTTGGCCACATCGGTGGAATTCTTCAGGTCCTCAGACATCTCCGACAAATGCTGCGCCGTCTGCTCGCTCGCGGCCAGGGCCTGCGCTTGTTCGTCCACGGTCTTGGCGGCTTCCTCGGCGGCGGCCGACTGTTCGGCGGCGGCCGCCGCGATGTCCTCTGAGCCCTTCAGCGCCTGCCTGGCCGCTGTAGAGGATTGCTGAGCGCCGACCGCGATTTCGCTGACGCCTTTGACAATGTCGATCACATCCACGCGCACCTGCTCGAGTTGCTGCGTGATGACCTTGCCGTTCTCCACATCGGCGGCCACCGCCTTGGACGACTCGCTGATGCCGTCGGCGATGACCTTGACTTCCTGCTGGATCTGGCCGACCAGTTCCTGAATCTGCTTGGCGCTCTTCTCACTGGTTTCGGCCAAGGTGCGCACCTCGTCGGCCACCACGGCAAAGCCCTTGCCATGCTGGCCCGCGCGGGCCGCCTCGATGGCCGCATTCAGGGCCAGCAGATTGGTTTGATCCGCGATGCGGGCGACAGCCTTGACGATGTCACCAATGTTCGCGGCCTGCATTTCCAGCTCGGCGACCATCTTGACCGAGTCCGCCTGGCGGTCCGCGGCGATGCCGACATTGGTGATCAGCTTGGTCACCTCTTCACTGGTCTTCGCAACCAGAACTTGGGATTCATCGGCACGCTTGCTGCTGGCGTCGGCATTGAGCAACTGGCGGCTGATGGAGATCTCCACCTGCTTGAAAGCGGCCAAGGACTCCTGTGCCGCGCCCGAAGCTTCCTCGGCTCCGGTGGCAATCTGATCGGCCGCACGCTTGAGCTCTTCCGCCGCCGAAGCCGCTTGCGCAATGCCGGAAGACATCTGCCCGGTCGCCGTGGCAATTCGCTCCGCTGCCTGCTGCTGTTTGGCCAGCGTACGGGCACGCTTGCGCTGTTGTTCCGCCTCACGGGCCGCGCTTGACGAGTTGCGCGAAGCCTGTGCGACGACCGTCGATGCGACAGCGCCAGGAGCGACCTTCTTGATCAGTGCCATGGTGGGGATCCTTTCGTGCGGCTGCCCTTGGTTTTTTGAGGCAGCGGTTTTGGATGCGAACTAGAGGGAATCAACAAAAGAGCGATGACAGCGAGAAATGAAATCAGACGCGATCCGGCTCAGGGCGAGTGCCCGAGCGGATCCATCGAAACGCCAGGCCCAAGCAATCGCTGGAACAGAACCAGCAGTTCCTTGACATGAATTGGTTTGACCAGATAGGCCCTGGCTCCGGCCTTCAAGCCCGCGTCCAGCTGGGCCTCGTCCGCCGAGTTCGCCAGCATCACGACAGGAATCTGTTTGAGCTTCGAGTTAGCGGCCATCAACTGACACAGCGCATGGCTGGTTTCTGATGCCGGCTTGACTTCCAGCAAGAGCAGATCCGGCGCGCAAGACAATGCCAAGCTCAGGCATTGCGCTTCATCCACGGCACTGAACAGGACATAGCCCGCATCCTCCAGCGAAGCCTGCAGCAATCGCCAAAAGCTGGTGCTATCGCCCAAGACCAAAATCTTCGCGCGCATGAGATGCCCATCGATTCGGGTTGACGCAAGTCCAAGAAGGGGTCGACTCAGAAGGATTTCGAAGGCTGGGGCCGCAGCAGGCCCCAACAGAAATCGATCGGGTCGTGGGCCATCGTAGAGATCGGAGCGCAGGCTGTCAGTCGGCCAAATCCGAGAACCGGAGATCAAATATCTGAGGCGGCCTAGGACTAATCCGATCTATTGACCTGGATCAAGAGACCGTCTGGAACTGAGGTTTGACGCATCAGGGCCTGTGTTAGCGTTGATCCACGGTCGCGAGGATTCACTCCATGCCTCAGTCTTATCAGTCGTTTGAAGTCGAGCACCATCTGATCGTCACCGACGAGTCGGGACTCACACGCTTTGTCAATGGCGCGTTCACGGCCCATACGGGCTACAGCATCGAAGACATGCGCGGCCGGCCGCCCGGCCAGCTCTTGCAAGGGGCGGACGCGGACCCCTCTGCCTGCGCGGCCATGGCGGCGGCGGTGCGCGACGGCAAGCCCTGCCATGGCCTCGAACTCGTCAATCACCGCAAGGACGGCACGCCCTACAAGGTGGTGCTGGACATCGAGCCGATGTTTGATGCGGGCCATCTGCGCGGCTTCATCTCCATGCAGACGCCGATGAGCTCGAGCCTTCCAGGAGCCTTCCATGCCCAGGGCCGCGCCGGTATCTGGTGGCATTCGCGCAGCGGTCGGAAGCGCCATTGGTCTGCCGACATGTATCAAATTTACCGTCGAGACCCAGCATTAGGCCCACTGTCTCCAAATGAATGGATGGGCACCTTCGGCGCCAAAGGCTGCGCACGCTTGGCCGAGATGCGTGTGCAAGCGGCAAGCCAGCGACGCCCCTATGCCGTGGAGCTTGAAGTCCGCCGCGGCGATGGGACCATGGGCTGGGTGCTGATCCGCGGCGAAGCAGAGTTTGACTCCGAGGAACCCCACCGCATCATCGGCCACCACGGCAGCACCGAGGACGTGACCGAGTTGGTGGCTGTGCGCCAGCAGGCGCTGGCAGCCGATGGGCGACTGCAGGCTTTGTTTGACGGCGCCTTGAATGCCATCTTGCTGGCGGATGACCAGGGTCATTGCATCGATGCCAACGCTGCCGCCTGCAGCATGTTGGGTTACACCAAGAGCGAACTGCTGAGCAAGTCGATACAAGAGTTGATGATTCAGGGCCCCAACCAAGACAAGCACCAGAGTTTGTGGCGCCGCCTGTTTGCCAGCGCCCGCCAAAGCGGTCGCACCCAGATGTGGCGCAAGGATGGCCATGCGCTCATCGCTGAGTACTCGGCCGTCGCCCATATCCAGCCCGGCGTTCATTTGAGTGTGCTGTCTGACGTGACCGCCCAGGTTCGCAGTGAACTGGCCCTGCATGCCGCCCAGCAGCAGTTGCGAGACTTCTCCCTTCGCCAGCAAGAGGAGTTCGACGAGTTTCGAGCCGAACTGGCACGCGATGTCCATGACCAGCTGGGGCAGATGCTGGGGGCACTCAAGCTGGAGGTGGATTTGTTGATGAAGACCGAGGGCCCCTCCGATCTGCAACACATGCGAAACATGATCCAGGAATGCGTCAATTCAGTCCGCGACGTCAGCCGGGCCTTGCGCCCCGAGGCGCTGGAGCTGGGGCTCTTGCCTGCCTTGCGCGGCATGGCCAAGGAAATGTCCATGGGAGCCGACGTTGACATCCAGACCCTCTTGCCTGAGCAGTTGCCCGCCCTGCCCGTGCAAACGGCCCGGACGCTCTACCGCATCGTGCAAGAGGCACTGACCAACGCCTCCATCCATGCCGACGCCCATACCATTTGCGTACGCCTCGATTGCCATGACGATGTGCTGGATCTCGAAGTGCGTGACGACGGCTGTGGCTTCTCCTTGGATCGACGTGGCGGCAATCGCGGCCTGGGCATGCTGGGCATGCAGGAGCGCGCCAAACAGCTCGGCGCGGAACTCGCCGTGATGAGCACACCCGGCGAAGGCACCAGCATACGGGGCCGATTTCGCCTGAGCACGGCCGGGAGAGCCGCATGATTCGTCTCGTTGTTTGCGATGACCATGACATGGTCCGAACCGGTCTGGTCCGCGCCCTGCAGCACGACGGCTTGCATGAAGTGGTCGCCGATGTGTCGAGCGGCAGCCAGTTGTTGGCCTTGCTGCACCGCGGCGTGGCTTTCGATGTGCTGCTGCTGGACTTGAATCTGGGCGCCGCCGGGCTGATGGCTGGCATCGACTTGATCTCCAGCCTCAAGACCGTCCATGGGCTTGCGAACATTCTGGTGGTCTCCATGCACGACAACCCGGCCATTGTTCAAAGTGCACTCGAGGCCGGTGCCCTGGGCTATGTGACCAAGGACAGCTCGATCGAATTGCTGCAGGAGGCGGTCAACCATGTCCGGCATGGGCGGCGCTTCCTCGACCCCAATTTGGTCGAACGCATGATGGTGCATCGCAAACAAGAAACCGGCCCTGCCTGGGACGCCGAGTTGACCCACCGGGAACGCGAAGTGATGAAGCTTCTGTGTGGCGGGCAACGCGTGAGCGAGGTCGCCCTGAGTCTGGGCCTGAGCATCAAAACCGTCAGCACGCACAAGGTGCGCCTGATGGAGAAGCTCAATGTCAGCAACAACGCTGCGCTCTTCAAGCTGGGCCAGGAGTCGGTGGACAAAAACCCGCGTTGACATGATCAGCAGCCCGTTGGATGTGCGCGCAGGGCGGGCTGCTCAAGCAGGAGTTTTCATGGAGGCAGAAAACTGATCCAGGCGCGCGGTATCGATCGCGAAGAATACGCATGGATGAAGCGTTATGAGTCGATGCTGCAGTCCTGCATCGCCGCAGTCGGCACCTCAGTTGCCCCGGCACCGACAGAACGCTGACGCAGGAAGAAGCGGCCCAGCGGCCCCGTCTTCCCTCAAGCTGGCCAGACGTCACTGTTTGTAGCTGCGACCAGAAAGGCTGTCCGTTCTGGGCAGGATGCTGCGTTTCTTTCAAAGGAGGTTGAACTGCCCCCATTGAGCGATCAGGCACCTTCACTGGACGGCTCCAGCCTCTCTCTCGCCATGCCGCTCAGGCTCTGTGGCGTGGAGGATCTCACTCAAAACGGAGGTGGCGTAGGTCCCGGCAGGCAAAGAGAAGGTGAGCACCAGTTGATCGGCTTGCGGCCACTCCCATGTCATGTCCCCCGGGCACGCCACCAGGGCGTGGCGGTCCTGATCCAAGCCGGCGTGTTCCATGCCGTCGCACTGGACGGCATGACGGGCAGCCACACCGTCCTCCAGGGCCTGCGCCTGTTCGCTGCTGCTCGCTTGGGCCCGGCCCCAGAGCGGCCCGGTGGGCCGGCCCGCGGCGTCCATCACATCACCGGGAAGGGTCTGGCCCCAAAGTCCATGCTGGACGCGCAGCGCCAGCACCTCATTGAGAACAAAGGAGTGCACTGCGACAGGTAGATGCCTTTCTTCTTGGGCTTGCGCACACGGACCATGCGCGCCAGCATGGCTCGGCCCTGCACATCAATTTCAACTCCTGCATGAAGAAAGGGGGAGGGCCGCGGAGCCACGTCTTGGAAAACCGGGCAGCAGAATGCAGCGCCGAGTTTGGCTGGTTCAGCGCTCCAGCAATAGATCCAACGGCTGCGGGCGGGCAAAGTAGAAGCCTTGCAGGCACACACCGTGGAGACCGCTGATGCGTTCAAGCTGCCCGGCTGTTTCCACCCCTTCGATCACGACCCGGCAGTCAAAGTCGCGCCCGAGCTCGCACAAGGTGGCCAAGACCATTTGGCTGCGCCGATCAGTCTCAATGCGCTGAACAAAAGAACGGTCGATCTTGATCTCGTCAAAGTGCACTTCGCGCAGGTAGCTCAATGATGAGAATCCGCTGCCAAAGTCGTCCAGAGAAACCTGCACCCCCAAGTCACGCAAGGCCGCACAGGCCTGACGCAAACGTTGCAGATCACCGACGAAAACTTCCTCGGTAATCTCGATGATGAGATTGCTGGCGGCCACACCGCTTTCAATCAGCAGGCCTTTCAGCAGATCAGGAAAACCCGGCGAAAGAAACAAAGCGGGCGAGACATTGGCTGCCACCTGGATGTCGGCGCCATAGCGTGCACACAGTGCCGGCATGTCGTGCAAGATGCGCTGCAACATGCGCTCGCCGAACTGGGTCATCCAGCCTTCGGCATGGAGCACGCTGATGAAAGTTGCGGGACCAGGCACCTGTTCATCCTCCAAAGGACGCATTCGCGCAAGTCCCTCGAAACCGACGATCTGCTGATGCTCACGATCAACCTTGGCCTGATAGACGGCATAGAAACCGTCCTGGTCTAGGGCTTGACGCACACGCTCCCGGAGCACTTGCTCCTCGTGCAACTGCTGCAGCATCTCGGCCGCAAAGGGTACACACGCACCAGGCCCTTGAACAAGCGCACTCTGCAAGGCCACCTGGGCGCTGCGTCGCAAAGCATCCAAATCGACGCCATGCTCCGGAAAACTCACTGAGGCCGCATGGAGCTGTATGCCCAGCCGGTCCAGTGACAACTTGCTACAGGCATGCGCCATGAAAGCCTTGGTGGCCTCAATCAAACGATGCGGGTCAAGCTCGGGCGACCACACTGCCAACTGATCACCAGACATGCGGCACAGCATCAAGGAGTCGGCCGAGAGGTTTGTGCGCAAGAGCTCAACGCCGTCACGCCAAAGTTGATCCACACGCCCCGGTCCACACAGAGCGCTCAGCTCGCGCAGCCCCAAGAGCTCGATCACCATGAATTGGTGCACCTGACCCGAGGCACGGCCCCGCTCCAGTTCGCGGTCCAGGAAATCAACGTTCCACAAACCCGTGACGGCGTCTTGATAGGCGAAGCGAAAAAGCTGCCGGTTGCTGGACTCAAGGAGCTCGATCTGACTCAGAAGTCGGTGCTTCAACTCAAAGATTGCACCGCCCATGGCCGTTCCCAGCAGCACCACCGTCAAACAAACGATCACCCAAGCCTGCGGCCGACCTGAGAAATCGGGAGCAACCGTGCTCACCCGGATCCAATCCAGACTGACCCCAACCGCCATCGCCGCAAGCAAGAGCACACAGGCCACCGGCAGCGCCAAGGCGCGCCGGCCGCTCCAATTGGTGAAGGACAAGGCCATCACCCCAGCCACCAAGAGATAGCCGTCTGGCGAATACGGGTTAAAGACGATCGCTGGTACGGCCACCAGGATGCCCGTCAGCGCCAGACAGGCCAGACGTCGACCCGAGGAGATGCGATGCCGACACAGCCAAAGAAAGAACAGCAGTAGCGCGGCCAGCGCATCTACGGTCATGGACACCGGATAGGCCCGCGCGTGAAGCAAAGCCAGTGCGCAGACCGCGGCGGCAACGCTGGAAATCAACACCATGCGATCAATCAATCGATCGCTGAGCCCCAGGCCCATCGCGGGTTCAAGCCGACGCGATGACGGATCACTGGCGGCCGCGTCAGACATCAAGGGAACCGAAGATGGGTTCATATCAGGTCTCCAGGTGATTGTGCTCGTCAGCGCCGCCTGAAGCGGGGTGATCGTCCGGCGAATTGTAGGAAGGCGCACGCCCTGCCACTCATGCGCAATCCCTGCCGTTCTTGGCCTGCAAGAACCTCGATGCGAGTCGCAAGCAGCACGGTCGGCCAGTCAAGTACAACTGCCTTTGCTTTGGACCTACGGCACTAGTGCCGTCGCATGCTTCCAAGCAGCGCGCCCCCAAGGCCTTCAAGGAGCGCAGAGCTTTCGCCCAGGGTCAGGTCTTGAATCAGCAGGGTGCCCCTTCCCTCGCTCCTCTTGTTGGCTGGCTCACGGCAGCTCCGGGCACTGAACTGCCTCGCGATCAGTGCCTCCGAAGCGAATGGGTATGTGCCAGGCCTAGCGTGCGAACGAACCCGCGTAGCTCACCAGCCCTTGTGCCGAGCCTCCCGAAGGAATCGAGGCGAGTAACTTCTGATCAATTCGGCGTGAACTTGCTGGCAGCTCAATGAACCCGCCGCACCTCGAACTGCTGGCGAACTGCGGCGACTTGCAATGACACCTCATCACCTTCGCATTTGCCCAGCACGGCCCTGCCCAAGGGGGCATCGCTGCTGATGACCTGAACGAACTGATCACCGCAGAGCAACTTCATGCTGCCGCCGTCCGGGCCGAGAAAGAGCTGTTGCTGCTGGTCGTCGGCATCGACCAGGCAGACCCAGGCGCCGAGCTGAATGCCTTTGCTGGCGTCGTAGGGGAGCGGGCGGAACTGGCGCCAATGAACCATCGCCTGGCGGATGGCTTCGGCACGACGGGCTTGTCCTGTGGCCAGGTAGGCGGCTTCGAGGCCCAGGGTGTCGTACTTGTTTTCGGCGATGTTTTCTTCGTGAGTCGCCGTTTCATGGGCCGCTCGCGCGGCCTGTTCGGCTTGCAGCAGGTCTTCGGCGAGCCGGTCCAGCACCTGCTGCTGCAGCAAGAATTTATCCATGATGAAAGGGCGACGTCTCGAACAAGCGGGGGCAGGTCGCGATTATGAAGGGCCGCCCGCTTTGGGCGCTTCCGGTGGCTGACGAACAGCCGCCGTGAGCCGATGCACAAGTGCTGCAATGACACGGCCCATAGAACTGAAGGGGCCAACAGGCCCCTTCTTTCTTCACTGTGTCTCGACAGACCCGATTCCTACTGACTCGAAGAAGAGGCCGCGGCTGTCAGCTCTTGACCGGTCAGCACGCGAATTCGCGAGAGCTTCAAGCCGCCTTGGCTCCTTGGACTTTCATCAGTCTATTTCGACAAAGGTGCTCAAGAGGATGGGGGCCGAACGACAGCCAGGTTTCGGTCAGTCAGTCTTGCGCCGGCGCCAGGCCAGCAGGCCAAGCCCGGCCAACAGCATGAGGTAGCTCTCGGGCTCGGGCACGGCCGTGACCGAGATCGTGCCGCTGCTGTAGAGCTGGCTGTAGTCCAGCTGAGTGCCCGCTGCCAGCATGAAGCCGCTGGCATCGATGCTCTTGAAGACGCCACTCGTCGTGCCCCAGTCCAGCAGGTCAAAGCTCTGGCCGGCCTGAGCGACAAAGCCGTTCCACGACGTCAGGACCAGCTTGCCGCCCAGCCTCAGATTGCCGCCGACCGACAGCTTGTCAAAGCTGTCGTTCACCAGCGGCGAGCCGGTCGCGCAGCTCAAGGCCGTGCAGGCCAGGATGCCGCCGATCTCGGCCGTGTAGGTGTTGCTGGCGGCGAAGGTGACCGAGCCCTGGATATAGCCATAGCCCGGCGAATTGCCAATGCTCAGGCCACCCTCGAAGAACATCTTGCCGTCACCGTTGACGTCCGAACCGTTGCGTTGCTTGACCTCGGCCGCGAAGGTCGCGACCGACCCTTCCGAGACGCGCAGCTCGGCACCGTCTTGCACTTCCAGCTTGCCATAGAAGGTCGTGTTGCTGAGGCCCGAGAGAATGATCTTGCTGCCGGCGCTGGCGACGATGTCGGCCCGCAAGGCCGAGGTGCCGCCGCTCAGAAATATCTCGCCCTTGTTGCTCAAGGGGCCCGAGCGCAGCGTGCCATAGCCACTGAGGCTAGCGCCAAGCTCGTTGACCATGGCGTAGCCGTTGGTGTCTAGCGTGCCGCCGGCGAGTTGGATGGAGGCGAAATTCGACGCCATGCCGTTCTTCAGCAGCAATGTGGCGTCGGCGTCGGCCGCCAAGATGCCGATCCGAGCGCCGGAGCGGATGTTGTTGACCCGGGCCAGACTCAAGGTGGCGCCGGAGCCCTGGGCACGAATGCTGCCGTAGTTGTCGATCTGCGCGTTGACCTGGCCCTGGCCCTGCACCGCGCCAAGGTTCAGAAGCCCGGCGCCGCTGAGCGAAGTCGTCGCGGCGTTGAGGACGATTTGGCCGTTGTTGGTGAAGTACGGGGCCACGCGCAGATTGCCGCCTTCGACCAGCAGGCGGCCATCATTTTGAAATGCGGTCGCGATCACACCGCGCCCGCTCAGCGTGCCCTCTGCGCCGTTGACCAGCGTGGCACGGCCGGAAATGGTGCCGCCGTTCAAGGTCATATTGCCGGCGTTGAGCAAGTTGGCGCCGCTCAGAACCAGGCCCCGGGCGTCCAGCATGTCCCAGTTGCCGGTGTTGCTGTTGGCGCCCAGGCTTGCCAACTCAAAGCTACCCCCGGATAGCTGAAGCAAGCCGGTGTTGCTGAAGCCCGCCGTGCCCGCAATCACGCCATGACCGGCCAAGTAATTGGCATTCACAAAGGAGCCGACGCTGCTGATCTTGCCGCCGGTCATCTGCAGGGCGCCGTTGTTGCGGGTGCCCTCGGCACCGACGCTCAGCTGACTGAAACTGCCCACAGCCAGCTCGCCTTCGACGCGCACGCCACCCGCTTGAACCATGCCGCCGTTCAGGCTCAGATCGTCGCCGGACTCAATGATCAAGGCGGCGTCGACCAGGACATTCATGTCCTTGCCCAGGCCCACGCTGTGACCCAGGATGCCACTGCCACTGGCCACCGCGCCGAGAAAATGGACGGTGCCGGTGTTCCAGTTGACCTGGCCGGCATTGCTCGCCCAGCCCGTGGTCAGCGTGCCGCCGTTCAGATTCAGCACGCCGCTCCTGCCGATGAACAGCCGGCCGGCGCTGTTGAGGCTGGCGCCGCTGCCCAGGTTGACGATGGCGGAGCCGTCATTGCCCGCGATGACCAGATCACCCCTGACGCTCAGGCCGGCGCCCTCGCCGCTCAGGTTCACCAGCGCCGAGGCGGCGTCGGACTCTGCTAAACGGACATCCTGGGCCGACACCTTGCCGCCATCCCGGATGTCCAGGCTGCCGCTCCGAACGCTCAAATTGCCGCTGCTTTGCAGGCTCGAATTGGCGCCGCTGACCAAAATTCGGGACGTGCCAGGATCGCCGATCGCGCCCAGAAAGCTGTGCCGGTTGCTGAGCTGGCCGCCTTGCTCGATGAAGAGCGAGGCCTCACCCAGATTGCCGATTTGCAGATCGCCGCTGAGCTGCCAGCTCGAGCCGGTGCCGCTCACCTTTGCAGTACCGACGCTGCCGGCCAGATTGCCCACCGTCGCGCTCACATTGCTGAGCTTGGCGCCGGCCTCGACCCGAAGGCTGCCCACACCGGCGTCGCCGATGCTCATCGTGCCGGTGCTGACCCATGAGGAACCTGTGCCTGTGAGTTTTACCAGGCCGTCGCCCCCCAGGGCTCTGCCGATGAAGCTGTTGCCGCTGCTCAGCACGCCGCCGTTTTGCACCGTCACGGTGCCGGTGCTGCTGCGGCCCACGTCCAGGTCGGCGTTGAGCGCCAGCTTGGACGACGTACCGTCGATCAAGACCGTGCCCTGGCTGCCGTAATTGAAGCCGACAAAGGCTTGATAGGCGGTGGTCTGGCCTGCCGTGATGTTCAGGACGCCGCTGCCGGCGCGGCCCACGTAGAGACTGCCGCCCAAGTTGAGCTGGGCGTCAGAGGCGCTCAGGTTCACCGTGCCGTCGCCTCCGTACAGCTCGCCGAGGAGCAGCTCCGGAGCGGCCAGCTTGCTGTTGGCGCCGATGTTCAGCGTGCCCTGGCCGGTCGTGCCGACTTTGGTACTGGTATTTTCGTAGGAGATCAAATTGACGCTGTTCTTGAGGGTCAGCGCGTTGTTCAGCTCGCCAAAGTTCCTGAGTTGCAGACCGCCGGTGCCACCATCCCAGGTCTGGTCCGACCTGGATTCGAAACGGAAGTTGAAGGTCTGCTGCTTGTTGCTGTTGTTCTTGATATTGCCTTTGAGGGCGAGCGCGCCGAAGGTGCCCGGATTGAAGGTGAAGGCGCCGGCATTGCTGCCAAAGGTGAAGTTGACCTCGATCAAGTTGCCGCTGGGCAGGCCGTTGATCGTCCTGTTGGCGTTGTTGTCATTGAAGAGCAGCTCGGACCCGGCGGGAAAGGGGCCGATGGTGGGTGAACCGTTCTCGCCGAACGGAAAGCAGGTCCTCGACTGGCCGTTGACGACGCAGGGAACGCTCCAGTTTCTGCCGGTGGCCCACTGCCCGTCGACCAGGCCGGTCCAGGTGTAGGTGGTCGCCGCGGCAGGCGCCACGTGAACGAGGCTCAAAGCAACAGCCAGCGCGATGCTGAGCGGCAAGCGCCGAAGTGCACCGGCGCCGCGGCGCTTGACAGAGAGGGGGCCGCTGCGGGTGTGGCGGACATGGGAGGCAAGCTTGTTGTTCATGAGGAGTCCTGTAGATTGGCGAGGCAATGAAGCGCGCTTCAGTTCACCGGAACCGAGAATTTCGCCAGCTGGGTGGTGTAGCCCGCGGTAAGGGAAACCAGGTCAGCGCCCGTTCCTACGGACACGGCAATGCTGGTGCTGGGAATGGCGTTTTGTGCGCCGCGCATGCCCTTGTAGAGACTCCAGTCGAAGGCGCCTTCGATGCCGGCATTGGGGGTCTCGACGCCTGAGGACAGGCCGATTTGCGGGCCCGGTGTCTGATCCACGCCGCGTGGTGACTCGGTCAGGCCCACCATGCCGCCGACGTGCACGGCCGCGCCGACGCTGCCCCCTATGGTGCTGACGATCAGGATCTGCAGCTTGCCTTCGCTGTCCTTGTCGGCGTTGACGACGATGCCGAAGTTGGAATTGACGCCGGCGTAGTAGGCGCCGGCTGCACCGGCATAGATGCCGTAAGAGCCGTTGTCGCCCCCTGTGCCGCCTTGCATCGGCACCTGCACCTGTTCCTGTGTTTGACTGCGACTCAGCTCGGCGCTCGGTACGGCGGCCGTGGACGTGCCCTTGAACAGGCCGGTCTTGCGGCCGACGTTGATCATGGTGGTGGCAATATCCTGCTGCTCTTCAGCGCTCAAGTTCGCCTTGCTCGCCGCCAGGACCAGAATGCGTCGCATGGCGTTCAAGGTGTCGGCGTCCAGCGCTGCAAAGGCGTCGGCGGACTGCCTGATCTTGTCGCCGGTGGGCGAGTCGTTGACGCGTTTGGCGGCCGCCTTGAAGAGCGCCAGCGTGACCGCATCGAAGCCCTTTTGCACCTCGGCCACGGCGGCCTCGTAGCCTTGTTTCATGACCCCCAGTGAGCTGCCATAGGTGGCCTGCGACACGGAAGCCACCTGGTTGAAGGCTTGCGTGAAGTCCGGACTGATACCGGGCTCGCGGAAATAGGTCTTGCGGGTGATGTCCCAAGCGCCCTTGTAGCTGCAGATGCCGCAGGCATCCATGCGGTAGTCGGCGCGGCAGTCTTCATAGAAGAGCAGGCCGCACTTGTGAGGGTGATTGCTCTTGCGTGTCAAATAGGGCGGCACGGTGTAGCTGGTCGAACCACGGTAATGGCAGAAGCCCGGCACGCTGGGCGCATAGCCGTTGCGGCAGTTCTCCATGCAGGCCGCAGCGGTACAGCTGTAGCCGGCGCGCGGCGGGTTGTAGCAAAGCCCGCCCTGCTCCACCTTGCCACCGGGGCAGGACAAGGCCTGCGCCTCGCCCGCCATCCCGGCCAACACCACCATCGCGGCCACCACGAGGCAGGCCGAACTTCCAAGTCGCCGCAGCGCGGCAAGCCAGTTTGTGTTCATGAGATTCCCTGGGTTGATGCCTGAGTTGATCGATGCGGCAGCGCGCCATGTGCCCTTGCAGCAGCACTTGCGTGCAGGCCTGGGGCTGATGTGCGGGATCGCTGAATCAGGTGAACCAGTGTCTGGACGCAGACGTCCACACACAATCGGACCTTGGACCCGAGACCCGGTCTCGGGCCTTACCCAGGCCCAGTTGCGGCTGCTAGAGTGCAGGCCATGAAACTACTGCTCGTCGATGACCACCCTCTGGTGCGTGCCGGCGTCGTCGCTGCGCTGCAAAGCTTGGGGGCGCCCGAGCTGATCCTGGAGGCCGACGACGGAATCGCCGCCATGGACTGCCTGGCCCGCCACCCCGATGTGGACGCCGTGCTGCTGGATCTGCGCATGGCCGGCATGGCCGGCATGGCCTTGCTGGAGCAGCTCAAGCGCCACCATCCGCTGCTGCCCAGCCTGGTGCTGTCTTCCTCGGAAGACCCCGCCGATGTGCGCCGTGTGCTCAAGGCCGGCGCCCGTGGCTACTGCCCCAAGTCGGCCAGCCCGGCCACTTTGCTGGCAGCGCTGACGCTGGTGCTGGGCGGTGAGATCTATGTGCCGCCGCTGATGGCCATGGCGCCTGACACCGGCCCGGCCGAGCCCAGCCTGGACGGTTTGACGCCACGCCAACGCGAAGTCCTGCAGGAGCTGTGCAATGGCAAATCCAACAAGGAGATTGCGCGCGAGCTGGGCATGGAGGAGAAGACCGTCAAAGGCCATGTCTCAGCCCTCTTCAAAGCCCTGGGCGTGGTGCACCGGCTGCAGGCCGTGGAGGCAGCCCGCGCGGCCGGCATGGTCAGCCAGGCACTGTCGTACTGAGGGTGTTGGCAGGCACCAAGGCGCGAGCCACCGCCGCACGCAACTGATCTTGTGTGAGTGGCTTTTGCAGGAGCGTGAGGCCCTGCCCATTCGCATCGCGCTCGCGCTCATGACCGGTGTCGCCGCTCAGCAGCAGGGCCGGGATGTCGCTGTTGAACAGCTCTCGAAGCTTCGCGATCGCGTCGCCGCCCGTTTCGCCGGCCGCCAGTCGGTAATCACACAGCAGCACCCGCGGTGCGGCGCTCACGCCCATCAGCTGCGGCATCAGCTCACTCACGCTGGAAGCTCCGACCACATCCAGGCCCCAGGCCCTCAGCAGCGCGCACATAGCGAGCCGAACCTCCGTGTTGTCATCGAGAACGATGACCAGCTCACCGCGCAGCTGCGGCTGAATCGCCGGGCCGGGCTTGGCGACCGTCACCTCTTCTTGAGGCTTCAGCAAGAGCGTGAACAAGCTGCCCCGGCCCGGCCGAGAGCGCAGTCGCTGCCCCATGTGCAGCAATTTAGACAGACGCTGAACGATGGCCAGGCCCAGGCCAAGGCCCTGTCCGGAGCCATGCAGCTGCACGAACTCATCAAACACCTCGGCGCGGCGCTCCCGGGCGATGCCCACGCCGCTGTCCGCCACCAGCAACTCAATGCGCCCCTGGCGCCGACGGGCCCGCAAGAGCACACCACCCTGCGGGGTGTAGCGCAGCGCGTTGGAGAGCAGATTGCGCAGCACCCGCTCCAGCAAGGCCGGGTCACTGCGCACCATCAGCAGGGTGGGAGCCGGCGGCACATCGCAGAGAAAGCGCAAGCCCTTGGCCTGAGCCTGCAGGCTGTGGTCCGCCTCCAGGCGGACCAGCAGCTCGCGCAAGTTCACGGCCTGCCACTGGGGCTGCAGCTGTTCGGCGTCCAGCTTGGAGATGTCCAGCAAGGCGTTGAACATCCCCCCCATGGCATCCACAGCGCTGCTGACATGCTGCAATATCTGCGCAGATTGCGCCTCGCTGGGCTTGAGCTTGAGGGCACCCACCAACAGTGAAAGCGCGTGCACGGGTTGGCGCAAATCATGGCTGGCGGCGGCCAGAAATCGGCTGCGCGACTGGCTCAGTTTGACGGCCAGGTCCTTTTCCAGCTGCAAGCTTTCGCTCAAATGAGCGAGCTGATGGGCTTGGCGCAGCGAGTCCCACAGCAGGCGCTGCAGGGAGACGGCAAAGTGAATGTAGAGCGTGGCGCCAAGCAGCAGTACGGCCAAGACGGCCCAAGTGTCAACCGCGCCATGCACCATCACGGCCCACAAGAGCCCAAGCAGGACCGGCCCCACCATGGCGAAATAGGCCGGCAAATAGGCATGCAGCGAATGCAGCGCAGCCGAACTGATGCCTATCATCCAAGCCCATAGCAGCATGCGCTGTGCATCGCTGCCGCCGGGCCAAAAGAGATGAATTGCCAGCAGCCACAGCAAGCCGTTGATGGCTGAAGTGCGCGTCACGCTGCGCAGCCAAATCGGAGCATTGGCCTGCGTCAGCGGGCGCCGCAACCAGCGCAAGCCCAGCCACAAATGAAAGCCTGCGTTGACGAACTGCAAGCCCAGCCAGCCGTTCACCCAAGCCGGTGGCGCTGCCTTGTACAAGCTGCCAGCAATCAGCAGCGCCAGCACAAAATTGCCCACGGTCAAGCTCAGATCATTGCTGCGCAGGCGCTGCGCCACGTCCATTCGGACCAGGGCCTGCAGGCGCAACTCGTCAATCATGAATCAGCATGGGTGAATTGGCGGGCAGGGCATGGCGGCGATTGTGCATGCTGAACCCGGTCTGCACCTGCTTCGCACCATCGAACCGATTCAGCTCGCGACATGGCTCTGAGCTACAACCGGCTTCAAGGACGCCTTGTTCAGGAGTGAAGTGAAATCGGTGATTGTCTATGGGAACAAGACGGCAATTCAGCCGGGAGTTCAAAGCTGAGCCGGTGAAGCTGGTCTAGCCCCTCACAAGTTGCGAAGTTTGCTTTCGACTTTGTTTGCGCGGAACAGCCACAGAGCAGCCACCGACGCTCTGTAGAGCTCCAGTCCAAAAGCAGAAGAGGCCTTCCGGCCCCTTCTTCTCTCAATTCCGACTGACTTTACCCCTTCCAGTCAATCGATGCATAACACTTATTCCACAGTGACTGATTTCGCCAGGTTACGTGGCTTGTCCACATCCGTCCCTCGCGCGCAAGCCGTGTGATACGCCAGCAGCTGCAGCGGGATCACGTGCAGGATGGGGCTCAGGGCGCCGTAGTGCTCGGGCATGCGGATCACATGCAGGCCGGCTTCGCTTTCAATCTGCGTATCGCCGTCGGCAAACACATAGAGCTGGCCGCCACGCGCGCGCACTTCTTGCATATTGCTCTTGAGCTTTTCCAGCAGCGTGTCGTTGGGCGCCACAGTGACCACGGGCATCTCGGCGGTGACCAGGGCCAGGGGGCCATGCTTGAGTTCACCGGCCGGGTAGGCCTCGGCGTGGATGTAGCTGATTTCCTTGAGCTTCAGAGCGCCCTCAAGGGCGATCGGGTAGTGCAGGCCGCGGCCGAGGAAGAGTGCGTTTTCCTTGCGGGCAAACTCTTCGCTCCAGGCGATCACCTGGGGCTCCAGCGCCAGCACGGCTTGCACGGCAACGGGCAGATGGCGCAGGGCCTTCACATGCTCGGCTTCTTGCTCTTCGCTGAGGTGGCCGCGGGTCTGGGCAAGGGCCAGGGTCAGCAGAAAGAGGCCAACCAGCTGGGTGGTGAAGGCCTTGGTCGAGGCCACGCCGATCTCGGCGCCGGCGCGGGTGATGTAGGCCAGCTCGCATTCGCGCACCATGGCGCTGGTGGAGACATTGCAGATGGTCAGCGTGTGCTTCATGCCCTGGGCACGAGCATGCTTGAGCGCGGCCAGGGTGTCAGCGGTTTCACCGCTCTGGCTGATGGTGACGACCAGAGTGCGCGGGTTGGGCACGCTGTCGCGGTAGCGGTACTCGCTGGCGATCTCGACGCTGGTCGGGATCTTGGCGATGGACTCCAGCCAGTACTTGGCGGTGGAGCCCGAGTAGTAGCTGGTGCCGCAGGCCAGAATCAGCACCGAATCGACATCCTTGAAGATGCCGTAGGCGCCGTCACCGAAGAGCTCAGGGCTGATGCTGGTGATGGACTCGAGCGTGTTGGCGATCGCCGTGGGCTGTTCGAAGATTTCCTTCTGCATGTAGTGGCGATACGGGCCCAGTTCGGCCGCGCCGCTGTGGGCGTGGACGGTGCGGACTTCGCGGTGCTGCGCTTCATAACGGCCGGTTTCAGCGTTGCGCTGGCTGATCCAGAAGCGCCCCGGTTGCAGGTCGACCACATCACCTTCTTCCAGGTAGACGATCTGGTCGGTCACGCCGGCCAGGGCCATGGCGTCGGAAGCGACGAAGTGCTCGCCATCGGCGGCCTCCATGCCCACACCCAGCACCAGGGGCGAGCCCTCGCGGGCGGCCACCACGCGCTGGGGCTCGTCGCGGCAGAACACGGCCACAGCATAAGCACCCTTGAGGCGCGGCAGGGCCTGTTGCACGGCTTCCAGCAGGTCACCCTGGTAGAGGTGATCGATCAGGTGGGCGATGACTTCGGTGTCGGTCTGGCTGGTGAAGACATAGCCGCGGCCCTTGAGTTCGGCGCGCAGTTCGTCGTGGTTCTCGATGATGCCGTTGTGCACCAGCGCAATGCGGCCGACGCTGTCGACGCCGGCGCTCGGGCCATGCGAGAAATGCGGGTGGGCGTTGTGCACAGCCGGGGCGCCGTGGGTGGCCCAGCGGGTGTGGGCGATGCCGGTTCCGGAGGCGATGCCGTCTTCGGCGGCAAGGCCAGTCAACTCGGCCACGCGCGAGGTGCTGCGGGCGCGCTTGAGGCCGCCGTCCTGATGCACAGCGACGCCGCAGGAGTCATAGCCGCGGTACTCGAGTCGCTTGAGGCCCTCGATCAGGATGGGGACGATGTTGCGCTGGCTGACGGCTCCGACGATTCCACACATGGCTTGGCTCCAGAAGATATGAGGCGCCTTGCTTGCTCGATCAAGGCTGGAGCGCATCGTAGGCACAGCCATGAAATCATTGCTTTCGATTTGTGTTGGTTTTTGAAATAATCAACCAAGCCATGATTTGCGTGATGGCATATTTCACGAGAAGGCTAGAAATGAACGATTCAAATCAAAGCCTGGGCTTGGATGCCACGGACCTGCGCATCCTGGAACTGCTGCAGCAGGACGCCTCCGGGTCCAACCAAGATCTGGCGCAACAAGCCCATGTGTCGCCGGCGACCTGCCTGCGTCGGGTCAAGCGCCTGGTGAACAGCGGCATCATCGAGCGCCGTGTCGCCCTGCTTTCGCCCGAGAAGCTGGGCGCCGGCCTGAGCGCCATCGTCGAAATCACCTTGGACCGCCAAGGTGCCGAACACCTGCAGGCCTTCGAGGCCCGGGTGCTGGGCGAGGCGGCAGTGCAGCAGTGCTATCAGGTCACGCCAGGGCCGGATTTCGTGCTGATCCTGCAAGTGCCCGATATGCCGGCCTACCAGGCCCTGGTCCTGCGCCTGTTCACCCAGGACGCCAATGTGCGCAATGTCAAAGCCTTCTTCAGCGTGCGGCGCGGCAAATTCGAACCGCGCATCGCCTTGCCCAAGGCCTGAGCGCGAACACCAGACCCCAACAAAAAAGGCGACCCGAGGGTCGCCTTTTCCAACTGCAGCGCCTGCGCGCCTCAGTCTGTCAGCGGGTTCAGGCCTTGCGGCGACGCACGCTGGCACCGATGGCCAGCAGACCCAAGGCCATCAGGGCATAAGTTTGCGGCTCAGGCACGGCGGCGGTGATGGTGCTGATCCAGTTGGCATGGGCGAACACGGCGGTCGAGGCGGCCAGGTCACCGAAGCTGGAGTTGGTGCCGGTCACGGCGTCGCAATCCGTCACGCCGAGGGCGGCATTGCAGCCACCCCAGCCCCAGGAGTGCACACCGGCCAGCAGCCAGCGGTTGTTGTCGGCGTCCCAGATGAAGTCGCCACCGCCGGAGTCACCGCCGGCGATCTGGGCTTCCAGACCAGCCCCCAAGCCAGTACCGCTGGTCCAGCCCGTGCCCCAGGCCGTGCCCAGGCGTGCGATGGCATTCTTGGCCGAGCTGCCGTTGTCGAAGTCGCTGATGTACTCAACACCATAAGCACCCTGGTCGGCCACGTCGATGGTGTTGTAGCCGTAGTGCGCCTTGCCCCAATCAAAGCCGCCGCTGTTGCCGGTGGCGCCGGTGCCGGTCAGGCCGTAGCCGGCCAGCAAGAAGTCCTTCTTCAGATCGTTGCCGGTGCTCAGGGCGAAACCGTTGATGTTGGTGACGGCCTGGTCGAGCTTGATGATGGCGATGTCCGAACCCGTGCCCAGCGAGGCCTGCTCACCCTGCCAGCCACTGTGCACCCAAGCCTGAGCGGCATTGCGCTGCACCGCACCTTGCTTGAAGTCGATGGTCATGGCGGTGAAATTGTCGGCGCAGTGGGCGGCCGTCAGCACGTACTGGCCGCCGGCCAGCAGCGAGCCCGAGCAGATCCAGCTGCCTTGGGAATTGGAATACAGCAGGCGGGCCACGCCGTCGAGCGCGCCATTGTCGGCGCCGGGCTGCAAGACCCAGGAAGCCGGGTTGCCGGTAGAGACCACCAAGGCCTGCTTGTCAGTGAAGTAATCGCTGGCACTGGTCTGCGCCATCGCTGCTGTGCTGGCAGCCAAGGCCGCCGCGGCGGCGATCAGGCTGCGTTGCAGGCGAATGGAAGTGTGGATCATGGGAAAAGCTCCTCGATAACTGTGTCTTTGTGGTCGTACGCGGACTGGCATCGCTCGGGCCAGAGCCGAGCGCCGCCCGGGCCCGCAGCCCGCCTCCGATTCGGGTGCGCGAGCCCTTGTGACCGCGTCGTGAATATGCCATGAGCCCATGGCGCCATGCCCCCCGGGATCACGGGTCGGGACAAACCCCGATTGCTCGCGCCACGCCAACGCAGCGCCCATAAAAAAAGCGACCCGAAGGTCGCTTCTCTCTCTGGCGAGGAGCTCGCTTCGGCTCAGGCCTTGCGGCGGCGAGCAGCGGCGCTAACGGCCAACAGACCCAAGGCCATCAGTGCATAGGTTTGCGGCTCGGGTACGGCAGTGACTGTGGAGATCCACTGGCCATGAGAGAACACAGCCGTGGAGCCTGACAGATCGCCGTAGCTGGAGCTGTTGTTCATGGCGTTGTCGCAACCGCTCAGGCCCAGGAAGTCGCATGCGCCTTGGCCATTGGCCGCGTTGCCTTGCCAGCCCCAGGAATGCACGCCGGACAGCACCCATTCCGAGCCGTTCCAAACGAAGTCGCCGCCGCCCGAATCACCGCCGGCGATCAGTCCTTCCACACCGCCCTGGCCCAAATCACTACTGAACTGGTTGCCGGTCGCGTTGGCAATGCGCTGCAGCGTGTTGTTGGCATCGGTACCGCGGTCGAAGTCGACCATATAGGTCACACCGTAGCGGTAATTGTCGGGGTCATAGCCCCAGCCTGCACCCAGGGTGTCGCCCACGGCCTTGTTGAAAGTCTTGCTGTCGACGTCGAAAGTGTTGAACGCGTAGTGACCATAGGCGCCGTCGTTCCAGTTGGTGCCGGAGTTGACATTGGCGTTCTGGGTCGTACCGTAGCCGGCCATGATGTGGGTCTTGCCGACATCGTTGGTGGTGCTCAGCTTGTAGCCCTGGATGGTGGTCACGGCCGTGTCCAGCTTCAGGATGGCGATGTCCGAGCCGTTGTCGGCCGAATTGCTGAAACCTTGCCAGGCCGGATGCAGGGTGGCATCGCCCACGGCGACGTTGCGGGTCACGGTGGCCGTGCCGTTGAACCAGCCGAACTGCACCTTCATCGAGGTGAAGTCATCGGCGCAATGCGCAGCGGTCAGCACATACTGGCCGCCAGCCAGCAGCGAGCCGGAGCAGGCATAGCTGCCACCGCCGCTGGTGGTGAAGCTCAGGCGTGCCACACCATCCAGCAGGCCGGCCACGCCGGCAATGCTTTGGCCCGGCGCAAACCGCCAGTTCGAGGGCGAGCTGGTGTTGCCGGTCAGCGGATCCAGGTGGCCAAGGCCGGCGCTGCTGCTGGGCAGGCTCAGGTCCGGGGTTTGCTGGTTGCCCAGTGCCTGTGCGCCGCCGGCCATGGCCAACAAGGCGGCCGCTGCGATCCAGTGAAGTGTTGCTTTGCTCTTTGCCACGCTGAGTCCCTCTCGATGCTGTGCTTTTGCGATCTATCCACCCCACTGTGTGTTCGTCGGCCTCTGGCCGCGGGGGGCGGATTGTTACGGGTTTGTTTCAAACACACCCAGGGCGTGAATATGGCACGAGAGTGAGGGGCTTGACCCCCTTCACCCGGGGAAGGAATTTCCACTAAGGGAATCCACCAGGGCGAGAAACATCAGAATGCGGGCCGCACAAATCGAGGCCAAAGACACGCCAGCACCGCGCTCAACTTTTCAGGATCAACAAGCCCTTGAGGTACTCCCCCTCAGGGAAGCAGATGGTCTGAGGATGGTCGGGCGTCGCACCGACACGGTCTAGGATGAAGCCATCGGCTTGGGCATCCAGACCCGCACCGGCCACGATCTTGTGAAACAGATCGGGGCTGATGCCTCCCGAGCAGGAAAAAGTGAACAGCACGCCGCCCGGCTTGAGCAGGCGCAGGCCCAGGCGGTTGATGTCCTTGTAAGCGCGGGCTGCGCGCTCGGCGTGCGCGGCCGTGGGCGCAAACTTGGGCGGGTCCAGCACGATCGCATCAAACTGCCGGCCTTCTTTCAGGAAGTTGCGCAAGGTGGCGTTGACATCAGCGTCCAGCGCACGGTGCAAAGCAGGCGCAAAGCCGTTCAGCGCCACATGGGCCGTGGCGCGGGCCAGAGCTGGCGCCGAGGAATCGACGCTGACCACCTCCTCGGCGCCCCCCGCCAGAGCGGCCACCGAGAAGCCGCCCGTGTAACTGAAGCAGTTCAACACCGACTGGCAGCCGTACTGGCGCACCGTGTCGGCGAATTTCTTGCGGTTGTCGCGCTGATCGAGGTAGTAACCGGTCTTGTGACCCTCGGCCACATCCAGAGTCAGGTGCCACTGGTGTTCGCTGATCGTCACTTCTGTGGCGCCTTCGCCACGGAGCCAACCCGTCGTCTGGGGCAAGCCCTCGAGTTCCCGCACCTGCGCATCCGAGCGCTCGTAGAGCCGGCTCAGGCCCGTGGCCGCCAAGAGGTGGTCGGCAATGACCGGCTTCCAGCGTTCGGCACCGCTGGACAGGAACTGGGCCACCAGGGTGTCGGCATAGCGGTCAACAATCAGGCCAGGCAGACCATCTGCCTCGCCGTGGATCAGGCGCAGCGCGTCCGAGGCAATCGGCAAGCGGGCGCGCACCGCCAGCGCGCGGTCAATGCGCTGGCGGAAGAAGGCCGCGTCGATGCGCTGGCCTTCCTCGAAACTCCAGGCGCGCAGGCGGATCTGCGACTGCGGGCTGAAGGCGGCCCAACACAGAAAGGCGCCTTCGGCCGACTCGACCCGCACGGTCTCACCGGCATCTGCATTGCCGCGCGCGACCGAGCTTTCAAACACCCAGGGGTGGCGGCGCTCCAGCGAGCGCTCCTTGCCGGCGCGGATGACGATTTTCTTCATCGAATGATCTGCTTTCTTGTGGATTCAGGTGTCAGCGCACCAAGCTACCGAAGGCATAGCCGACCGAGACATTGAGCACCGGGCTGGACTGCTGAGCGCCGCGCAGCGTGCGCCACTCGCCCAGGCCCAGACGCAGGCGCAGGCGTTCTTCTTCACCGAGGTTGAGCTGGGTCCAGGCCTCGCCTTGCAGCACCGCGCCGCTGCGCACGGCCACACCACCGCCGCCGGCCGCGCCGGCCAGCAGTTCGGCGCCAACCCGCCAGCGCGGCTGACTGGCAAGAGGCTGCGTTTGCAGACCGAGACCAACCAGGCCATAGGAATAAGCCCCGGCCGAGCCCCATGCGGCGCTGCCGGCCTGGGCCGTGCCGTAGACCGAGCGCGAGAGCTCGCGCGTCATCATCAGTCCGAGATGGGTGACGGCTTCCTTCCGGCCATCCTTGAAGCGGACCTTGGGCAGGTGCTGGATGCTGGTGAACAACTGTTGAGTGCGGACCGTGCCGGGCACGTCATCGAGGCCGAAGGCGCCGAAGCGCGGTCCCCGGTCCAGCGGCATGCTCAGTCCCAGACGCACAAAACTGGCCTTGAAATTTCCGGCCGTGGCGCGCGCCAGCCCGGCGTCCAAGCGCAGACTGGGGCCCCAGGGCGTTTGCCAGCGCAGGGTCGGCCCGGCACGCAAGAGCCAGCCGCTGCCGGTGTCGACATTGCCGCCACCACCCAAGCCCAGGGCCAGCTGGCCGCCGACGCGCAAGGAGGGGTGGCCGAGCGCCCAGTCCTGGCCGGCATTGGCCAGCACTTCCATAAAGCCATCGGCGCCACCCTGGGCCGCGCCCGAAGCTTCCACACCCCACCAGCTGCCCTCGGCGATGTAATGGCGCAGGTCGGCCCCAGCCTTGCCCATGCGCGCGGTGCTGGCGACGCCGCTGCGGTTGCGGGTGCTGCTGCGCGGCTTGTAGAAGCCGGCCTGCACAGCGATCTCGTCAAAGCCGAGGCCGGTACGCTGCGAAGCCAGGCCCGGGCGACCTGCGTCCAGAGGCGAGAAGCCGGCAAAGCTGCCGGAGCGGCCGAGCACAAAGCCGACGCTATTGCCGTGCACATTGCCACTGGGGAAGCGCACATGGTTGAGTGACACGCCGGCATACCAGGGACCCATCTCGGTGCGGATGGACAGTTCGGGCCGGAGCATCAGGCCGCCACCGAAACGCACTTGGCTGGAGCTGAGGCCTCCGCCGGCGCCGGCATAGAGGCCGGCCGCCAGATGGGTGTTCTGGCCCAGGCGCCAGCGTCGCTGCGCCGTCAGACCCACCGTGAACAGACCGCCGTAGTTGCCCTTGGCTGCGCCGTAGACGCTGGGGCCGAAACCCCACTCTTCGTTGATGGCCATCAGGTAGCTGCCACCGAGCAAGGCGATGCGCTCGCCGGTGGGCAGGCGCAAGGGCGTCCAGTTGCTTTCGATCGCGGCCGGGCGGGATTCGGCGATGCGCGCCATGGGCGTGGCAGCGCCACCGGCGGGCGTCTGGGCGGCAGCGTTCAGGGCCAAGAAAAAGCCGGCAGCGGCCAGGGAAGTCGACGTGGGTTTGAACATGGCGAGGAGGCTATTGATCTTCGGACGCTTGTTTCTTGGCGCGCGGGTGGGCGCGGTCGTAGACCTGGGCCAGGTGCTGAAAGTCCAGCTGCGTGTAGACCTGGGTGGTCGTGATATGGGCGTGACCCAGCAGCTCCTGCACCGCACGCAGGTCACCGCTGGACTGCAGCAAATGGCTGGCAAAGGAGTGGCGCAGCATATGCGGGTGCACATGCGTGGGCATGCCAGCGGCCAGCGCGCGGATCTTGAGCCGAGCGCGGATCTGCGTCGCCGCCAGGCGGGCGCCACGCGGGCCGACGAACAGGGCCGCCTCGTCACCCCGCGCCAGCTGCGGCCGCAGCAGCAGCCAGGCCTGCAGGGCCAGCAAGGCCGCGCGACCGACCGGCACAGAGCGGCGCTTGGCGCCCTTGCCCAGCACATGGGCTTCGCCCGCGGCCAGATCGACCCAACCGCGCGCGCTCGGGCCCGCCTGGGCGTCCAGTCCCTCCAGCTCGCTGACGCGCAGGCCACAGCCATAGAGCAGCTCGACGATGCAGCGGTCACGCGCTTCCAGGCGCGGGTCCTGGCCGGCGCCGGCATCTTCAAAGGAGGCCAGGCGCACTGCGTCGTCCACCGCCAAAGCCTTGGGCAGGGGCTTGGCCGCCTTGGGCGCCCGCAAGCCCTCGAAGGGGTTGAGGGCGATGCGCCCTTCCCGCCCGAGCCAGCGGTACAGGCCGCGCCAGACCGAGAGCTGCAAGGCAATGCTGCGCGGCCCCAGGCCGCTCTGGCCCTCGCTGCCCCCGTGCAGGCGCGCCGCCCAGCGCCGCGCCTGCGGGCTGCTCAGCTGCAGGAGTTCGACACCGGACTCAGCGGCCAGAAGCTGCAGACGCAGCAAGGCGGCACCGTAGATCTCCAGGGTGCGCGCTGCCAGGCGGCGCTGTACGCGCACATGGTCGAGATAGGTCTGCAGCAGCGGCGCCAGGGCGGGCGCCGCCTCCACCTCATCCACCGCCTCAGTCAGCGGCTGCCGCGGCTTGCTCATCGCTGGCGGCTGGGGCGGGCAGGCAGCGCGCCAGAGCGGCGCTGGCAATGTCGCCGACACGGGCCAGGAACTCGGTGCCCATCTCGGCCGTGTAACGCGTCGGGTCGGGCGAGCCCAGGACCAGCAGGCCGAAGCTGCGCGCCGGCGTGCCGTGGGTCAGGGGAATCAGGGCCAAGGAGGTGGCGCCGCCCTCGCTGCCGTCGGCGGCGCGCAGCCAGCCGGCCGCCTCGAAGCCCGAGTTCACACCGCAATAGGGCTGACTCAGGCTGGCGGCGAAACTCTTCACATCGCCACTGACCGCACGCGCGCACTCATGCTCGGCCAAGGCCCCGGCCACGCCCCACAGGCGCAGACCGGCCTGAGGAATCATGAACTGGTGGCGCAGCTCCTTGAGCAGCACCGCCGGCAGCTCGGCGACCGCGGTGGTCAGCATCAAGGCTTGGGTCCAGCGATGCAGGCGGTCGGCAATGGCCACATTGTCCTGGCCGTTGCGGATCATCTCCATGATCTTGAACTCCAGGCCCTTGATCTTCTCGCGCAGCATCTCGGCCTGGCGCTCTTGGAGAGAAACCGCGCGGGCACCATGCGGGTGGCTCAGCTGCACCGTGGCCAGCAACTCGGCGTGGCGCTCGAAAAAGCCGGGCGTGCGCGCCAGGAACTCAGCAATGTCCTGCTCGGTGATGGTGGGGGCTTGGCTCACAGCGAGATCTCTCCTTCAAACACGGTTTGCGCCGGCCCGGTCAGGAACACCGGCGCGTCCAAACCGGCGGCCGCACCTGCGGCGCTGCCTCCGGCCCATTCAATCTTCAGCAGACCGCCGTGGGTCTGCACCTCGACGGCCTCATCGAGCAAGCCCAGGCGTATGCCCGCCACCACGGCCGCGCAGGCGCCGGTGCCGCAGGCCAGCGTTTCGCCGGCATCACGCTCGAACACACGCAGGCGCACGCTGGAGCGGGAAAGCACTTGCAGAAAGCCGACATTGACCTTGCGCGCAAAGCGCGCGTGGGTCTCGATGCGCGGCCCCAGCTGCTCGACCGGCGCGGCCTCGCTGTCCGGCACCAGCAGCACCGCATGCGGATTGCCCATGGACAGCACGGCCAGCTCAACCCCGAGCTCGGCCAGCGGCCAGAGTTCGAAGCCCGCCTGCAAGCGCGGGCTCAGGCCCTCGGCATCGAAGGGCAGCTGGGCCAGATCGAAGACGGGGGCACCCATGTCGACGCTGACCCGACCGTCCTCGCGCAGGTGCAGCTCCAGCTGCTTGTTGAGCGTCTCGACGCGGATGCTGCGTTTGGCCGACAGGCCTTTCTCATTCACATAACGCACAAAACAGCGCGCACCATTGCCGCAATGCTCGACCTCGGCGCCGCTGCTGCCATTGAAGATGCGGTAACGGAAGTCCACGCCGGGCGTGCTGCTGGACTCGATCACCAGGATCTGGTCGCAGCCGACACCGAAGCGCCGGTCGCCCAGGCGCTGCAATTGCGCGGGGCTGAGGGTCAGGGCTTGCCGGGTCGCGTCAATGACACAGAAATCATTGCCGGCGCCCTGCATCTTGGTGAAGCGCAGATTCATCGCGGCATTATCAGGGCTGCTCTGTTGCGTTTGCGCGCGGCAGGCCTTGATCAATCGCCACCTGCGCCCGACACTGCAGGCCATGACGCCCGCAGCAGTCGGCACTTCCGCATCGTCCTGGTCGGCCTTCGCCGAAGCCCAGCCCGCTTTGCTTGCCGTCACACTGGCGGCCGACTCGCCCGATGAGCCCCGCGACCAGGCCTGGGCCGCCCTGCTGGAGAGCCTGCAGAACGCCCTGCCGGCCGACAGCGAGGGGATCGAATTCACCCGCCAGACCCGCCGCCTGCTGCTCAGCTTTGCGCGCAGCGATCAGGCCGTCAGCGCGGCCCTGCACATCCAGCGCTTCGAGGCCCAGCGGCCCAGCCGTTACCGCATCGGCGCCGATCTGCGCCAGGCCGAACAAGGCGCGGCGGCCGCCACCGCCTTGGCCGAGCTGGCAGTGCCCGGTGAGGTCTTGCTCTCGGAGGCCTTGCGCGACCAGATCGTCGCCGGCCTCGACGCCGAGCTGGAATACGCCGGCGAGCCCGAGTTCCCCGAATTGCAGCGCTCGTTGCGCCTGTTCCGGCTCTTGCCCAGGCCTGAGGCCGAACAGGGCTGGGGCGACTTTCTGGCCAACAAGCCCACCCTGGTGCTGCTGCCTCTGCGCGTGGCCGAGGGCCAGCGCTGCGACCCGGTCTATGCCGAGCTGGTCGGCTATGGCTTGAGCCGCGGGCTGGCACAGAACAAGGCCTGGCATTTGATCTCCAGCCTCAGCGCCGCCGCCTTCCGCCATCGCCAACCGGCCGCGGCCGAGCTGCAGCAACGCCTGAAGGCCAGCCATGTGCTCTCGGGCGAAGTGCACCAGGAAGGCCGGCTGCTGCACGCGCAGATCCGCATGGTGGACACGGCCAGCGGCCAGGAACTCTGGGCCCGGACCGTCAGCTTGCCAGTGCATTTGGCGCGCTCGCCCGAGAACCCTTTTGGCCGCGAAGTGGTCAGCGGTGTCTCGCAAGCGATCTTTGGCGAGGTCGCACGCGCCGGTCTGCTGCCCGCCCTCGACGACCTGGACAGCTACACCTTGCTGTTCAAGGCCATGACCCTGGTGCACCGCAGCTGTTCGGCCGAGTTCCTGCAAGCCCGCGAGCTGCTGGACCATCTCGTGCAGCGCCACCCCAAGGCCGGCGAGGCCCAGGCCTGGCTGGCCAAATGGCATGTCATGAATGTCGCGCGCGGACAGAGCCGAGACATCGAGGCCGACACCCGTCTGGCCCAGCAAGCGGCGCAGCAGGCCCTGCATTGCGAAGGCGACCGCGCCCTGGGTCTGGCGATCGATGGCCTGGTGCATGCTTATCTGCTGGGCGAGCTGGATCAGGCCGAGGCCCAGCTCAAGGCCGCCATCGCCGAGAACGCCAACGAGGCCTTGGCCTGGCTCTACCTCTCGGCCGTCCATGTCTACCGTGACCAGGGCCAGGCGGCGGCCGACGCGGCCGGCATGGCCATGCTTTTGTCACCGCTGGACCCGATGCGCTACTACTTCGATTCCTTCGCCGCCCACGCCCTGCTGGCGGCCGGGCGGCTCAACGAATCCATCGTGCTGGCCAGTCGCTCGCTGAGCGCCAATCGGCGCCACCTGCCGACTCTGCGCACCCTGGCCATCGCCCGCGCGCTCAACGGCCAGCTGGCCCAGGCCAGCGAAGCGGTGCAGGCTCTGCGCGGCCTGGATCCGAGCTACTCCCTGCACAGCTTCAACACCCGCTACCCCGGCCGCGGCACCGCATTCGCGGCGCGCTGTGCAATGGCGCTGCAGACCGCGGGCCTGCCGGAGCTGTGAGCGCAAGGCAGCGATCTTCCTGAACCCGGGCGGCGCGGGCCTGCCCCTTAACGCGAAGGCGGAGCTTTCATGGCGAACTCTGGTTTTTCCTATGCCGGTGTGCAGTCCTATGCCGGGGCGGCCTCGTATGCGGGTGCGGCGTCCTATGCCGGGGCTGCCTCCTACACAGGCGGCTTCAGCAAGGAGGGTTATGACGGGCAGCCCTACAACCCTTTGCTGGTGCAGGGTCTGGGCGCCAGCCGCGAGGAGCTGCTGGCCGGCCTGAGCCCGGCCGAGCGCAGCGCATTGCAAGACCTGCAGCAACGCCTGGGCCCGATGCCGGCCTTCGACCCGGCCGATCATCTGATGCGCGCCAACGGCATTGAGGTGCGTGCCGCATTGCTTCACTTCGAACTGCTGACCCAGCTGCGCTTCGGCTCCAAGCCCATAACTGGCCACAGCGGTGAGCACTGGGCCGAGCTGCAAGCGGCCAGCGGGCCCAAGGGTGCGTTGAAGCCCCTGCTGCGCGTCAGCCGGCCCAGCCAGGAGTTCCTGCTGGCCCATCTACAAAGGGTGCAGGCCCTGGCGCCGCTGCGCGACAGCCGCACGGCCGAAGTCCTGACCCAAGTGGCGCCGCCGATCGCCTACTTCGCCAGCGTGCTGAACCTGCAGTCCGGGCGCCATGCCAAGACCACCGAGCTGCTCAAGGTGGCGCTGCAGTTCAGCTATGCCGTCTGCATGCGCTTCAAGCAGGCGCTGGCCGTGCCGCGACCAAGCGCCTTCACGGCCCAGATCCAGCCCATGATCGAGGTGCCCATGCACCCCAGCTTTCCGGCCGGCCATGCGCTCGAAGCACATGTCAGCGCCACCCTGCTTGGCGCCCTGGCCGAGGCGCCCGGCCGGCCCGATGACAACGCCGTACAGAAGCAGCTGCTGCGACGCCTGGCCACGCGCATCTCGGAGAACCGCATCGTCGCTGGCGTGCATTTCCCGGTCGACTGCGAAGTTGGCCGCCTGATGGGCGACGCTTTGGCCGCCTACCTGCTGGCCGCCTGCGAGCCGGTGCGCCGCTGGCGCGGCGCCAGCTACGACGGCCTCAAGCTGGACCTGGCCGGCGCCGGCACGCGCGACTTCAGCGCCAAGGGCCAGGCCTTTGAGGACGAGCACGGGCGCGGCGCGCCGGGCTGGCTGCCCGGCCCTGACCTGCCGATGCTGCAGAAGCTCTGGAGTCTGGCCCGCGCGGAATGGGTGTGAGGCCATGCCCGCCACCGCCCCGCCCACCCCAACCACGCCGCAGCCACGCGACCCCTACCTGAGCTGGGCACAGGACACCGGCTTCAGCGGCCATGCCGCGTTTGCAAAGGCAGCGGCCCGCAGCCGGCACGGCGCACCGCAACTGCCACTGCTCATCAAGCTGCCGCTCGAGAGCTCGCCGCAGGCGCTGAGCTGCCGCGCCGGCATTCAGCTGCCGCCGGCGTATCTCGACCCTGCCCTGAACAGCCGCTTCTGCTGCGCTTGGGTGGAGCGCGCCGCCTTGAATGGATTGAACGCGGCCGTGGCGGAGGCTGCCCTGTCCCTGCCCTTGCCCGGGCAGTGCCTTGAGGCGGCTGAGCACCGCCTGCCCGAGCGCGAGGACATGGCCGATGCGCCGCTGGTGATCGGCGTGATCGACAAGCACTGCGCCCTGCTGCACCGAGCCTACCGACGCGCCTGGCAGGGCGAGGGCGCGGCGCAGTCGCGCCTGGTCGGCCTCTGGGAGCAAGGCCGGCGCAGCGAAGGCCAGGCGGGCAGCCCCTGGCACTGCCCGGCCGACTTCGGCTATGGCCGAGCCCTGGGGCGAACCGCGATCGCCGCCCTGCTGCCGGGCCTGGACAGCGCCGAGGACGAAGCTGCGACCTACCGGCGCCTGGGCTATCCGCTCGACGCGCAAGGCCAGCTGCAGCCGATGCTGCATGGCCACCAGGTGCTGGACATCGCCGGGGGGCTGGCGCGCGAACAGGCGCTGCCGGCCAGCGCGGTGCCCATGCGGTCCGGCGACCGGGCCGACCCGGTCGAGCAAGCCGAGTTGCTGTTCGTGGACGTGCCAGAACCTGGCCCGGAGGACAGCAGCGGCGCCGCTGCCGACGCCTACATCCTGGACGGCATCCACTACATCCTGCGCCGCGCCGGCCCGCGTGCCCGGGTGCTGATCAACATCAGCATCGGTGCCCTGGCTGGCCCGCATGACGGCCACTCGCTGCTGGAAGAGGCCATGGATGAGCTGTTACTCAGCCACCCGCAGCTGGCCATCACCGTGGCGGCGGGCAATGCCGCACAAGAGCCATGGCATGCACGTGGCCAGTTAGACCCTCAGATGCAAAAGGCCGGCTTGCACTGGCACACCATTCCCGGCGATGCCACCGACAGCTTCATGGAGCTGTGGTTCTTCGCCGAGGACCCACAAGCCTTCAGCAGCCTGCGCTTGCGCCTGCAAAGCCCGAGCGGGCAGGTGTTGGAGGCGGGGCTGGGCGAAGATCGCCTGCTGCCCGGCACGCCGGAACGACCGTTGGCCGGTCTGTACTTTCAGCTCGCCGGCGCAGGCCGCGCCCAGGCCTTGCTGGCGCTCGCGCCCTGCAGCGGCGAGCGAGCCGGCGAATGCGCTGGGGTCTGGCAGTTGGAGATCAGTCGCAGCAGCGATGACAGCAAACGGCCCTTGCGCCTGGCGGCCTGGCTGCAGCGCGACACGCCAGGGCGCTCGAGCCGGCCTCTGCTGCAATCCTTCATCACCGGCTGCAGCGGCGGCCTGAGCCTGGATGGCGGCAGCGCGCTGAGCAGTCTGGCCAGCGGCCGCTACACCGTGGTGGTCGGCGCAGCACGCGCGCTAGATGGCTCACGCAGTGCTTATTCCCCGACGGTCGGCATCAGCGCCTACGGTGCCGCCGACGAGAGCGCGGCCGTCTATGGCCTGCTCTGCGCCGGCGCCTTGAGCGGCAGCTGGGCCCGGCTCAGCGGCACCAGTGCGGCAGCGCCGGTGGTGGCGCGCGCGCTAGCGCCGCTGCTGCTGGCCAGCCCCATCCCAGCCATGAGCAGTCAGGCGCGCAGCATGGAAGGAGGCGGGGGCAGCAACCACAGCCAGGTCGGCCGCCCTGCCGAGCCGGGCCTGTGGCGACTTGCCGCCGGCCTGCTCGGCGCCAGCTTTGCGGGCGACACAGAGGAAAACAAGGCGCACCGGGTGGTGCTGCCTGCAAGCAGTGATTCGGCAGAACCGGCACGCCTGGCCAATGAACTGGCCCGAGCGCGCCAACAGGCCTCGCTCAGTACAAGGACGGCGCGCCCTCGGGGCGGGTCTTGAAGCGCTTGTGCACCCAGAGGTACTGGGCGGGGTTCTCGCGGATGCGCGCTTCCAGCCAGGCGTTGAGCACGCGCGCGTCGGCCTCCAGATCGCCGCTCGGGTAGCCTGCGGGCGGTGCAAAGGCCTCGATCAGATAGCCCTGACCGCCCGGCTTCATGGTCACGACCAGGGGCTGGACCGTCATGCCCATGCTGCGTGCGATCTTGGCAGGCGCCAGCAGGGTGCAAGCGGGCACACCGAAGAAGGGAATGAAGGCCGAGTCCTTGGCGCCGAAGTCCATGTCCGGCGCGTTCAGAAAGGCATAGCCCTCGCGGATCAGGCGCAGCACCGGGCGGATGCCGTCATGGCGATCGACAAAAGCGGTCTTGCCGAAACGCGCGCGACCGGCGAGCAGCTGCGCATCGAAGACCGGGTTGCTCTGGCGCGAATACACATCCACGCCGGGGCAGCTCTGATTCAGCATCAGGGCCGGCGCCGACCATTCCAGGCCGGCGAAATGAGGCAGCAACCACATCACCGGCGTTTCGCCGCGCTGGGCCAGCTGGATATCACCCTTGATTTCCATCAGACGCTGCAGGCGCTCGGCCGGCGCAAACCAGAGCAGGCCGCGCTCCAGCACGCTTCGGCCCATCCAGGCGAAATGCTCACGCGCCAGCGCCAGGCGCTGGGCGGCATCGAGCTCGGGAAAGCAGAGTTCGAGATTGCGCAAGGCGATGCGCCGGCGCGAACGCGCCAACACCCACAGCAAGCTCCCCAAGCCACGACCCAGGGCCGCGAGCAGCGACAACGGCAGGAAATGAAGAAGCCAGAGCAGGCCGATCAGGAACTTGGCACCCCAGGTGGACAGCATTCAACGCTCCGCTTCGGCGGCAGGAGCAGTTGCGGCAGCCGGAGCGGCCGCAATGTCCAGGCCACGCGGCTGCTTGTAACGGTGGTAGCCCCAGAGGTATTGGCTGGGCGCCAGGCAGATCAGCTGTTCCATGGATTGATTGATGAGCAGGGCGGCCGATTCTGGCGTGATTTCGCGCCCGATCTCGGGGCCGGGTCGCACATGCACCACATATCCGCGGCCCTTCTCTAGACGCTCACCCCAAATCAGGAGCGCGCGCGCGCCGGTCTGCTGCAGCAAACGGCTGGCCAAGGTCATGGTGTAGGCCTGCCGGCCGAAGAAGGGCGCCCAGACGCCCAGGCCATCGGGCGGCACCTGGTCGGGCAACAGGCCGATGGTGTGGCCCTGGCGCAGGGCGCGAATCATTTGCCGCACCCCGGCCAAATTGGCGGGCGCTGTGTCCAGCCCGGGACGGCCACGCGAGCCATCGACCACCTCGCGCAACCAGGCCTGGCGGGCCGGCCGAAACAGCACGGTGATGGGCGCCTTCGCGCTTTCCGCAAAGCGCTCGGCATAGGCCTGGGCGCAGATCTCAAAGCAAGCCAGATGCGGCGTCATCAGTACCAGACCGCGCCGCTCCTGCAGGGCTTGCGCGATCAGTTCGGCGCCGTCCCAGCTGACCCGATCGCCCAGCGGCGTGCCCGGCGGGCGCAGCCACAGCCAGGGCAGCTCGGCAATCATGCGCCCGGCCGCGGCCACGCCGCCGCGTACCGCCGGCCAAGCCAGACCGGCCTGAGCCACATTGGCCCGATAGCGGCGCCGGTAGGTGCTTGAGGCCAGGAAGGTCAGCCAACCGGCCAGGGCCCCGAAAGCATGGAGCAGCCGCAGGGGGCATTTGGAGAGCAGGCGAAGTAGCACAAACATATTTCTATAATCAGCGCATCGCCGAGTTACTGAACAACTTGCGGGGCGATGCGGGCCTTGTTCGAGAGATTGAGGGGTCCGCCGGGCAGCGATGCTCAACAAATGCTGCTAAAGCGTTCGCCGCGTCTCCAAACCAGACAGTCCGGCAACGCCGTCGAACTATCAACTGGAGTGTAAAAGTGGCGAACGATTTTCTCTTTACTTCTGAATCCGTCTCCGAGGGTCACCCGGACAAGGTAGCCGACCAGATCTCGGATGCGATTCTCGACGCAATCTTCACCCAGGACCCCTTGTCCCGTGTCGCGGCCGAAACGCTGACCAACACCGGCCTCGTGGTGCTGGCCGGCGAGATCACCACCAATGCGCACGTGGACTACATCCAGGTGGCTCGCGACACCATCAAGCGCATCGGCTACGACAACACCGAGTACGGCATCGACTACAAGGGCTGCGCGGTGCTGGTGGCCTATGACAAGCAGAGCAATGACATCGCCCAAGGCGTGGACCGCGCCAGCGACGACCACCTGAACATCGGCGCCGGCGACCAGGGCCTGATGTTCGGCTACGCCTGTGACGAGACGCCGGAGCTGATGCCGGCGCCGATCTACTATGCCCACCGTCTGGTCGAGCGCCAGGCGCAGATGCGCAAGGACGGCCGTCTGCCCTTCCTGCGCCCGGACGCCAAGAGCCAGGTGACCATGCGCTATGTGGACGGCAAGCCGCACAGCATCGACACCGTGGTGCTGTCCAGCCAGCACGCGCCCGAGATGAGCGACGGCTCCAAGATGAAGCCCGAGTTCATCGAGGCGGTGATCGAAGAGATCATCAAGCCGGTGCTGCCCAAGGAATGGCTGAAGGACACGAAGTACCTGATCAACCCGACCGGCCGCTTCGTCATCGGCGGCCCGCAAGGTGATTGCGGCCTGACCGGCCGCAAGATCATCGTCGACACCTATGGCGGCGCCTGCCCGCACGGCGGTGGCGCCTTCTCGGGCAAGGACCCAAGCAAGGTCGACCGCTCGGCCGCTTACGCAGCCCGTTATGTGGCCAAGAACATCGTCGCCGCCGGCCTGGCCCGCCAGTGCCAGATCCAAGTGGCCTACGCCATCGGCGTGGCCCGCCCGATGAACGTGACCGTCTATACCGAAGGCACTGGCGTGATCAGCGACGAGAAGCTGGCCGCCCTTGTCAACGAGCATTTCGATCTGCGCCCCAAGGGCATCATCCAGATGCTGGACCTGCTGCGCCCGATCTACACCAAGACCGCCGCCTACGGCCACTTCGGCCGCGAAGAGCCCGAGTTCACGTGGGAGCGGACCGACAAAGCGGCTGCGCTGCGTGCAGCGGCTGGCCTTTAAGGGCCAGAGGACGCCGAAGGCGAACCCGCCGCTTTGGGGCTTCGCTCATATCGCGCAGCGATGTGAGCGAAGCCCACAAGTCTGCCGCTCTGCTTGCTGCAGCTGGGCTGTAAGGCCCACCTCGCGCCAGCGAGGCATCGGTCCGCGGGCGATGCTCATGCTGCGAAGCAGCGTGAGCAGAGACCAAAGAACTGACGAGCCAAGACCCCGGCTGCGGCGAGGACTGCAGCATTTCTTGTCCCAACCAAAAAAGGCCGCTCCGGCACCCCGGAGCGGCCTTTTTTCATGGGCGCAGGTTTCAGCTCAATCCGCAGAATTTCTTGAACGGCGCCAGCACCGCGTCGCCGCGGAAGGGTTTGACGATCCAGCCCGTGACACCGACCTCCTTGCCGCGCGCGCGCATGGCCGGGTTGTCTTCGGTGGTCAGCATGATGATGCGCACGTCTTTGTTGCCCAGCTCCTTGCGGATCTTGTCGGCCATGGTGAGTCCATCCATATTGGGCATATTGACGTCGCTGACGATCAGCTTGATGCCGGGGTCGCTGCGCAGCTGCAGCAGCCCGTCACGGCCATCGGAGGCCACGGCCACTTGAAAGCCGTTTTGATTCAAATAGCCCGCCACGATCTCACGCATGGTGGCGGAGTCGTCAACCACCAGAACATTCGCCATATTTTTCTCTCCTCACGCTGCCGCAGTTGCGGGCTCATTCAAGGGGTCATTCGCTCAGAACAGATCCAGCTCACCGGTGGGGCTGACCGTCGGGGCCGCCGCATCGAACTCGGCAAACTCATCGGGTGACCAGTGCAGGTTGAAGATGAAGCGCTGCACGATCATCAAGGGCGGCAGGCCCGGCCGGAAGGGGTCAGACAGCTGGTAGCGTATGCACAGCTGCGGGTCTTGCGAGCCAAAGCTGATGTACTTGTGCTCGTGGTTGATGACGATGGGCACCTGCGTCTGCTGATTGGCAAAGGCCTGGGGCGGGATGTAGCGGTTCTTGAACGCACCCCAGATCAGATTGGTGGTCTCGCCGAGCATATTGTTGAGCTCGCGGAAGTTCAGGTCGCCGCCGATGCCGGCATAGCTGAAGCCCTGGATCAGGCCCTGGCGCAGGGCACTTTCCTCGGTCTGCAGCATCATGTAGCCGCGGCACCAGGTGCTCTCGATGGCGATCAGGGTCGACACCTCGCCATGGATGATGCGGTCATGCACCACATAGGGCGACTCCGACACCACCAAGGCATTCGGGAACATGGCGCCCAGGGCCGAACGGGTCAGGTCAACGATGCCATGCACCAGGCTGGTCGGGTAACGCAGACTGAAGATGGTGTACTCCACCGCCGCCTTGAGATGGGCCAGGTCGCCGGTGTTCCAGCGGTGGCGCACCACCACCTCTTCCTCGGGCGCCAGCTGGCGCTCGGTGGTGCGGCGCAGAAAGATGGGCAGCTCGGGCCGGAGCTTGTGGATGGCGCGCGCCAGATGCAAGCCGTCGGGGCCGTCACAAGGCAGGTCCTCGGCCAGCAGCACGCCACCCAGGTCCTTGTTCTGCGCCAGCGTCGCCAAGGCATCGGCGGCCGAGCGCGGCAGCGCCATCAGGCCGACCTCGCGGCAGAACTCGTTCAAGACCTGGAATTGCGCCGCATCATGCTCGAGCAGCAGCACCTTGGCTTCAAGTTGGGTGGTTTCGGTCATGTACATGCCCAGGCGGAGACGCCTGCCCTTTTCAACACAAGAGGAGCTCGCAGACCGGCCAGGCACAAAGAGGAGGAGGCCCTGACGCGCCCCTCCTCAACAGGCCGGAGATCCCGACAGGACGCCTCACGCACAGCGGTAGGCACCCATCGGCTCTGTGTTCTCTTTATCGGCCACCGCGCGCGGTTCTGAAGCAAAAAACAGCGCGACAAGCGCTTGGTGCACTCAAGCCGGGCCCTTGAACGCCGATAGCGCATGGACGAGTGGAGCGACCGCGCGAAACACCCGCGCCCGGCCGGCTGACCACCGCACCGTCAAACCGCGGATCCGCCCATGGCCATCACCTCGCCGAACCCACTCACCGTACTGATCGTTGACGATCAAAGCGCCACCCGCGTCGCCGTCAGCGCCGAGCTGGACCGGGTGGGCCACCGCGTCATCGAAGCCGACAGCGGGGAATGGGCCCTGGAACTGTTCATCCGCTACCGGCCTGATATGGTCCTGCTGGATGTGGAAATGCCGGGCCGCGACGGCTACTGGACTGCCCGCGCCATGCGCGCGGCCGAGCCAGGGGGCTGGACACCGATCCTTTTTCTTTCTCAGCGCGACCAAGATGAGGACATCTGGCAGGGCATCGACGCCGGCGGCGACGACTACCTGATCAAGCCCCTGTCACCGATGATCTTGCATGCCAAGCTGCGCGCCATGCAGCGCCTGATAGGCATGCGGCAACGGCTGCTGGAGATGTCCGAGGAATTGCGCCGGGCCAACGCGCAATTGCAGGAGCTGAGCAGCATTGACAGCCTGACCGGACTGATGAACCGCCGCGCGCTCGACGCCAGGCTGCATGAAGAAATCGGGCGAGCCAGGAGGGAAGGCACGCCGCTGACGCTTGTTCTCTGCGATGTGGACTTCTTCAAACGCTACAACGACAGCCTGGGCCATGTGGAGGGCGACAGCTGCCTGCGCCAAGTGGCACGACTGCTCAGCGAGGCCTGTCGCCGCCCGAGCGACTGCGTGGCCCGCTATGGCGGTGAGGAGTTCGCCCTGGTCCTGCCCAACACACCACGCTCGGGCGCCATGACCTATGCCCGCACCCTGACCCATCTCGTGACCCATGCCCATATCGCGCACCCGGATTCGCCCGTCGCCGGCCACGTCAGCTTGTCCGGCGGCATCACGACCTGCATTCCCGACGCGTCGACCACGGCCGAGGGCCTCTTGATTCGCGCCGATGACGCGCTTTATACGGCCAAGGCACATGGCCGCAACCGTTTCTTCAGCTACGAAATGCTGCTCGACACGGTGGAGCAGAGGGAGTTGCTGCGCGCCACACCCAAGCACTGAAACAGCTGGACAAAACCACAGCCCCTTGCCTATGCTCCGCGCCCAGGAGGGCCGCTCATGGGCGTCAACAGCAAGACCATCACACTCGAAGACCTGCGGCGCCATGCCGTGGCCCGCAGCCTGTTCAAGCCGACCAGCCTGCCGCAGGCCATCCAGCGTCTGGGCTTTGTGCAGGCGGATCCGATCCGCGCCCCGGCCCGCGCGCAAGACCTGACCCTGCGGCACCGCGTCAAAGACTACCGCGCCGGCGACTTGGAGCGGCGCTATGCCCGCCTGGCCGTGGAAGAAGACTGCCTGGTCAACTACGGCTTCCTGCCGCGCGAGCACCTCAAGCTCATGCACCCGCGCAGCGCCAAGCGCAGCTGGGACGCCAAGACCCGCGCCCAGGCGGCCGAGATCCAGGCATTCATCCAGTCCCATGGCCCCTGCCACCCGCGCGAGATCCAGGCCGAGTTTCAGCTCGGTGCCACCCGCAATGCCTGGGGCGGCAGCAGCAATGCCACCACCCATCTGCTCGACGCCATGCACTACCGCGGCTTGCTGCGCGTACAGCAACGGGAGCAAGGGCAGCGGGTTTACAGCGCCGTGGTGCACGAGGCCGACCCGCGCTCGCCGCATGAGAAAGCACAGGCCCTGCTAGAGCTGGTGCTGGCCAAGTACGCGCCCCTGCCCTCGCGCAGCCTGGGCCAGCTCTGCAGCCTGCTGGGCTACGGCGCACCGCATTTGCGCGGCGAGCTGCGCCAAACCCTGGCCATGGCGCGCAAGACCTGGCCCCAGGCCGAGGTCGAGGGGCAGATCTGGTACTGGCCCGAGGGCGAGAACCCCAGTTCCAAGCGCTGGAAGCTGGACGAGGCCGCGCGCCTGCTGGCCCCCTTCGACCCCATCGTCTGGGACCGCCTGCGCTTCGAGCGCTTCTGGGGCTGGGCCTATCGCTTTGAGGCCTACACCCCGGCGCCCAAGCGCAAACTCGGCTACTACGCCCTGCCCCTGCTCTGGCGCGGCGAGGTGATCGGCTGGGGCAATGTCAGTGCGACCGAGGGCCGGCTGCAGGCGCAGCTGGGCTATGTGCAAGGCCACCCGCCCGCCGACCCGGCCTTTGCCAAGGCATTGGAGCAAGAGCTGAGCAAGCTGGCCTGCTTTCTCGGCATGGAACAGCCAGGCTGAAGAAACCCCGGCCCGGCGATTAGCCAGGGATTCCCCGCTTGTTCCGCTCGCGACTTGCAGTGATGCGGCTAGAATTCAGGCGTTCCGAGGAGCGTTGCAACCTGGATCCGGCTCGCTGGACCTGGGCCAGGCTCGGAAAAATTTGCACAGCGGCCCCTCCCCTCTCGGCCCTGTCCATATGGCAACCGCGCTCACCCGCTGACGTTTTCGCGTGGGTGATCGGTTTGCAAGGTTCGGAACTCCGGGCCTGTCCTTCTGGACACCCTTTCCCCCCGGCGATGACGACAGCGGCTTCATATTTCGCATGAAGGAGCTGTCCGATGACTACCGCCATCACCACCACCCCGCTGGCCGCCGACCAATACCTGATCAAGGACCTGAGCCTGGCCGCCTGGGGCCGCAAGGAAATGAACATCGCCGAGAGCGAGATGCCCGCGCTGATGGCCATCCGCCGCGAGTACGCCGCCACGCAACCGCTCAAGGGTGCTCGCATCACCGGCTCGCTGCACATGACCATCCAGACCGCCGTGCTGGTCGAGACCCTGCAGGCCCTGGGCGCACAAGTGCGCTGGGCCTCCTGCAATATCTTCTCGACCCAGGACCAGGCCGCCGCCGCCCTGGTTGCCAAGGGCACGCCGGTGTTCGCCTACAAGGGCGAGACGCTGGAAGACTACTGGGACTACACCCACCGCATCTTCGAATTCGCCGGCAAAGGCGAGGCGGGTGAAGGCCCGAACATGATTCTCGATGACGGCGGCGATGCCACCCTGCTGATGCATCTGGGCCAGAAGGCCGAGAAGGATCTGAGCGTGCTGGCAAACCCGGGCAGCGAGGAAGAACGCATCCTGTTCGCCGCCATCAAGGCCAAGGTCGCCCAGGACGGCAGCTGGTACACCCGCAAGAGCGCCGAGATCATCGGCGTGACCGAGGAAACCACCACCGGCGTGCTGCGCCTGAACGAGATGGCCGCCAAGGGCAGCCTGCTGTTCCGCGCCATCAACGTCAATGACTCGGTGACCAAGAGCAAGTTCGACAACCTCTATGGCTGCCGCGAATCGCTGGTGGACGCCATCAAGCGCGCCACCGATGTGATGGTCGCCGGCAAGGTCGCCGTGGTGGCCGGCTACGGTGACGTGGGCAAGGGCTCGGCCCAGGCCTTGCGCGCCCTTTCGGCCCAAGTCTGGGTGACCGAGATCGACCCGATCTGCGCCCTGCAGGCCGCCATGGAAGGCTACCGCGTCGTCACCATGGAGTACGCCGCCGACAAGGCTGACATTTTTGTCAGCGCCACTGGCAACAAAAACGTGATCCGTCGCGAGCATATGGAGGCCATGAAGGACCAGGCCATCGTCTGCAATATCGGCCACTTCGACAACGAGATCGATGTCGCCTCGCTGGAATCCTGCGAGTGGGACGAGATCAAGCCGCAGGTTGACCATGTGATCTTCCCCTCGGGTCGTCGCATCATCCTGCTGGCCAAGGGCCGACTGGTGAACCTGGGCTGCGGCACGGGCCACCCAAGCTATGTGATGTCGTCCAGCTTCGCCAACCAGACCATCGCCCAGATCGAACTGTTCGCCCACAAGGACGCTTACGACATCGGCAAGGTCTATGTGCTGCCCAAGCACTTGGACGAGAAGGTCGCTCGCCTGCAGCTGACCACGCTGAATGCGCAGCTGAGTGAGTTGACGGCGGAGCAGGCCGCTTACATTGGTGTGCCCAAGACTGGCCCCTTCAAGCCCAACACCTACCGCTATTGATGGGCGTGGGGCTACTGCGCGGCGCTCAGGCGTCGTTGCGGGTCCCTCCGCAGATCCTCACGTAGCCCGAGCTACGTTCCGGTCTGCGGATCCGCCCGCGCCTAGCCTGAGCACCGCTCGCTACGCCCTGCAAGACTGAGTTTCCTTTTCACCTATGCGCGCTGATCAACTGTTAGTTTCCAAAGGCCTGGCGCCGACTCGTTCGGCGGCGCAGCGGCTGATTACGGCCGGCGCGGCGCAGTGGCGGGCGCCCAAGGACTGGCAGGCGATCCGCAAGGCGGGTGAAGAGTTGCCGGAACATTGCGAGCTGCGCGTCAGCGATGACGCGGAGCTGCGCTTTGTCTCGCGCGGCGGGCTCAAGCTGGAGGGGGCGCTGCAGCAAAGCGGCCTGGATGTGAGCGGCCTGACGGTGCTGGACATGGGCCAGAGCACCGGCGGCTTCACCGACTGCCTGCTGAAAGCGGGCGCGGCCAAGGTCGTGGGCGTGGACGTGGGCCACAGCCAGCTGCATGAGCAGCTGCGCCAGCACCCCCAGGTGGTGGGGCTGGAGCATTTGCATGTGCGCGAGCTGGCCGGCTCAGCCCTGGTGCAGCACGCGCCGCCCGAAGGCTTTGCCCTGATCGTCGGCGACCTCAGCTTCATCTCCATGCTAGGCGCCCTGCCGCATCTGGCGGCCTGGCTGGCCCCTCAGGGTCAGGTCTTGCTGCTGGTGAAGCCGCAGTTCGAGCTGGGCAAGAAAGCGCTGGCCCGCGGCGGCCTGGTCAAGGACGCCAAGCAATACCCGCTGCTGGAAACCCAGGCCCGCCAGGCCGCCCGAGATCAGGGCTGGCAGGTGCGGGGCTATTTTGAGAGTGCCATCACCGGTGGTGACGGCAACAAGGAATTTTTCCTCTGGGCGCAAGCGCCCGAGGTCGCGAAAGAAACGCCATGAGTACAGCTACACCCCGCGTGCCGGTCAGCTTCGAGTTCTTCCCGCCCAACACGCCGGTGGGCACCGAGAAGCTCAAGACCGTGGTGCAAGACCTGAGCGTGCTGAACCCGCATTACTTCAGCGTCACTTACGGCGCCGGTGGCTCCACGCGCGAGAAGACGCTGAGCACAGTGATGGACATCGCGGCAGCTGGCTATGAGGCCGCACCGCATCTGTCCTGCGTGGGCTCCACGCGCGAGAACATTGCCGAAATCCTGGCCACCTACCGCGCGCAGAACATTCGCCGCGTGGTGGCCCTGCGCGGCGATCTGCCCAGCGGCACGGCCACCGCCGGTGAATTCCGTTATGCCTCGGAGCTGGTGGCCTTCATCCGCGAGACCCAGGGCCCGGACTGGCAGATCGAGGTGGCCGCATACCCCGAATACCACCCGCAGCAGCGCTATGCCGCCAAGGACTTGGAGCACTTTGCCGCCAAGATGCGTGCCGGTGCCAACTCGGCCATCACGCAGTTCTTCTTCAACCCCGATGCTTACCTCCACTTCGTCGACGAAGTGCGCAAGCTCGGTGTGGACGCGCCCATCGTGCCGGGCATCATGCCCTTCCACAACTACGCCCGCATCGCCCAGTTCGCGGCCCGCGATGGCATCGAGATCCCGCGCTGGGTGGCACTGAAGATGGAAGGCTATATGGATGATGTGGCCAGCATCCGCGAGTTCGGCCTGGAGGTGATGACACGCGTCTGCGAGCGTCTGATCGCCGGCGGCGCGCCCAGCATCCACTTCTATACGCTCAATCAATCGGCCTTGACGCTGGCGTTGTGCAAACGCCTCGGCCTTGGCTGAGTTGTTTGCGGTAAATCAAGTGGCACCGGCCCTCCTCGCGAGGGCCTTTTTGCGTTTGCGCCAGATCAAGGGTTAACCCCTCGCGCCGCGATTCAATGGCTTCCATCGGGAACAGATTTGATTGATCCCATACATAGGAAGCCAAAAAATGATCACCAAGACTTTTGCTCGCACCGCCGCTGCCGCCCTGGCCATCGCCACCCTGGCTGGCGCCTCCTTCAGCGCTGCCGCCCAAGAAAGCCCCTGGCTGGTGCGCGTGCGCGCCGTGAATCTGGATTCGGCCAACAAGGACAGCACTGGTCTGGGCCTGAGTGTGAACAACAAGGTCATCCCTGAAGTGGACTTCAGCTATTTCGTGACCCCGAACTTCGCCCTGGAACTGATCCTGACCGTGCCGCAAAAGCACACCCTGAAGTCCAATGGCACGGCCATCGGTTCGCTCAAGCATCTGCCTCCGACCCTGTCGGCCCAGTACCACTTCAACCCGACCGGCGGCTTCCGCCCCTATGTCGGTGCTGGCCTGAACTACACCAACTTCTCGGCCGTGAAGTTTGATTCCGCCGTGGATGCTGCCCTGCACCCCAGCATCAAGCGCAACAGCTACGGCCTGTCCTTCCAAGTCGGCGCAGACATCGAGCTGAGCAAGAACATGTACCTGAACGTGGACCTCAAGAAGGTGAAGCTCGGCACCACCGTCTACTCCAGCGGCACCAAGGTCGGCACGTTCAAGGTCGACCCCACCCTGGTCGGCGTGGGTCTGGGCTTCCGCTTCTAATTCGGAGCAAGCCAAACCCAGACAGTTTCCCGCTGTCATCACCCGTGCCACCTTCAACAGTGGCCGCGCCAGAAGTCGAGGCGCCATGCCGCTGCAGCTTGAAGAAAGCGCAGCGGCATTTTTTCGTCGGCTGGAAACGGCACAGAGCCGTCGTTCGCGGAGAAGTTTCAGCACGCAGAGTTCGCAGAGGACCGCAGAGGACGCTGAGAACACAATCCTCGCTCTTCTTCTCTCTCTGCGACCTCTGCGAACCTCCGCGCACTCTGCGTTCGTATTCAAATCTCAGCGAACGACGGTTCTGTGCCGACACCCGCCGGAACAGACTCAGCTCAAGTTAGCAAACGCATCCCGCGTCAGATTCTCGGCAGCCCCTTCCGCCCGGCAGACCACATCGTCCTCGATGCGGATGCCGCCGAAACGGCTCAGGCGCTCGACCTTGGCCCAGTCCACGGACGAAGCTGAAGCGCTGGCGCGCAGCTGGCGCAGCAAGGTCGGGATGAAGTAGAGGCCGGGCTCGATGGTCACCACCATGCCGGCCGCCAGGGGGCGGGTCAGGCGCAGATAGGGGTGGCCTTCGGGCTTGGGCGAAACTGCACCGGTTTCATCGGCCATGAAGCCGCCCGCATCGTGCACCTGCAGGCCCAGCAAATGGCCAATGCCGTGTGGGAAGAAGATGCTGGTCACGCGCTCGGCCAGCTGCGCTTCCACGCTCATGCGCACCAGACCCTGGTCTTGCAGAATGGCGGCGATGCGGCGGTGGGTGCTCAGATGGATGTCTCGGTAGTCCGCCCCGGCGCGCACCTCGGCCACCAGCGCCAGCTGGGCCGATTCCATGGCGGCCAGCAGGGCATCGAACTCGGTGCTGTCGGCGCCACCGACTGACCAGGTGCGGGTGATGTCCGAGGCATAACCGTTCACTTGCGCGCCAGCGTCGATCAGGAAGCTGCGGCTCTGTGCCGGGCGCTGCGTGTCCTGGTACTGGTAGTGCAGCACGGCACAATGCTCGTTGAGCGCCACGATATTGCCGTAGGGCAGATCGCGGTCGGTATGGCCGGCAGCGATCAAGTAGGCACGGTGGATTTCGGCTTCCGAGGCGCCGGCCAGGAAGGCATCGCGCGCGGCCAGATGGGCCGGCGCAGCGCGGCGCGAGGCGGCGCGCATCTGCTCCAGTTCATACGCCGTTTTGTAGGCGCGCTGGTAATGCAGCAGGTGAATCAGGTCCTGCGGGTTGTTGGGCACCACGCCGTCGAGCGCGGCATCGGCCTCGCCGATGATGGCCAAGCGGCCCGGCACCTGCAGATGAGCGGCGGCGTCCTCGGCGCGGCAGATGACGATCAGCTCCACATGCTGCACCCACTCGCCGGTCGGGGCGCTGGGCGGCACATGCCAGTAGTCATCGGGCTGATAGTAGACAACGCGCGGCTTGTGGCCCGGGCGCAGCAGCAGCCAGCTGTTGGGATGCTGGGTCAGCGGCAGCCAATGCTTGAAATGCGGGTTGGGCTGGAACAGATAGGGCCGGTCATCGAGGAAGGCGTACTTCTCGATGCCGGACGCGATCAGCAGCGCGTCAAAGCCGGTGCGCGCCAGGGCGCTTTCCAGCTGCGCTTGCAGCTGGGCCAGGTGTTGGGCGTAGGTCGTCGTGCTCATGGCTGCGGATTGTCGGCCATGGCGGGCTGAAGAATGCTCAGCCTTCGCGGTCCCAGACCACACCTTCTTCGGTCAAGACGGCATCCAGGGGCACATCATGCGGCTCGGCCTTGAGCATGGGCAGAAAGCCATGGGCATAGCCGACGCCGGCCGTGGCCGGGCGCGGCTGCAACTCGGCCAAGGTGCGATCCATGAAGCCACCGCCATAGCCGAGGCGCAGGCCGAAAGGCCCGTAGCCCACACAGGGCACGATCAAGAGCTGCGGCTCAAACGTGGCGGTGTCCTTGGGCTTGGGGATGCCATAGGCGTCTTCTTCCATCGGGCAGCCGGGATACCAGATGTGAAAGCGCAGCGTGCCATGCTCCTTGTCCACCACCGGCAAGCCTATCTTCCGGCTCTGGCGATCGGGCGCGGCCTCGCTCCAGCGGTAGAGCGCCGGCAGCGGGTCGAACTCGCCCTTGATGGGCCAGTAGGCGCCGATGGTCAGCTCAGGCCGCCGCACCAGCCAGACCCGCAGCACGCTTTGCAGCTGCTCGGCCAGCTCCAGGCGATGGGGCAGGTTCAGGCGATCCTGGATCAGCTTGTGGCGCAAGGCGGCACGGTCATTCATGTCCACTGACAACTCCCTGGGAACTGGCTGGCAAGCAATTCGGAATGCCTCGCGATTGTGTGCGGACTTGGTGACGGGCCTGGGCAGAAACTGCCCCTATATTTGACCCATGTCCAAGGATTCCAAGGAATTGCTCGCCCACAGCCTGGAGTTGCTCGCCCCGCTGGGGCCACTGCGCAGCCGGCGCATGTTCGGCGGCTGGGGCATTTATGTCGACGACATCTTCATCGCCCTGATCGCCTTCGATCAGCTCTACCTGAAGGCCGATGCCGAAAGCCGGCCCCAGTTCGAAGCCGCCGGCTGTGCGCCCTTCCAGTACGAGCGCGAGGGTCAGGTCATGAGCTTGGGCTACTTCGTGGCGCCCGAGGAGGCCATGGAGTCGCCGGCTCTGATGGCGCCCTGGGCGCGCCTGGCCCTGGGCGCTGCCTTGCGAGCACGGGCCAGCAAGGCCAGGAAACCCAGGCGCGCCACCGTCAAGAGCCCAAAGGGCCGGCGCTGACCTGCGCCAGGTCGACCAGGGCTTCTTCCGCGCCGCTCATATAAAGGCGTTTGCCTTGCCTGGGATAGTCACAGACGTCCTGCTCCAGGTTCGTGCGGGCGACGATGAAGACCAGCGGCTCCTCACCCGTGTTGATCAAGGTGTGCGCCGCGCCACGAGCCGCAAAGCCGAGAAAGTCGCCCGGGCCGATGACATGGCGGCGCTCCTCGATCACGGCCTCGCCGCGCCCCGACAGGATGTAGACGCACTGCTCCTCGTACAGATGGCGGTGGTACTCCCAGGCCTCGCGCCCGGGCGCCACGCTCAGCAACTGAAAGCCCAGAGCCGACATGCCGGTTGCGGCGGCAAGATCGCGGCTCTCGCGCTGCGCATTGGCATTGAGCAGATGCGTCTTGTGCTGCACCGGCAGCGCGGCCATGGCGGCGGACGTGATCAAGACTTGGGCATCCATGAGTGGATCGAACTCAGGCTGCCGCCAACAAGCGCCCCATCGCCGCCTTGCCGCGCGCATCGCGGCTTTCACGCTGGCGCGCCTGCAAAGCCGGGCAGGCCGAGGGCGGCACCAGCAGTTGGAAGTCAGCCTGGGGCCAGGCCTCGATCACCACCTGGCTGCCTGAAGCCAGGGCCAACGATTGCCCTGCCTGCAGCCAGACATCCTCAGAAGGCGCCTCGGGGCGGCCAGGCTGGGTCAACCAGAGGCGGCCGCTGCTCACGCGCAGCTCGCGCGCGCCCGGGCCGACCTTGAAACTCAGGGCCTCGCCCTCGGCCAGGCGCCACAATGCTTGCGATTCACTCATGATTCTTGCTCCCGCTGTTCGCTCCCTGGGGCGCCTCAGACATTGCGCGCGTCCTTGGAAGCCATGGGTGAATCCTAGGGTTCGCCCGGAGCGGCGTCCAATGAGACTGTTGCCCGCGATTGATACCATTCGCGCATGAATGGCGAGCACCCCTCCGACCCGCAGCCCGCGCGGCTGCCCTTGTCCAGCCGGCAGCGACCGCTGTCCATCGGCCCCCTGCGCGCCTTCGAGGCGGTGGCGCGGCTGCTCAGCTTTCGGGCTGCGGCTGAAGAGCTGCACCTGACCCAATCGGCCATCAGCCGCCAGATCCGATCGCTGGAAGACGAGATCGGCTGCACCCTGTTCCTGCGTGGCACGCGCTTCGTCGAGCTGAGCGCCGATGGCGCCGTGCTGCGCCACCAGGTCCTGCCCCTGCTCGAACGCCTGGACCAAACGGTGCGTCAGATCCGCCAGTCGCGCGGCCGGCGCGTGGTCAATGTGACCACCTTCGCCTCCTTCGCCTCGCTCTGGCTGATCCCGCGCTTGGAGGCCTTCCAGCGCGAGCATCCGGACATCGACATCCGCGTCTCGGCCAATGACGTAGTGATCGACCTCGACGACAGCGAGTTCGACGTGGCCCTGCGCTATATCTCGAAAGAACAAACCCCGGCCGGCGCTGAGCGCTTGTTCGGCGAGACCCTGACCCCGGCCATCGGCCGCTGGGCCGCCGAGCGCGCCGAGGCCGGCGAAGCCCCGCCCCTGCGCCAGCCGGCCGATCTGGCCGCCTACAGCCTGGCCGAGGAAGACGACTCACGCGCCAGCACCGAATACCTGGGTTGGCGCCGCTGGCTGCGCAGCCATGGCGTGGGCGAGCTGCAGCCGCGTCGCTGGATGTACCTCAACTTCACCTACCAACAGGTGCAAGCAGCACTGGCCGGTCAGGCCGTGGCCCTGGCGCGCGTGGCCCTGGTCGGCGAGCAGCTACAGAGGGGCGATCTGGTCGAACCCTTCGGCCCCGCCGGCCGCATGAGCAGCCCCATCTCCTACTGGCAGCTGCAGTCGCGCCACAGCCGCGAGCGCGCCGAGGTGCGGCAATTCTGCGACTGGATCACGGCGCAGGCGGCGCAGACGCGGGCGGATATTGGCGAGGCGGAGCTGCCACCCGAGACCTGAGGCCCGCTACAGCCGGGTCCACGACGCCGTGCGGGCATTGAAAAATCCCGACTGCGTGTAGGCCTTGCGGACCACCCCCTGCTGCAGCAGGCGCTGCAGGCCGCCATCGAGCGCGCTGCGCAGGCCAAAACCTTCCGGGTGCTCGCGCGCCAGCAGATAGTGGCGCGTGCCGCGCAGGGCGATCTTGAGGCCCGGAATGGGCAGCAGACGCACATTGCCCACCGTCAAGGACAGGTCGGGCGTGGCCTGAAAAGGCGCCAGCAAAAGGTCAGCCCGGCCGGCTGCGACCATGCGCGGCATCAGCTCCCAGTTGGTGACATGCTGGCGCCGGCTGATCCCCAGCTGCTCCAGCGTCGCCCAATCGACCACCCAGTTGCGATTGGACAGCACGCTCAAGCCCTGCACATCTGCCAGTGTGCGCGCGCTCATGGCGCGGCGGTTGCTCTCCACCGTGTAGAGGCCGGCCTCAAACTCGCCCATCTGGATCATGGGCCGGCTCAGCATCACGCCCTGGCCGGTGCCAGCGCCTGGGCCGGCAATATCTTGCTGCCAATAGGTGGTGGCACTACAGATCAGGCGGCCCGAGCTGATCTCGCGCAGCAGGCGCTCACCCGAGGGCATGTCCACAAACTGCAGCGGGTGCTGCCAGCCACCGAGCGCCAGCGCCTGGTGCAGCAGCACCACCTCCACCACATCTCGGCGCGAGTACGGCCCGGAGAAGTCGCTGATGCTGAGAGGGTCGCGGCGATTCAGGAAGCGCTCGTAATCGGCCATCACGTCCGCGGGCACGGCGGCCTGGATGACGCCCAGCTCGGGGCCTGCGGCCCAGGCCGCCGGCAGGCAGGCACAGGACATGAGGGACAGCGCCTGGCCCAGACAGTTCCGGCGACTCAAGACGTCCATCAGGCCTCACGCTTCTGGATGGGGTTCACGGCGACATCAGCTCCCGCTCGGTCAAAACCAGGGTCAGGGCCTGGTCATGCGCCTCGACGGCAAACGCCGCCTCGCCCAAGCTCCAGGCCAGGCCGATGCTGGTGACGCCCGGGTGGGCAGCCAGCCAGCGATCGTAATAACCACCGCCGTAGCCGAGGCGGTAGCCCTCACGGGTGAAGCCCACGCAGGGCACCAACACCACATCGGGCACCAGCACCGCACCCTTGCTGCTGGGAATGCCGCACTCGTCCAACAGCGTGGGCGCCGGGCCGTCGAGCGGGCCGTCCCAACGCCGGTAGTCCATGCGGCGCGGCGATTTGTAGGCGTAGGGCAAAGCGAACTGCAGCGGCTCGGCCGGGCCCTCGTCTTCCAAGTCATCGTCGTCGTCTTCGTCCGCCTCGGGCTCCAACATGGCGGCCAGGTTCAGCAGATACGGGGCCGGGTTGAACTCGCCGTCCAGCGGCCAATAGATACCCAGGCACTGTGGCGCCAGCTGACGCAGCAGCTCGTGCAAACGCTGGCCCAAGGCGGCGCTGGCCGCATGCGCGGCCGGTGTGGCCAACCAAGCGCTGCGCTGGGCCAACAATTGCGCGCGCAGGGCCGGCCGCTCGTGCGACAGTGTGGTGTGGCTGGGTGTTGAAGACGGAGCCGGTGTGGAGTTGCTCATGTGCTGGGCTCCTCAGGCAAGCGATGCACGCAGGCCAGCCTGAATCGTTGCGATGGAAAAAAGACCGAAGAAAGCAGTGGGACCATGTTCTTGGCAGTATATGAATCAGAAGTCCGGCCGCAGGCTGGGGAAGCCCCCGATCGCCGGGCGAGCCGCGCACGCCAGTTGACCCTGGCGCTGGCCTGTGCCATGGCCGGTTGGCTGGCAGCGACCGGCACGCCAGCCCTGGCGCAAACTGCGACCACAGCCGGCGCCAGCGCCAGCGCCAGCGCCGAGCTGATCCTGGACGCGCAAGACGCACTTCGCCAGAAAAACCGCGCGCGGCTGTCGGCCCTGAACGTGGCAGCGCAAGAGCTCAAACACCCGCTGGCGCCCTGGGTCGACTACTGGCAGCTGGGTCTGCGCCTGGCCGAGGCCTCGCAAAGCGAGCTGGACGCCTTCTACGCCCGCTGGCCGGGCAGCTATGTCGAAGACCGGCTGCGCAATGACTGGCTGCTGGAGCTGGGCCGTCGCCGCGACTGGAAGAATTTTGCGAACGACCACACCCGCTACCAGATGCGCGACGACCGCGAGGTCGTCTGCTACGCCCTGCTGGCCGAGCATTTCAACGGCCGGCCGGTGGCACGCGAATCGGCCCGCGCCGCCTGGTTGGCCCAGCGCGACGCCGGCGAAGGCTGCGGCCTGCTGGCCAGCACCTGGCTGGACAACAAACAGTTCAGCCAGGCGGACATTTGGCTCAAGCTGCGCCTGTCGCTCGAATCGCTCAAGCTGCCGGCCGCGCGCCAAGCCGCCAGCCTGCTGGGCAAGCCGACCGAACTGGCGCTCAAGGAAATCCTCGACAACCCGACCCGCTATATGGCGCGCAAGGCGCATGGCGGCGCTCGCACGCACACCGAGCTGGCCACCCTGGGCTTGATGCGCCTGGCCGCCGCCGACCCGAGCGCCGCAGCCGAGGCCTTGGCCAAGCGCTGGGAGCGCGAGCTGCCGCAAGATCTGCAGGCCTGGGCCTGGGCCCAGATCGGACGGCACGCGGCCTTCAAGCTGCAGCCCGAAGCCAGCGAGTATTTCGAACGCGCGCTCAAGGCCCAGGGCCGCCAGAGCCCCGAATGGAGCGAGGACACCCGCGCCTGGGTCGTTCGCGCCGCCCTGCGCAGCGGCCGCTGGACTCAAGCCCTGCAAGGCCTGGACCTGCTGACTGGCACCGACGATGGCCAGCGCGAGGGCCGTGAAGCACGGGAGGCGCGCCAGGCCCGCGAGCTGCGCGAAGCGCGCGACTTGCCGCCCTGGCCCTACTGGCGCGCGCGCGCCCTGCTGGCCACCGCCGCCGCCGGCGCCGCGGGGGAAGCCCAGCGCGAAGAAGCCCGCAAGCTGCTGCGCGCCATGGCCGACGGGCCGCAGGCCGGCCTGAATTACTACGGCCGCCTGGCCGCCGAAGAACTGGGGCTCACCCCCCATCTGCCCGCAACACCCAGCCCCTTGAGCCCGGCCGAGCGCAGCCAGGCGCAGGGCCACGCAGGATTGAGCCGAGCCCTGCTGCTGATCAACGCCGGCCTGCGCAGCGAGGGCAACCGCGAGTGGAACTTCTCCTTGCGCGGCCTGAACGACCGTGAGCTGCGCGCCGCCGCCCAGCTGGCCTGCGAGCGCGAACTCTGGGACCGCTGCATCAACAGCAGCGACCGCAGCCGTCAGGAATTTGACCTGGCCCAGCGCTTCCCCACGCCCTTCCGCAATGCCTTGCTCGGCCAGGCCCGCGACGCCGGGCTCGACCCGGCCTTCGTCTACGGCCTGATCCGCCAGGAGTCGCGCTTCATTGCCGACGCCCGCTCGTCCGTCGGCGCCACGGGCCTGATGCAGGTGATGCCAGCCACAGCGCGCTGGACGGCCAAAAAGGCTGGCCTCAGCTACAGCCCCGAGCTGATGAAGACGCAAGACTTCAATCTGCGCATCGGCACCCACTACCTGAAGCTGGTGCTCGACGACTTCGGTGGCTCCTACGCCATGGCTGCGGCCGCTTACAACGCCGGCCCCGGCCGCCCGCGCCGCTGGCGCGATGGCCCTGTGCTGGAGGCGGCCATCTGGGCCGAAAACGTGCCCTTCATCGAAACCCGCGACTATGTGAAGAAGGTACTGACCAACAGCGCCGTCTATGCCCAGCTGCTGGGCCTGGGCCCCGAGGCCAGCAGCCTCAAGGCCCGCCTGGGCCGCAGCATCGGCCCGCGCAGCGCAGGCACCGACATCGTCCCCGAGGAGCAGCCCCAGCCATGATGCCCAACCGCCCATCCAGCGAACCGTCCGTCCTGATCCTGGGCGGCAGCGGCTTCATCGGCCGAGCCCTGTGCGAGCAGCTGGTGCAAGCCCACGGCGGACGCGCCCGCATCACCGTGCCGACGCGACGCCTGGGCCATGCGCCGGGCTTGCAAGCCATCCAGAGCCTGCCGGGGCTGACGGTGCTGCAGGCCGATGTGCACCGGCCCGACACCTTGCAAGCCCTGGTGGCAGACCATCAGGTGGTGGTCAATCTGATCGCCATCTTGCAAGGCAGCGAGGCCCAGTTCCAGCGCAACCATGTGCAGCTGCCGCGCCAGATTGCGGCTGCCTGCCGGGCGACGGGCGTGCGCCGCCTGATCCACATCAGCGCCCTGGGCGTGGGCGCCACGGTGGACGGGCAGACCGAGGGCCCTTCACGTTATCTGCGCTCCAAGGCCGGGGGCGAAGCGGTCTTGCAGACCTCGCCCGATCTGGACCTCAGCATCCTGCGCCCCTCGGTGGTCTTCGGCGCGGGCGATCGCTTCGTCAACCTCTTTGCCAAGCTGCAGGCCTTGTTCCCGCTGATGCCGCTGGCCGGCGCCGAGGCGCGCTTCCAGCCGGTCTGGGTCGAGGATGTGGCGGCAGCCATTCGGCGCTGCATCGCTGACCCGGCGACCATCGGCCAGACCTACGAGATCGCCGGTCCCGAGGTGCTGAGTCTGGCCGAGATCGTGCGCCGGGCCGGCCGCTGGAGCGGCCACTCGCGCCCCATCCTGCCCCTGCCCGCGCCCCTGGCCTGGGCCCAAGCGCTGATGATGGAGCTGATGCCTGGCGAGCCGCTGATGTCGCGCGACAACCTGGGCTCCATGCGCGTGCCCAATGTGGCCGGCGCCGCAGGCCCGGCCCTGCCAGGCCTGGCAGAGCTGGGCATCAGCCCCAGCGCCATGGCGGCGGTGGCCCCCGGCTACTTGCGCCCTGAGCAGCAGGGCTGCGGGCGGCTCGATGCCTGGCGCATGAAGGCGGGGCGCTGAGGCAAAACCCAAGGCCAGCCGCTGTTATGGATTGATGCGTTCAGCGCATCAAGCTCATGCATGAATATCAGCGGCCTGGCTTTCGGTTTCAGCGGCCTGACTCGCTAAGCTGGCCGCTCTTCGCAAGCCCATCCGACGACCAGAAAGAACCCACCCCATGAAGCTCTACATCGGCAACAAGAACTACTCCTCCTGGTCCATGAGGCCCTGGGTGCTGCTCAAGGCCTTCGGCATCCCCTTCGTGGAGGTGAAGCTGCGCTTTGATTTCAGCCCCCGCTCGGCCTTTTACCAGACCCTGGCGGCACTGACCCCAGTGGGCAAGGTGCCGCTGCTGGTCGAGGACGACGGCTTTGTGGTCTGGGACACGCTGGCCATCACCGAGACCCTGGCCGAGCAGCACCCCGAGCACGCCATCTGGCCGCGCGATGCGCGCCAGCGCGCCCGCGCCCGCAGCGTTTGCGCCGAGATGCATGCTGGCTTCAGCGCCCTGCGCAGCCTGTGCCCCATGAATATCGATGCGGAACTGCAGGCCGTGGGCACCCGCCTGATGGCCACCGAGCCCAAGCTCAAGGCGGACCTGGCCCGCATCGATGGGCTCTGGAGCGAGGCCCTGGCCGCCAGCGGCGGGCCCTTCCTCTTCGGCGCCTTCAGCGCGGCAGACGCTTACTTCGCCCCGGTCGTGATGCGCGTGACGCGCTACGGCCTACCCCTGTCCGCCGCTGCGCAAGCCTATGTTCAGGCCATCGAGGCTCACCCGGCGGTGCAGGCTTTTGTGGCCGACGCCGTGGCCGAGCGCGACTTCATCGCCGAGGACGAACCCTACCGAACCCAGCCTTGAGAAAGCACGAGAAAGCAGGGACGCGATGACGCCGATGAAGTCCTACTTGGTCGGCGGCGCCGTGCGCGATGCCCTCTTGGGCTGGCCGGTCAAGGACCACGACTGGGTGGTCGTGGGCGCCGACCCGGCTGCCATGCGCGCGGCCGGCTACCAAGCCGTGGGCCGCGACTTCCCGGTCTTTCTGCACCCCGAAACGCATGAGGAATACGCCCTGGCCCGCACCGAGCGCAAGACCGCGCCGGGCTACCACGGCTTTGCCTTCCATGCCGCGCCCGATGTGACCCTGGAGCAAGACCTGGCCCGGCGCGACCTCACGATCAATGCCATGGCGCAAGACGCCAGCGGCCAGATCATCGACCCCTACGGCGGCCAGCGCGATCTGGCCGCACGGGTGCTGCGCCATGTCTCGCCCGCCTTTGCCGAAGACCCAGTGCGCATCTTGCGCCTGGCCCGCTTCGCCGCCCGTTTTGAGGGCTTCACCGTGGCGCCAGAAACCCTGGCCCTGATGCGCGAGATGGTGGCAGCCGGCGAGGTCGATGCCCTGGTGGCCGAGCGGGTCTGGCAGGAGTTCGCCAAAGGCCTGATGGAAGCGCAGCCAGCCCGCATGATCGAGGTACTGCGCGACTGCGGCGCCCTGGCCCGCCTGGCGCCCGAGTTGGAGGCCCTGTTCGGCGTGCCGCAGCCACCCGCCCACCACCCGGAAGTGGACACCGGCATCCATGTGCTGATGGTGCTGCAGCAATGCGCGCGCCAGCAGGCGCCGCTGACCGTGCGCTACGCCAGCCTCTGCCACGACCTGGGCAAGGGCCTGACCCCCGCCGATGTGCTGCCCCGCCACATCGGCCACGAAAGCCGCAGTCTGCCCCTGGTGCGGCGCCTGAGCGAACGCTGGCGCGTGCCCAGCGATTGCCGCGAGCTGGCCGAGCTGGTCGCCCGCGAACACACCCATGTGCACCAGAGCGAGAGCTTCAGCCCCGAAGCCCGCCTGCGCCTGATGGAACGCTGCGATGCCTGGCGCCGCCCCGAGCGTTTCGAGCAGTTGCTCTGGGCCTGCGAATGCGACGCCCGCGGCCGCCTGGGCCTGGAAGACCGGCCCTACCCGCAGCGTGACAAGCTGCTGCAAGACCTGCGCGCCGTGCAGGCCGTGGACCTGGCGGCCGTCAGCGCGCAGGCGCTGGCGGAGGGGCGCAAGGGGCCGGAGATCGGCCGGGCAGTGCAGCGTGCGAGGCTGGCGGCCTTGGGCGTTTGAGGGCCAAGGGGTCACCGCTTCCGCCACCTGCCAGACGGACTACCGCACCGCCCCTGTCCCGCGTCGGCTTGTCAAACTGCGCTGCCAGACTGCGCCCCAAGCGCGCCGGCATCCTCCTTCGCGCGCTGCCGACGAAAGATGGATATGGGACGCCCGACACAAGTCAAGCCGCTGCGCACAGGCAGCACTCGCCGCGATTTCTTCAAGCGCTCTGGCGCCGGCACGGTGGCCGTGGCCACCGCCACGCCCCTGCTGCTGCCGCTGGCGGCGCAATCCGCGGCGCTCGCGCCGGTCTTCCAGCACGGCGTGGCCAGCGGCGACCCGCTGAGCGACCGCGTCATCCTCTGGACCCGCGTCACGCCGGCCAGCCTCAAGCCTGCCGTGCCGGTGAGCTATGTGGTGGCCACCGATGCGGCCCTCAGCAATGTGGTGCTGCGCGGCAGCAGCAAGACCAACCCGGGCCGTGACTACACGGTCAAGGTCGATGCCATCGGCCTGCAGCCGGGCCGGACCTACTACTACCAGTTCAGCGCCGAGGGCGCCAGCAGCCCCATCGGCCGCACCAAGACCTTGCCGGTGGGCGGCACCAGCAGCCTGCGCATGGCCGTGGTCAGTTGCTCCAACCTGGCCTATGGCTACTTCAACGCCTACGCCCGCATCGCCCAACGCGCCGACCTGGATCTGGTCGTCCATCTGGGCGACTACATCTACGAATATGGGACTGGCCAATACGGCTCGGCGCGCCCCTCGGAACCCGCCACCGAGATCGTCTCGCTGAGCGACTACCGCCAGCGCCACGCTCAGTACAAGCGCGATGCCGACTCCCAGGCCATGCACCGCCAGCACCCGCTGGTCGCCATCTGGGACGACCACGAAACCGCCAACGACGCCTACAAGACCGGCGCCGAAAACCACCAGCCCGGCACCGAGGGCGATTGGGCCACGCGCCAGGCCGCCGCCCTGCAGGCCTACTACGAGTGGATGCCGGTGCGCCCGGTCAACACCGCCAAGCTCAACGACAACCACCGCAACTTCGTCTACGGCGACCTGGTCGACCTGCTGATGCTGGAAGAGCGCCTGAGCAACCGTTCACAGCAGATCAAGGGCAGCATCGCCACGCCGCTGGGCCAGGGCTTCACACAGAGTGGCCCCTTTGCCGACCCCAGCCGCAGCTTGCTCGGCAATGAGCAAGAAGCCTGGCTGGCCGAGCGCCTGCGCCAAGGCGGCACGCAGTGGAAGCTGCTGGGCCAGGGCGTGATGTTCGCCCAGCTCAAGGGCGTGGCGGCGGCCAATTCGGCCGGTGGCGGCGTCTTCCTCAACAGCGACCAGTGGGACGGCTACCAGCCCGCCCGCAACCGCATCTACGACATCATCAAGGGCGATGCCGCACATGGCCGTGTCGACAACGTCGTGGTGCTGACCGGCGACATCCACAGCTCCTGGGCGGCCGACCTGACCCAAGACCCGAACAACCCCAATGTCAGCACCGGAGGCTACAACCCGGCCACCGGCGAGGGTTCGCAAGCGGTGGAGTTCGTCGGCACCTCGGTGACCTCGCCGGGCGTGGACAGCGACACCAGCGGTGGCACGGCGGCCTATCTGCGCTCGCTCAACCCGCACTTCAAGTACATCAATCTGCATCGCCGCGGCTACATGCTGCTGGACGTGAACCGCCAGCGCGCGGTGTGCGAGTGGTGGTACGTGGACACCGTGGCCAGCCCCAGCAATCTGGAGAGCTTTGGCGTCGCCTTTGAAGTGCAGGCTGGCAGCCAGCGCCTGAGCCCCTCGGCCCAGACCCCCTCCCGCGCCAACCCGCCGCTGCTGGCGCCCTGATGCGGGCCCTGGCCCGCGTCACCCCACCTCATTTCACCGAGATCACACCCATGAACACCCACTTCGCGCTGCGCAGCCTGGCTGCCGCCACCCTGGGCTTTGCGGCCCTGGCGGCCCAAGCCGCCGATTTCAGCTTCAGCGGCCAGTTCAGCCATAACACCGACGTCGTGCAGATCGACTTCAGCCTGAGCAGCGCTCAGACCATCACCCTGTTCACCGACTCCTGGCAATCGGGCCTGAACTTCGACCCCACGCTGGGTCTGTACAACGCCCAGCACGCCTGGCTGCAAACCATTGACGACAACGACGGCAGCTTCGCCGGCCCGGGCTATTTCGACGCCGGCGCCGTGCTGACCTCTTTCGCCGCGGGCCACTACCGGCTGACGCTGAGCCTAGCGGGCAACGACCCGATCGCGGGCGCCAACAGCATCGGCTTCACGCTCGATGGCAGCACCCCGGTGGCCCTGGCCGACTGGGTGCAAGCCAGCTCCAACATCAACACCGGCGACCAAAAAGGCGGCTACTGGTCCCTGCATCTGAACGGCGTGGACCACGCCGCCATCGCCGCCGTGCCCGAGCCGGGCAGCGTGGCCTTGATGTTGGCGGGGCTGGCCGGCTTGATGCTGGGGCAGCGTCAGCGTCGGGGCGCTTGACCGCATTCGCGGTCTTCAACCGCCCGACTCACAACATGTGAGACCGGTCCCCTCGCGCAAAGCCCTGCGCCTCGAAGCCTGAGCCTGCGGCCGCGAAGCCGATCACCTTGAAGAGCTCGCCCATCTCGTGCTCGGCCACCAGCTTGTGGGCCATGCTGCGCTCGGCCACGCTGGCGCCTTCCAGCAGGGCGGCGAGGCCGCAGTTCCAGAGGAAATGAGCCTGGCTGGTGTAACCCAGCACCTCGAACCCGGCGTTCTGGCCGGCCAGGGCAATGCCGGTGAAGTTGATGTGGGCGGTGATGTCTTTCTCGCCCACCAGAACCAAAGGATCGGGGTCGCTGCGGTGCAGGTGGTGGCACATCAGAGTGCCGCCATGCCGCTGCGGGTGGTAGTACTCGCGCTCGGGAAAACCGTAGTCGATCAAGAAGGCCGCACCGCGCCGCAGGCGCTGGGCCAGGGTGCGAACAAAAGCCTCGGCCTGGGCATGGGTCTCGGTGACCATGCCGGGCGGGAAGGCGCTCTCCGGCGGCTCGCTCAGCGGCAGCTGCAGGCCAGGCTGCGCGCGGTCCGAATAGGCAAAGCCACCCTCGGGCGTGCAGACCACGCCGCGCTCGGCCCAGGCCTGGCCGTCGAAGGCCAAGAGCTGCACCGGCATGGCGTCCAGCACCTCGTTGCCGACGACGATGCCGTCGAACTGTTCGGGCAGCTGGTCCAGCCACTCGACTTGGTCGCCCCAGTGGGCCAGGCGCTCGGCCTGACGGGCGCGCAGGGTGCCGGAGAGGTCAACGATGCGATAGCGGCGAATCTGCGTGCCCAGGGCACCCAGCAACTGCTCGGCCAGGGCGCCGGTCCCGGCACCGAACTCCCAGACCTCATCGCAGCCGCAGGCCTGCAGGGCCTGTCCGACCTGGGCCGCCAGCGAGCGGCCGAACAGCGGGCTCAGCTCGGGCGCGGTGACAAAGTCGGAGCCGCTTTGCGGCATCAGGCCGAACTTCTGGCTGGGGCCGCTGTAATAGCCCAGGTCCGGTGCATACAGGGCCAGGGCCATGAAACGATCGAAGGGCAGCCAGCCACCGGCTGCATGGATCTCGGCAGCAATGCGCTCGTTCAGCGGGGAGGCCTGGGAAGAATCATCGGTCATGGGAACGCGCTGCTGCGCTGCTGCAGCCATTGCTCGAAATCGGCGGCGGACATGGGCGGGCCGATCAATTCGCCCTGAAGTTCATCACAGCCCCAATCGGCCAGCAGGCGACGCTGTGCCAATGTGCGCACGCCCTCGGCGCTGACATGGAGGCCCAGGCCGCGCGCCATCTGGATGATGGCCCGGGTGATGGCCGCCGCGCCGCCGTCCTCGGGCAGCTTGGCGACAAAGCTCTGGTCGATCTTGAGCTTGTCCAGGGGCAGCTGGGTCAGGTGGGCCAGCGAGGTGTAGCCGGTGCCGAAGTCGTCGACCGACACGCCCAGGCCCAGCGCTCGCAGGGCCGACAAGGTGGCCGGCGCACTGGCGATCTCGTCCATCAGCATGCGCTCGGTCAGCTCCAGCTCCAAGCACTCGCCGGCAATACCCACCTCGTCCAGCACCCGCGCCACTGCGGCACCAAATCCATCGAGGCGGAACTGCATGCGCGAAAGGTTGACGGCAATCGGCACCGCCGCCACGCCGCGCTCGCGCCAGTCGCGCGCCTGCAAGGCCGCCGCGCGCAGCACCCATTCGCCCAGCTTGACCATCAGGCGGTGGCGTTCGGCCACATCAATGAAAGCATCGGGACCGAGCAAGCCGCGCGTGGGGTGGCGCCAACGCAGCAAAGCCTCGGCGCCGATCAGCGCCCCACCTTGTTCGCCACCGAGCGCTGCCACCTGGGGCTGAAAAAAGAGCTCGAACTCGCCGCGCTCCAGGCCTTGCGCCAGCTCGCTCTCCAGCACCAAGTCGGAGTAGGCATGGCGGGCCAGTTCGGCATCGAAGAACTGGTAGTTGGCGCGGCCGCCGGCCTTGGCTTGGTACATGGCCATATCGGCATGCTGGATCAGTTCCTCGGGCCGGCCGCCATGCTCGGGGAACATGGCCACGCCGATCGAAGGCGTGACGCAGAGCCGGCAGCCGTCGGCCAGCACCGGCACCTCAACCACGGCCAGCAGTGCCATCAGCACCACCATCACATCCTCACGGCTGGCGATGTCACGCAGCAGGATGACGAACTCGTCGCCGCCGAAGCGGGCCACCAAGTCAGTAGAGCGCAGGCAATCGGTGATGCGCTCGGCCACCGTGGTCAGCACCTTGTCGCCTTCGAGATGACCGAGCGAATCGTTGACGCGCTTGAAATTGTCCAAGTCGATGAAAAGCAGGGCCAGGCGCCGCTCGCGGCTCTCGGCCAGTTGCAGGGCCGGGCCCAGCTGTTCCATGAAGGCGGCGCGGTTGAGCAGACCGGTCAGCGCGTCGTGGTGGGCCAGGTGCTGGATGCGGGCCTGGGCGGCCAGGCGGTCGCGGATGTCGCGAACGATGGTCATGCGCAGCTGCTCGCCCTGCGACTCCAGCGTGCGCACGATCAGCTCGACCGAGATGCGCGAGCCGTCTCGGTGCAGCAGGGCCGACTCATAGCTGAGTTCGCGCCGCTCGGCCATCACGCGCGCCGCCTGCTCGCGCAAATCTTCGACGACGAAATCCAAGGCCGCTCGCCCCACCATCTCGTCCAGGCTGTAGCCCAGCAAGCGGCACAAAGGCGGGTTGGCGTCGCTGATCTGGCCTTGGCGGTGAAACAGAATGCCCTCGACCGAAGCCTGCATGAACTTCTGCAACCGCGCCTCGGACTCGCGCGCGGCGATCTCGGCCACGCGGTGGCGGGTGATGTCGTTGATCATCACGAAACAGGCCTGGGAAGGAATGCCGTCGACCAGGTGCGGGATCAGACTGACCTCGACCCAGCGCCCGTCCTCGCCGCGCGCGGGATCGCTGCCGGGCAGATAGCGTTCATAACTGACGGTCACCCGCTCGCGCAGCAGGCGGTCCACCTGAGGCTGGACCAGCAGCCGGGCGTCGGCCCCGATCACCTCGCTGAAGCTGCGGCCAAGAATGCTCCGCTCGTCCAGACCGAAGGCCTGGGCGTATTGGCGGTTGGCGAAATGACAGCGGAAGGTCTGCGCGTCGTAGAAGGCCAGCAGGGCCGGCACGTTGTCGGCCAACAAGCGCATCTGGCTGGCTTGCAAGGCCAGGGCCTGGGCCTGGGCTTGAGCCGCCTGCTCCTGGCGGCGCTGGACCGAGACATCGTGCCAGAGGCAAGCGAAGGCCTGGCGGGCGCTCAGCCAGCGCGCCCGGCAGGCTAGGTCAGGCGCGCAGCCATGGCCGGGCAAGAGCAGTTCGAAATCCTGCTCGCGGCCCAGGGCCTGGCTCAGTTGTTCGCGCTCGGCCGCGGCAAAAGCCTGCAGCCAAGTCACCCCGAGCGCGAAGGCAGGATGAAGGGATTGCCAAGCTGCATTGGCTTGCAGCAGTTGGGCTTGCGGCCCGATCAGGCTGGCGGCGCAGGGCAATTCGTCCCAGCGCAGTTCGGCAGGTGGGGACGGCAGGGTCGCGTCGTTCATGAGCCGGCCTTGATCGACTCCAACGCCAGACAGAGGTCGGCCCAGGCCCCGGCCTTGTCGGCCGGGCTGCGCAGCAGGTAGTCCAGGCCATAGCTGACCACCACCGCAATGCCCTGGTGGCGATGGACCCGACCGCGCAGACGACCCAGGGGCTCATCGCTGCCCAGCAAGGCCTGAGCCGAAGCTCGACCCAAGGCGACGATGACACGAGGCTGCAACAAGGCCACCTGGCGCGCCAGGATGGGGCGGCATTGCAGCAACTCCTCCGGCCCCGGCGCGCGGCCGGCGGCCGGCCGGCATTTCAGGGGCAGGCTGATATAGGCCTGACGGGCACGTTCGACCGGCGCCGCCGCGGCGCGGCCCAAGGCCGGCGCCGGGTCCAGCTTGAGAGCTCGCAACATATTGGCCAGCAAGGCCGCAGCCTCGCCACCAAAAGCCTGGGCCGGGTCTTCGCCTTCGCCGGAGGGGTCGGCCACGATCAGCCAATCGGCTGCCTCCTCGCCGGCGCCGAACACATGACCGCGCCGGCCCTGGCACAGACGGCAGGCTTGGCATTCGGCGGCCTCGTAGCGCAGCTCGGTCCAGTCGAAGCCGGCCAGGGCCTGCTCGCGTGCCCCGGCAGGCAAAGCCGGGCGCAGTGCCGCGGCGGCAGGCACGGGCGCTGATGGCGGCTTGGGCAAGAGCGGCGCGGCTGCGCTGGCAGCGGACCGCATGGCGGGGGCGGGGTTGGGTTGGGGCGGGACGGGCTTTGACACCACGGCTTCAGCCACGGCCACATCGGCCTCGACCAGCTCTTGCGACTCAAGCTCAGCAGCCCGGGCACGCGGCCAGACCCGCAGGCCCATGGCCGCGAGCATGGCGGTCTGGCGTGCATCCCAGCTCATGGCTGCTGCGCCTCGAGCACATCAAGGCTCATCAACACGGCATCCTCGCGCGCGCCCTGCAAGACCGGGTAGTAGGCCGGGCGCAAGCCCACCTCACGAAAGCCGTATTGCAGGTAGACCTCGCGGGCGCGCTGGTTGCTGACGCGCACTTCCAGCCAGAGCTGCGGGCATTTGCGCTCACGGCAGAGCTGGGCCAGCGCCGCCAACATGCGGCGCGCCAGGCCGCGGCCCTGACAGGCCGGGTCGACCGCGATATTGAGCAGATGGACCTCGCCAAAGCCCTGCATGGCCAGGCAATAGCCGAGCACGGCGCCGTCGGCCGCCTGCAGCACCAGAGCGCTGTAACCGGCAGCCAGGGAATCAATGAAATTGCCCTCGGTCCAGGGCAGTTCGTAAGCCAGGCGCTCGATGGCCAGCACGGCCGGCACGTCGCTGCTGCGCATGGCGCGCAGCTGGGCCTCGGGCACGAGTTCGTGCTGGTCCTGCGGACAGGCACTCATGCAGCGCTCCCGGCCGCGGCTTTGGCGGCCAGGCGTTCGGCCGTGGTCTGGGCCACCTTGTCGCGCACATAGACCGGCATGGCTTCGGCGGCATCGAGCAACTCGCCGCGTGCAAAGGCTTGGGCCGCCAGCGACGCCAAGGCCTGCGCGCGCGACTGGCAGCGCGGCCATTGGCGCACGCCGTCCAAAGCCGGCGCCAGGGATTCAGCAAAAACCAGCAAGGCCGAGCCGGCCACGGCCTCGGGCCGCTCCCAGTGTGCCAACAGGCTGGCCGGGGCATACAGCGCCGGCGCCTGCAGAACCCGCCATTGCAGGCCATCCCAGCGCATGGCGGCGGCATAGATTTCATTCATGCGGGCGTCCATGGCCACCCAGATCACGCCAAGCAAAGGCTGCCCCTCGGCCTCAGCCTGCTGGCGTGCGTCCTCGGCCACCAGTTCCAGGCTGCACAGGGACAAAACCGGCTTGCCCAGCGCAAAAGCCAAGCCCTGGACCACGGCACAGGCCGCGCGCAAGCCGGTGAAAGCACCGGGGCCACGGCCAAAGCCGATGGCGTCAACATCAGCCAGACGCAGGCCCGCCGAAGCCAGCAAGGCCTGAGCTTCCGGCACCAAACGAGCCGAGGCCTGCGGGCCACCTTCGGCCTCGAAAACCCAGCGGCCCGCCGGGCTGCTGAGGGCCAGGGCCATGGTTTCGGTGGAACTGTCTAAGGCCAACAACACGGTCATGGCGGAAGTGTAGCTGCGGGGTTCAGAGGCAAGACCGGCTGGGGGCGCACGCAAAAACAAACGCCGGGGCGCTTGCGCGGCCCGGCGAGTGCGACAACGCAGCCTCGGCTGCCGATCAGAAGGGGTTGTTACGCGCCCGGGTCAGCGCCAAGGAGCCCAGCCTTTGCTGGCCGGCCGGGCCGAGCTGAGTGTCACTGGCCCACAACCAGGTGTCGGCCGTGGCGTCGGTGACCAGAGTCTTGGGGGTGCACTCGGTGATGGCCACGGTGCTCTGGCAGGACGCAGCCACCACATTGGCAAAACCGAAACCGCCAGGGTATTTGACGATGGTCTGGATGCCGCCGCTGCGGTCATCGTTGGTCATGACCAGGCCGATCAAACGGCCGTCGTTGACCAGATTGAGCGTCATTTCCAGGTTCAGCTCGCTGGTCAGCTCCGACAGGAACTTGGCGCGGTCCAGGGTGCCGGGCTTGGCCGCAGCTTCCTTGATCGCAAACGGCGTCAAGCCCATATCGGGCACCTGGACCACGACGATGCGACCGTTGGCCAGGCCGATGCGGTTGACCTGTTGAGCCAGCAGCTTGCCGCGTGCACGCGCTTCGGCCAGCAAACTGTCGCTGCTCTGCGCCGGATACTGGGCATAGAGCTCCAGCACATCGTTGCTCCCCACCATCAAGGTGACCAGATCCTTGGGACCAAAACCGCCATTGGTGAACTGGGCGTCGATGCGAGCCCGCACATCGGCGATCTTGGCGCCGGGGGCCGCATACATCAGGGCTGTCGGGTTGGCGATATTGGTCGGATTGCATTCCTTGAAGACCATGCCGAAGTTGGCGGCAACGATCTGCACCCAATTCGGGTTGCTCGCGCAAGCCAGCAGGCCGGTGGTGGCATCGAGCGCATTGACGCTGTACTTCTTGCCGGCGGCGGTGATGACACTGGTCTCATCGCCCAAAGCCATGATGCGGGTTGGGGCGAAAGGCTCGATCTGCTGGGTACCGCCCCCGCAGCCCGACAGCACAGCCACGGCAGCCAGGGCCAGCGTCGCCATCCAGGCGCGACCTTGGCGAACGTCGCGACCTGCGCCCGTTTTGCAACTCTTCATGAACACTCCAAGCAAAAAAACTCTCAGAGGTGGTGTTGGCCTTCTGCCAAACACCGACCCCAAACCTCAAGGTCCGACAAAGGCAGCGGCGGCACGGCTCAGGCGATCCCTGACCCCGTCCCAGGCGCTGCCCGCAGGCGGCAACTCAATCCAGATTTCGCTCGCGCCGGCGGCATCCAACTCCCGCAGCACCGCAAACAACTCATGTGCAGCCGCCCGTGCCTGCTCCGGCATGCGTCGGGCCAGCGCGCCGGCCGGCACCTCGACCGATCGCGAATATACCGCCAGCCCCTCGACGGGGCGCCCTTGGACCGTGCTTTCGGCCAGGGCCAGACGCAGGGCTTCGGCGGCGTACAGGCGCACGACCGCCCGGGGCGCGTAATGCGCGACCAGGGTGCCCGAGGCGCGCGGCGCCTGCGCGTCCGGTGCCCGCAAGGGCTCGCCGGCCGCGGCTTCGATCTCGTCCGGGGTCAGCACGCCGGGGCGCAGCAGCACTGGATGGGCGCGGCTGCAGTCGACGATGCTCGACTCAATGCCGACCTCGCAGTCACCTCCGTCCAGCACCCACAGGCCCGGCTCGAACTCATCGACCACATGGCGGGCCTGGGTCGGGCTGACCCGGCCGAAGCGGTTGGCGCTGGGGGCGGCCACACCGGCCACGCCCAGGGCGCGGGCGGCGATCAGCAGTTCGCGCGCCACCGGGTGGGCCGGGCAACGCAGGCCGATGGTGTCCTGCCCGCCGGCGGCGGCAGCGCCGACACCGGGCTTGCGCGGCACGATCACGGTCAGTGGACCCGGCCAGAAAGCGAGCATCAAGCGCCTCGCCAACGACGGCAGCTCGGCCGCAAACGCGTCAGCATCGGCCGCATCGGCGACGTGGACGATCAAAGGATGGTCAGCCGGCCGGCCCTTGGCCGCAAAGATCTTGGCCACGGCCGCGTCGTCGTCAGCGCGCGCACCGAGGCCGTACACCGTCTCGGTCGGCAGCGCCAGCAACTCGCCCGCAGCCAAGCGGGCGGCTGCGGCGGCGATGGCATCTGGCTGGCGGGCGTCAAGCAACATGGCGGTGTCGCTCACCAGTCCTGGGACAGGCCCAGCAGGCCCGCGGCTTCGCGCGCCAGGCGCTCGGCTTCGACTGCCGTGGCGGCTGTGATGTTGAGGTGACCCATCTTGCGACCCGGTCGGGCGCTGGCCTTGCCATACAAATGCAGGTGCGTGCCAGGCAGGGCTAGCACAGAGTCCCAGGGAGGTGTGCGCTCCACCGGCGGCTCGCCGCCCGCCGGGCCGCTCCCAAGGGCGGCAACACCCCCTTGGGGGGCAGCCTGTGTACCCGCAGGCGTGGGGGCCTGCGGAAACCACAAGTCGCCCAGCAAATTGAGCATCACGGTCGGCGAATGCAGGCGCGGCGTGCGCAGGGGCAGACGGGCCATGGCACGGACCTGGAGATCGAACTGCGAGACATCGCAGGCGTTCATCGTGTAGTGGCCCGAGTTGTGCGGGCGCGGCGCCATCTCGTTGACGACCAGGGAGCCGTCTTGCAGCACAAAGAACTCAACGCAGAGCACGCCGACATAGCCCATCTCGGTGGCGATGCGGGCGGCCGAGGCCAGGGCCTGCTGCTGCAAAGCTTCGCTGACCGAGGGCGCCGGCACTTGCGTGACGGCCAGGATGCCGTCGCGGTGCAGGTTCTGCTGCACCGGGAACTGCACCACCGTGCCATCGGCACCGCGTGCGCTCAGCACCGAAAGCTCGAGCGCCAGCGGCAGCATCTGCTCCAGCACGCAGGGCAATTGCTTGAGCTCGTCCCAGCCGGCTTGCAGCTCGGCGCGGTTGCGCACGCGGATCTGGCCCTTGCCGTCGTAACCCATTCGGCTGGTCTTGAGGATGCCGGGCAGCAGGCTGTCAGCCACCGCGGCCAGATCAGCCGCGCTCTCGATCACCGCGTAAGGCGCGCAGGCGACGCCGCTGGCCTTGAAATGCGCTTTCTCTGCGGCGCGGTCCTGGCAATAAGCCACGGATGCACCAGCCGGCGCGACAAAGCGCCGCGCGGCCAGTTGCTCCAGGGCCTGGGCCGGCACGTTTTCAAATTCGGTGGTGATGGCATCGGCCACTTCGGCCAAGCGCGTCAGACCGGCCTCGTCGAGATAGCCGGCGCGGATGTGCTCATGGGCGACCAGACCGGCCGGGCTGTCGGCGTCCGGGTCCAAGACCACGGTGCGATAACCGAGGCTCTGCGCGGCATGAACAAACATGCGGCCCAGCTGGCCGCCGCCCATCACGCCCAGCGTGGCTTCTCCGGGCAACAAAGGTTTCAGAGCGGCCGCCGACATCAGACCAGGTCCTTGCTCATGGCCCGTGCGACTTCGGTCTGACGGGCGCGGAAGGCCTCCAGCTGGGCGCGCAGGGCCGGGTTGTGGTTGGCGAGCATGGCCACGGCGAACAGAGCGGCATTGCCGGCACCGGCCGTGCCAATGGCGAAGGTGGCGACCGGGATGCCCTTGGGCATCTGGACGATGGAATGCAGGGAATCGACGCCTTGCAGATGGCGGCTGGCCACGGGCACGCCGAGCACCGGCACGGGCGTCTTGGCCGCCAACATGCCCGGCAGATGGGCGGCGCCGCCGGCACCGGCAATGATGGCTTGCAGGCCGCGGCCCGCCGCGCTCTCGGCATAGGCGAACATATCGTCCGGCATACGGTGCGCCGACACGACCTTGGCCTCGAAGGCAATGCCGAACTCGGCGAGAATGTCAGCAGCGTGCTTCATGGTGTCCCAGTCGCTGCTGGAACCCATCACCACGCCAACCAGGGGTGCTGCGCTCGTTGACGGTTGATGATGCTGCACGACTCGCTCCATGGCTTGGGAAACCTTGAATTGTAGGCGGCCGGCGCCATCTGGCAGCTGGCTCCCGGCTTTGCAGGCCCGCCCCACCCCGCGCAATCGAAGCGCATCATCGACACCGACACTCGACCATGATCGACATCAACCTACAGAATTTTGAAGCCGAACTGATCCAGGGTTCGATGCAACAGCCGGTCCTGCTGGACATCTGGGCGCCCTGGTGCGGCCCCTGCAAGAGCCTGGGCCCGGTGCTGGAAAAGCTCGAAGTGGCTTACGCCGGCCGCTTCAAACTGGCCAAGCTGAACAGCGACGAAGTGCCCGAGATCGCCAGCCAGCTGAGCCAGATGTTCGGCGTGCGCAGCATTCCGTTTTGCGTGATGTTTGCCGGCGGCCAGCCGGTGGACGGCTTCGTCGGCGCGGTTCCCGAGGCCCAGATCCGCGAATTCCTGGACAAGCATGTGCCGAGCGGCGAGATGCTGGAAGCCCAGGAAGAAGTGGCCGAGGCCGAGGAATTGATGGCCGAGGGCGATCTGGAATCGGCCCTGGTCAAGCTGCAGGCGGCGGTCGAGACCGACCCGGCCAATGAGCAGGCGCGCTTCGACTATGTGCGTGCGCTGCTGGAACTCGGCTTGCTGGCCGATGCGCAAGCGGCTTTTGCCCCGGTGGCGGCCCGCGCGGCGGACAACATCACCCCGCATGCCCGCTTCGCCGCTCTGGGCCTGTGGCTGCAAGCCTGCGAGCGCAGTGCTGCCGGCCTGGATGTGAACGCCCTGCAAGCGGCCATCGCCAGCAACAAGCGTGACTTTGAATCCCGCTATGCCCTGGCCCAAGGCCTGCTGGCAAACCAGAGCTTCACCGAAGCCATGGACGAATTGCTCGAAATCATCATGCGAGACAAGAGCTGGAATGGCGAGCTGGCGCGCAAGACTTATGTCGCCATCCTGGAACTGCTGAGCAAGCCGGCCCCCAAGCCTGCGGCCAACGAGACCAAGAGCACCCTTGAACTGGCCGGCCGCGCCGTCGTGCCGCCCAGCGACCCACTGCTGGACCAATACCGCCGCAAGCTCAGCATGGCCTTGTTCTGAGGCCGACGGCGCGGCCCTCAGCCCCTTAGCCCCTTAGCCCATCAGCGGGGCTGAATCGCCGTAGCCCGCAGCTGCCCGGCCCAAGCAGCCTGCTGAACCGCGAACTCTTGCCATTCCGCTTGCGCCTGGGCGGCTTGCTGAGCGGCTGCCTCGGTCTGACCCAGTGCGGCATAGACCTGCGCGAGGCGGCTGTGCGTGGCGGCGCGGTCATCGACATCGCAATGCGCATCGAGTTCGAATTCGGACTCGCGCGCCTGCAGCAAACCATGGTCCGCCTGGCCCAGATTGACCCGGCACCAGGCCAGATCTGCCAGCAGGCTGCTGCCCAAACGCGCCAGGCCGCAGGCCATGGCTTGCGGGAGATGGGCCTCGTACAGCGCCAGTGCCTGAGCGAAGTCGCCCTCGACCACCAGGATCTGCGCACGCAGCAGCGGCGTCAGGTCCGGCATCACCGAGCCACCCATGGCGGCGTCGTAATGCTTGATGGAATCGGCCCCGAGCAGCAGCCCCTGCCCGCCCGACACCGCGGCCAAGGCCGCAACCAGGCTGGCGCGGCGCGCCTGCGCCGTGCGCATTTCCGCCATGTTGTACATCAGGGCCGAGACGGACGCGTCATCGCCATCGATCAAGGCATGGCGGCGCGCCTGCGAAAACCAGGCTTGGGCCGGCTCATTGAGATCGGCGTACTGATGGGCCAGGCCCATGACGGTGCACAGGCGGTAGCGCGCGCCATGGTCATCGAGCGCGGCCAGGCGATCGCAGAGTTCGGCCTGGCGCAGCATCTCCTCGGAGGCATGGCGCACATAGGCCAGCTGGGCCAACCAGGCCGCACACAAAGCCTCCAGCGCCGGCAGGCTGGCGGCCCTGGCGATCTGCTGAGCGCGCGCGATCTTCTCGTGGGCCGAGCTGCTGAAGTCGGTGTAGTAACTCATCAGCCCCTCGGCGAAATGCAGCCAGGCGCCGAGCTCGGGATGAGGGTGCTGGAAGGCCAGCTGATGCAGGCCGGTCAGCTCGCTGCGCGCCTGTTCCAGGCGGCCATGGCGAGCCAGCAGCAAGGCGCGGCGCGCGCGGGCGCAGGCCGATTGGGTTTGGTGGGTCGCGGCAGCGATCTCCGCCTCGACCCGGCTCAGCAAGCGGTTCTTGATGGTCTCGGGCGCGGACCGAGGCGCACGCTTGGCAGCGGGCCGGCTGCTGCCCTTGCTGCCGCTCATGACTGGGTCAGGCGCTGCAGCGCCTCGCGGTATTTGGACGTGGTGTGCTCGATCACGGCAGCGGGCAGGCTGGGCGCCGGCGCGGTCTTGCCCCAGGGCTTGCCGTCGACCTCCGCCGCCTCCAGCCAGTCACGCAGGAACTGCTTGTCATAGCTGGGCGGGTTGATGCCTTCGGCATAGCTTTCCACCGGCCAGTAACGCGAGGAGTCGGGCGTCAGCACCTCGTCCATCAGGGTCAGGGTGCCGTCGGCATCGAGGCCGAATTCGAATTTCGTGTCGGCAATGATGATGCCCTTGGTCAGCGCGTAATCGGCGGCGCGCTGATAGAGCTGGATGGAGATGTCGCGCACGCGGGTGGCGAGATCCAGGCCGATGATGTCGACCATCTTGTCGAAACTGATGTTCTCGTCGTGGTCGCCCATCTCGGCCTTGGTGGCCGGGGTGAAGATGGGCGCAGGCAGCTTGGAAGCGTTCTTCAGGCCGGCCGGCAGTTGCACGCCGCAGACCTGGCCGTTCGTCTTGTACTCGGCCCAGCCACTGCCGGCCAGATAACCGCGCACCACGGCCTCGACCGGCAGAGGCTTGAGGCGCTTGACCAGCATGGAGCGGCCGCGCACCTGGGCCTGCTCCTCGGCCGTCACCACCGACAACGGCTCATCGCCGGTCAAGTGGTTGGGCACGATGCCATCGAGCTTGTCGAACCAGAACAGCGCCATCTGGGTCAGCAACTCGCCCTTGCCCGGGATGGGCTCGCCCATGATGACGTCGTAGGCCGAGATGCGGTCGCTGGCGATCATCAGGATGCGGTCCTCGCCGACGGCATAGTTTTCGCGCACCTTGCCGCGAGCGATCAGGGGCAATGAGGTGAGGGTCGAGTTCAGCAAGGCAGCGGTCATGGCGGGCATCCGGAAAATGTTGGCCGGGATTTTAGGCGGCATTCAAAAACACAAAGGCCCACCGGGCGCGAACCCGGCGGGCCAAAGACCGAAAAGGCGTCCTGGGTCTTGCTTACTGAACGATCTGGTTCAGCTCGCCGCGGGCATAGGCCGCAGCAATGTCCACCAGCGTGCGAGGCTGGATCTTGCCGGCCTGGCCTTCGCAGCCGAATTCCATATAACGCTGCTTGCACACGGCCTTGGCGGCTTCGCGCGCGGGCTTGAGCCACTCGCGGGCGTCGAACTTGTCGGGGTTCTCGAACAGGAACTTGCGCACCGCGCCGGTCATGGCCAGGCGGATGTCGGTGTCGATATTGATCTTCCGCACGCCATGCTTGATGGCTTCCTGGATCTCTTCGATCGGCACTCCGAAGGTTTCCTTCATCTGGCCACCGTACTGGTTGATGATGGCCAGCAGCTCTTGCGGCACGCTCGAGGAGCCGTGCATCACCAAGTGGGTGTTGGGAATGCGGGCGTGGATCTCCTTGACGCGGCTGATGGCCAGGATGTCGCCGGTGGGCTTGCGGCTGAACTTGTAGGCGCCGTGGCTGGTGCCGATGGCGATGGCCAGCGCGTCCAGTTGGGTGGCCTTGACGAAGGTGGCGGCTTCTTCCGGATCGGTCAGCATCTGGCTGTGGTCCAGCTTGCCGACGGCGCCGATGCCGTCTTCCTCGCCGGCATCGCCAGTTTCCAGATTGCCCAGGCAGCCCAGCTCGCCCTCGACCGTGACGCCGACCTTGTGCGCCATCTCGACGACGCGGCGGGTCACGTCCATGTTGTATTCAAAGGACGAGGGCGTCTTGCCGTCTTCCATCAAGGAGCCGTCCATCATCACCGAGCCAAAGCCCAGGTCGATGGCGCCCTGGCAGATCTTGGGGCTGGTGCCGTGGTCCTGGTGCATGACCAGGGGAACGTGGGGGTACATCTCAGCCGCGGCCTGAATCAGGTGCTTGATGAAGGGCTCGCCGGCGTACTTGCGGGCGCCGGCGCTGGCCTGCAGGATCACCGGGGCGCCCACCTCGTCGGCGGCAGACATCACGGCCTGGACCTGCTCGAGGTTGTTGACGTTGAAGGCCGGGATGCCGTAGCCGTGTTCGGCGGCATGGTCCAGCAGTTGGCGCATAGAGACGAGAGCCATGGAAGTTCTCCGGGAGTTTGAAATCCGATTGACGCAGCCTGCCGGCCCATCATCCGCCGATTGATGGCGAAGTGGGCCATGTAACCACGCTGTAACTGGCGCGGATTCTAGCGGCGCGCCATGAAACGACAGCCCGGGCAGGCTCGCTTGTGTCAATGTTGACAAGCATTTAGGCTCACTGTGCCCCATTTTTCACGCCTTCACGGGGGGGCAACCCGGGTCAGACTACCCAGCATGGAGCCCCACGCATGACACGACTTGCCATTGACCAGCTGACCCTCTGGATCACCGCCGCTGCGCGCGAGCATTCGCACGACCTGGCCCAGCATCTGGAGGAACGCACCGGCGCCAGCCACCGCTCGGCCTTGAGTGCGCTGCGCCGACTGGTCGATGCCCATTGGCTGGTGCGCTCGGGCAGCAGCCGCCGCCCTGTGTACGGCCCGGGGCTGCTGCGTCAGGTGGCGCGCTCCTACACCTTGCACGGCCTGCAGGAAGACATCCCCTGGCAGCGCGACTTCGCGCCCCACTTCGAGCTGCCGACTCATGTGGCACGCATGGTTCAGCACGGCTTCACCGAGCTGGTCAACAACGCGGCCGACCACAGCGGCGGCAGCAGCGTCACCGTTTCGCTGCGCCAAACGCCCAGCCATGTGCAGCTGCTGGTGTCCGACGATGGCTGCGGCGTGTTCGACAAGATCTGCTCGGCCTTCGACATCGCCGATGCACAACACGCCATGCTGGAACTGAGCAAGGGCCGGCTGACCAGCCAGCCCGAGATGCACACCGGCCGCGGCCTGTTCTTCAGCTCGCAGCTGGCCGATGTCTTCGACATCCATGCCAATGGCACCGCCTTCCAGCGCCGCGCCTGGGAGAGCACCGGCTGGCAGCCGGGCCGCCCCATGCCGCGCCAGGGCAGCTCCATTTACATGGCCATCGCCCTGGACACCAAGCGCACCCTGGACCAGGTGATGGAGACCTGGAGCCTGGCCGGCGACGGCATCGAATTCGACCGCACCACCATCAATCTGCGCCTGCTGGCTGGCCCGGGCCAGGCCCTGGATTCACGCGCCCAGGCGCGCCGCGTGGCCGCCCGGCTGCCGCAATTCAAGCGTGCCGAGGTCAGCTTCGAAGGCGTGGTGGACGTGGGCCACGGCTTCACCGACGAGCTGTTCCGCGTCTTCGCACGAGCTCACACCGAAGTGGAGCTGGTGCCGACACACATGACGCCGCGCATTGCAGCCTTGATCAAAAGCGCCCAAAGCAGCTAGCGCACGCCCTCTCGCGCCCCAGCTTTAGATTCGCTAGCGACATTTGAAGGGCTGGACACAGGCCCGGCGGTGACCGCTGCCATTCGGGCCCGGTAGATCTGGAGCTCTTCGGCGGGCAGCATGGATTCGTACTGTTCGCGCAAGCGTGATTTTTCGGCCTCCATGCCTGTCACGCGGTCAATGGCATGAATCACCTGCCTGCCCCAGGCGGTTTGGCTGCAAGCGACATAGGTGGGAATCAGGGCCGGCGCCTCAGCCAAAGCCACGAACTGAAAATCAGCGGGGCTGGTTTGGGTCTTGCGCAGCTGCTCCACTTCGATGGCATAGCCCAGGGTCACGTCGAAGCGCTTGCGGCTCAAGGTGTGTAGCAATCCGGACAAGAGCCCGTACTCACCAAAAACCAGAACCTGGTCCGGATGGGCGGCCCGTGATTGCTTCAAGATGTCATCCAGCGCCTGCCCATATCGACGTTTGGGCAAGGTGCCCACCTTCACTTCGCCGGAGCGAAGCAGGTCGGCCAGAGACACATCACCGCCCGGTCGCTTCTTCCAACCACCCGGCGGCGCATAGGCACGACGGGCGATCAAGACCGGCGGCAATTGCACAAAATAGGGTTCCGAAGCAAACCGGGTGTAGGCCTCACGCTCCGGCACCTTCAACAAGGACAGTGTGCACACGGGCTGCCCGGCCTGCATCGCCTGAAAGATCCGCTCCGTGCTGCTGATTTCCAACTGATGCTGGTATTCAGGCAAGCGCTTGCTCAGCGCGCTGAGGTACTGATCTCGCAAACCTGTCCCTTGCTTGGGGCCGTCAATCACGTGGTACGGCACAAAGTCGAGCAAGAGCCAGCGGATGGGCGGGGATGCTGCCGCCAAGCCAGTTGGGCTGCCCGAACTGGACCCAGGCGCAGTGGATATCGGCTGCGCGACCGTCTGCGCATGCCCGGCTGACACCATTGCCAAACAGCCAGCCAACAAGGCAAACCACAAAGACCCAAGGCCTGCAACCATTCGAATGCTCCAGTGGCCAACAGCAGACCTGCGCGAAGGCAGCGTCAGGGCCGACTATAGCGAGCACTTGCTGGCATGACGTTTGCTGGAGCCGCACTTTTTATCGCGCCGCAAACGGAGCCAAACAGGGCCTGATGCGCGGTTCAGCGATCGCTGTTGTCCAGAAACTGCATCGCCATAGTTTGCTGGCGCATGGCCAGGCTCAGACATGGCAGCAGGGCCGCCCAGGCATGCTTACTCGATCACGCCTGCGCTCAAGGTGCTAACGACACGTTCAAGCTGGAACACACTGCCTCTGAGCGCCGCAAAGTCCGCGCCGAAACTGGCGTGTCGACTTGGCCACCAGCAAGGCCCTCGGCTGGCCATTGGCAACGGCGATGGGCACAGCCAATGGCGCCAGACGCCAAGCAGGGGCAGCATCAGCAGAACGCCATGCGACCGCAGTCTATAGACCCATGCGGGCACTCAGCCCGCACTTCAAGCAAGGCTCAGCCGCCGACGCGGCACACCTTCAGCATATTCGTGCCGCCGGGATAGCCCATGGGCTCACCGCAAGTGATGGCATAGGTGTCGCCCGGCATCAGCACACCCTTGTCGACGAGGATCTTCTCGGCTGCAGCCAGCGCGGTGTCGCGGTCCTCAAACTTGGGCATCAGCAGCGGCCGCACATTGCGGTACAGCGTCATTTTGCGCTGGCTGATTTCCTGTGTGGTGAGGGCATAGATCGGCACCTGGATGCGGTGGCGGCTCATCCACAGCGCGGTCGAACCCGATTCGGTCAGGGCCAGGATGGCCTTGCAACCCAAGTGGTGGGCGGTGAACAAGGCACCCATGGCGATGGACTGATCGATGCGGCCGAACTGGCGACCGGCAAAGTCGGTGTCCAAGGTGACGAACTCGGCGCGCTCGGCCTCCAGGGCGATGGCGGCCATCTGCTCGATGGTCTCGACCGGGAACTTGCCGGCTGCCGTTTCGGCACTCAACATCACCGCATCGGTGCCATCCAGAACCGCGTTGGCCACATCGCTGACTTCGGCGCGTGTGGGCACCGGGTTGACGATCATGGACTCCATCATCTGCGTGGCGGTGATGGCCACCTTGTCCAGCGCCAGAGCCATCTTGATCATGCGCTTTTGCAGCGCCGGCACTGCCGCATTGCCCACTTCCACGGCCAGGTCGCCGCGCGCCACCATGATGCCATCGCTGGCCTTGAGGATGGCCTCGAGGTGCGGGATGGCCTCCGAGCGCTCGATCTTGGCGATCATGCTGGGCTTGTGGTTGTAGGCCTCGCCGGCCATATTGGCCAGTTGACGCGCCATTTCCATGTCGGTGGCGTTCTTGGGGAAGCTGATCGCCAGGTACTCGCAGCGGAAGCTCATCGCGGTCTTGATGTCTTCCATGTCCTTGGCGGTCAAGGCCGGCGCGGTCAGGCCGCCGCCCTGCTTGTTGATGCCCTTGTTGTTGGACAGCTCACCGCCCAGCTTGACGATGGTGTGCACGGCCGCGCCACGCACCGCTTCCACGGTCAGCACCAGCAGGCCGTCGTTCAAGAGCAAGGTGTCGCCGGGCTTCACATCGCGCGGCAGTTCCTTGTAATCGAGGCCCACGGCTTCTTCATTGCCGAGTTCGGTGCGGTCGGCGTCAAGGATGAAACGCTCGCCGTTGACCAGCTCGATCTTGCCGTTCTCGAACTTGCCGACGCGGATCTTGGGGCCCTGCATATCGGCCATGATGGCCACTTCCTTGCCGGCGGCCTTGGCGGCCTCGCGCACCAGGCGGGCGCGGTCGATGTGATCTTGCGCCTTGCCGTGCGAGAAGTTGAGCCGCACCACATCGACGCCGGCTCGGATCATGCGCTCCAGCACCTCCGGTGAGGAGGACGCAGGGCCCAGGGTGGCAACGATCTTGGTGGCTCGGGACATGGCAGATCTCGCTGAAATAAAGTTACAAGCGGCTGATTATGCGGCGCATTTGTGGCCGCTCAAACGTCGAACAAGGGTTTCAGCGAGTTACACGCAGCGCGCCGCCATCAGCCTGTGGCCGACGCTGCGTCGGCCTCCCTTCAAGTTTTCGCCGCCAGCACGTCGGCCACCGCCAGCGCTGTCATATTGACGATGCGGCGCACCGTGGCCGAGGGCGTCAGGATGTGCACCGGCGCCGCCGAACCCAAGAGGATGGGGCCGACCGTCACGCCCTGACCAGCGGTGATCTTGAGCACATTGAACAAAATATTGGCCGCATCCAGCGAGGGCAGCACCAGCAGATTGGCCGCACCCTTGAGCGTGCTGTCGGGCAGGAAGGTGTTGCGCACCGATTCCGACAGCGCCGCGTCGCCATGCATCTCGCCATCGCACTCGACATCGGGCGCGTGCTGGGTGAAGAGCTCGCGCGCACGGCGCATCTTCACGGCCGAGGGCCGCTTGCTGGAGCCGAACATCGAGTGCGACACAAAGGCCAGCTTGGGCGGCAGGCCGAAGCGCTTGACCTCCTCGGCCGCCATGGCCGCGATCTCGGCCAGCTGCTCGGCATCGGGCTGGTCGTTGACGAAGGTGTCGGTGATGAAGAGCGTGTGCTCATCCAGCATCAGCGCATTCATGGTGGCGAAGTTGCGCGCACCGGGTTTCAGGCCGATCAGATCGGAGACATGCTCGAGGTGGTTGTCGAAGCGACCGACCATGCCGCAGATCATGGCGTCGGCATCGCCGAGCTTGATGGCCAGGGCGCCGATGGTGGAGGCTGATCGGCGAACGGCCGCCTTGGCCATCTCGGGCGTCACGCCCTGGCGGCCCATGACCTGGTGATACGCCTCCCAGTACTGGCGGAAGCGTGCGTCGTTGCTTGGGTCGATGACGGCCACATCCTCGCCCAGCTTGAGGCGCAGGCCGGCCCGCTCGATGCGGGTGGCGATGACCTCGGGCCGGCCGATCAGGGTCGGTTTGACGATGCCCTCGTCCAACGCCACCTGCACGGCGCGCAGCACACGCTCGTCCTCGCCTTCGGCGTAGATCACGCGCGCAGGGTTGGCCTTGGCCGCCGTGAACACCGGGCGCATGAACATGCCGGTCTGGTAGACGTAACGCTCCAGCGACTGGCGGTAGGCCGCCATGTCCGCGATCGGGCGCTCGGCCACGCCGGAGTCGGCGGCAGCCTGGGCCACGGCCGGCGCGATGCGCAAGATCAGGCGCGCATCGAAGGGCTTGGGGATCAGGTAGTCGGGGCCGAAGTGCAGCTCTTCGCCGGCATAGGCCGCGGCGACTTCATCACTGGTCTCGGCCTTGGCTAGGGCGGCGATCTCGCGCACGCAGGCCAGCTTCATCTCCTCGGTGATCTTGCTGGCGCCGCAGTCCAGGGCACCTCGGAAGATGTAGGGGAAGCAGAGGACGTTGTTGACCTGATTGGCGTAATCGGAACGGCCGGTGGCGATGATGCAATCCGGGCGCACGGCCTTGGCCAGTTCGGGGCGGATCTCGGGCTCGGGGTTGGCCAGGGCCAAGATGATGGGACTGGCTGCCATGGTCTTGACCATCTCGGCCGTCAGCACGCCGGCGGCCGAACAACCCAGAAAGACATCGGCGCCATGGACCACATCGGCCAGCGTGCGCGAGGCCGTGGTCTGGCAATAACGCTGCTTGGATTCATCCAACTTGCCGGCCTTGGCATCCTCACGCTCGGCGTGGATCACGCCCTTGGAGTCGCAGACAAAAATGTTCTCGCGCTTTAGCCCCAAGCCCACCATCACGTCCAGGCAGGCGATGGCTGCCGCGCCCGCGCCGGACACGGCCAGCTTGACCGCGGCGATGTCCTTGCCCACCAGTTCCAGGCCGTTCAGCAGTGCGGCACTGGAGATGATGGCCGTACCGTGCTGATCATCGTGGAAGACGGGGATGTTCATGCGCTCCTTGAGCTTCTTCTCGATGTAGAAGCACTCGGGCGCCTTGATGTCCTCCAGGTTCACGCCACCCAGGGTGGGTTCCATGGCGGCAATGATGTCGACCAGCTTGTCGGGGTCGCGTTCGGCCAGCTCGATGTCGAACACATCGATGCCGGCGAATTTCTTGAACAGGCAGCCCTTGCCCTCCATCACCGGCTTGGCGGCCAGCGGGCCGATGTCACCGAGGCCCAGCACGGCTGTGCCATTGGTGATCACACCGACCAGGTTGGCGCGCGATGTGTACTCGGCAGCCAACGAGGGATCGGCCTCGATGTCCAAACAGGGATAGGCCACACCGGGTGAATAGGCCAGCGACAGGTCGCGCTGGTTGGACAAAGCCTTGGTCGCGTTGACGGCAATCTTGCCGCGCGTCGGGCTGCGGTGGTACTCGCGGGCCGCATCCCTCAGGGCAGCCTCAGCCGGACTCAAGTCGCTCTCGGATTTCTTGCTATCGCTCATTCTGTCGTGTCTCCATCGCGCAGTGCATAGGCACTGGACTGCGCTGTCATTGACCGTCCGCGGACCTCCCTGCTGAGCTCGCGGACCACTTAGGGCATTGAGCTTAGCGTCCCGCTGCGCAGACCAAACCGGGTTTGCGCTCTTGCCTCATGCAAAGATCGCACGCCCCCATGCATGAAACAGTGTCACACAGCGGTGTGAACGGCCTGGCGCGCTTGGCAGCGCCTTCCACGTGAACTGCGCACGCGCCGCTTTGGACGGGCCCATTAAAATTAGGCCTGCTTTACCTGCCCATCAGAGCTGTCCGTGTCCCATTCCCTGTATTTACCGCGTCGCACCTGGCTTCGCCTGGGCGCCCTCTGGCCCGTGAGCACCCTCGGCTCCACGCTCTCCCTCGCAGCCCTGAACAGCGCCCAGGCGCAAACCGCGCCGGCAGCCGCACTCAGCGGCGCTGGCGCATCCTTTCCCTCGCTGGCCTATGCACGCTGGACCGCCGCCTATGAGAAAGCGCGCGGCCAAGTGGTCAACTACCGGCCGACCGGCTCCGGTGATGGCCTCAAGCAGATCAGCGCACGCAGCGTCGGTTTCGGCGGCAGTGACTCCGCGCTGAGCAACGAGGAGCTTGCCAAACGCAAGCTGATCCAGCTGCCCATGCTGGTGGGCGGCATCGTGCCGGTGGTCAACCTGCCGGGTTTGGCCGAAGGTCGCTTGCAATTGAGTGGCGAGCTGCTCGCGGAGTTGATGGCAGGCCGCGTGGGTAAGTGGAACGACGCTCGCATCGCCGCCCTCAACCCGGGCATTGGCCTGCCGGCCCTGGCCGTCAAACGTGTCGTGCGAGCCGACAAGTCCGGCACCAGCGAGGGCTTGACGAAATACCTCAGCACCGTGTCGGCCGAGTTCGCCGCCAATGTCGGCGCAAGTGCCCAGCCCAAATGGCCGGGCGAGGTCGAAACGGCGGACGGCAACGACGGCGTCGTCAAGCTGCTGAAGTCCACGCCCGGTGCCATCAGCTATGTCAGCTACGACCGTATGCAGCGGGACAAGCTGAACGGAGTTCGCCTGCGCAACGCTGCGGGTCAATGGCTCACGGCCAGCGAGCCTGGTTTCCGGTCCGCCATTGCCAACAGCGACCTGGCACGCAAAGGCGACGACCTGGCTTCACTGATGAATCGGGACGGCGCGGAAAGCTGGCCCATCACGATGACCAGCTTCATCTTGATCGATGCCGCACCAGAAAAAGGCGAGCACAGCGTCACGGTGCTGCGCTTCCTCTACTGGTGCCTGCTGCATGGTGATGAGCTGGTGCGCGGCACCGGCTTCGCGCCACTGCCAATCATCCTGCAGTCCAAGCTGGCCGCACGCCTGGCCGCAGTCAAACCGGTAGACGGCAAGCTGCCACAGTACCAAGGCGCGTGAACGCAAGGTGCGCGCTCGACGCGCACCTTGTGTGGCTGCTGCTGAAGCTTCAGCCCTGAGCGCGCTGGGTCAAGATTTCAAACGCAGGCAAGGTCTTGCCTTCCAGGATTTCCAGGAAAGCGCCGCCACCGGTGGAGATGTAGCCCACATCCTTCTCGATGCCGTACTTGGCAATCGCAGCCAAGGTGTCGCCACCGCCGGCGATGCTGAAGGCCGGCGAGGCGGCGATCGCGCGGGCGATGGTCTCGGTGCCATGGGCAAAGGCGTCGAACTCGAACACGCCGACCGGGCCGTTCCAAACGATGGTGCCGGCGGCCTTGAGTTGCTCGGCCAGCAGGGCAGCGGTCTTGGGGCCGATGTCCAGGATCAGGTCATCTTCAGCCACATCGGCCGCATCCTTGACCGTGGCTTCGGCGTCGGCGGCAAAACGCTTGGCCACCACCACGTCCACAGGAATCGGCACGGCCGCGCCGCGCGCCTTCATGGCGTCGATCACGGCCTGCGCTTCGGCGACCAGATCGGGCTCGGCCAGCGACTTGCCGATCTTCAAACCAGCGGCCAGCATGAAGGTGTTGGCGATGCCGCCGCCGACGATCAGGCCGTCAACCTTCTCCGACAAGGCCTTGAGGATGGTCAGCTTGGTCGAGACCTTGGAACCGGCGACGATGGCCACCAGCGGACGCTTGGGCGCGCTCAGGGCCTGGCCGATGGCATCGATCTCGGCGGCCAGCAGCGGGCCGGCACAGGCGATCTTGGCGAACTGGGCGATGCCGTAAGTCGTGCCCTCGGCGCGGTGGGCGGTGCCGAAGGCGTCGTTGACGTAGATGTCGCACAGAGCGGCCATCTTCTTGGCCAGCTCTTCGTTGTTCTTCTTCTCGCCCTTGTTGACGCGGCAGTTTTCCAGCAGCACCAGCTCGCCGGGCTTCACATCCACGCCGTCCACCCAGTTGGCCACCAGCTTGACCTCGCGGCCCATCAGTTCACCCATGCGCTTGGCCACCGGGGCCAGCGAGTCTTCGGGCTTGAACTCGCCCTCGGTCGGGCGGCCCAGGTGGGACGTGACCATCACGGCGGCGCCAGCCTTCAAGGCCTGCTCGATGCAGGGGATGGAGGCGCGGATGCGGGTGTCTTCGGTGATGTGGCCGGCGTCATCCTGCGGCACATTCAGGTCGGCGCGAATGAAGACGCGTTGGCCGGCAACGTTGCCAGCGGCGATCAGGTCGTTGAAACGGATCACGTTCATGGGGTGAGCTCAGGGCTAGTTTGGAATTCGGGGCGTGGCGGGGTCGAGCGACCCGGCCGTGCAATGCCCGCTAGCTTACCAAGCCCGCCGCCGAGCGCGGAATCCAAGCGGTTTCACCAACCGAGGCCGATGCGCAGTACCAGCATCACGGCCGTGCCGCAGACGATGGTGCCGAGGATGCCGCGCTTCCAGAAGAAATAGGCGGTGCCGGCCGCAGTGGCGTAGAGCCGGGCGTCTTGCCAGGTGCTGATCAGCTCACCCTGTGTCATGACGATCTCGGGCACGATCACCGCCGCCAGCGCGGCCAGGGGCGCATAGCGCAGGCCGCTCTTGGCCCAGTCGGGCATGGGCAATTCATTCTTGGGGATCATGAAGAAGCCTCGGGTCAGCACCGTGATCAAGCCCATGCCGACGATGGCCAGTGCGGTTTGCCAGTCGTTCATCATCATTCGCGCACCTCTCGCGCAGGCTCGCTTTGCGCCGGCCACCAATGCTCCATCAGCAGGCCAGCTGTCACCGCCACGGCGATGGCCACCATGATGTTCAGGCGCAGCGGCAAGGCATAGGCCGCCACCGCGGCGCAGCCTGCCAAGGCGGCCGAGACCCAAGTCTTGCGGTCCTTGAGCAAGGTGTAGGACAGGCCCAGCAGCGCCAGCACGCCGGCGAAACCCAGGCCCCAATGCGTGGGCACATGGTTGGCCAGCAAGATACCGGTGATGGAAGGGATCTGCCAAGCCGTCCAGTTCATGCAGACGCCGCCCCAGAAGTAAGGCGCTTGGTCGGGATGTGACTTGGCCTCAGGAAAGCGTTTGAGAAAGGCCACGTAATTGAGATCGGCCGCGAAGTAGGCAATGTGTAGGCGTCGCAGCAGGGGCAGGTGGCCGAAGTACATGCGCCACTGCACGCTGAAGATGATGAAACGCAGGTTGACGCAGAAGGCCGTGGCCCAGAGCACCCACATCGGTGCACCGCTGGCGATCAGGGGCAAGGCGGCCAGCTGCGAGCTGCCGGCGAACACCACCAGGCTCATCAAGAGCGCCAGCCAGACGGACAGGCCGCTCTTGATCATGGCCACGCCGGTCACCAGGCCCCAGGCCGAAATGCCCAGGGTGATGCCGGCCATCTCGCGCGCACCGCGCCGGAATTCAGGGTGGCGGTACTGCGCCCTCAGGGATTGAAGCATGCGCCATTGTCGCGGCACGCCCGCTTCTGCGCTGTCGCGCCGACATCAAAGCCGGGCCGGGCGGGCGAACTCAGCACAGGCTCAGGGATTGTTGAGGCGGCGCACCCGGCCACTGCCGGCCACCGAAGTGCTGACCTCGGGCGAGCCCAGATAGGCGATATCTCCCGAGCCCGCGATCGAGATCTTGAGTGTCTTGCTGGCGTTCACCTCGGCATCGCCGCTGCCCGCAATCGAAGCCTTGACGTCATCGGCCAGCAGGCCGCGGGCGCGCACATCGCCCGAGCCGGCAATCGACAAGCTCAGGTTGCTGGCGCGACCATGGGCCGTGACGGTGCCGCTGCCCGCCACCTTGAGGCCCAGGCGATCGCTGCTCAGATCCACGAACAGCACATCACCGGAGCCGGCGATGCTGGCGTCAACATCCGGAGACTTCATCGCCTCGACGCGCACATCGCCCGAGCCGCCGACCGCAATGCTGCGCAGCTGGGCCATGTCCAGCACGATCTCGGGTCGCACCGAGCCCTGGACCTCATAACCACGCTTGGGGGCAATTTCCAAGGTGCGGCCTTTCTTGCCGTCGACGACGCGTGTCTCGATATAGCTCTGCAGATTGCGATCGGTCTTCACCTCGACCCGACTCTGTGCACCTTGTCGCACCAGCACCTTGAAACCTCCGCTGAGGCTGATGCTGTCGAAGCTGCCGATATCGCGTGTCTCGCTGCTGACATCACCCGTGCCCTTGATGCGCTCGGAATTGCCCCAGCTCCAGGCATGGCTGCTGGTGGCGGCGAACAGGCTGAGGGCGCTCAAGGCGGAGATGGCGAACAGGCGACGTTGCAGCATTGGGGGCTCCAGGTAAGTGAGGGGCGAACAAGATCCGTTTGGGGTGACGGCATCTTCAGTGAATCGCCCTCCAACCCCCAGCACGGTTCGACCAAACGCAAGGTCGGCGGCGCCAAGTGTAAAAAAGCCGTCACGGGCGGGTGACGGCTGCTTGACGCTCGTGAGGAGGGCAACCTGATTCAATGGGCCTTGGCCTTGCCCTTGGCTTCCTTGACGCCCTCTTTCTCGCCGCTGGCCTTGGCCTCGGCGGCTGCGGCCGCCTTCTCTTCCAGCGCGAGGGCCTCGGGGCTGCCAGGCTTGGGCGGCCGCGGCACGACCGGGGCCACGCCTTCGAGCTTGTTTTCGCGCATGTACTCGTCCATCTCCTTCCAGCCATTGAAAACCGAGGCCTTGTGGGCCTTGGGGTTCAAGGTGTAGCAGTCTTCGATGGCGCGCATGGCGTGGCGGCAGGCGCTGCCGATGGCCTTACCCTCGGCTTCCTTGGCGGCCATGACCTTGGCCGGGTCCTCGATGCCCAACTGCTCGCAACCAGCCAAGGCCAGCAGACTGGCAAGCAGCGGCAAAGACAGCAAGGCGCGACGAGGCGCGGTCGAAGGAGGCTTCATATCATCAGTATCGGCCAGCCACGGGTCAGCTTGAGCACGGCGTTTGCATGCCCGCTTCAGCGCTGCGCCATGGCCATCAGCCGCGCCACCCGCTCCTCGGTGGCCGGATGCGTGCTGAACAGACCCGCCAAACCGCCGCCGGAGAGCGGGTTCATGATCATCATCTGCGCCGTCTCGGGGTGCCGTTCGGCCGCCTCCATCGGCAGGCCTTGCGCAAAGCGATGGATCTTGTTCAGCGCCGAGGCCAGGGCCTGGGGGTCGCCGGAAATCTCGGCACCGCCGCGGTCGGCTTCAAACTCGCGGGCTCGGCTGATGGCCATCTGGATCAGGCCGGCCGCAATCGGCGCCAGGAAGGCAACCAAAATGCCGACCAGCGGATTGCTCTGGCGGCCTTCGCTGTCGCGGCCGCCGAAGAACATGGCGAAATTGGCCAGCATGGAGATCGCACCGGCCATGGTGGCGCTGATGGTGCTGATCAAGATGTCGCGGTGCTTCACATGGGCCAGTTCATGGGCCATCACGCCGCGCAGCTCGCGCTCGGACAGCACGCGCAAGATGCCGGTGGTCGCCGCCACGGCCGCATGCTCAGGGTTGCGGCCGGTGGCAAAGGCGTTGGGCGCGTCCTCGTCAATCAGGTAAACGCGCGGCATCGGCAGCTGGGCGCGCTGGGCCAGCTCGCGCACCATGCCGTAAAACTGCGGCGCCGAGGTCTCGTCCACCTCGCGGGCCTTGTACATCTTCAGCACCATCTGGTCGGAGAACCAGTAGCTGAAGAAGTTCATGCCCAGCGCCACCAGCAGCGCCAGCATCATGCCGGCCTGTCCGCCAATCAAGCGCCCCAGGGCCATGAACAAGGCGGTGATGGCGGCCATCAGGATGGCGGTCTTCATCAGATTGAACATGGCGAGGGGCTCCTTGCAAAAGGACGGTGGAGTCCTGCAGATCGGGCCGAAAGACCCGGTTTCAAGCGGGTCTCAGGCCGCGCCGGACTCGAAACGAGCGCCCACAAGCACCGGCCGGGCCTGCAAAAAGGCTGCGGCCGGCAAGCGTTTGCCACCGGCGCGCTGCAGCTCGGTGAGGCGCACAGCGCCCTGGCCGCAGGCGACGACGATGCCAGCCTCATCCACCCGCAAGACCTGACCCTCAAGGGCAAGACCGTCCCCGCGCTCGCAGACTTCGGCGCGCCAGATCTTGAGCAGCTCGCCGTCCAGCTGCGACGCCCCGCCCGGAAACGGATCGAAGGCGCGCAGGCGGCGCGCGATCTGAACGGAATCTTGCTGCCAATCGATCTGCGCCTCGGCCTTCTCGATCTTGTGGGCGTAGCAAACGCCCTCGGCAGGCTGGGGCGTGGCCGTCAAACCACCGCAAGCCCCCAGCTCCAGGGCCTCGACCACCATGCGGCCGCCCAGGGCCGCCAGCTTGTCGTGCAAGCTGGCCGTGCTGTCGTCCGCGGCAATGGGCAGGCGCTCGATCAGCAACATGTCACCCGTGTCCAAACCGGCATCCATCTGCATGATGGTGATGCCGGTTTCGGCGTCACCGGCCTCGATGGCGCGGTGGATGGGCGCCGCACCTCGCCAACGCGGCAGCACCGAACCGTGGATGTTGAGGCAGCCGCGCAGGCCCGTGCTGCGGCCGGCACCGGGCAGGTCCAGCACCCACTGCGGCAGGATCAAACCGTAGGCGGCCACCACCATCACATCGGCGCGGGCGTCCAGCAAGGCCTGGCGCGCGGCGGCAGCGTCCTCGGGGAACTTGCCATCCAGGCGCAGGCTGCGCGGTTGGGCGACCGGGATGCCATGCTGAAGCGCCAGTTGTTTGACCGCCGAAGCTTGCAGCTTCATGCCGCGACCGGCGGGCCGGTCGGGCTGGGTCAGCACCAGAGGAACCTCGAAGCCTGCCGCCAACAAGGCGGCCAGCGCAGTGGCCGCGAACTCCGGCGTGCCGGCGAACACGACCCGAGGGCCGTTCGAACGCGGGGCTGACACTGCGGTGCCGGCCATCAGCGGCGGCGCCCTTCTTCTTCGCGGGTCTTTTTGACCATCTTGGTCTTGATGCGCTCGCGCTTGAGCGGGCTCAGGTATTCAACGAAGACCTTGCCCATCAGGTGATCGAGCTCATGCTGAACGCAAACGGCCAGCAGGCCCTCGGCCTTGAACTCGTAGCTCTGGCCTTCGCGGTTGAGTGCGCGCACCGTGACGCGCGAATGGCGCGGAACCTTGTCATAGATTTGCGGCACCGACAGGCAGCCTTCTTCGCCTTCGGTGAATTCGGCGCTGGTTTCGATGATCTCGGGGTTGATCAGGACCAGAGGCTGATCGCGCTCCTCGGAGGTGTCGATCACGACCACGCGCTCGTGGACATCGATCTGGCTGGCCGCCAAACCCACGCCCTCCGCGGCATACATGGTTTCCAGCATGTCATCGACGAGCTGGCGGATGCGCTCGTCCACAGCGGTGACCGGCTTGGCCACCGTGTGCAAACGAGGATCGGGATAACGCAGAATGTTCAGTTTCGCCATGAGCTTGCGTGTGTGGACTCAGCACAACGCCTGTTTGTAAGTGCTTGCAAGAGGGCGAAAGCGCCCTCTTTGTTCATTGCGACGCCCTGTTTTTGGGGGCAGAATCGTCGCGGCCTGGGGGGATTTTCGCTGAATTGGCGCCGCTGGTCTGAGGACGCGGCAAAGCACCCCGTGCAATGGTTTGAAAAAAAGACCCCGAAGTCTGTCCAACCCACCCGCAGCCGGTCTGCGGTAGAGAGTGCTCGATGCCTGTTTGTGAATCGCTGATGTCCGCCCGGCCCACCCAGAACACCCCCCTGAATCTGCTGTTGGCCGCCAGCCTGGCCGCCTTCAGCTTCGGCGCCGTCGCCCAAACCAGCAGCCTGCCCATCAGTGGCCAGCAACGTGCCACCGCCGACCGGGTCGCCCAAGCCGGTGTCCCCCTCAGTGAGTTGGCGGCCGATGCGCCGGACTCCCACACCGTCAAGGCCGGAGACACGCTCTGGGACATCTCCAAGCTCTTCCTCAAGAGCCCTTGGCGCTGGCCCGAGCTCTGGGGCATGAACCGCGATCAGATCAGCAACCCGCATCTGATCTACCCCGGCCAGGTGTTGGTGCTGGTCAAGATCGACGGCCGCGCCCGCTTGCAATTGGCCCAAGCCCTGAGCAGCAGCGGCACGTTCAGTGGCGACACCGTCAAGCTATCGCCGCGCGTGCGGAGTTCGGGCGTCGACGACGGCTCCATCAGCGCCATCGCGCTCAATTTGATCGAACCTTTCCTGAACGACGCCGTGGTGTTCGACAGCGATGAGCTGGCAAAAGCACCGCGCATCGTCGCCACGCCCGAGAGCCGCGTGCTCCTGACCCGCGGCGACTTGGCCTATGCCCGAGGCGACCTCAGCCAGGCCAGCGACTACCGGGTCTTCCGCAGCACTCGCCCGCTGCTCGACCCGAGCACCGGTGAGATCCTCGGTTACGAAGCGCCTTATTTGGGCACGGCCGAGCTGACCCGCCCGGAGCAGAGCAGCCCACTGCCGGACGGCAAGAGTGAGGTGGTTCCGGCAACCTTGACGATCAAGACCGTGCGCCAGGAGATCGGCGTCGGTGACCGGCTCTCGCCCGTGCCGCAGCGCAGCTTCTCGCGCTATGTGCCGCATGCGCCGGCCCAGCCCATCGCCGGCCAGATCGTCTCCATCTACGGCGAGGGCCTCAATGCCGGCCAGAACCAGATCGTGGCCCTGAACCGCGGCAGCCGAGACGGCCTCGAACGCGGGCATGTGCTGGCCCTGTGGCAGCAAGGACGGCGCGTGGTCGACCGCACCGATGGCCTGCGTGAAACCATCAAACTGCCCGACGAACGCCATGGTGTGCTGTTTGTGTTCCAGGTCTACGCCCGCGTGTCCTACGCCCTGATCATCTCGGTCAAGGACCCGGTGCGAGCCGGCGACCGCTTCAGCCAACCCTGAGGCCCGCCACGCGGCCAGCAGCGATGTGGGACCGCGCTGAACTGACCGCCTGGCTTCGCTTGCTGGAAAGCCCCGGCATCGGCCTGGAGACCGCGCGCGCATTGCTGAGTCAGCTGGGTTCACCCCAGGCGGTGTTCGAACTGCCCGGCAACGCTTGGACCGATGTACTCAGCCCTCGGCAGCGCGAGGCCTTGAGCCAGCCGCCCGAGTACATGGCGGCGGTGCTGGAGCACACATGGAACTGGCTGCAGGCCGACGCCTCGCACCAGATTCTGTTGCTCGGCGAAGCCGACTACCCGACGCAGCTGCTGGCCACGGCCGACCCGCCCTTGTTGCTCTACCTGAAGGGCCGACGCGAGCTGCTGCGCGAGCCCTGTCTGGCCATGGTGGGCAGCCGCAACCCGACTGCGCAGGGCCGCGACAACGCCCGCGCGTTCGCCCGCGAGCTGAGCCAATCCGGCCTGTGCATCTGCTCGGGTCTGGCCCTGGGCGTGGACGGAGCAGCGCACCAAGGCGCGCTCGCGGCCAGTGGCGCCACCATCGCGGTCATGGGCACTGGGTTCGATCAGATCTACCCCAAGCGGCACCGGGCCCTGGCCGAGGAAATCGGCCAGCAGGGCCTGCTGATCAGCGAGTACGCCTGGGGCATGCCGGCCCTGCCAACCAATTTCCCACGCCGTAACCGCATCATTGCCGGACTGAGCCTAGGCACTCTGGTGGTGGAAGCGGCCTTGGCCTCGGGCTCGTTGATCACGGCAAGGCTGGCCAGCGAAGCGGGTCGCGAGGTGTTCGCGATTCCCGGCTCCATCCATTCACCGCTGAGCCGCGGCTGCCACGCCTTGATCCGCCAGGGCGCCAAACTGGTGGAGACGGCGGCCGATGTACTGGAGGAACTGCCGCCGGGCATGCTTGGCTCCCGGAAGGCCGCGGCCGACGGCGACGGCAGCCCGGCCCTGTGCAGCCCCGCCCAGCAGCAGGTGCTGGACCTGATGGGCTTCGATCCCATCGGACTCGATGCCTTGCAGCAACGCGGCGGATGGACGGTCGCCGACTTGCAGGCCCAACTGCTGGAACTGGAGTTGGCGGGGCAGGTGGCACGTTTGGCCGGGCAACGATTTCAACGCCGGGCCGGCGCTTGAAGGCAGGCTGCGGCTCGCGCGCCGCAGAGGCCGAAACGGGCTTTCCCGAGCATTTCCAGGCTCTTTGCGGCCATTTCTCGCCATTTTTCTGCGAAGTGCCTGGGTTATAGTCAGCCCATGTTTGACGTCCTGGTCTACCTCTACGAAACCTATTGGCGGCCGGACGCCTGCCCGGATCACGCCCAGCTGACGCGCAAATTGTCGGCCGTGGGTTTCGAAACGGACGAGATCCAAGAGGCCTTGTCTTGGCTGGATGGCTTGGCCAGCGCGGCCACGTCCTTCCAGGGCCAACAGAGCGAGAACAGCCTGCGTGTTTACTCGACCGCGGAACTCGACCATCTGGGCGAGCCCTCGGTCGGCTTCATCAGCTTCCTCGCCTCGGCCGGCGTGCTGCGCCCGCCCATGCGCGAGATGGTGATCGACCGCGCCATGGCCATTTCCGGCGGCCCCATGGACCTCGAAGACCTGAAGATCATCGTGCTGATGGTGTTCTGGAGCCTCGGCGAAGAGCCCGATGCACTGATCCTGGACGAACTCTTCGTGGCGCCGGAAGACCGCCTGATCCACTGAGTGAAAACGCTCGCGCGATGATGACAAAGGGCTGCCGAGGCAGCCCTTTTGCATGGAAACATGCCCAGCCTCAATTCAGCAGGCGGGAGGGATCGACATCAAGCTTGGCCAGCGCATTGCGGGTGGCGCGCACGGTCAAGGCCTCGTCCTGAGCGGGACGCAAGAGACCAGCTTGCAAGAAGGCCGCCATGCGGTTGAGCGGGAACAGCACGCCGCGGCCCGTGGGCGTGACGAACAAGGCCATTTGCCGGCGCATACCGCGCCAGGCCAGCTGCACCGCTTCGTTGCGGCCACGGTAATCCAGCATGAACCAGCCGCCGACCTGGAGTTCGCGCGCCCAGGCCAGCATGGCCGGCGTCGGCGCCGAACCGCCTTCGGCCACCACCTCCATGCCGTCGGACTCATGCCCGGACAGGTCACGGACCAGCAGCTCATTGATATCGGCCTCCTCGCTGCCCTCGGGCAGCATGGTTTCCAGCGTTTCCAACTGGTCCATCAGCTCGTCCAGGCGCTCGCGCGGGATCGCCGCGGTCTTGGCGGTGAAGGCTGCCGCCAAGGCATTGTTCAGGCCGCGCACATGCTCGTCCTGCTTGTCGACCGACAGCCCCGCCTGACCCATGCCGTCGCGCAGGGTCTTGAGCAAGGGCGGCAGGCGGCGAATCACCTCGGCACGCTCCTCGCGGGAGACCTTGGCACTGGCCGACCAGATCAGGTCGGCAGCGGCACGCTTCATCTGCTTGGTGTTGTCGGACTGGGCGCCAGTGCGCACCGCCGTGACGGCCAGCACATCGGCCCAGATGTGGAACAGGAATTCGCGCACCCCGTCCTGCACCGGCACCTCGTTGAGCATCTTGCGCAGCTCGATGGTGTACTGGATGGCCAGGGTTTCGCGCTGCTCGACCTGCTGGGCCAGGGAGACACCGTGGCGGGTGGTCTGATTCTCGTTCTTGAAGTAGTTGTCGAGGAACTTCTCGAACTCGGTCAGCACGGTCTGAAAAACACGGCGGCCGGTGTCCGGATAGGCCTCAACCACCTGCACCACACGCTTGATTTCGCGCTCCAGCGGGTCGCCGGCGGCGCCGCTGGTGCCAGTGTTGCCGCTAAAGCCCATGACACAAGCACCCATGCGGTCGATCAACTGGCGGGCCGGATGGTCGGTGGTGGCAAAGAAATCGGGTTCGCTGACGGCGACGCGCAGCACCGGCATCTGCAGGCGGGCAAACCAAACGCGCACCGAGGCCGGGATGTGCTCCTCCATCAGGATGCTCTGGAACATCATGGCCACCAGCTCGATGGTGGCGCGCTCGGCCGGCGTGTCGGCGGCCTGCTTGAGCACCGACTTGAAAGCCTGGTTGCGGGTCTTGATTTCTTCCAGCAGCTTAGGGGCGGCCGAAGGCTGACCCTCGGCGTGTACGGATTCGCGCTGCAGCGATTCCTGGGCATGCTTGATGGCCGCACTGAGACGGGGCGCAGCCGGACGGGAGGCGAGGTACGCCGGCGGCTGAGCGGAAGCGAATGCCATGGGCTCGACCTGAGTCGGCGCCGAGCTGGCATCCATGCGGGAGGCCGTCTCACTGGCCACAGCGGCAGCGCGCGTCGCCACGGTTTCGGCCATGGCCGTCGCGCCAAAGGCCGGCACTTGACGTCCGACAATCTTCTGCAGCAACTGCAACACCTCTTCAGCTTGGCTGCTGGCCGGGCTGCGCACGACTGCGCCAGCGCTGGCGTCGGGGAAGCCCGATGCCGCGCGGATCTGCGGCGAACGCGCGGCGGCACCGAACTGCGTCGCGCCGTATGGCATACCGGCGCCAGGCACATAGGCCGAGGCAGAGGCCAGCGGCGTGCTGTCGTTGCTGCGGCGAATGAAGGGGCGCAAATCGACCTCGGGCAGCACCGACTGAGAAATCAGCCAGCGGTTGGTCTCGTGATAGCACTCGACCAGCAGCTGGGAAAACTCCTCATGCAGCGTGGTCCTCAGCATCTGCCAATCGGAGCCGGCCAGACCGCTGCGCGTCCAGGCGTCGAGCACCAGCTTGGCCACGACGTTGGCACGCAGGAGGTCCTGCGCCGGCATGTCATCCTGCTTTTCCAGGACCTGCATGCGGGTGCGCAGGTCGGTGAACTCCCAGGTCGCCTTGTCCATCATGGCCAAGGCCAGGCGCGAGGCCGTGATCTCGCGCTCGATGGTGTCGTCGTCGACCAAGGACATGGTCGCCTGCTCGCTCGCACCCGAAGCCGCAGCTGCAGTGGACGTCTCCACGATGCCGTAGACCGCCGCATGGCGCAGGCCGCTGATCACGCCGGATAGCCAGGCCGGGCCGTGGCGGTTCCAGGACTGCACGCCATCACGCCGCGCCACCATCACCGCATATTCGGTCGTCTGCAAGAGCAGCTGCGCGGCAGCTTCATTGAGCACCTTGCCGAGTGCCGAGATGCCACGCACCAAGGACTCGATATAGATGCGCCGCGCCTGGGAGGCCAAGGCCTGATTGCGGGCGGCTGCGCTCATGGGAATTCGTAGGTCATGCTGAGTGGTTTTCGACCACTCTACACCACGGCTCCAGAGTTTGGATCGTCAGGATCTTCCTTGTTGATGGGCGTCTTCACCAGATCTTCGCGCTTGACACCCAACCACATGGCGATCGCCGCGGCCACAAAAACCGAGGAATAGATGCCGAACAAAATGCCGATGGTCAGTGCCACAGCAAAGTAGTGCAGGGTCGGGCCGCCGAAGATCAGCATGGACAACACCATCAACTGCGTGCTGCCGTGGGTGATGATGGTGCGGCTCATGGTGCTGGTGATCGCGTGGTCAATCACTTGATGGGTGTTCAACTTGCGGAACTTTCGGAAGGCTTCTCGCACCCGGTCAAAAATCACCACCGACTCATTCACCGAGTAGCCCAGCACCGCCAGAATCGCGGCCAGCACCGCCAGGGAAAACTCCCACTGGAAGTAGGCAAAGAAGCCAAGAATGATGACCACGTCGTGAAGGTTGGCGATGATGCCAGCCACGGCGAACTTCCATTCAAAGCGGAAGGCCAAGTAGATCATGATGCCGACCACGGTCACGATCAGAGCCAGGGCCGCGTCATGGGCCAACTCTTCACCCACCGCCGGGCCCACCACCTCACTGCGAGAGAGCTTGACCGGCTCGGCGCCGTCCGCGGTCAGGCAGACCTGCTTGCTGATGGCCTCGCCCTTGTCGCTGACGACTTGACGTTGGCTGATATGGCCGGATTCCGCCGAGCACAGCTCGGAGAAAACGCGGTCCACCTGCTCGGTCTGCTTGATGTCGCCGCGCAGAGGCAGGCGCAGCATGACGTCATGCGAACTGCCGAAGTTCTGCACCACGATTTCGCCAAAGCCCATCTTTTCAACCACATGGCGGGTCTTTTCGAGCTCAGCTGTCTTGGCATACTCGATCTCGATGACGGTGCCACCGGTGAACTCCACCGAGAAGTTCAGGCTGCGCGTGACCAGGAAGAAAACGGCCGCGGCAAAAGTCAGGAAGGAGATGACGTTGAAGATCAACGCATGCTTCATCAGCGGGAGATCCCGCTGGATTCGGAACAGTTCCATGATTCGAGGCTTTCTTGATTAGGCCTTGGCCACGGGCTGCTGCTCAGCCTCGGGACTCGCTGCGGGTTTCCAGATCTGCCCAATCGACAGCGACTTCAGCTTCTTCTGGCGGCCATACCAAAGATTGGCCAGAGCACGCGAGAACACGACCGAGGAGAACATCGACGTCAGAATGCCCAGGCAATGAACGATGGCGAAACCCTTGACTGGACCGGAACCGAAGGCCAGCAAAGCGATGCCGGCGATCAATGTGGTCACATTCGAATCCAGAATGGTCGCGAACGCGCGCTCGTAGCCGATGCTGATGGCCGCCTGTGGCGCCACACCGGCGCGCAGTTCTTCCCGGATGCGCTCGTTGATCAGCACATTGGAGTCAATCGCCATACCCAGCACCAGCGCAATCGCGGCGATACCCGGCAAGGACAGGGTCGCCTGCAGCATGGACAGCAGGGCCAGCAACATCAGCAGATTGAAGCCGAGCGCCAGGGACGAGAACACGCCGAACAACATGTAATAGATGCACATGAAGACGGCCACAGCCACAAAGCCCCAGGTCACGCTCAAAATGCCCTTGGCGATGTTCTCAGCACCCAGGCTGGGGCCGACCGTCTTCTCTTCGATGATTTCCATCGGTGCAGCCAGGGAACCGGCGCGCAGCAGCAAAGCGGTGTCGTTGGCTTCCTGCGTGCTCATGGAGCCCGAGATCTGGAAGCGATTGCCCAGCTCGCCACGGATCACCGGCGCGGTCACGACCTCGCCCTTGCCCTTTTCGAACAAGATGATGGCCATGCGCTTGCCGATGTTCTCGCGCGAGATGTCCTTCATGATGCGGGCGCCCTTGGCGTCCACGGTCAAGCTGACGGCGGGTTGCTGCTTGTCGTCGAAGGTGGTTTGGGCATCGTTCAGGCTTTCACCGGTCAGCACCACCTGGCGCTTGACGATGATGGGGCCGAAACCGCGGTCGATGAAGCGTTCGGTGCCGAAAGGAACCGGGCCGCTGCCGGCCAGCGCAGCCTGCGCCTCGGCGCTGTCGTCCACCATGCGCAGTTCCAGCGTGGCGGTGCGGCCGATGATGTCCTTGGCCTTGGCCGTGTCTTGCACGCCCGGCAGTTGCACGACGACACGGTCTGTGCCCTGCTTCTGAATCACCGGTTCCGCCACGCCGAGTTCATTGACGCGGTTGTGCAGCGTGGTGATGTTCTGCTGCAGCGCTGCGTCCTGCACGGCCACCTGGGCCTTGGGCTTGAGCGTGCCGACCAGACGCAGGTCCAGACCTTCAGTCACCGGCAGCCACTGAACATCTGGCAGTTGTTCACTGAGCACGGCCAGGGCCTGCTTGCGCACCGCTTCCTCTCGGAAGGTGACGCCGACGGCATTGCCGTCGCGGTTGATACCGGCGTGGCGAATGTTCTTCTCGCGCAGCATGGTGCGCACATCACCGGTCAGGCTTTCCGCCTTCTTGGTCAGCGCCGACTTCATGTCGACCTGCATCAGGAAGTGGACACCGCCGCGCAAGTCCAGGCCCAAGTACATAGGGTTGGCATGCAGGGCGGTCAGCCAGCGCGGCGAGCGCGAGAGCAGATTCAGCGCGACGATGTAGCTGGGCTCGTTCGGGTCAGCATTCAGCGCTTTGCTGATGACGTCCTTGGCCTTGACCTGGGTGTCCAGGTCGGCAAACCGGGCCCGCACCGAGCCGCCTTCAAACTGGACGAAGTCGGGCTTGATCTGAGCATCGCTGAGCGCCTTTTCCACGCGCGTGGCCACCGCGGCGTCGACCTTGACGGTGACCTTGCCGCTGGAGACCTGCACCGCAGGCGCCTCACCGAAGAAATTCGGCAGCGTGTAGATGATGCCGATCAGCAGCGCGACGACCAGGATCGCGTACTTCCACAGCGGGTAACGGTTCATGAAGGCTTCCTCTCAGGCCCGCACACCGGTACCGCCTCTGCTCATGCAAAGAAGCGGCAGCGATGCCGGTTGGGCCGCCGCGCAAGCGGCTGGCTTCTTGTCGGCCCGGGCCACCCGGGGCGGGCAGCCGGGCCGGGTTTCGGATTACTTGATCGTGCCCTTGGGCAGCACTTGCACGACGGCGCCGCGCTGCACCTGCAGCTCCACACCGTTGGCCACTTCCAGACTCAGGTAGCTTTCGCCGACCTTGCTGATCTTGCCCAACAGCCCACCCGATGTGACCACCTCGTCGCCCTTGGCGATGGCGTCGATCATGGCCTTGTGTTCCTTCTGGCGCTTCATCTGGGGACGAATCATCACGAAGTACAGCACCACAAACATCAGCACCAGAGGCAGCATGCTCAGCAGGCTGGACTCCGTACCGGTGGCGGCAGCGGGCGCAGCCTGGGCGAAAGCATTGGAGATGAACACGAGAAATTCCCTTTTGATTTGAATGCGGACATCGGACCAAGCCCATGCCACGCGGGGCCGGTGCCCGAATGAACGGCGGATTGTATGCGCCGCCTAAGGCCTGCCATGCTGGGGTCCTCCTGCATGACGACTGCGCGGCAAGCCTGCAGCACCGAGGCCCATCTGGGGCCGGCTGTGCTTGACAGCAAGTCGCGCCGTTAATATATTTACAGAATACCAACTCAAATGAGAATTCACATGACCTCTTCTCTTGCTTCGAATCTGCCTCGCTGGACCGGCGTCTTCCCCGCGGTCACCACCAAGTTCAAGCCCAACGAAGACCTGGACATCGCCGAGATGGAGCGCCATTTCGAGTTCCAGATCCAGAACGGCGTGCACGGGCTGGTCACCGGCGGATCCTTGGGCGAAGCCAGCACTTTGACGCTAGAGGAAAAGCTGGAGGTGGCGGCCACCGCCCTGCGCGTCTCTGCCGGTCGCGTGCCAGTGTTGGCCAATGTGTCGGAAACCAGCACGCGCAATGCCATCCGCTATGTCGAAGCCGCTGCCAAGCTGGGCGTGCAAGGCCTGATGCTGATGCCCGCCGTGCTCTACCCAGCCGACACTCGCGAGGCCATGACCAATGTGCGCACCATCGCAGCGGCCGCGCAACTGCCCATCATGATCTACAACAACCCGGTGTCCTACCGCGTCGACCTCAAGCCCGAGGACATGGCCGAGTTGGCCGATTGCGAATGGCTGGTGGCCATCAAGGAATCGACCGACAACATCCGCCGCATCACCGATCTGCGCAACACCCTGGGCACGCGCTACCAACTCTTCATCGGCGTCGATGACCTCAGCTTCGAAGCCCTGGCCCTGGGCTGCGAAGGCTTGCTGGCCGGCCTGTGTGACGCCTTCCCAGCCGAAACCGTGGCCATCTACAAGCTGATGCAGGCCAAGCGCTACGACGAAGCACTGAAGATCTACCAATGGTTCATGCCCCTGCTGCACCTCGATGTCAGCGCCAAACTGGTGCAGAACATCAAACTTGCCGAGGCCATGGCCGGCGTCGGCAATGAGAACGTACGCCGCCCGCGCTTGCCCCTGGTCGGCGCAGAGCGAGAACGCGTAGCCACCATCATCCAAAAAGGCCTGGACACCCGGCCCGATTTGAGCGGCCTGTTCTGATCCGTTCTGACAAGGGCCGATGGCCTGCGATGATGTAGCCATGAAAAGTAGCCGCCAGGACTCCAGCTCAAAGAACGCCCCAGCCACCGAGGAGGGCGAACCCGACAAACGTCGCTACGCCGACCAGGCCTATGACGCGCTGGAATCCATGATCGCCACACTGGAGTTGCGCCCGGGCGCACCCATCGTCGAGGCCGAGCTGATTGAGCGCACGGGTCTGGGCCGCACGCCCACTCGCGAGGCCCTGATGCGCCTGGTGGCCAGCGGCCTGATCGTGCAGCAGCCGCGTCGCGGCCTGCTGGTCAGCGACATCCGCCTGGCCGAGCATCTGGACCTGATCGAGGCACGGCGCGTGCTGGAGCGATTGATCGCAGCTACCGCCGCACGCCGCGCCACGCCGCAGCAACGCCAGGACCTGCTGCATTGCGCTCGCCAGATGATCAAAGCCAGCCAGGCCGGCGATCTGGCGGCTTATATGGCGGCCGACCAGGCTCTGGACCATGTGGCTCATGCAGCCTGCCGCAACCCTTTCGCGGTGGCCGCCGTCGTGCCCATGATCATCCAGTGCCGGCGCTTCTGGTATGCCTATCAACACCAAGGCGATATGAGCGAAGGCTCGCGTTGTCATCTGATGCTGGCGGAAGCCATTGCGGCCGGCGAGTCCGAACGTGCCAGCGCCGCCGCCGATGGCTTGATGGACTATCTGCGCAGCTTCGCCAGCGCCGTCATCGCCTGAAATTTTTCTCAATCACCCTTACGCCATGCGCATCATCGATTCCCACACCGGCGGCGAGCCGACCCGCATCCTGATTGACGGTGGCCCGGACCTGGGCAGTGGGAGCATGGCCGAACGACTGACGCGACTGCGCGAACAACACGACGTCTGGCGCAGCGCCATCGTCAACGAACCGCGCGGCTCGGACGTGCTGGTCGGCGCACTGCTGTGCGAGCCACAAGACCCAAGCTGCAGCGCTGGCGTGATCTTCTTCAACAACGTCGGCTACCTCGGCATGTGCGGCCATGGCACCATTGGCCTGGTCGCCACCTTGGCATTTCTGGGTCGCATCCAAGCGGGTGAGCACCGCATCGAGACGCCGGTCGGCACAGTCAGCGCCACGCTCCACGAGGACGGCAGCGTCACTGTGGCCAATGTGCCGGCCTACCGCTGGGCGCGTCAGCTGCGCGTCGAAGTGCCCGGCCATGGCGCCGTTCACGGCGATGTGGCCTGGGGCGGCAACTGGTTCTTTCTATGTGAAGACCATGGCTTGGACTTGCGCCTGAGCGAAGTCGAGGCCCTGACCGACTTGTCCTGGCGCATCCGCCTTGCCCTGCAGGAGCAAGGCATCACCGGAGAGCTTGAGCAGGAGATCGACCATATCGAGCTGATCGGACCGGCTCGTCACCCCGACCACCAAGGCCGCAACTTTGTGCTTTGCCCCGGCAAGGCCTACGACCGCTCGCCTTGCGGCACCGGCACCAGCGCCAAGATCGCCTGCCTGGCCGCCGAGGGCAAGCTGGCGCCCGGCGCGCGCTGGGTGCAGGAAAGCGTGATCGGCAGCCACTTCACGGCCAGCTTTCAGACCGCAGACCATGGCCGCGTGCTGCCCAGCATTCATGGCCAAGCCTACATCACCCTCGATGCGAATTTGATCTTCCAGCCTGGCGATCCCTTTGCCTGGGGCATCAGAGGCGACAGCTGCAGTAGCGGCGGCTGATGGCCGCCCAGCCTCTGCCCACTCGCCGCCATGCCGATGTGATCATCATCGGCGGCGGCATCATCGGCGCCGCCTGCGCACGCGAGTACGCGCGCCAAGGCTTGAGCGTGGCTGTGGTCGAAGCTGGGCCCATCGGCGGCGGAGCGACCGCGGCATCCATGGGACATCTGCTGGCCGTCGACGCCCTGGACCCGGCGGACCAGACTGAATCGGACCTGAGCCGGCGCAGCCTGCAGCTCTGGCAGAACTGGCTGCATGAGCAGGAGGCGCACCGCGAGCTGGCCGAATACAGCCGCTGCGGCACGCTCTGGTTGGCCGCAGACGCCGAAGAGTGGGCCCTGGCCGAACGCAAGCGCGACTGGTTCCGCAGCCAGGGCCTGGCCGCTGAGCTTCTAAACCGCGAAAAATTGGCGCAAGCCGAGCCCATGCTGCGCCGAGACCTGCTCGGCGCACTGCATGTGCCTGACGACGGCCGCGTCTACCCGCCACGTGTGGCCGCACAATGGCTGCAGGAAGCTCAGGCCAAGGTCTTCCGCGCACGAGCCGTGGGTTTCAAGGGTGCATCCGTGCGCCTAGACGACGGTCGCGAACTCTGGGGCGCCATGACGGTGATCTGCACCGGCTTGGCCGCGCAGGAGCAACTTCCCGCCGGCTGGCTGCTGCCCAAAAAAGGTCATCTGGCCATCACCCAGCGTCACCCGGGGCGGGTGCAGCACCAACTTGTCGAGCTGGGCTACCTGAAACGCGCCCATCTGGTGGATCAAGACACCGTGTCCTTCAATCTGCAGCCGCGGCCTGGCGGGCAACTGTTGATCGGCTCCTCGCGCCAGATTGGCCGAGACGACTCCGCACTGGATCCCGTCCTGCTGCAGCAGATGCTGCGCCAAGCCCTGCACTACCTGCCCGGCCTGGCCGAACTCAGCCTGCTGCGCTGCTGGACCGGCGTGCGCCCGGCCAGCCGTGACGGCCAACCCCTGATCGGCGCCCACCCGCGCCTGCACCGCTGCTGGCTGGCCACCGGGCACGAGGGCCTGGGCATCACCACCGCAATGGCCACCGCCGAACTGCTGGTGCAGCTGAGCCTGGGGCAGGACACGACATTGAAGCCCGACCCGTTCAGACCCGCGCGATTCCAAGAAAGCCCAGCCCATGCCTGACGCGCCCGCCGCCGAGATCCAGGTCTACATCAACGGCCAAGCCCTGCGCGTGCCCGCCCACTGCCATGTCGCCGCCGCCCTGAAGTGCGCCGGGCTGACACACAGCCGCCGCAGCGAGAGCGGGCAGCCGCGTGCCGCGTTCTGCGGCATGGGCCAATGCCAGGAATGCCGTGTCCGCATCGATGGTCAAGACCACTGCCTGGCTTGCATGACGCCGGTGGCCGAGGGCATGCGCATCGAGACCCAGGCATGAACACGGTCGCGCAAGCAAGCTCGGCGCGGCGGGAAGCCGATGTCATCATCGTCGGAGCCGGCCCAGCGGGCATTGCGGCCCTGCTGCCACTGCTGGACGCCGGGCGCCGGGTCATCTGGGTCGATCAATCCATGCGCGCCGGCGGCCAGATCTGGCGGGCCGGCCTGCCAAAGTTCTGGCAGCGTCAGCTCGATACCGCCTTGCGCCACCCGATGTTGCAGACCTGCTTCGGATGTACGGTGATCGCCGCCGAGCCCCGCGGGCAAGGTCCAGAGGCACTGCACGGTCTGCGCCTGCAGACGCCCGCAGCGACGGGATCGCAGGCCTTGCATGTCGCAGCACCACAAATGCTTCTGGCCCTCGGTGGCCGTGAGCGCCACCTGCCCTTCCCCGGCTGGACCCTGCCCGGCGTGACGGGAGCGGGCGGCCTGCAAGCGCTGGTCAAGCAAGGTTGGCCTGTCGCCGGACAGCGCGTGGTCCTGGCGGGAAGCGGCCCTTTGCTGCTGGCCGCGGCCGACACGGTGAGACAAGCCGGGGCTCAGGTCTTGCTGATCGCCGAACAGGCCTCGCGTGGGCAGCTGATCCGCTTTGCGGCCAGCCTGAATGCCCGCAAAGTCACGCAAGCTGCGAGCTTGGCATGGCGCTTGCGGGACATTCCCTACCGAGCCGGCACCTGGGTACAGGCAGCCATCGGACAGGACCGCCTGCAATCGGTGCAGCTGATTCAAGGCAAGGCCCGCCGAGAATTGGCATGCGATGCCCTGGGCGTTGGCTTTGGCTTGCTGCCCAACACCGAACTGGCACAGCTGCTGGGATGCCAGCTGCAATCAGACGGCACGATTGCCGTCGACGAAGGCATGGGCAGCTCGGTCGCCGGCGTCTATGCCGCCGGTGAGTGCACAGGCATTGGCGGCGTGGACAAATCTCTGGCAGAGGGGGCACTCGCGGCTCAGTCACTGCTGTTGCAAGCCCCGGAGGCGGCAAGAGCGCGCCGGCAGGCACTGCGCTTTGCCCGGCATTTGGCGATTCGCTTCGCTCTGCGACCCGAACTGCTGCAATTGGCCGACGCACAGACCTTGGTGTGCCGCTGCGAGGACATCCGGCTTGGCGCCCTCAGGGCTCACAGCGACTGGCGCGACGCCAAACTGCAGACCCGATGCGGCATGGGCGCTTGCCAAGGCCGCATCTGCGGCCCCATCACCGAATCCCTGCTGGGCTGGCCGGCACAACAGACTCGCGGACTGCGTGCGCCCCTGCAGCCAGGGCGACTGGGCGCCTTCGCGGAAGACTGAACGCCCGCCTCGTTCAGCCTGCTTCAGCCATGAAAAAAGCGACCCGAAGGTCGCTTTTTGCTTGTGATCGAGGTCGATCAGAAGTTGTGGCGGATACCAGCGGCCAGCGAGCTGAAGTCGTTCACGCTCTTGGCTTGGGTGCTGTCCACAGCCGTGTAGTAGCCATACACCTTGGTACGCTTGCTCAGGTTGTAGTTGTAGCCCAAGGTGTACTGCTTGCCACCGTTCTTGCCACCGTTGAAGGAGTCGCCACCGGCCTTGGTGCCGCCAACGTTCAGGTGGAATTCCGAAGCGCCCATGACGTACATGGCCGAAACGCGAGCGATGGTGCGGGTGGAGTTCTTGGCAGCGCCATTGTCTTCACGCTGGACGTAGGCGCCCAGGATGACCGAACCCAGCTCGTACAGACCGCGCACGGCGAATTGCTTGGCATCGCCTTGCTTGCTGAAGCCAGCACCCAGGTGCAGAGGACCCTGGTCGTAGTTACCGGACAGGTCCAGGCCGCGCTTGTCGCCAGCGGCGCCTTCGCCGGCGTGCACAGCGACTTCACCGGAGAAACCACCCACGGTGGGGGTGAAGTAGCCGACCTTGTTCTTGCTGGTGAAGCCAGCGCCGGAGTACAGCTTGTCTTCCGAAGAACCGGTGTCGTGGTTGTGGTTGCTGATGTAGTCAGCAGTCGCGAAGTACGAACCCGGGGTCCAACGGCCCAGACGCACGGCACCGAAAGCGCCGCTCAGCTGCACGGAGGACTCACGGCCCCAGAAGTCGCCGGAAGCGGCGCCGTTGTCAGAGTTCAGGCCGTGCTCCAAAGCGAAGCTGACCTTCAGGCCGCCGCCCAGATCTTCCGTGCCCTTGAAGCCCAGACGCGATGCATTGTTGGCGACGACGACCTTGCGGCCGGCTGCGCCTTCCTTCTGGCTCTCAACGGTGGTGTTGATACGGCCCCACAGGGTGACCGAGCTTTGGGCGAAAACAGCGGGAGCGGCCAGTGCTGCAATAGCAGCCACGAGTGCGATCTTTTTCATCGTATGCCTTATGTGAGTTGAATTTGTGCCGGGCTTAGCCACCCGGTCTTCTACGCAATGTGAGGGGAGTATAGAAGTCGACCGCGCAAGGAATCAGTCAGCGACGCGAAATTGCAACACTTCTCTGTTAAACCCTCTGCTGTGCGCTTCAGCACTTGTACCCACCGTCAGGCGATCTCGTCCTGCGCGGCCCCATCCAAGTGCGCGTCATCATTCCAGCCCACCAGGATGAAGCCTGCATCAGAGTAGAGCAGGCGGTTGATGGCCGCATTGCCCAGAGTCCAGGTGCGGGCCGCCTGCAAGGGTAGTCGGGTGGCGGCCCGGTAAAGGCAGTCGAGCACGCCACCATGCGTGACCAGAACCACGGTCTGCCCTGCGTGTCGTGTCAGCAGGCGCTCTGTGGCCGCCACACTGCGGGCATAGAAGTCGGTCAGTGTTTCACCGCCGGCAGCACCAAACTCAGGATCTCGGCGGCGCCAGCGCTCACTCTGCTCGGGCCAACGTTCGGCAATTTCCGACCAAGTCTGCCCTTCGAAGATGCCGAACTGGCGCTCACGCAGACCCGGATCCAGTTGCAAGGCCTGCCCGGCCCCTTCCGCCAGGGCCATGGCGGTCTGACGGGCTCGCCCCAGATCACTGCTATAGACCGCATCAATACGCTCACCAGCCAAAGCGGCAGCCAGCCGTCGGGCTTGCGCCTCGCCAACGGCGTTCAGGGGCACATCGAGTTGCCCCTGGATGCGCTTGTCGCGATTCCAGGCGGTTTCACCATGGCGTATGGCAAGAACGCGGGTGCTGTTGTCGAGCGGCATGGGCTCAGACGCCCCAGACCACATCGGCCTCGGCCCGCTGGGCGTGGCCGATCAGCTCTAGCAAAGGCCAGACGCGTTGACGCAGGCTGATGCCTTCGCGCCGCGGCGGCGGCTCGCCAGCCGCAGAGGCCTCGGCTTGCAGCTGGGCAAAAGCGGCTTCGTCCTCGGCCACGGCCCGCTCCAGTGCGGCACTGGCTTCAGGCAGCTGCGCGCCGCGCAGCAATCCTGGGCCGGCCGTTTCACGGCTCAGCAGGCGCAGGATTTGCTCACCCTGGGGCTGGAGCATGATGACGTCGGCACCAGCTTTGGATTTGAATCGATAGATCATGGCGGACATCCTCCCCGAGATCGCTGTTGGACACGCCGCATTGTGGGCCTAAGCCCAGGGCACATCTGGCGATTCAGATCAGCAGGCCACCCATCAAACGCATGCCCACACCTGGTGGATTGGGGCCGCCGCGCCGCCAGACTCGCTCCTCGAACTCCTGCGGCCCCAGAGCGGGCGCGTACAGATAGCCCTGGAACTCATCGCAGCCGGCGCGCAGCAGAAAGTCGCGCTGCGCCTCGGTCTCCACCCCTTCGGCAATGACGTGCAGGCGCAAGGCCTGGCCCATCTGGATGATGGCATTGACGATGCCGGCATCGCTGGCATCGGCGGGCAGGCCGGTGACAAAGCTGCGGTCGATTTTGAGCCGTTGAATCGGAAAGCGCTTGAGGTAGCCCAGACTCGAATAGCCGGTGCCGAAGTCGTCGATGGACATGCCGACGCCGAGCGCAGCCAGTGACTGGAGCCGGCGAAGCGCTTCCTCGGCATCGCGCAACAGGATGGACTCGGTCAGTTCGAGTTCCAGCAAGCCAGGCGGCAAGCCCGAGGCGCGCAAAGCATGGGCCACCGTATCAGCAAACTGGCTTTGTTGAAACTGCAGGGCCGAAACGTTGACGGCCACCGGCATGCGCCAACCCTGGCGCAGCCAACGCGCGGCCTGCTCCACGGCCTGATGCAAGACCCACTCGCCAATGGCGACGATGAAGCCGCTTTCTTCGGCCACCGGGATGAACTCCGACGGCGAAATCTCGCCACGCAAGGGATCGCGCCAGCGGATCAGCGCCTCGGCCCCAATCACCTGGCCATTGGCCAGATTGATCTGTGGCTGGTAGTGCAGCCGGAACTGCCCCTCCTGCAAGGCTTGCCGCATGGCATGGTCCAGGCGCATGCGCGACAGCAGGTCCACGTCCTTGCGAGGCTGGTGGAAGTGGAAGGCGGCGCGACCGCTCTCCTTGACCCAGTGCATGGCCTGCTCGGCACTGCCCAGCAACTCGTCGGCGCTGCCGCCATCGCCCGGAAACAGAGCGATGCCGGTGCTGCACGTGACGGTGAAGCTCAAGGTGTCGAAGCAAAAAGGTCGCGCCATGGCTTCCTGCACGCGCCGGGCCGCATTCTCGGCACCGCGGGCATCGGCCTGATGAATCAGCAGCGCAAACTCATCGGCGCCCAGTCGGGCCACCAGATCTACCTCGCGCAAGCAGGCTTTCAGGCGTTCCGCCACCTCGCGCAATACACGGTCGCCATACGAGTGGCCGAGCGTGTCATTGATCTGCTTGAAGCGATCCAGATCGACATTGAGCAGCGCAAACGGCGCGCTTTCGCGTTTGGCCATGGCCTGGGCATGATCGATGCGTTCGGCCAGGGCGCGCCGGTTGGGCAGGCCGGTCAACATATCGGAATGCGCGAGCTCCTCGATGCGCTGGCTGGCGGCCAGCTTTTCACTGAGGTCGCGGTAGGAATAGACACGCCCGATCGGCCGACCGCGGCTGAACTGCGGCAGCGACACCCGCTCCAGCACACGGCCATCGAGCAGGCTGATGACATCGCTGCTCTGCAGCAGAGCAGCGTCCTGGATGGCTGCTTGGCGCGCCATATAGGCCGCCCCGTCGACCACGCTGCGCCGCATCCAGGTTTGCACGGCCTCGTCATTGCGCTCGCGCAAGAGGTCCGGCGGGATCCCCCAGAGCGAGGCAAAGCGGCGATTGAAGGAACGTATGCGTCCTGCCAGGTCGACCACGAGAATGCCATCGGCCGTCGATTCCAATGTAGCCTGAAGCTCGGCCACCAAAGCCTCGCGCTCTTCCTCGGCCTGACGCTGCGGCGTCTGATCCCGCACCGAGACCAACCAGAATCCACCGCCTGACGCGGCCGCATCGCGGATGAAGCTGATGCGTCGAGTCACCCAAAGCATCTGGCCATCGGCATGGCGCAGCAAGGTATCCGAGAGCAGCTGAGCGCTGTTGTCCTGCGCTGCCTCTTGCCAGAACAGAAGGTCCTCGGGCGTGCTGGCCAGGGACTCCACGCTTTGCCCGACCCACTGCCCAGCGCTCGATCCGAGCAAGGCCACGGCGCCCGCATTCACCGCAAGGATGCGGCGGCTGCCCCCATCGACCAGCCACGCGGCCTCCAGCATGCCCTCGAGGAGGGCGGCTTGGGCGAGCGGGGCGGCGGTCGGAGAGGAGGGAAGCTGCAGGCTGACCAGGGTCACGCCGCCAGCTCCGAGCTGCCGAGTCCCTGGACGGGCTCGAAGAAATAGGCCACGCGGGTGCGCGGACTCAGATATTCCAGCGAGGCGCGCGGCAGATGCTGCGGCTTCAGGCTACGCCGTATGCCCAGGTCGGCATGCTGCTCCAGGTTCAGAACCAAGGCCTCTTCCCGCGGCACGCGCGGGTCATGAACCATGACCTTGGGCTTGAGTGGTCGCGAAGAGTTGACCGCCACCACCAAGGCGAAACGATCATCGGTCAGCTGCACCGTCGAGCCCGGCGGATAGACGCCCATCATGCGGATGAAAGCATTGAGCATGGTGGCGTCAAAACGATTGCGCCCTTGCGCAAACATCAAGGACAAGCCTTCATGCGGCGTCATCGCCTTGGAGGCCAGCAAGGGGTTGCACAGGCCGTCGAAGCGGTTGACCAAGGAGACGATGCGGGCGCCAGCACTCATGCGATCGACATTGATGCGCTGCGGAAAGCCGCTGCCATCGGCGTTCTCGTGGTGCTGAGCGATCACCAGCAGCGGCCCGGTCGACAGCCCCATACTCTGCGCCAAGGCCACCCCTTTGGCCACATGGTCCTGATAGCCCTGAAGCTCAGCGGCGGTGAAGCTGTCGTCACGGTGACGCAGGCGTGCCAGCACCTCGGTCTTGCCGATGTCGTGCAGCAGCGCACCCACGCCCAGGTCCATCATCTCTTCGCGCCCCAGCCCGAAGGCTCGGCCGAGCAGCAGCGAAATGATCGAGACATTGAGCGCATGTGCAGTGCCGCGGTCGCCGGCACCCTCGTTGAGCAGGCGGATATTGAGATCGCCCTCCACCAACATCTTGTCCAGCAAGGCGGCGGTCAGGGCGGTAGCCTGGTCTCGGGAATTGCGGGGATGCGTCGCCAGTTGCTCCATCACGCCGCGAAAGGCACCGGCCGCCTCGGCGTACTGGCGCTCACACAGGCTCAGCGCAGCGCGCTGCGCCTCCAGGGACTTGCGATGGGCCTCGCGAGCCAGTTCTTCGGCCGACAGCTGCGCGGGCAGGGTCACCACCACCGGCTCGGTGGGCAGGGGAACAGCCTCGGCCTGCAACTCGCTCTTGCCCGGACTCCAGCGCACCTGCGTCAGCCCAAGGCGTCGCAGGATCAGCAATTGATCCTCGGAACTCAGCTTGAAACTGCTGAGCGGAAAGGGATGCGACATCCAGCCCAGATCCAGGTGGATGAACATCCCCACCTTGAGCTGGCCCACATCGATCAAAGGATCGGCAGTTGTGTCCTTCATATTCTTCCTACGCCTTTTTTTTGCGGCGCCCTCTGGCTGAGCTTCGGCCACGCTGCGGCCAAACTTGAGCCCTTCTGCGAGTATTGCCGATGGAAGCTGACTGCCCGCCGAATCACGTGCAAATTGTCACGCCGTCAAGCGCTTGAACAAGACCTTGCACGCCGGGATTGTTCATCAAATGAACCAATGTTCTAATTAAGAACCACATCCCTCTCGACCTACACACTGCCTGACTGATATCGGCGCTCCGCGGCGCAGCTGCAGCCGGGCACGGTGCAAAGGTAGTTTTACCTTCTCGCTGGAGCCAGAGCCATGAGCCACGCCTACATCTGCGACGCGATCCGCACACCTTTCGGCCGCTACGGCGGCGCCCTCGCGTCCTTGCGCGCTGACGATCTGGGTGCGATTCCGCTGCGCGCCTTGATGTCGAGACACCCCCAGCTGGACTGGGAGGCCATTGACGATGTGTTCTATGGATGCGCCAACCAAGCCGGCGAGGACAACCGCAATGTCGCGCGCATGTCAGCCCTGCTGGCCGGCCTGCCGGTCGGCGTCGCTGGCATGACGCTGAACCGCCTCTGCGGTTCGGGCCTCGACGCGGTCGGCTCGGCGGCACGCGCCATCCGAGCCGGTGAAGCCGAACTGATGCTGGCCGGCGGCGTTGAGAGCATGAGCCGGGCGCCTTTTGTCATGCCCAAGGCCGAAAGCGCCTTTGCCCGCAGCAATGCCATCTATGACACCACCATCGGTTGGCGTTTCATCAACCCATTGATGAAGGCGCAGTACGGCGTGGACTCCATGCCGGAAACAGCAGAAAACGTGGCCAGCGACTTCGGCATCTCACGCGCCGACCAAGACCGAATGGCCCTGGCCAGCCAAGAGAAAGCCGTGGCGGCGCAGCGAGCCGGCTTTTTCGCCAACGAAATCGTAGCCGTGAGCCTGGCGCAGAAAAAGGGCGAGCCCATCGTCGTGGACCAAGATGAGCATCCGCGCGCCACCAGCCTCGAGGCCCTGGCGCGACTCAAGCCCATCGTACGGCCCGATGGCACGATCACGGCCGGCAACGCCTCGGGCGTCAATGATGGTGCCTGCGCTCTGCTGCTGGCCAGCGAAGGCGCCGCCGCGCGCCATGGCCTGACGCCGCGGGCCCGCGTGCTTGGCATGGCCACCGCCGGCGTGCCACCGCGCATCATGGGCATAGGCCCAGCACCGGCCACACTCAAAGTACTGACTCAGACCGGCCTGAGCCTCGCGCAGATGGACGTGATCGAACTGAATGAAGCATTCGCCGCCCAGGGCCTGGCCGTGCTGCGCCAGCTGGGGCTGGCCGATGATGACGCTCGCGTCAACCCAAACGGTGGAGCCATTGCACTGGGTCACCCGCTCGGCGCCAGCGGCGCACGCCTGCTGACCACGGCGGTCAACCAACTGGAGCGCAACGGCGGTCGCTACGCTTTGTGCACCATGTGCATCGGCGTCGGTCAGGGCATCGCGGTGGTGATCGAGCGAGTCTGAGCACGGCGGCACAAAGCTAAGAAAGGGAAAGTTTCTCGATTGAAAACCGCGTCAATCGCAATTTTCCCGCTCAAACAAAAGCCAACACACCAAGCAATTGCACCAAGAACGCCAGATTGGAACTTTCGGGGCAGCCTCACAAGACCTCCGCATGTCTTTTGGCATGGACTGATGTGCATGGGATACTGATTTCAATTCACCGAGCGGACATCACGCGAGGAACTTGCTCTGAGGGGGGCAAGACCGGGGCCAAACACCCGAAGTGATGTGCGCTGAGGCCATAGATTTCAGCTTTCGTCTTTCTCTTCTTTCACTCTCGCCGGACCTCCAAGCGCCGATTTCGCCGCACTCATCGACTTGTTTTTGTCTGCCAGCGCAAATGCGAAGCATTCGCTGGTAGAAAATGCGTGCTGCAGCAGGCCATGGCTGCACCGCGTGTGTGTCTGCCCCGATCGGGCAGCCTTGCAAGACGGTGAGCGCGCCGGCTCGACGCCAGTGCCTGAACCGGAACGCGGTGCCCGGCGGCAGTGAAATTTTTGATTGTTCTTGAATCCTGAAACGCGCTCTGAGCCTTGAGGGCGCACAACACACATCATCATGTCTGCTGCCCGCGCATTTGAAGACCTGTCCGCCCTGGCGCTCACAGCGCCTGCCGAACCCGCCCTCGACAAGGGTGGCTTGAGCTCCAGCACCCAGAAGCCAGAAGCTGCCGCCGCGAACGAAGGTCCGCTCAAGCGGGATCTCGTGGCCGGACTGGAAAAAGGCCTGGCCGTGATCGAAGCCTTCGATCAGGAGCGCCCCCGCCTGACCATCAGCGAAGTCGCCGGCCGCACGGGCCTGACCCGCGCCGCCGCACGCCGCTACCTGCTGACTCTGACCCATCTGGGCTTCGTCACCCAGGACCGCAAGATGTTTGCGCTATCGCCCAAGGTGCTGCGCCTGGGGCAAAGCTATATGCACTCGGCCCGCCTGCCGCGCATCGTCGAGCCCGAGCTGCACAAGCTGGCCTATGCGCTCAAGGAAGCCAGCTCGGCCGGCGTGCTGGATGGCGGCGACGTCATCTGCATCGCCGCCACCAGTGCAGGTCGTGTGGTCTCCCCTACGCTGCAGCCGGGCGCCCGCGTGCCGGCCTACTGTGCCGCCAACGGTCGCGTCATGCTGGCCGCCCTGCCGCAGGCCGAAGTGGACGACTGGATCGCCCGCCAGCAGCTGACCCCGCTGACGCCGCACACCATCACCCACCCGGAACGCCTGCGCATCGAGATCGCCCGCGCCCGCGCCCTTGGTTACGCCTGCATCGACCAGGAGCTGGAGCTGGGCCTGCGCACCGTGGCCGTGCCGCTGCGCAACTACCGCGGTGACGTGGTGGCGGCCATGAATATCAGCGTGCACGCTTCGCGCATGAGCATGGACCAGATGGTCGAGCATTGCCTGCCGCCGCTGCTGCAGGCGCAAGCCCATCTGCGCATGCTGCTCTGAAGCTCGCACTGCGCCCATGAAAAAAGCCACCTCGCCGAACCGGCGCGGTGGCTTTGTTTTTTGGCGCTGAAGCGACCGCAGCTCAGGCCCAGCGGCGTTGCTGCAGCAGCGGGCTGACCCGGTAGCGCTCACTGCGGTAGGCGGCGAACAAGGCGTCCAGCAACTCGACCACGCGCGCCGCGCCCAGCAGCGCCAGCCACTCGAAGGGACCGGCCGGGTAGTTGACACCCAGCTTCATCGCCAGATCGGCACCTTGCTCGTCGCAGACGCCCTGCCAGACGGCATCGCTGCCCTCGTTGACCAACATGGCCACGGTGCGTGCCACAGCCAGGCCCGGCACATCGCGCAGCTCGAGCAGCTCCCAGCCCAGCGCATGCCAGAGCTGACGCACCGCCTCGCGTGCCGGCGCAGAACAGCGCGGGCCAAAAGCGACGGCCAGGCCGTCGATACGATCGGGCGCCACCGGCCAGTCCATCACAGCCAATTCACCATAGCGGCGCTCATGAGCGAGCTGGGCGGCCGTGCGGCCATCACTGAGGTGCAGATGCATCTCGCCCAAGACCAGACCCGCCCAGTCGGCCGATTCGCCGCGACTGAAACTCAAGCCCCGATGACTGAACCAAGTCGCCAGCGCCTCGACCAGCGGGCCGCGCCCCACAAGACTGAGCGCCGGCAGAGCGACACTTCCCGGCGCAACCGGTACCGGCTGCGCCGGCGGGCCAGCATAGAAGCCCTTGCCGACCTTGCGGCCCAAACGGCCACCGTCCACCAAAGCTTTTTGCACCAGCGAGGGCTGGTAGCGCTTGTCGCCGAAATTGGCCTCGAACACCGATTGGGTGACCAAATAGTTGGTGTCGTGGCCAATCAGGTCCATCAACTCGCAAGGCCCCATGCGGAAGCCTGCACTGCGCAAGGCGCGGTCGATCAACTCGGGCGTTCCAGCCTGCTCTTGCAACAAGGCCAGGGTCTCGGCGTAGTAAGGCCGGGCGATGCGATTGACGATGAAGCCCGGCGTGCTCTTGGCGTGCACCGGCGTCTTGCCCCAGCTGCGCGCCAGCTGGGCGATCACCCCGGCTACACCGGCATCTGTCTCTGCGCCCCAGACCACCTCGACCAGCTTCATCAAGGGCACCGGGTTGAAGAAATGCATGCCGACCAAGCGCTGCGGGTGCTTCATGCCATTGGCCAGAGCGGTGACGCTGATGGACGAAGTGTTGGAGGCGATGATGGCGCCCTCGCCGAGCAAGCCGTCCAGCTCTTGCAGCAAGGCCTGCTTGGGCTCCAGCTTCTCAACAATGACCTCGATCACCAGGCTGGCATCCGCCAACTCGCTGGTGAGGCGGGCCGGCTGGATGCGGGCCATGATCTCGGCTCGCTCGGCCGCTTCCATGCGGCCCTTGTTGACCAGGCCGTCCAAGCCCTTGCCGATTTGGGCCAAGGCCGCAGCAGCTGCGCCTTCACGGACATCGAGCAAACGCACCGGATGACCGGCCTGGGCCGCCACCTGGGCAATGCCTGCGCCCATCACACCCGCGCCGACCACGCCGACCAGGGCATCGGCAGCCGGCAGCCGGGCGATCTGCCAAGCGCTGGAATTCAGCGAATCCGTCATCACACGCCCTCCTTGGCGGAATCATCGAGCGCCGGCACCCAGGCCGCCGGTCGTTTGGCGAGAAAGGCCGAAAACCCTTCGCGCGCCTCGTCGCCCAGGCGCACACGAGCGATGGTCTGCGCGGTCAGCTCGCGCACCTCGGCCGTCACCGGGCCCACCTCCAGCTGGGCAAACAGCTGCTTGATCTCGCCTTGCGCGCCGGGCCCGTTTTGCAGCAACTCGTGGATCCAGCGCGCCAGCGCCGCGTCGAGCTGATCGGCCTCGACCACCTCATGAACCAAGCCCAAACTTAAGGCCTCGGCAGCACCGATGCGACTGGCCGTCAAGGCCAGGCGCTTGGCCTGACGCGGGCCGACGGCATTGATCACGTAGGGGCCGATGACGGCCGGCAGGATGCCGAAGCGAGCCTCGCTGACGGCGAACTTGGCTTCGCTGCTGGCCACGGCGATGTCGCAGGCCGCGGCCAGGCCGACGCCACCGCCCAGGGCCAGGCCCTGGATGCGTGCGAGCACCGGTTTGGGGCAATGGGCGATTCGCTGCAACATGTCGGCGAACTTGCGCGCATCGGCCAAATTCCAGTCCTGGCTGGCCTCGGACGCTCGCTTCATCCACTGAATGTCGGCGCCGGCGCTGAAGGCCTTGCCGGCACCGACCAGCACAATCACGCGCACATGAGGGTCGGCCACCAGATGCTCAAAGGCCTGGGCCAGTTCGGCAATCATCAGCTCGTTGAAGGCGTTGAACACCTCGGGACGGTTCATGGTCAGATGCGCCACGCCGCGCCCATCGACCTCGATATGCAATGTCTCCACGGAAGAATGCTCCTTGTTGTGCGGCAAGTATCGCAGCGCAGAGGCACCGGGCTGGAGGCTTGGCGGCACAATCACCCCATGTTCGCGCCCTTCCTCCAGCCCCGGCAATTGCAGGGCGAAGCGTTGCAGATCGAAGCCATCGCGCGCCTGCAAGCCGACACCGTGCTTTTCGCCCTGCCCAGCTTTAGCCAGGCGCCGCAGTGCGAGCAGCCTGAGGCCGACTCTGAGCACGCCCACGCGCTGTTTCAGCGCTGCCTGGCATGAGCCTGCCACGCCGTTCCTTGCTGAGCCTGCTGGGCGGCACCCTGCTCAGCCCACTCAGCCAGGCACAGGACGAGACGGTTCTGGTGGTGCGTCACGCATTGAGCCAAGGGCAGAACGCCAAGGTCTTGAGTTATGAGCAGACCGTGCTGCAACTGCTGCTGGACAAAACCGTGGCCAGTCACGGCCCCTACCGCCTGGAGGCGAGCGAGGTGGTGTCGCAGAACCGCGCGTTTTTGCAGATCCAGAGTGGCGAGATCGACTTGATCAGCGCCATGAGTTCGTCGACCCGCGAACGGCAAAGCCTACCGGTGCGCGTCTGCCTCTACCGCGGGCTGATGGGCGTGCGCCTACCGATTGCCTTGCGCAGCCGCATGGCCGAGCTGGACGCGGTGAGCAGCAACGCCCAAGCGCAGGCCTTGCGCATGGGTCAGGTGGCCGATTGGCCGGACACCCAGATCCTGGCCGCGGCCGGCTGGCGCCTGGAGCGACTGCCCAAGCTCGCCACCTTCCCGGAGATGCTGCGCCGCCAGCGCGTGGACCTGTTCGCCCTGGGCGCCACCGAGGTCTACCCAATCATTGACGCCCTGCCTGATTTGGGGGTGCTGGAACGCTGGCTGATTGCCTACCCGGCCGCCTTCTATTTCTTCGTCAGTCCGCAGAAACCGATCTTGGCCGAGCGGCTTCGCAAAGGCTGGGAGCTGGTACTGGCCGATGGCAGCTTTCTGGCCCTGTTCGAACGCACGGTGGGCGCGCAACTCACGCGGGCCCGCCTGGCCGAGCGGCTTTGGTTGCGCGTGCCCAACCCCGATCTGCCGCCCGAAACCCCGCTGCAGGACAGCCGCCTCTGGCACCCTCTGGTGCGCAGCCGCCTGCATCAAGCGGACGGGCACTGATCCGAGCCCCGTCTTCATCCCTGACCTTTCCCTTGCCCACGAAGGAAGCCCGCATGATTCTTGAAGTCGCCGACATCCGCATACAGCCCGGCCAGCAGGCCGATTTCGAAGCTGCCATTCAGCACGGCATCGCCAGCGTCATCAGCCAGGCCCAAGGCTTCATCAGCGCCCAGGTCCAACATGGCATCGAGTCGCCCGAACGCTATCTGCTGCAGATCCAATGGGCCACGTTGGAAGACCACACCGTGCATTTCCGAGGCAGCCCGCTGTTCCCCGCCTGGCGTGCCATCGTCGGGCCCTTCTTCGCGGAGCCGCCCAAGGTCGAGCACTTCGGCGCGATCTGAGGTTCCCCAGCCACAGCAGGGAATATTCACGGCGGCTCGCAGCAGATGCCATGAATCAAAAAAGCCGCTGACCCCGAACAGGGGCAGCGGCTTTTTCTTTCTTCCATCGTTCGCCACGAGCGCCAGTCGGCGCTCATCGCTCAGACGGCAAGAATTACTTCTTGGCCTTCTTGGCAGCCGGCTTGGCAGCGGGCTTGGCGGCAGCAGCCTTGGCCGGAGCCGCAGCGGTCTTGGCAGCCTTGCGAGCCGCAGCCTTGGGGTCCACGGCGGCCTTGAAGCCAGCGCCCGGAGTGAACTTGGGCAGCTTGGCAGCGGCGATCTTGATCTTGTCGCCGGTGCTGGGGTTCACGCCGGTGCGGGCTGCGCGGGCGTGTTGCTTGAAGGAACCGAAGCCGGGGATAGACACAGCGCCACCCTTCTTGACGGTGGTGACCACAGCGTCCAGCAGGGTTTCCAGGATGCGGCCGGCTTCGGCCTTGGTCAGTTCGTGCTTGCTGGCCAGGTGTTCGATCAGTTCGGTTTTGTTCATTCCAGAATCTCGTCTCAGGTAGTTGCCCGACCATCTCGGGCGGGCCTATTTTCTACGAATCCGCGACAAGCCCGATGACTGCTTGCAAAAAGCTGGCTCTGCAGGTTCAATCAATGCAGTCATCGCAGTCCGGCGCCGCTCCGCTCTGGCAGTCGCGCCGTCCACTTTGAGCGTTTGAAGGCGGCCATGGCGCGACGCTCTCAACCGCTTGTTAGTCCCCGCAGCCTTGTTTCGATGCCGCAAGAGAACGCGACGCCCCGACAACCACTCTTGAGTGGACATGCGCCAGAGCCGGCCAGCAGCGCCCTGCTGCAAGCCTTGCCGCAGCAGCTGTGGCTGCTCGATGCCAGCCTGCAGCCCAGCCTCGCGTCGCCCTCTCTGCTGGACTTCCTGGGATTGAGCCTGCATGAGCTGCAAACCCTGGGTTGGCGCCAGATCATCCATCCCCTCGACCGCCTTGAGTTCGACCTGCGCTGGCAGCAGGCCTTGCTCTGCGGCCGCTTCGAGATGGACTACCGCCTGCGCGACGCAGAAGGCCGCTACCGCTGGCAACTGGCCCTGGCCCAGGCCCTGCCCTCGCAAGCCGGTCAGCCATTGCGCCTGCTCGGCACCCACACCGACATCAGCGCCCGCAAGGAAGCCGAGGCGCGCCTGCGCGAGGCCGACGAGCTCTGGAAGCTGGCCTTGGAAAGCGTCGGAGACGGCGTCTGGGATTGGTACATCCAGGAGGACGTCGAGATCTATTCGGCGCGCATCCTGCAGATGTACGGCTTCGCGGAAAGCGAGATCAAGCCCAGCCCGAGCGAGCTCGACGCGCGCACCCACCCCGAGGACCGGGCGCAGATGGAGCTGGACCGCGCCGCTCATTTTGCGGGTCAGGTGCCCATCTACAGCAACGAACACCGCGTGCTGTGCAAGGACGGCAGCTGGAAGTGGATCCACAGCCGTGGCATGGTGATCAGCCGCGACGCCCAGGGCCGGCCGCTGCGCATGGTGGGCACGCACACCGACATCACCCAGCGCAAGCAAGCCGAAGCGCTGATCTGGCACCAGGCGCATTTCGACGCCCTGACTGGCCTGCCCAACCGACGCACCCTGCGCGATCGCCTGGAGCTGCTGCTGATGGCGGCGGAGCGCGAAGGTGGGCGCCTCGCCCTGCTCTTCATCGACCTGGACCATTTCAAGGAAGTCAACGACACCCTGGGTCACGATATGGGCGACGCCCTGCTCCTGCAGGCCGCCGAGCGGATACGCGCCTGCGTGCGACCACAGGAGACCGTGGCCCGCATGGGCGGCGACGAGTTCACGGTCGTGCTCTCAGATTTGACGGACAGCGCCGAGGCCGAAGCCGTGGCGCAAAAAATCATTCTGGCCATGGCGGCCGCCTTCCATCTGCATGAAGAACGGGTGTTCGTCTCGGCCAGTATCGGCATCAGTGTGTTCCCCGACGATGGCCGACAGATCGAAGAACTGTTCAAGCATGCCGATCAAGCGCTCTATGTGGCCAAGGGCGCCGGGCGCAACCGACTGGGGCATTTCACGCCCGACCTGCAGCAGGCGGCGCTGCTGCGCATGCGCCTGAGCAATGACTTGCGCGAAGCCCTGCCGCAGGGGCAGCTGAGCTTGGAGTACCAGGCCATCGTGGCCATGGGCAGCCGCGTCATCTGTAAAGCCGAGGCTTTGCTGCGCTGGACCCACCCGAGCCGCGGCCGGATCGGGCCGGACCTGTTCATCCCCTTGGCTGAAAGCAGCGGTCTGATCATCGAGATCGGCGAATGGGTGTTCCAGCAAGCCGCACGCCAGGTCCTGGACTGGCGCCAGCGTCTGCATCCCGGCCTGCAAATCAGCATCAACAAAAGCCCGGTGCAGTTCCGCCACCAGCAAGGCCAGGCCGACCACGACCAGTGGGTGGCCACCGCGCAAGAGCTGGGCCTGGCGGACGGCGCACTGGCGATCGAGATCACCGAGGGACTGCTGCTCGAGGGCGACAGCGAGGTCAACCGCCAGCTGGAAACCTTGCGCCAGGGCGGCTTCCTGGTCTCGCTGGACGACTTCGGCACCGGCTTCTCGTCGCTGTCCTACCTGCATCAGTACGCGATCGACCTGCTCAAGATCGACCAGCGCTTCGTGCGAAATCTGCGCCCTGGCACCAAGGACCTGGCCTTGTGCAAGGCCATCATCACCATGGCGCATGAGCTGGGCCTGCAGGTGGTGGCCGAAGGCGTGGAAACCCAGGAGCAGTACGAGCTGCTGCGCAGCGCCGGCTGCGACTACGGCCAGGGCTATCTGTTCGCCCGCCCGCTGCCGGTCGAAGCGTTCGAGCAGCTGCTGCGCCAGGGCAAGGCCTGAGCTTCCACAAAAAGGCATCGCGCAATGACAAAAGGCCAGCACTTTCGTGCTGGCCTTTTTCAATTTGGTGCCCAGGAGAGGACTCGAACCTCCACGGAGTTACCCGCTAGTACCTGAAACTAGTGCGTCTACCAATTCCGCCACCTGGGCTTTTCTTCACTGCCGCAACAGCGAAGACCGCTAGTATAGCCTTAATTTCCTGGCTTGCAAGGACTAATTGAAAAAACTTGGGGCTCAGGTGCTCTGCACCAGCGCCAGCAAGGCGGCATGAACGCGCCGCACATCGCTGGCCTCGCTGCGCCAGTTGCTGAACGCCGCGCGTACGGCCCAGCGGCCACGGAAGCAGGTCGGCGTCAGAAAGGCTTCGCCGCTGTCGCGCAGTCGTTCCAGAAAGCGCTGCACGCTGGCGGCGTCCGTGCAGCCTGCCACGGCAAAGCAGACGATGTTGAGCCGAACCGGCGCCAGCAGCTCGAAGGCGGGGCCGCCGTCGGGCCCGGGGGTCAGGTCTTGCTGCAACAGTTCGCCGAGCAGGCGGGCGCAGTCGATATTGCGCCGCACGATCTCGGCCTGGCCGGCGCGGCCATAGGCCTGCACAGCAAACCAGGCCGGCAAGGCGCGCCAGCGGCGCGAGTTCTCGGGCGTCAGATGGACGAAATCGGGGCGCTCGCCGATCTCTCCCAGATAGGCCGCCGAGTTCTGGAACACACGCAGCTGCAAGGCCCGATGCCGGCTGAACTGCAAGGCGCTGTCATAGGGCACGTTCAGCCATTTGTGGCAGTCGATGCACACCGAGTCGGCGCCGTCCAAACCCTGGACCTGATCGGCCACCCGCTCATCGAGGGCCGCAAAGGCACCGAAAGCGGCATCAATATGGAGCCAGAAGGGGTAGCGTGCGCGCAAGGCCAGCAGGGCCGGCAGCGCGTCGAAATCACCGCTGTTGACCGTGCCGGCATTGGCCACCACGATCACCGGCGCGCCGGCCTGCGCTTGCAAGGCCAGCTCCAGCGCCTGCGGGTCGATCGCATCACGGCCCGGCAAGGTCGCCACCTGTTGGACCGCATTCCGCCCCAGGCCGAGCATGGACAAGGCCTTGTGGATGCTGGAATGCCCAGCGCCGGACAGGACCGCCACAGGACCCAGCGCGGCCGCGCCGGCCTCGCTGACGCGCACACCGCGCTGCTCGCCCAGCCATTCGCGCGCCAGGGCCAAGCCGACAAAATTGGACATGGTCGCGCCCGAGACGAAGGCGCCCTCATGCGCTTCGCTGAGGCCAAACCAGGAACCCAGCTCGCGCACGGTCTGGCGCTCCAGCTCCGGTGCTTCGGAATCCCAGCCGGCGGTCGGATTCTGATCCAGAGCCGAGGTCAGCCAGTCGCCCATCAGGCTGGCCGGGGTGGCGCCACCGGTGACAAAGCCCAGATAGCGTGGCCCGGCGCTGGCGCTCAGGCGCGGCAGCCAACGTTGCTCGAACAGGCGCAAGGCCGCCTCGGCGCCACCTCCGGCGGCGCGCTCCAGCTCAGCCTGCGGAGTCTGCGGCTGCACAGCCACCGGCTGTGAGTCCAAGCCCTGCAGGCTCTGCAGCGCCGTCGCGCGCGTCTGCGCCAGCAACTCGGGCAGCGTATCCAAATCGTGTTTCAACAGCTCATGCATGGCAAGCTCCAGGTGATGCAAGCCGCCATGCTAGAGTCGATTGGACTGATTCAAGCAATCCAATTCAAACGCCGTGGACTGGCCCCTTCAACCTTCTCTTCTTGCAGCCTTGCGCGCGGCCCTGCAGCAATCGCCACGCTACGCCGCCCTGGCAACCACGCTGCAAGGCCTGATCCTGCAAGGCGAGTTGCTGCCCGGCGACCGCCTGCCCGCCGAGCGACGCCTGGCCGACCAGCTGGGTCTGAGCCGCAGCACGGTGGTGGCTGCCTATGCGCGCTTGGCCGAGGGCGGCTGGGTCAGCACACGACAGGGTCAGGGCAGCAGCGTCTGCGCCGGCCCGCCCGGCCACGTCGCCAGCCGCAAGCGACGCGTGGCGCTGGGCAGCCCGGCTTTGCGCCGACTCAGCGGCAGCGAGCACGAGACCTGGATTGATTTCGCCCTGGCCACCGCCGTGCCCGATCTGGCCTGGCTGCAGCCCAGCGCCGCCGCCGCCAGCCTGGTGCTGCGCGAGAGCGCCTACCAGCCCGAGGGCATGCTGGCCCTGCGCGAGCGCATCGCCGCGCGCTACAGCCGGCAGGGACTGGTGACGACGCCCGATCAGATCCTGGTCTGCGCCGGCGCGCAGCAAGCCATCAGCCTGGTCGCCCAGCAATACCTGGCGCCGGGCGACTCGGTGCTGATGGAAACACCCAACTACTTCGGCGCCATCGATGTGCTGCGCAGCTGCGGCGTGCATCTGGACGGCATCGCCGTGCAAGCCCAGGCCCGGCATGCGCCGGCCTTCATAGCCGCCCTGGCACAAAGCCGCCACAAGCTCGCCTATGTCTGCCCGGCCCTGCACAACCCCACGGGCCTGAGCTGGAGCCAGGCGGCCGTCGAGCGCCTGGCGCGCACGGCCGCCCAGGGCAGCTGCCTGCTGCTGGTGGACGACTCCCTGGCCGAGCTGCACTTCGAGGCCTGCCCCAGGCCGCTGCCGGCCGCAGCGGGCGCACCGGTCGTTCACATCGGCAGCCTGTCCAAGACGCTCTGGGCCGGCTTGCGCATCGGCTGGCTGCGGGCACCTGCGCCCATCATCGAGACCTTGCGGCGCGCCAAGGCCAATGCCGACATCGCCTGCAGCTCGCTCAGCGCCGCCCTGGCCTGCGATTTGCTCGACCGCTACGACAGCTTGCTCACGCTCCGGCGCAGCCAGTTGCAGGAGCAAGCCCGCCATCTGCACGCCTTGCTGCAAGAGCATCTGCCCGGCTGGCATGTGCGCCAGCCCGAAGGCGGCCTGTTTCTATGGGCCGGCCTGCCCGCGCAAGGCCGCGATGCCTCCGCCTGGGTCGAGACGGCCGCGGCCCTGCGCGTGCGCCTGAGCCCAGGGCCCGCCTTGTCCGTGGGCGCCGGACATGAGCGTCATCTGCGCCTGGCCTTCACCCAGGCGCCTGCCCTGGCTCGCGAGGGTGTGCTGCGTCTGGCGGCAAGCCTGGCGTGTTGATGGCAGCAGTGCCCCAATGGGTCAGGCCGAGCAGGGCCTGCGGGTCGAACAGGCGCTGCAAGCGGCCCGACCAATCGAGCAGGTTCGTCTCGCTGAGCTGCCAGTAGCTGTCCTGCAGCTGCGGGCCAATGCCATGCTCGGCACTGAAGCTGCCCTCGAATTGCTGCACCAGAGCGTAGACCCCGGCGCGCAAGCGCGCCTCATCCAGGGCCGGCGCACTCTGGGGCCAGACCAGGTTGAAATGCAGGCCGCCATCGCCCAGATGCCCGAAGTCAGCCAGCTCGGCGGCCGCGAAGTGCTCGGCCAACCAGGCGCGGCCGGCCTCACGGAAGGCCATGAAGTGGCGCCGCGGCAGCGACACGTCGAAGCCCAACACCTTGCCACGCGCGCGCAAGCCTTCGCTGATATGGTGACGCAAGGCCCAACAGGCGGCGTCGGCCCCGAGCACAGCGTCGCTGACCCGCTCGCCGAACTCGCCTTCCAGCCAAGTTTGCAGCAAGGCCTGCAGATCGAGCTGCTCGGCGCGCAGATCCGAGCTCAGCTCGACCAGCAGCGTGTACTCGGGCAGATCACCGCCGAACCAGCGCATGCGCTCCGTCCCCAGGTCGCCGCCACAGCTCAGCGCCGCCTCCATGGCCGGGCGCGACATGCCTTCGCAAGCACTGACCAGACTGCCCATCGCCGACATCAGGCCTTGGTACAGCGGCAGCACGGCTTCCAGGCTGCTCGGCGACACCAGGGCCACCGCCTGCTGACGCGGGCGGCTGGCGAGCTTGAAGACCGCTTCGCTGATCACGCCCAGGCTGCCGGAGGAGCCGATGAAAAGCTGCTGCAGCGGCAAGGCGGCATTGTCTTTTTGCAGGCCACGCCCCAGGCGCAAGACCTGACCCTCGGCCAGCACCACGGTCAGTCCCAGGGTGTTGGCGCGCACATCGCCGTAGCGCAGCATGCGCGTGCCGCCGGTGTTGTGCGCCAGCATGCCGCCGACGCTGGGGTCGGCGCTCAGGTCGATGGCCAGCATCAAATCATGCGCGGCCAGGCGCTCGTTGATCTCGCTGAGCCGGAAACCCGCCGAAACACGCAGCGTACGGTCCAGCAGGTCCAGCTCGAACACCTCGCGCAGGCGCTCGGTGGACAGCAAGAGATCGCGTTCAGCGTCCACCGGCGTGGCGGCTCGCACCAGGCCGGTGTGGGCGCCTTGCGGCAGCACACGCAGGCCATGGCGGGCAGCCAGGGGCAGCAGCTGGGCCAGCTCGGCCGTGCTGGCAGGTCGCGCCAAAGCAGCGGCCTGGCCCGGTGCATAACGCGCCGGTTCCAGATAGCGCGGCTCGATGGCGCTACCGGCGCTCACATGGGCGGCGCCGCAAATGCGCGCCGCGGCCAGGAGGAAATCAGCCGACATCGGACTCAGCAAGCCGAGACCGCGCCTTGCGCCGTCATCTTGAAGATGCCGGTGGCATTGCCGGCGTCGAAGGCCAGGTCGAGTTCGCTGCCCACCCGCGCCCGCTCGATGAACTCGTAGAAGGAGCCCGGCACGGTCAAAGCGATCAACTTTCCTTCGCTCAAGAACTGACGCTGCACCTGAGCGGCATGAAAGGCGGTCTGCTTGACCCGGCCCGAGCGCGAGACTTCGATCTTGGCCTTGACCGGCCGTCCCAGGGCACGCTGCGCCTCGGCCAGTGCCTCAAGGTCGGTGACGCGGTCGGTGGCATGGTTGAAAGCCGTGCCTTCGGTGGCGATCCAGGCCATCTCGGCCGACTCCTGCAGCAACAGCTGGTAGTCGCTCAAGCTGACCGGGCCATGCTGGCGGTCGAAGCAGGCGATCAAGCGCGGCAAGAGTGCCAAGGCAGCAGCCCAGGGCAAGGTCTGGTCGCGCGCCAGCTGCTCCAGCCAGGCCATGTCTTGCGGGCCCAGCGGATCGCGGGAACTGGCCAGCACGCGCGTCACCGCCGCCTGGAATTCGGCCGAGAAACGCTCGGGATGCAGCTCGGAGACAAAGAACTGGGCAATGTCTTCGGGCATGTCTTCGTGGCACCAGGCGCGGCCGCTCATCTTGAGCGCCGGCAGCGGGTAGTTGTCAGCCAGGGCAAAGCCCAGCGGGCGCAGCACCCGGGTGATGGCAGCTTCACCTGGGGGCAGCGCGCCACTGGGCCAGGCTACCGTGCGCAGCGCGCCATGGTCGAAGCACAGGCGCTGACCGCGGCCCTGCTGCTCGGCCACATAGTCAGCCGCGGCCGGCACACGGCGCGTGACGTCTCTGAACAGCGCCATATTGAGCGCCTGTGCCAGCTCAGCGCGCGAGACAAGCTCGCCCACGGGCCGCAGCAAGGCTGGCGCGACCTGCAACTGGGCAAAGGTTTCGGTGGCTGCGGCGGCGCCCAGGGCGCTGTCGAGCAGACGGTACAAGCCGGATTCCAGCATCATGAGGATCAATCTCCAGGCAGGGCAAAACAAAGCCCGGGCATGCCGGGCTTTGCGCCATCAATGAAACAGGGGGGTCAGATGTCGAACTTCACGCCTTGCGCCAGCGGCAGCGAGCGCGAGTAATTGACCGTGTTGGTCGTGCGACGCATATAGGCCTTCCAGGCGTCAGAGCCGGACTCACGGCCACCGCCGGTTTCCTTCTCGCCACCGAAAGCGCCACCGATTTCGGCGCCCGAGGTGCCGATATTGACGTTGGCAATGCCGCAGTCCGAACCGCTGGCCGACATGAAGGCCTCGGCCTCGCGCACATCGTTGCTGAAGATGGCCGAAGACAAGCCTTGCGGCACCTCGTTCTGCAGGGCGATCGCTTCGTCCAGGGTCTTGTACTTCAGCGTGTACAGGATGGGCGCGAAGGTCTCGTGCTTGACGATGTCGGTCTGCGCCGGCATGCGCACCAGGGCCGGCGTGGCGTACCAGGCGTTCGGGTACTGGCTGGCCAGGGCACGCTCGCCGCCGGAGACCTCGCCGCCTTGCTCGCGCGCGGCAGCCAGAGCCTTCTGCATGGCCTCGAAGCTGGCGCCGTCGATCAGCGGGCCGATCAGGGTGCCGGCCTCGACCGGGCTGCCGATCTTGAGCTGGGCGCGGGCGCGGTCCAGGCGAGCGACCAGCTCGTCGTGGATGCTCTCGTGAATGATGACGCGGCGGGTGGTGGTGCAGCGCTGGCCGGCCGTGCCGTAGGCGCCGAACAGGATGCCGCGCACGGCCAACTCCAGGTCGGCGCTGGGGGTGACGATGATGGCATTGTTGCCGCCCAGCTCGAGCAGGCAACGGCCGAAGCGCGCCGCCACACGCGGGCCGACCGCGCGACCCATGCGGGTGGAGCCGGTGGCCGAGACCAGGGCGACCTGGGGGTGGTCCACCATGGCCTCGCCGACGGCCGCGCCGCCGTTCAGCAGCTGCGACAGATGCGCGGGCGCCGTGCCGCCGGCCGCGTTGTAGCGGGCCAGGGCGCGCTCGAACAGGGCTTGGGTGGCGATGGCCGTCAGCGGAGTCTTCTCCGACGGCTTCCAGATGCAGCTGTCGCCGCAGACCAGGGCCAGGGCCGAGTTCCAGGCCCAGACGGCGACGGGGAAGTTGAAGGCCGAGATGATGCCGACCACGCCCAGGGGCAGGTACTGCTCCATCATGCGGTGGCCGGGGCGCTCGCTGGCGATGGTCAGGCCATGCAGCTGACGGGAGAGGCCGACGGCGAAGTCGCAGATGTCGATCATCTCCTGCACCTCGCCCTCGCCTTCGCTGCTGACCTTGCCGGCCTCCAGCGAGACCAGACGAGCCAGGTCCATCTTGTGCGCGCGCAGCTCTTCGCCGAACAGGCGCACCAGCTCGCCGCGCTTTGGGGCAGGCACATTGCGCCAGTCCAGGAAAGCGGCATGGGCGCGCGCCACGGCGGCGCGCATGTCTTCAGCGCTGGCCTCGTGGACGGCGCCGAGCGCGGCGCCGTCGATGGGCGAGCGCACGTTCAGCGTGCCGCCGGTGAAAGCCGAGGAAGGAACGCCGAGGGCGCTCAGGAGTTCAGTGATGTGCGTAGTCATTGCGAGATTCTCCGCTCAACCGATGCTTTCCACTTGGCGCGACTGCTGGTAGGCCTTGCCGAACTCATTGGCCAGGAACTCGGGCAGCGAGACTTCCTCTTGCGACACGAAGCCCGACTGCGGCAGCTTGCCCTGACGGAACAAGTCGACGGCGGCGCACATGCCGGCCGCGGTGGTGATCTGGATGGCCGACAGCGGGCGGGCGCCGTCGCGCTCGGCGAAGATCTTGCGGGCGAACACTTCCTGCACCAGGCGGCCGTTCTTCATGCCCGAGACGGTCACGAACACCAGGACCACGTCCTGCATGGTGGCCGGCATGCTCTTGCGCATGATGTCCTTGAGCAGTTCCTGGTCGCTCTTCAGGGCCAGGTCGCCGAGCAGGAATTGCATCAGGTCGCGGTGGCCGGGGTAGCGCACGGTCTTGTAGTCGAGGTTCTTGACCTTGCCGGCCAGGGTTTCGCACAAGGTGCCCAGGCCGCCCGAGGTGTTGAAGGCCTCGTACTCGGTGCCGTCCAGCGAGAAATGCTCCAGGCCTTCCAGCGGCAAGGCGTCGATCTTCTCGCCGTCGTGGATGCATTCGCAGGGGTGGCAGTACTCGTTGATCAGGCCGTCGACCGACCAGGTCAGGTTGTACTTCAGGGCATTGGTCGGGAAGGCCGGCAGTGCGCCGACGCGCATTTTGACGTCGTTGAGGCTGTCAAAGCTCTTGGCCAGATGGGCAGCAACGATGCCGATGAAGCCCGGGGCCAGGCCGCATTGCGGCATGAAGGCCGTCTTGGCGCCTTCGGCGATGCGCATGATCTCCTTGGTGGCGGCCACATCTTCGGTCAGGTCGAAATAGTGGCAGCCAGCTTCCAGAGCCATATGGGCTGCGGGGATCGCCAGTTGGTAGGGCAAGGCATTGACGATGGCGGCATAGCCTTTGACCAGGCCGGCCGCGCCGGCGCCGATTTCGGCGATCACCTGGGTGCGGATGCCCTCGGCGGCCAGCACTTGCAAGGCGGCGGCGTTCTTGTCGAAAACGGTGACTTCGTAATGGCCCGAGCCATGCAGCAAGCGAGCAATGGTTTCACCGATATGGCCTGCGCCCAGCAATGCGATCTTCATTTGATTTGCCTCAAGAGGATTGGATGAGCCGCAGTCTAGGCAGAGACGCTGACGAAAAAAAGCCGGAGTTCGTCGAACTTTGAAGAGAAAATGACGAATCGTCGATGAATTTCGCCACAATGAATCAAACAAGGGTTTCCCATGAGCAGCTCTGAGAACGACCCTGACGCCGCAAGCGCCGCAGTCAAACCTCGTGCGCCGGCCCAGGCCAAGGACCAGACCGACCGCGAGCTGATCGCCCTGCTGCAGGCCAATGCCCGCGAGAGCACGGCCAATCTGGCGCGGAAATTGGGCGTGGCGCGCACCACCGTGGTGGCGCGGCTGGCTCGGCTGGAGGCAGAGGGCGTGCTGGTCGGCTACACCGCCAAGCTGGGGTCGGACGCGGCCGATCGCGGCGTACAGGCCTTTGTCGGCATCACGGTGCAGCCCAAGGCCGGGCGCGAGGTGGTGAAGCGGCTCACGGGCCTGCCCGAGCTGCGCCAGCTGGCCTCGGTCAGCGGCGAGTTCGACTACATGGCCTTGCTGCGCGCCGACTCGACCATGCGCCTGGACGCCTTGCTTGACGAAATCGGCGAGATCGACGGCGTCATCAAAACCACCAGCTCGGTGGTGCTGGCCTTGCGTGTGGACCGCAGCGCTTGAATGCACAGGCACAGGCACAGGGGCCGACGCTGCGCACAAGCGCACGGCACAGCGGCTCGTCTCTAGCCAAGTGCTAGGCAGACAGGCTACGCTGCACATCTGTGAGCAATGGGGGGTCTGTGTCAAAACACCAGCTTGGGCCGGCACCGCGGTTCAATATCGCCCTGGCCAGCGGCGCTCCGGGAGGGGCGCTGAAAGCGTTGATCATTGACGAGGGCGAGCTGTCGCGCTCGGTGATCAGCACCATGCTGCGCGATATGGGCGTGCAGCAGGTGCACACCGCACGCCGCCCCGAACAGGCACGCCGCCAGATCAAAGAGGCCGGCCATGCCTACGACATCATCATCACCGAGTTCCATTTCCGCCGCCTGAGCAACCATGACATGAGCGGGCAGGACCTGCTCGATGAGCTGCGCCAGGCGCGCGGCCTGCCCATGCAGACCATCTTCATCATGGTGACCGATGAGGCGCGCTACCAGCATGTCGCCGATGCCGTGGAAGGCGCGCTCGACGACTACCTGCTCAAGCCCTTCACCGCCCGCCAGTTCGAGGAGCGGCTGCAGATCATCCTGGACCGCAAGCACGCACTGCGCGAGGTCTTCGCCGCCATCGAGGCCAGCGACTACGCCGGCGCGGCCGAGCTCTGCGAGGCCATGTTCCGCAACAACGTTCAGTACAAGGTCTATGCCGCACGGATCGGCTCCGAGCTCTACCTGCGGCTGGGCCAGCTCGATGCCGCGCGGCGCATGTTCGAAGCCTTGCTGGAATACAAGGCCGTGCCTTGGGCGCGCCTGGGTCTGGCCAAGATCGACCTCGGCAATGCAGACACTGCCACCGCCTGCCGCAGCCTGGAGACCCTGCTGGCCGACAACCCCAGCTATGTCGATGCCTACGATGTCTACGGTCGCGCCCTGTTGGAGGAGATGAATTTCACCGGCGCCGCTGAAATGCTGGCCAAGGCTGTGCAGATCACCCCCGGCAATGTGGCGCGCTTGCAGAAGCTCGGTTCCCTGCAGCTGTTCCTGGGCTTCAGCGAATCGGCGGCCAAGCACCTGATGGCAGCGCTGAACATCGGCTCGCAGTCGCGCTCGCTCGACTACCAGGGCCTGGTCGCCCTGGGCCTCGCCTGCCTGGACGAGGAGGACCGGGACGGCTGCGAACGTGCCGCGCGCTTTTTGCAGGACGCGCAGCAGCGCTTTCCGGACAGCTTCCGCGTCCGCACCCTGGCACAGACTCTGGAGGTGGTGCTGGCTTTGTCAGAACGACGCGCCGATGCTGCCCAGAACGGGCTGCGCCAGCTGGCGGCCGAGCTCGACCACCCCGAACTGAGTTTCGAGATGGGCTGCAATCTGATCATGCTGCTGGTGCGCAGTGCCGGCCGCCAGGCCATGCCCGAGGCGCGCGCCTGGACCGAGCGGACCACGCAGCGCTTCGCCGTGTCACGGCCACGCACCCGCATGCTGGAAATGGCGGCCGCGGCCATGCCGCCCATCGAGGCGATCGTGCGCAATGCTGCGGCCGGCATCAACGAAGCAGCGCGCGAGGCCATGTCCCACTTGGTCAGCAAGCAGCACGAACGCACCTTGCAGGCCTTGCTGGAGCTGGCCCAGCGCAGCCTCAATGCCCGCATCATCAACCTGGCCCACGCAAGCCTGAAGCATCACGGCCAGCATCTGCCCGAAGCCACCGCACAGCGCCTTGGCATGGTGATCGATGACTTGCACGCACGCTACACGGACGGAGGACGGCGCTTCGTCGAGCGCGAGCAGCAAAGCTAAGCAAGGCCTGAACGGCGTGGAAGAGCGTTTCAGTCGGGTGGCGGCGCCCAGCGCTCCAAGGCCTGCAACAAGGCCTGCAGGCTGATGGGCTTGCTCAGATGGGCATCGCAGCCCGCCGCCAGGCATTGCGCCACATCTTGGGCGAAGGCATTGGCGGTCAGGGCGATGATGGGCAGGCGCTTGCGGCCCGCGGCCGCTTCTTGCTCGCGCCAGCGCCGAGTCGCCGTCATGCCGTCGAGTCGCGGCATCTGCACATCCATCAACACCAGGTCATAGCGCCCCTGCTGCAAGCAAACCAAGGCCTGCTCGCCATCGCCGGCCAGTTCAATGACATGGCCCAGCGGCGTGAGCATGGCCTCGATCACCAACACATTGACCTCGTTGTCCTCGCACAGCAAGAGGCGCAGCGGCCTCACTGGCCCGGCGGGCGCCTGCGCCGGGGCCGGAGAAGCGGCAGGCGGCGCCTCATGCGACGGCAGCGGCAGATTCAGCTCGAAGCAACTGCCCTTCCCTGCTTCACTGTGCAAGCGCAGCTCGCCGCCCATCAGCTGCACCAGGCTGCGCGAAATGGCCAGGCCCAGCCCCGTGCCGCCGAACTCGCGCGCGGTGCTCGCATCGGCCTGGCTGTAGGGCTGAAAGATGCGCTCTTGCAGATGAGCGGGGATGCCGATGCCCGTGTCCTGAACGCCGATCCTTACCCAGCCGGCCGCATCGCGCCCGGCCGTCAGGCGGACGCCGCCAACCCGCGTGAACTTGATCGCATTGCTGAGCAGATTGGCAAGCACCTGGGCCAGGCGCTGGGCATCACCCCAGACCCAGGCCTGCACTTCCACTGCACAGCTCAGCTCCAGGCTCAGGCCGCGCTCCTGGGCGCGGCCACGCTGCAACTCAATCTGCTGGCGCAGAAGCTCACCCAGATCGAAAGCATGGAGCGACAGACTCAGCTTGCCGGCTTCGATCTTGGCGTTGTCCAGCAAGTCATTGATCAGGGCGAACAGCTGCTGGCCGGCCCCCTGGAAGACTTGCACATAACGGCGCTGCTCAGCGCTCAACTCGGTGCGCGCCAAGATCTCTGCCATGCCCAGCACCGCATTCATGGGCGTGCGGATCTCGTGGCTGACGTGAGCCAGAAAGCGGGTCTTGGCCTGGTTGGCCGCCTCGGCCACTTCGCGTGCATGGCGCAGCTCACGGTGGTGCAGGCTTTGCCAGCGCTGCTCGGCCAGGCCGGCCAACATCAAGGCCAAGGTCAGCGTGGCCAGGGGGCCAAGCAAGGAAGGCAGCAAGAGCTGGCTTTGCACCAGCCAGATCGCCAGGCCCAACAGCAAGACCAGACTCAGCGCCGAGCTTCCCAGCAGCACGGCCCGGCGCTGCTGCGGTTGAAACGCGCGCGATCGGGCATGCAGCACACCCGGCACCGCGGCAAGTGCCAGCAAGACCGCCGCCCAGATCCAGCCGGCTGGCGCCAGCAGCTGACCGCGCGCGAGCAAGGCCGTGGTCGTGGCAAGAAAGGCTGAGCCGGACAAGCGACCTTGTGGCGTGCTCACCGAATCGGCAAAGAAGGCGCTGCTGCCGACGAACACGGTGCGGCCGCGCAAGCTCTCGCGCAAGGCCGGGTCATCACGCTGGCCCAGCGCTGCGCGCATCAGCCGGCCCCAGCTCAGATCGGGCAGGCCCTCCAGCCGGCTGGGCAGCTTGAGCTGCACGCGCCCTTGGGCATCGAGCGGCCAAGCCTTGATCGCCGGCAGCCGCTCGGGCTGCTCTTGCAGCAGCACCGCCAGTGGCAGCGCGGGCAAGACCTGACCCTGGTAGCGGTGCCAGAGCGGCTGCCGGCGCAGCAGGCCGTCGCTGTCCAAGGGCGAGGACACCAGGCCGACCCGGCCCAGCGCCACCGGCGCCTCGCGCAGCAGGGGCGTGGCCGGCAACATCAAGGCATTCCAGCTCAGACTGGACAGGCCCGGTGGCGCGTCGGACCAGGCGAGTCGCTTGAGCAGATCCTGCTCTTCGGCCGGCAAGGCCGAAGGAGCCGCCTCCAGCTGCAGGCCGGCCGCCGCCAAGACCGAGGGCGGCCCCTTGTGCAGCGCTCGTGCCAGCTCAGCATCGCCCTCGCGCTCGCCCGCGAGCACCAGATCGATCACCACCCGGCGCGCACCGGCCTGCTGCAGATAGTCCAGCAGCAGGGCGTAGACCGAACGCGAATAGGGCCAGTCGCCCAACTCGGCCTGCATCTCGCGCAAGGCGTCGTCATCGATGTCCAGCAGCGCCAGCTCGTCCACGCGCAAGGGCTGCGCGGTCAAACGCAGCAGACCGTCTTCGAGCGCCAGGTCCAGGGGCCGCAAGGGGCCGCTGCCCTGCGCCAGCACGATCACGCACAGGGCCAGAGGCAAGGCCAGGCAAGACGGCCCCCAGCGCCGTAAGTGGCGCCAGCTGCGCCATCCCCGCCCGCGAACCGCGGCCATCAAAGCCCCAGCAGGAGCAAAGGCAGCAGCCAGAGCCAGCGCGGGTACGGCACCTCGATCTCCTGCACCTGTCCATAAGGGCCGGGCTGCCCCAGCTCATCCAAGCCGCGCACGCGCAGGAAGTAGCGGCCAGGCCCGGGGCGCGGCAGGCTGAGGCTGGGGCTGTCGCTGCTGAAGTTCTGCAGCTCCTGGCCGAAAGCCGCATCGCGTGCCCACTGCAATTCATAACGCGCCACGCCCGCGGATGCACGCCAGCGCAGGTTCAGCTGCTCGCCGGCCACCTCGGCCTCGGCCGGCTCCGGGCTGGGCGGCAGCGGTCGCAGCTCGAAGGCCTGGCCATCGCCGAAGGGACCGCGCGCCTCGCCCTGCATCGAAGCCAGGCGCCAGTGGTAGCGGCCATAAGGCAGGCGGACGCTGTGGCTGACATCGGCGATGCTGGCCTGGTCCAGCTGCAGCTCGCGGAAGTCGGCATCGCGTGCGACCTGAATACGGTAGGCCTGGGCGGCACTGTTGCGAGTCCAACGGAACTCAAGCTGCTCGCCATAGAGGCGGGCATCGGCCGCCGGCGCCTGGCTGAACGGCGGCTCGGGCCTGGCCTGGATCTGCAGCAAGCGATCGCTGGCCAGCCCCTCCAGGCCGAGCGCGTCGATGGCGCGCAGGCGCAAGCTGTAGCGACCATCGGGCGGCAGAGCCTCCCAACTCAGCTCGGGCTCGCTGGCGCGGTGATCGAGCAGCAGGCGGCTGAAATCGCCTTCGGCAAAGAGCTGGGCACGGTAGGCGCTCGCCCCCGGATGCGCGGCCCAGCGCAGGCGCAGCGGCAAGCGGTCGACCACGGCCAATTCGGCCGGCAAGGTCGGCGCGGCCAGCAAGGGCGCCGCCTGCGGGCGGCCTCTGCCGTCGGCCACCATGCCCATGCCGGCCGGCACCGCCAAGGAAGAATGGTCGCGGCTGTCCGCCGCCACCCGGCCTTCCAGCACCTCCATGCGAGCCAACTCGGCCTGAAGATGCACGCGGAACTCGGTGCCACGCACGCCCAGATTCACATGCGGCGTGCGGATCTCGTAATGCGGCACGCGGCCGCCCTTGGGCGTGACTTGGCTGTCCGCCCCACCTTCGTGCAAACGCAGCTGCACCGCGGGGATGGCGCTGCGACCGTAGACCAGCAGCTGCTCGAGGCTGAGGTCGCTGAGCGGCGGGATCAGCAGCCGCGAACCATCGACAAAGCGCAGAGTGACGGAGGACTGGGCCGCGCTGCGCAAGCGGTCGCCGCTGCGCAGCTCCTGACCGGCGGTCAGACGCTGCTCAGCCTGGCCGCTGCGCAGCAACATGACCTCACCCTGCACAAACACGGTCTGGGCCACACTGGCCTCACGATTCAGCCAGGCCAGAGGCATGCGCAGCACACCGCCCGGCGGCAGGCGCAAGGGATCGGCCACCCGGTTGAGACGCTGCAACTCGCGCCAATGACGGCCCGGCAGCAGATAGCGCTCGGTCAAGCCGATCAAGGTATCGCCCGCCTGGATGCTGTAGTGCCAGTCGCTGTCGGCCGCGGCAGGGCCGGAGACCGCGGCCGGCCGGCTTTGTGCCCAAGCCGGAGCCGGCATCAGAGCCCACAGTCCGAGTGCCAGTACAGCCGCAGCGGATGTGCTGCCTTGGCCACCCGCGTTCCTGATGGTGTGTCGCATGCGCCTTCTCCCTGGCCTTGGCGGCCATCAGCGTCCTTATTGCCGGCATGGTAGCCAAAAAGAACTGTGGGCTGGACGGGAATGGCCCGGGGGCGCAGCTCCGATTTGCGGCTGATAGCGTGCCAGGCTGGGACGGCTGAGAGCGCTCAGCCCAAAACGCAAAAAGCCCGTCGCAAGCGACGGGCTTCGAGAGCGGCAATTCAATGGTGCCCATGACGCGGATCGAACGCGTGACCTCTCCCTTACCAAGGGAGTGCTCTACCACTGAGCCACATGGGCAGTTGGAAGGCTTCCAGCTGCATCCGGCTCCGCGGAAGGAACCGGAAAAACAAAAGCCCACCGAGGCGATGGGCTTGTGTCTGATATTTTGGTGGCCTGGGGCGGAATCGAACCACCGACACGCGGATTTTCAATCCGCTGCTCTACCAACTGAGCTACCAGGCCGTCGTCTTGAATGACGTTCTTGCTTTTTTCACTGCCTTGCTTTGCTTCGAGAAGCACTGCAAATCAGCGAAGACCACGACTATAGCACTAAATTCCAGCTCCGCGCTTATTTCTGCTGAGGTCGACACCCAATTGTTTCAACTTTCTGTACAGATGGGTGCGCTCCAGGCCGGTTTTCTCGGCCACGCGGGTCATGGAGCCGTTCTCCTTGGCCAGATGGAACTCGAAATAGCTCTTCTCGAAGGCATCACGGGCTTCGCGCAAGGGGCGGTCCAGCTCGAAGCTCTGCTCCGAAGCCAGGCCGGCCGCCGGCAGGCTGCTTTGCGGCAGGGTGCTGAGGCTGGGCGCCACGTATTGCGGCGTCAGTTCGCTGCGGGCATAGCTGCTGGGCAGACCAACAGCCGGCGCCGGGCGCGGCGCGGCCTTGACCAGGGACTGCTCCACCGCACGCAGCAGCTTTTGCAGGGTGATGGGCTTTTCCAGGAAGGCGATGGCGCCGAACTTGGTCGCTTCGACCGCGGTGTCGATGGTGCCGTGGCCACTCATCATGATGACGGGCATGGTCAGCAAGCCGGCCCCGCCCCACTCCTTCAGCAAGGTGATGCCGTCGACATCGGGCATCCAGATGTCCAGCAGCACCAGGTCGGGGCGCATGCGCTCGCGCACCGCGCGCGCCTGCGCTGCGTTTTCTGCCAACTCGATCGTGTGGCCCTCGTCACTGAGGATTTCAGAGAGCAGAGCACGTATGCCCAGCTCGTCGTCGACTACAAGAATGGTTGCCATGGAGTCCTAGTTCAATGGGGCTTTTCAGCAGAGCCCGCATCGGCTGCTGCAGTCGCGAGTTTTGAAAATGATAACGAAACTTGCGCACCGGTCACCGCTTGCGCCTCGTCGCCTTGGGCGTGCAGGTTGCTGAGGCGTATGCGTGCGGCGTGTTCATCGGCAATTTTCTTGACCACCGCCAGACCCAGGCCGGTGCCCTTGGTCTTGGTGGTCACATAAGGTTCAAAGGCGCGTTTGAGCACTTTCTCGGCAAAGCCCGGGCCGTTGTCAGTGATCTGCAAGCGCACGGAGCGCGGCGCGCCGGCCTCGGTGAAGGCCTGCTGGGTGCGCACCAGCACCTGCCCGCCCGCCTGCTCCTGCACGGCGTCGAGCGCATTCTGTACCAAGTTGTGAATGACCTGCCGCAATTGCGAGGCGTCGCCGAGGATGCGACTGGCGTCGGGAGCCAGTTCGGCGTGTAGGCGCCCTTGCTCCTGGGCCTCGGCATACAGGGTCAGCACCTCGGCCACCAGGGCATTGAGATCCAGCGCCTTGAGCTGGGCCGAGGGCAACCGGGCGTAGTCGCGGAACTCATTGACCAGCTGCTTCATGGACTGCACCTGGTTGACGATGGTGGCAACCGAACGCACCAGCATGGCCTGGTCGGCGCCTTCCAGCTTGGCTTCGAGCTTGTGCTGCAGGCGCTCGGCCGAGAGCTGGATGGGGGTCAAGGGGTTCTTGATCTCATGGGCCAGGCGCCGCGCCACCTCGCTCCAGGCGGCCGAGCGCTGGGCCGAGACGACTTCGGAGATGTCATCGAACACCATCAGGCGCGCGCCCTGGGGCAGCGGCGCGCCGCGCACCAGCAGGGTCTGCACATCCTGGCTGCTGTCGAGCTGCAGCTCAAAGGCGTCCTGCCAATGGTCGCGTTCGCCGCTCTCGGGGTTGTACTGCTCGAAACGCTGCCAGACGGCCTCGGCAAACGCCTCCAGATGCGGCACCTCGCCCAGCGGCCGGCCCTGGTAGACCGACAGCGGCAGGCGCAGGATGCGGGTAGCGCCGGGGTTGACGGTGTCGATGTGGCGCTGGGCGTCGAACACGATCACGCCGGCGGTCAGGTTGTCCAGAATCGTCTGCAAATGGGTGCGCGCGCTTTCCAGCTGGGCCACACTGCGCTCGACCATGACCCGAGCCTCGGACAGCTGCTCGGTCATGTCGGCGAAGGAACGGGTCAGGCCGCCGAGCTCGTCGCGCGTGCTCAGCATGGGCTTGCGGCTGAGGTCACCCTGGGCCACCTGGCGCACGCCGTCGGCCAGCAGCAAGAGGGGCCGCGCCAGCTGATTGCCGAAGGTGACGGCCAGCAGCAAGGCGGCAAACACCGCCAGCACCAGCACCAGGGTCAGGGTGCCCAGATACATGCGGCGCAGGCCGTCGCGTTCCAAGGCCCGCTGCTGGTATTCGCTGCTGGCGTTTTGCACCGCCAAGGCATTGGCCAGCACCGTGGCCGGCAGGCGCTGCACCACCATCAGGAAGCGCTCGCCCGAATTGCCCAAGCCCAGGCGCATCTCGCTATTGGGCAGCTGGGCAATGGCTCGGATGCGGGCCTGGCCTTGCAGGGCCAGGGCCTCGTCCTCCAGGCCCTCCAGATGGCTGACAACGCGGGCATTGCGCGCCTGGCGCAGCAGGGACTCTGCCGGCCGGTCGGTCATCAAGGAATTGGTGTCGCCACCGACCGACAGCAAGATCTGGCCATTGCCGGCCACCACCGCGACCACACGAGCACCCATCTGCTCGCGCAGACGTTCCAGCACCAGGGGCTGCGGAAGGCTGCCGGCTTCGCCGAGACGCTCAGCAGCATCCAGGGTGCGGTTGGACAGCTCATTGACCAGGCCGTCCAGGGTGCCGCGGCCCAGATTCAGGCCAGCCTCCAGGGCCGAGGCTAGGCGCACATCGAACCAGCTGTCGATGCTCCGGTTGACGAATTGGTAGGACACGCCGTAAATCAGGATGCCAGGCACCATGCCCACCAGGGCAAAAATGCCGGCCAATTTCATCAGCAGGCGGCTGCCGAACTTGCCGCTGCGCACGCGCAGGAACAAGCGCACGGCCGCGCCGACGATGACCAGCAGCAGCAGCCCGGCGACCAAGGCATTGAGCCAAAACAGCCACTCGTAGTGGCGATCGAAGAAGCCGCGCTGGCTGGTGGCGCTGATGGACAGCAAAAAGGCCAGAACGCCACAAATGCCGGTGATGATCACCAGGGCGATGATCCAGGCCCAACGCGCCCGTTTGCTCATGGGGTGGGCGCGGATGCTGCGGCCGTTCGCAGGCTGAAGTCGGGGTTCAGCCCCAGATTGCGTTCAACCCCCAAATTCCAGCCCTGGCCAATGCTGAGGCCGATCTGCATGGGCTTGGGCAGTTGGGAGGTGTCGAGCCGGTAACTGAATTCCAAGTAATGGCTGCCGTCCTCGTCGAGCTCGCGCGCTTCGGCGATGCGCCAGCCGGAAACGCCGCGCAAGGAGGCCAGAGCCTCGGGCAGATTGTTGAAGCTCTGTGTCAGCCCGCCGGAACTGACCCGGTACTGCCGCGTCAGCGCATACCAATACAGGCGCCAGCTGCGCGATGCTTTGCTGGCCCGCGCATCGCGCCAGTACCAGCGCTTGCGCTGCACCGACACCTCGGCCACAAAGTACAGCGAGACCCCTTTCATCAGGGCGTCTTCGGCCGCACGCGGCAGTTCGAAGCGGGTGCTGAAGCTCAGCTCCAGGCCCTCATCGCTGCGTATCGTGCTCATGGCGCTGAGCTCCACGCCATCGGCTCGAACCGGCATGGTCGAAGCCGCCAGCAGACAAGCCAGAGCCCAGGTCAGCCAAAGCCGCCAGAAACTGGCCGGGCGGCTGGCACGGCGATGAAGGATGACAGGCGAACTCAAGGGCAATGCAAACGGAGTAAAGACGCGAAATTGGGGTCAGAGCGATTTTTGCCAGGCTGCCGCAGCCCTCGCAAGCTCAGGCCCGCTTGTGCAACAAGGCGTAGAAAAAGCCATCGAACACCGCCTCGGCCGAAGCTCGCGGCTGGGTCGACACGGCCATGTTCTCCGGCGCCTCATTGTGTGCGAGCGGCAGCAGATGCCCCGTGAAGCCGCTCACCTCCAAGCGACTCGCGTCGGCTTGACGTTGCAAAAACGCATCGATCTGCGCTTCACCCTCGGCTTTGAACATGGAGCAGGTGGCGTAAACCAGACGACCGCCCGGCTTCAGCGTCGGCCACAGGGCGGCCAGCAGCTCCGCCTGGATGGCTGCCAACTGGGCGATGTCACCAGGCCGGCGCAACCAGCGCACATCGGGGTGGCGGCGCACGATGCCGGAGGCGCTGCAGGGCGCATCGAGCAGGATGGCGTCGAACATACGGCCATCCCACCAAGACCCGGTCATGCGGGCATCGGCCGCTTTCAGCTCGGCACGTTGACCCAAGCGGGCCAGGTTGTCCTGCACCCGCAGCAGGCGCTTGGGGTCGCTATCCAGGGCCAGCAGATCGAACTCGCCCAGTTCCAAGAGATGGGCGGTCTTGCCGCCCGGCGCGGAGCATGCGTCGAGCACGCGCGCGCCGGCCTGCAAGGCCGGCAGCACGCCTTGAGCCTGGGCCAGCAAAGGCGCGGCGATCTGGGCGGCGGCGTCCTGGACCGAGACCGCGCCCTGGGCGAAGCCAGGCAAGGCCGTGACCGGCACCGCGCGCTCCAGCAGCAGCGCCTGCGGTGCCAACGGCCCCAGGGCGTGAGCGGCAATGCCGGCCTCCTGCAAGCGCTGCAGATAGTCGGCCGCCGAACCCTGCCGGGCATTGACGCGCAAGGTCATGGGCGGATGCTGGTTGTTGGCCAGCAGCAGCGCGGGCCAGACCTCGGGCCAGTCCGCACGCAAGCGCTCGCTCCACCAGAGCGGGTGGTTATAGACCGCCACCGGCCCGTTTGAGCCCTGGCCAGCCTGAGCCTGCAAGGCCGGCCGTTCCCGCAAGAAGCGGCGCAACACGGCGTTGACGAAGCCCGCACTGGCGGGCAAGCGCTTGCGCACGGCGCTGACGGCCTGGTCCACCACGGTGTGGTCGGCATAGGGCGCAGGCAACTGGTCCGGGCCGGCGTCCCAGAGCAGGGCCAGCGCACTCAAAAGCAGACCCTCGACCTTGGGCGGCGGGCTCTTGGGCGCAAGAATGGCGCGCACCGCCTCGGCACTGCCCAGGCGGCGCAGCACATGGAAGCTCAGGGACTGGGTGGCCGGGCGCAGCTCGGCGGGGCATTTCGCCAGCACATCGGTCAAGGAGCGGCCGCCGCGCACGGCCTGCACGGCATCGGCCACTTGCATCAACAGTTGCTGAAGCGGCGGCGCCAGGGCAGGACCGGCGGGGTTCGACGGCGCGGGCTTGGGCATGGAGGGGGCAGAGGGAAGGCTCACCCTTTCAGTGTAGGTGAGCCCTCCGTACGCCGAGCAGGCAAGACCTGGCCCTGCACAGTCTTTGCAATCCGTACACAATCGCCCGATTGCACCGAACAGCGAGATCCCCCCATGACCGGCGCCCTGCCTGCAAACCCCTCTCCCCGCGATGAGCGCGAACTGGCCGAGCTGCCCGCTTCGGAGCGCGTGCGCTACCGACTCGTCGGCGCAGGCTGCCGCCACCACGCCAATGACAATATCGCCGACTTCATCAAGGACGGTGAGCTCGACGAGATCCAGGCCGAAGTGCAGGCCAAGCTGCAAGAGGTGCTGCGCGCCCTGGTGATCGACACCGACAGCGACCACAACACCCAGGACACCGCTAAACGCGTGGCCAAGATGTTTGTGCGCGAGGTCTTCAAGGGCCGCTATGTGCCCATGCCCCCGGTCACCGAGTTCCCTAACTTCACCCGGCTCAACGAGCTGATGATCGTCGGCCCCATCACCGTGCGCAGCGCCTGCTCGCACCACCTCTGCCCCATCATGGGCCGGGTCTGGATCGGCCTGCTGCCCAACGAGCACTCCAACCTGATCGGCCTGTCCAAGTACACCCGCATCTGCGACTGGATCATGAGCCGCCCGCAGATCCAGGAAGAGGCCGTCACCATGTTGGCCAACGAGTTGCAGGAACGCGTGCAGCCGGACGGCCTGGCCATCGTCATGGAAGCCGACCACTTCTGCATGCACTGGCGCGGCGTCAAGGACACCGAGACCAAGATGACCAACAGCGTCATGCGTGGCGCCTTCCTCAAGGACCCGAATCTGCGCCGCGAGTTCCTCTCGCTGCTGAGCAAGAAGTAAGTCCAAGAACAGACCTCAGCCCCAACGGAGCCCACCCCATGCTAGTTCGCCTTCTCTACGCCAGCCGCGCCCACATTCCCATGGGCGAGGCTGAGCTCAGCACCATCCTGAAGCAGTCGCGCGAGCACAACCCGGCCGAGGGCATCACTGGCCTGCTCTGCTACAGCGATGGCATCTTCATGCAGGTGCTGGAAGGTGGCCGTGACGCGATCAATGCACGCTACAAGCGCATCGTCAGTGACACCCGCCACCACGACGTGATCCTGCTCAGCTACGAAGAAGTAGGCGAACGCGTGTTCGCTGGCTGGTCCATGGGCCAGGTCAATCTTCAGCGCCTCAACCCGGGCCTGGTACTCAAGTACTCCGAGACCGCCAAGCTCGACCCCTACAGCATGAGCGGCAACTCGCTCATGGCCCTGTTCCACGAGCTGGTCAGCTCAGGCGCCATCGTCTGCAGCTGAACCTGGCGGACGCACCGACTCTGTCGGCTGCCGGCACATTGCTGAAATTCAAATGCAACCACAGAGGCACGGAGGCACAGAGCCAAAACCAATTCAGCTTTGTATTTCTCTGTGCCTCTGCGCCTCTGTGGTTGCCTTTTGTATTCGGCTGCTTTGTGCCGATTCCTGCCGCAGCTTCGCTCAGAGCGAGCGCGCCTCCCGAAAGCCATAGAAGCTGGCCAACACTCGGGTCGGGAACTGGATGATGGCTTCGTTGTAGGCGCCCACAGCTTGGTTGAAAACCTGGCGGGTGAAGGAGCGTTGCCGCTCGATCATCTTGAGCTCATCCACCTGGGCAAACAGCTCCGGGTGCTCACGTAAATCGGCATGGTGTTCGAGCATGGACATCAGCCGCGTCAGCGCCGCCGCATGCACTGCGCTGGCCACGCCCAAGCTGGCCACAGGATCACCGGCATAAGGCCGAGCACGCACGGCCTGCAGCGCCACCTGCACCTCCTGCTGCGCGGCATCCAGGGCATCAAAGGTCGCCTGCTCGCTGGGCAGCAAGGGTCGCAGCACGGCCAGCAGGTTGGCGCACACCGCGGCGCGCGCGCTCAGATGGGTATCCAGCTGGGCGAAGGCCGCGGCAATCGCGTTGCGCAAACTCATGACGCGGTTGTAGGCGCCAATGGCCCAGAACAACAGCACAGCCGCCAGACCCCAACCGGCCCAGCCCCAGTCCCAAGCACCTTCGCTAGGCCCCATGTTCAGACCTCCACGCGGCCAGCTTGGAACTCCTCGAAGCCACGCGCACGGAGCTCGCAGGCCGGGCAGCTGCCGCAGCCATAGCCCCAGGCGTGGCGCTGGCTGCGCTCACCCAGATAGCAGGTGTGGGTGTGCTCGATCACCAGCTCATTCAGCGCCGCACCGCCGAGCTGCTCGGTCAAGGCCCAGGTCTGGGCCTTGGTGATGAACATCAGCGGGGTTTCCAGCGTCATCGGCGCATCCAGACCCAGGCTCAGCGCCACCTGCAAGGCCTTGAGCGTGTTGTCGCGGCAGTCAGGGTAGCCCGAGTAATCGGTCTCACACATGCCGCCCACCAACACCGAGGCGCCGCGGCGGTAGGCCAGGGTGGCGGCAAAAGTCAGGAAGAGCAGATTGCGGCCCGGCACAAAGGTATTGGGCAGGCCGTTGGCCTGCATCTCGATGGCGCGGTGCTCCGTCAGCGCCGTGCTGGAGATCTGGCCCAGCAGGCTCAAGTCCAGCACATGGTCCTCACCCAGCTTGGCCGCCCACTGTGGGAAGGCTGAGGCCAGCTCACGGCGCACGTTCTGGCGGCATTCCAGCTCGACGCGGTGGCGCTGGCCATAGTCGAAGCCCAGGGTTTCGACCTCGGCATAGCGTTCCAAGGCCCAAGCCAGGCAGGCGGTGGAATCCTGGCCGCCCGAGAACAGGACCAGGGCTTTGCGTTGGGTATTGGCTTGGGGAGGGGTGTTCATGCGTTCCAACTCTGACAGCGCCGCGCAGTCGCGGCAGACGATGCCTGCCAGTGTGCCAGGGTCGCCCGACCTGGGTTCGACGCCGAGGAGTGCGCCAAGGCGCTAAGCTCACATTTGCACGCACTCGAGGACTGCCGATCATGAAACACAAGCTCCCGAACTTCTGCCTCTGTCTTCTGCTGCCGGGCTTGGCCATGGCGCAGCTGCCGAACGCCCCGATCAGCCAGGTGCTGGTCTACCCCGGCGGCGCCACGGTACAGCGCACGGCCACTGTGGCCACCGGTGCGCGCGAACTCGTGGTCCGCTGCCTGCCGGCCCGCTTCGAGGCCGACTCGCTGCAGGTGCAGGCCGATGCTGGCATCCAGATTGGCGAGATCAGCATCCAGACCTTGGATCGTGTCCGTGCCCCGGAGTGCAATAGCAGCCCGCTGGACCAACGCATCCGCGAGCTGGAGGATCAGCGCGCCGCACTGCAGGCCGAGAACGAAGCGCAAGACATGGCCCTCGGCTTCCTCAAGAACTATGGCGGCAACGAGAGTGCAGGCAAGCCGACTGCGCCCATCGCCTCGACCGTGGACGCGCTTCGCCGCAGCGGCCAGGACGCGCTGCAACGCAAGCACCAGCTTTCCCGCCGCCTGCAAGACATCGACGAGAAGCTCACACCGCTGCAAGCCGAACGTGACCACCTGATTCAAGCCAACCCGCAGCTGCGCAGCGTGCGCATCAACCTGGCCGCGACTCGCACCGGCGAGCTGCGCCTGAGCTACCGCCTGAATCAAGCAGGCTGGAGCCCCATCTACCGCGCCCACCTCGACACGCAGACCCAGCAGCTGCGCTTAGAGCGCCTGGCGCAAGTGGCCCAGACCAGTGGCGAGGACTGGAACGGCGTGGCACTGCGTCTGAGCACCAGCACGCCACGCGGTCAGAGCGGCCTGCCTTCGCCCTACCCATGGACCCTGGACATCCTGCCACCCATCTCCGCACGCGAAGTTCAGGTCACGGGGTCGCGCATGGCCGCGCCGGCAATGGCCGCAGCGGCGCCCGCGCCAGCCTTTAAGTCGGACGCCGGTGCCTTTGAGGCGATCGCCCTGCCCAACTTCGACATCAGCGCTCAGCAAGGCGAGTACAGCGCCGAGTTCGAAGTGCCCGGCCGCGTCAGCGTCAACAGCGACGGTCAGCGCGTCAGCTTTGCGCTCGGCAGCGAGAAGTTGGCCGCCCAGGTCTTCGCCCGCGTGCAGCCACAGCAGGACCGCCAGGCCTATCTGCTGGCCGAGCTGAGCCGCCCCAGCGGAAGCTGGCCGGCCGGCGCGCTGCAACTCTTCCGCGACGGGGCCTTCATCGGCAACAGCCAGCTGCAGCTGGGCAGCGAGGAAAAGTTGGAGCTCTTCTTCGGCCGCGACGAACTGCTGCGCTTGGCGGTGGAGCCGCCGCAAAAGGACGGCGCCGAGCGCGGCTTCATCGGCAGCCGCAACGAGCAGAAGATCCGCCGCGCCTACCTGGTCGAGAACCTGCACCGCCAGCCCATCCAGCTGCAGCTGATCGAGCCCTCGCCCGTGGCCCAGCACGAGGACATCAAGGTGCAAACCCAATTCAGTCCTCCGCCAAGCCAGCAGCGCTGGAAACAGCTGCCCGGCGTGATGGCGTGGCAGCTGCAATTGGCGCCTGGCCAGAGCCAGCGCTTCACGGCCGAGTATCTGATCAGCACGCCCAAGGATGCGCGGGTGAGTGGATTGCGCTGAAGCTGCGCTGGCAGGCCAATGGACAAAGGGCAGATTCCCCGGATCGGGGGGGGCCGCTAGGGTAACTGCGCATGACAGCGGCATGACAGGCCAGAGACACTCCGCGCACTTCAATGCCAGGGAGAGAGTCTCGATGAAAACCCGTGTCTGCCAACTGATTGCTGCCGCCTGCCTTTTGATGAGCCAGGCTGCCTGGGCCGAGCTGCCCCGTGGCAGCCTGACGTTTTTGCAGCCCAAGGGCACGGTCAGCACGACCGAGACCATTGACATCTGGCTTCGGCTGACGCTGGACGCAGACTCCCCGGCGTTCAGCTTCTCCAGCGAGCCCCTCACCGGCATCTCACCCACGGATTTGCCGCATGAGGGCTTCTACCACGACCCGATCACGGGTAACACCACACAGAGCGTCTTCGCGCGAATTGACAGTGTTTTCCTCAGCGCCTCGATGACCTTGTCGGGCAGCGAGTTCGCAGGCTACGACTTCCAATTCGCCACGATCTACAACCCGCAACTGCCGGGCCCCACCTACCAGAATCACTTCAATCTGGCCCCCGGCCAAAGCTACGACTACCTGTTTGGCCGCTTCACGCCCAAGGCGGGTGGCGCACCGGAAGGCATCGTCAATCTGTTCCAGACGTCGATGACGCTGCAGTACACCGGCGTGGATGCCCAGGGCCGGGTGCTGTACGCCGCCGCCCAGCCCGTCATCGCATCGAGCTGCGAGAGTGGTGACTGGGCCACTTGCGGCTTCACCCGCACCGTCACCGCCGTGCCCGAGCCCAGCAGCTATGCCTTGATGGGCCTGGGCCTGGCCGGTGTGCTGGGCCTGGCCCGCCGCCGCCGCGCCACGGCCTGAGCTCAGCCCCAGACCACAGGCTCAGAACCAACCGCCCAGGTCCGCCCGAATCTCGGGCGGATGGGCGGCATTTTCTTGCAGGCCTGCTTTCAGGGCGCTCCGCGCCTGGCGGGCGGCGCGGCTGTCGCTGGCGGGTGCATCCAGCTGCGCTTGCATCAGCTCCTGCAAGGCATCGAAGGGGTGACCGGCCGGCATTTGCGGCGGGCGCGCCTCGCGCGCCGCAGCCAGCGCCTTGGCTACATCGGGGGCGCCCATCATCACCAGGGTCAAGGCCAGGTCCAGCCGGGCTTGCCAGAGCGGCGGCACCTGGCGATCCGGGCTGGTTTCCAGCAGGTCCACGCGCCGGGCCAACAGAAGGCGGCTGCCGGCCAGATCTCCTCGGGCGCGCAACAGTTCCCCTTCGGCCTGGGCCACGCGACTTTCCAGCCAGAGGTCGCGATCGAGGTGCAGATCGGTATCGCCACGCAAGCGTGCGATGGCCTCGCCCGCCAAGCCCAGCTCGCCCAGCAGCAAGCCGCTGCGCGCCAGGGCCAGCCAGGCTTCGGCCCGGCTCACGCCCATCTGCGCCCGGGTCGACTCAATCTCTTCCAGCAACTCAAAGGCCTCGTTGCGCAAGCTCGCCGCCGGCGCCGCGCCCGCCTGTGCGCGAGCCAGCAAGAGCGAGGCCTTGGCGGCCGTCCGGGCATTGAAGGGCGCGCCACTGCCCAGGGTGTTGAAAGCCTGGCGGGCCGCCAGGGCCTGGGCATACTCGGCGCGGTCGCTGTGATAACGGGCAATCTCCGGGTACATGAAGGCACGCATGGAGTTGCCGCGGCCATGCAGACGGTCCATCTCCTCGCCCAGCGCTTGGGCACGCGCCTGGACACCTTCGTACTTCCCTGCGCGGATATCCATGGTCAGGATGTTGCGACGGATGGCCAAGGCATGACGCAAGTTTTCCTTGGGCGGGTTCTGCAGCGCCGGCTCGGTCAGGCGCAGCTGCTCCCTGGCCTCGCCGATGCGCCCCTCGCCGGCCAGGCGCACCGCCTCGACCATGTGATGGAAGGTTCGGTAGAAATGACCCTCAGGGTAGAGCAGGCGCACCAGCTCGCCTGCTTGATCCAAGGCCGCTTTCGCCTCGGCCAGGCGCCCGGTTTTCATATAACCATTGGCCAGCGCATAGTGGATCTCGCGCATGCGGTCGGACTTGGGGCCATGCAGGCGCGCCACGCGCTCGCGCAGTGGCTCCAGCTCGGCGACCACGAGGTCGTGCGGCCCGGTGGGCACGTGAATCTGCGCCAGCTTGATGTGCGCGTCCACCGTGCGCTCATCATCCTCACCGTAGAGCTGGGCGGTCAGGGCCACCCATTCGCGGGCCAGGGGCGCGGCCAGGTCGTAGCGGTCCAGCGAGGCATAGGTCTGAGCCAGCACCGAGAGCAAACGCGCCTTGGTCGCGGGCTCGTCCTGGAACTTGCCGGCCAGCTCGCTGCGGCTCTTTTCCAGCAAGGCCATCACCGTGGGTGCCTGGCCGCCGTGAACATCGGGGCTGGCACTGCCCAACAACTCGGTCAGGTAAAGCGTCACCTGGTCGGATTCCCGGGCCGCCGCTTGCGCCCGGCGCCATAGGTCCAGGCTCACGCCCAGACCCAGCAGCACCGCAAAAGCCAGGCCGCCGGACAAGGAAGCCGCAAGAGCATTGCGCCGCAGCCAAAGCCAAATCCGGTGGCGCCAATCCTCGCGGCGAGCGCTGACCGGCCGGTGGCGCAGCCAGCGCGACAGGTCCTCGATCAAGGCGCCGACGGCCGGGTAACGCTCCTCGGGCAGCTTGCGCAAGGTCTTGGCGACGATGGCCTCCAGGTCGCCCCGGGCACGCTCGGCATCGAGCGGGCGGGCACCGACCGGTGCATCCGCATCTGGGGCCTGGGTCAGCAAGGCCCCCAGGCGCGGCGCGTCCTGGTGCAGCAGCGCATATTCAATCGCTGTGCGGCTGCTGCCGGCGCTGTAGAAGGGTAAGCGCCCCGAGATCATCTCGAACAGCAGCACGCCGAGCGAAAACACATCGGCCGCCACGCCGACCGGTGCACCACTGAGCTGTTCGGGCGAGGCATAGGACAAGGTCAAGCCGCGGCCGCTGACGCGGGTCAGATGGCCCGGGTCTTCTTCATCGAGCAAGCCAGCGATGCCGAAATCCAGCACCTTGACTTCGCCCTCGCTGCTGACCATCACGTTCGAGGGTTTCAGGTCGCGGTGCACCACCAGCTGGGCATGGGCATGCTCGACGGCCTGAGCCACACGGATCAGCAGCGCCACCCGCGAGGCCAGCGTCGGGCACTCGGCCCGCACATGCTCGCCCAGATTGTGACCAGCCACATACTCCAGCACCAGATAGGGCACACCGTCAGCGATGCCAGCATCGAGCAAGCGCGCAATGCCGGGGTGCTTGAGCCGGGCCAGCACTGCCCGCTCGCGCGCAAAGCGCTGCGACAGCGGCGCCTGCTGCAGATCGCTGCGCAGCAACTTGACCACGACCTCCTGCTCATACAAGCCATCGGCACGGCGGGCCAACCAGACCTGGCCCATACCACCCTCGCCGATCTTGCGCAGCAGCTGCCAGGCCCCCATGCGCTGGCCGCTGAGCGAAGGGGCGTCCGTGATTTCGTCCAGCGCTGGCGCCGCACTGCCGGCAGGCGACATGGCGGGCGCAGGGAACTGGGTCTCCGCCTGCTGCATCAAGCGCTGCGCCAGCTCTGAGGCCAGGGCCTCATCACGCGCCGACAAGGCGGCCAGCCAGGGGCCACGCGCGACATCAGCCAGGCTTTGGGCCTGGCGCAGTAGCACGTTCAGCTCGGTCTGGCGGGCGTCTTCGCCCATGCTCAGCGGCGGACTTCGCCCTGTCCCAGTACCACCCACTTGAGCGAGCTCAGGCCTTCCAGGCCGACCGGGCCACGGGCATGGAGCTTGTCGGTGGAGATGCCGATCTCGGCGCCCAGACCGTACTCGAAGCCGTCGGCAAAGCGCGTGCTGGCATTGACCATGACGCTGGCCGAATCGACCTCGCGCAGAAAGCGCATGGCATGGGCGTGATTGCTGGTCAGGATGGCGTCGGTGTGATGCGAGCCGTAACGATTGATGTGTTCGACGGCCTCATCGAGGCTGTCCACCACCTTGATGCTGAGGATGGGCGCCAGATACTCCTCGCTCCAATCGGCCTCGGTCGCCGGCTTGATCACGGCGTCAGGGATGGGGCCCAGCAAGGCCAGGCTGCGCGAGCAGCCACGCATCTCCACGCCCTTCTCGGCCAGCAAGGCGCCGATATGGGGCAGGAAGTCCGAGGCGCTCTCGGCATGGACCAGCAGGGATTCGGTGGCATTGCAGGGGCTGTACTTCTGGGTCTTGGCGTTCATGACCACGGTCAGGGCCAGGTCGAAGTCCACCTCGGCATCGACATAGCAATGACAGTTGCCATCGAGGTGCTTGATGACGGGAACCTTGGACTCGGCGCTGATGCGCTCGATCAAGCCCTTGCCGCCGCGCGGGATGATCACGTCGACATGCTGGGGCGCCGTGATCAACAGGCCCACCGCGGCGCGGTCGGTGCTGGCAATCAGCTGCACGCCCTCGGCCGGCAGGCCGGCTTCGCGCAGCGCGGCCGCCACCAACTCGGCCAGGGCCAGATTGGAATGAATCGCCTCGGAACCGCCGCGCAGGATGCAGGCATTGCCGCTCTTGATGGCCAGGGAGGCGGCCTCGATGGTGACATTGGGCCGGCTCTCGTAAATCATGCCGAACACACCCAGGGGCACGCGCATCTGGCCGACGCTGATGCCGCTGGGGCGGCGTTTGAGGCCGCTGATCTCGCCGACCGGGTCGGGCATGGCGGCGATCTGCTCGCAGCCCTGGGCCACAGTCTCGATCACCTCGGGGCTCAGCTTCAGGCGGTCCAGCATGGGGCCGTCCAGGCCGGCCGCGGCGGCTGCCTTCAAATCACGGGCGTTGGCGGCGGCCAAGGCAGGCCCGGCATTGCGCAGGCGCCGGGCCAGGCTCAGCAAGGCCTGGTTTTTGGCGGCGGTGGAGGCCGCAGCCATCAGGCGCGAAGCCTGACGGGCAGCCTGGCCCACGGTGTTCATATAGGCAGGCAGATCCTTGGCGGCCAAGGCGGCCAGAGGGGAAACAGTGGGTGTCGAGCTCATCCACTCATTCTCCGCGATGTGTTCGCAAGCCCCACGAAGGCGGCCTTCGACAGTCCCCATGCCATTGCTCACGGGTTGAGAAATCGCCAGGCGCACAAGGGTTGCACCTGATTGCCGAGGGCTTGAGATCACCGCCGGTTTGACGCCACCGTTCATCCCGCTGACCTGCAGATGGTCGCTTCGAACTGGAAGTTCATCGCGGCGCGCTGTCGCTTCTGCGGCGGACTTTCTACAGTGACTCCATCGACTTTCCACCCCGTGCCGGAGTCGGCACACAGCGCAGCAAAAGGCCCACACCATGAAGCACTTCAACACCGCACGCACCCTCACCGCCGCCAGCCTGCTGGCACTCGCCGCCTTCGGCGCGCAGGCCGCCGTGCCGAGCAGCGAAGAGAACGGCCCGGTCCGCCAGGTCTGCCCTCAGATCGACAGCAAGATGCAGCAAGCCCTGGACCGCGGCGTTCAGAAGCTCAACAACGGCACCCTGGCCCGCGTCGAATTCACCGTCAAGGGCGACAAGATCAGCCAGGTGCGCCAGCAGAATGTCCCGACCGAGATGCGCCGACAGGTGTACCAAGCCATGCGAGAACTCAAATGCCAGAGCAATGGCGAACAGGCGCTGGCCTTCAATCTCAATTTGCTGCCGAACTGAGCAACGGCAAATCCAAGACGCTGAGCTAATGAATTAGCCTGGCGCCTTGATCAATACACTAGAACTGGACATGGGCGGTCGAACCGCCATCGACATACCAGTTGGCGCCGGCCACAAAGCTGGCCGCCGGGCTGGAGACAAAGCAGGCCACCCGGGCGATTTCGTCCGGGCGGGCCAGCCGCTGCAGCGGGTTGCGTTGCAGCACCCGCGCATAGAGCTCGGGCTCCTGCTCCTGGACACGACCCCAGAGGCCACCTGCCACCCAGGTATCTCCCGGCGAGACCGTGTTGACACGCACCTCCGGCAGAACGCGTGCCGATAGCGATTTCATGTAATGCGCCAGGGCCGCCTTGGCGGCGCCATACGCCGCGGAGTTCGGTGCCGCCAGCGACCCGGCCTTGGACCCGATATAGGTGAGGGCGCCATGCTTGGAACGACGCAGCAGCGGCAGGGCGGCTTCGGCACAGCGCACGGTCGCACGCAGATCCACGTCCAGCGCTTGCGACCAGTCGCTCGACAGGGCGCTGACATTGAGCACCAGGATGTCCAGCGTGCCCAATTCTTCCAGCCAGGCCTCAAAGGCCCCGGGCTGGCAGACATCGAGTGCTCGGGCCTGCAGCGTGCCGGGCAGACCGGCCGATTGCAGCTCGGCCAGACAGGCCTGCAAACGCTCCGGCTGACGGGCACAGAAGGCCACCTCGCAGCCCTCGGCCGCGAGGGCACGCACGATGGCGGCGCCAATACCTGCCGATCCACCGGTCACCACGGCCCTCAAGCCTTTCAGTCCCAGATCCATGCGCACTCCCCAGCTTCAAATGCCGCGGCATGCGGCCTGCTGGCGCCATTCTGTGCCAGGTCGCGAGCCCGCCGGTACGCGCAGCGCACCAAGCCGCTTGCGCGGTTCGCAGCACTCAACTACATTTGTAGTACGACATCTGTAGTAGAGACCAAGTCCATGTCCGAAGACAAAAGCGAACTGAGCCTGAGCGAGCTGCAGCTGAGCCTGATGCGCGTGCTCTGGCAGCGCGGCCAGGCCAGCACGGCCGAGGTGGCCGAAGCCTTGCGCGCCGAAGGCCGGCCCCTGGCCCACACCACCGTGGCCACCTTGCTGCAGCGCCTGGAAAAACGCGGCCTGCTGGCCTGCGATCGCGATGCCCGCGCTTTGGTCTACCGCCCCTGCGTGTCCGAACCCGAGGTGCAGAAGTCCATGGTCAGCGGCCTGCTGTCCAGCCTGTTCGCCGGCAAGGCCAGCGCCCTGCTCAGCCATCTGCTGAAAGCCGGCGACATCGCCGACGAGGACATGGCACAAATGCGCCGCCTGCTGGCCAAGAGCAGCCCTGCCAAGAACAGCAAGGATGGCGGCCATGACTGAGCCCCTCAGCTTCAACGGCCCCCTGCTGCTGGCCGGCCTCAGCAGCGGCCTGCTCAACTACCTGCTGCACAGCAGCCTGCTGCTGTCCGGTGCCTGGCTGATCGAGCGCAGCGCCCACCTGCGGCCGCGCCTGGCCTCGCATCGCGAGACGTTGTGGCGCCTGGCTTTCTTCGGCCCGGTGCTGACGGCCGGCCTGGCCACGCTGCTGAGTTGGAGCCCGGCGCCGGCTCCGCCGGAGGCCGCGCCGCCTGCGCTTGCGAGCACTCAGATCAAAGACCTAGCCCTCCTTGCTCCGCGCGAGGTGCCGTCTGCCACACCGGTACGTGAACTCGCGCCCACCGCAAACCCGGTGATTCACGTGCAGAAGCCGCCGCAAGCACCACGCCAGCGACTGCAACTGGCCCCCGATGCCAGCGCCGCCGTGGCTGCCCTGGCGGCGGCCTGGGCGCTGTTGGCCGGGCTGGGCCTGCTGGCCACCGGCCTGGCCTGGTGGCGGCTGCGTGTGCTGGCTCGCCGTCTGCCGCGCCTGGACGATGCCGATCTGCACGGCTGCCTGCAGACGCTGGCCCGGTCCGCTGGCCTGCCGACCCCGCCTCTGCGGCTCAGCCGCGCTGAGTGGTCCAGCCCCCTGATCGCACCGGGCGGCGCCATCTGCCTGCCCGCCTGGGCCCTGCAGCTGCCTCACGCCCAACGCGAGGCCGTGCTGGCCCATGAACTGGCGCATTTGCGTCGGCGCGACCCTGCCTGGCGCCTGGCCGCCCAGTTGCTGAACCAGCTGGCCTGGCTGCAGCCCCTGAACCGCCTGGCCCTGAGCCGGCTCGACGCCCTGGCCGAACAAGCCTGCGACGCCTGGGCCACCGCCCGACCCAGCGATGCCGCCCGCGAGCAGGCGCGCCGCGCCTTGGCGGAAAGCCTGTACCGCTGTGCCCAAGAGCTGCAGCAGGCAGCGCGCCCGGCGCGGCGCCTGCAGCTGCTGAGCCGGATGGCGGCCACCGGCCGCTCGCCCCTGCTGGCCCGCATCGAAGCATTGATGAAACCTGCCCCCACCCCGCAAGGAGACCCAATCATGAGCCCCAACCCTGAGCCCTCCACCGCCCTGCCCCCACCCGAACTCTGGCGCAAGCGCCTGCTGGTCGGCGGCCTGACGCTGTGCGTCCTGGCCCTGCCCTTGCTGGGTGTGGGCCACAGCCAGCCCCTGGATTTGAGCCGCCTGCAGCACCTGGGCGAGCAATTCGAGCTGCATCTGGGCGTGGGCTCGACGTCCAGCATCCGCATCCGCAACAGCAGCGCCTCGCAGAGTCTGGACATCCGCCTCAGCGGCCAGATGCGCTTCAACGCCGACCAGACCGAGCTCGAAAGCCTCAGCAAGGGCCGACTGGTGATCGACGAGCAGCGCAGCGGCTGGCACCGGCGCGCGGTCTACGAACCCGGCGAGAAAGGCGGGGCACCGCGCCTGAGCTACAGCCTGGACGGCAAGGAGCAGGCGTTGGATGCTGAAGGCCAGGCCTGGCTACGCGAACGCATGGCCCTGGCCGGCGAGAGCCTGGAAGGCAGCGACAAGCGCATCCAGAACCTGCTGGCGCAAGGCGGGGTGACGCGCGTGCTGGCCGACATCCAGGCGCCGAACATCGAAGACCATCGCCGCCGCAGCCGCGTCCAGGCCCTGCTCAAGCAAGGCCCGCAGAGCGAGAGCACCTTGCAAGCCCTGATCCGTGTCAATGAAGGCATGGACTCGGATTTCGAACGTCGCCAGCTGCTGCAAAGCCTGATCGAGAAGCAGACCTTGAGCCCGGCCCTGCAAGTCCAGTTGCTGCAAAGCCTGCACAACTTGAGCTCGGACTTCGAACGCCGCCAGGTGCTGGAGACCCTGTCCGCCACGCTCAGCGCGGAGCCTGCCACGCTGCAGGCCTGGCTGCAGGCGGTGGACGGCATGGACTCGGACTTTGAAAAGCGCAGCGCCATCGTCGACATCGTCGAGCGGCAGTCGCCCGCGAGTGGCCTGCCCACCTTGGCCGCAGCCCTGCAGGCCAGCCTCAGCCTGAGTTCTGACTTCGAGCACCGCAGCGCCCTGGAGGCCGTGGCCCAGAAGCTGCCGCGTCAGGCTGCGCTGGACGCGCCCGCCGAGGCGGCGCTCAAGGCCTACAGCGAATCGGCCCGCCGCATCGGCAGCGACTTCGAACGCCGCATGGCCTTGAGCGCCCTGCTGGAAGCCGGCGTGCACCAGAAGGCCGCGCTGCTGGGCCTACTCGATGCGACACGCAGCATCGGCTCCGATTTCGACCGGGCTGAATTGCTCAGCGCCTTGGCAGCGCACTTGCCGGCCGATGCCGAGCTGGTGGCCAGTTATCGCCAGGCAGCCCGAGGCCTGAGCGAACATGAGCGTGGCAAGGCAGAGGCCGCACTCGACCCGGTGGTGGACCGTCTGGCCAAGGCCGTGCCCGCCCCCGCCGCCCCAGCTGCTGCCAGCACGCACCTCAAGCCGCCCAGCCCGCCGCGCCCGCCGGCCGCCCCCTCGCTGCCCTGAGGCAGGCGCCTCAAGCTTGGATGCGCTGCAACAGCGCCAGCCACAGCGGCGCCGTCAGCACAAAGACCAGGGTCGAGACCACCACGGCCGCGGTGGTCTCGCCCTCCTGGCAGCGGTAACGCTGGGCAAAGATCAGGGCGTTGGAGCCGGTCGGCAGGGCCGCCATCATGACGATGACGCCCAGCGGCATGCCGGCCAGGCCGAGGCCCCAATGCGCGAACACCAGCACCAGGGCCGGGAGCAGGAGCAGCTTGGCTGCCACCAGGCCGAGCACCGCGCGCCAGGTCCGTGGCCAGCCCAGATAGGCCAGGGACATGCCGATCAGGGTGAGGCACAGCGGCACCACGGCCGTGCCCAACATCTGCAGCACTTCGTCCAGCACCGCAGGCAGGCGCAGACCGAGGGCATTCCAGCCCAGGCCCGCCAACACCGGCAGCACCACCGGGTGAATGACCGTGTTGCGCACCGTGTTGAGCAGCAGCGCGCCCAGACCCGTGGGCGCTTGCTGGCTGCGTGCGCGCGCCAGATCCAGTTCCACCAGCAGGGTCAGCACGGTCAAGATGCTCAGCGCATGCAGGCTGACCACCGTGATGTGAATGGCCAGGCCGGCCTCGCCGAAGACACCGGCCGCCAAAGGCACGCCGACCTGCAAGGTATTGCCGAAGGTGGCGGTGATGGCCTGCACACTGGGCACGGCCGGGCCCTTCACGGCCGCACCGCGCCAGCGCTGGAAAGCATAGATCGCCACCAGCAAACCCAGCACCGGCAGGAAAAACGCTGCCAGGGTCAGCCAGGGCAGGCTTGCAAAGTCCACCCGCGCCGTGGTGCGGAACAGCAGGGCCGGCACGAAGATGTAGAAGGCGACATTCGACAGCACCCGGGCCGGGTCACCGCCGCTGCCGCCGGCGTCGGCATCGCCGAGCCAGCGCATGCGACCGACAAACCAGCCAATGGCCACCGCGATCAAAATCGCCAGCAGCTTGTTGAAAACGATCCAGCTCATGGTGGCCGAGTATGCCGCCGCTGGCCGCAGCCTCGCCCGGGCCCTTCAGCCTGAGAACTCCGTCAGTGGGTGGTCGGCAAGTCCAACTCGAACTCGAAGACGCTGCCGTGGCCCAGTTCGCTGTGCACGCGGATCTCACCGCCCATCTCCCGCACCAGCTGCTGGCTGATGGACAGACCCAGGCCCGTGCCACCCAGGCAACGCGCGTCTTCCGCGACCTGCTCAAAGGGCTGGAACAGGCGGTCCAGCATGCGCGCGGCGATGCCGATGCCGGTGTCGTGGACAGCAAAGCCGATGCGGACGCTGTGGTCCTGCGTCGAACGCAGGCGCACTTGCAGGCCGAAACTGCCGGTGTCGGTGAACTTGACGGCGTTGGAGAGCAAATTCATCAGCACCTGGCGCAGACGCTGTCCATCGACGAGCACGCGCGCGGGCAGTTGGGCGGCCACATCGACATCGAAGACCAGACCCTTTTGCTCGGCGCGCAAGCGCACGCTGTCTCCCACCATGTCCAGCAATGCGCGCAGATCCACCGAACTCGGTTGCAGGCGGACCTTGCCGGCCTCGATGCTGGCCATGTCCAGCACATCGGTGATCAGGCTGAGCAAATGCTCGCCGGCATCGCGGATCTGCCCCACCTTGGCCAGTTGCGCGGTGCTGAGGCTGTTGTCCATCTGCAGCAACTGGCCAAAGCCGAGGATGGCGTTCAGGGGCGTGCGGAACTCATGGCTCATGGTGGCCAGAAAACGGCTCTTGCTCTGGCTGGCGCTTTCGGCGCGCAGCTTGGCCTCGCTGAGCTCACGGGTGCGCTCGGTCACCACGTCCTCCAAGTGATCGCGGTAATGGGTGAGTTCCTGTTCGGCGATGCGGCGCTGGGTGATGTCGCTGACCATGCCTTCGATGCGCAGGCCTTGACTGCCGCCACCGGGCACCACATGGATGCTCAGCTCCACCCACAGCTGACGGCCCTCATTGGTGGCAACCAGCATGGGCACCTGCTGCAGCAGGCGGTGGCGCTGCAGGGCCATGGCGATGCGTTTGAACTCCTGCGCCTCGATTTGCACCAGGCTGCGCAAGCGTCGGCCGACGCTCAGGGCCTTGGCCGGCGTGCTGAAACCCAACATCTGGGCCAGGGCACGGTTGAGGCTGAGCAAGCGGCCGCGAGCGTCGGATTGGAAAATGCCTTCGGTGGCGTTCTCGAACAAGCTGCGGAAACGTTCTTCACTCAGTTGCAAGCCCTCGGACGAGGCCTGCAGGCGTGCGCTCATGAGGTTGAACTGCTCGGTCAGCAAGCCGATCTCGTCGCTCCGCTCGACCTCGGTGCTGGCGCCCAGCTGACCCTCGGCGACCTGGCGCGCCATCTGGCCCAGCCTTTGCACGGGGCGCTTGACCAGGCGGTAGACCAGCACAAAGCTGGCCACCAGAACCGCCGCCAACATGGCCGCCAGCAGGCTGGCGACAAAGCGACGCATCTGCGCCACCTGGGCGTGGACACGCTCGCGACTGAGCACCAGGGTGGCCTGGGCGACCACGGTGGGCGCCACATCGGGCGCCGCTTGGTAGCTGACGTCGAACTGCCGCCGCAGGGGGTCAAGCGCCGCCTCGCTGCGCTGCCGGCGCATGGGCTCAGAGTTGACGCCGACCGGGCGCAGCTCGATGGCATGAACTTCGGGGTCGGCCATCACCGCATCGAGCAGATGCTTGATGGCGATGTTGTCGAGATTCCAGATCGGCCCGGCAAAACCCAGGGCGACCAGGCTGGCCATGCGTTCCTGGCGTTGCGCCAGCGCCTGGTTGAGCTCCTGCTCCTCGCGCGCGGTCCAGTACCAACCCAGACCCAGGGCCAGCAGCCCTGCAGCCAGCGCAATGCCCAAGACCAGCCGAGACTGGATGCCGAAGCTCACTCGCACAGGGGCCATGCATTCACTCCTGACCAAGGCCGAACCGAGACCCTGCGCTGCACGCTCCCAAGCGTGCAGGCTGAGCCTAACTCAACTGCTCTGCGCATCAGCATAGCGCCTTTGCCTTGGCGCGCAGGAGAGGGGCGGCCCCAGGGGCCGCACGCACAAGTTGCAGAACCCGGCCTGTTCAGGCGCTCTTCTTGGCCGCAGCCTTTTTGGCCGGAGCCTTCTTGGCGGCCACTTTCTTGGCCGCGACCTTCTTGGCAGGCGCGGCGGCCTCGCTGGCGGCCGGCTTGGCCGCAGCGCGGGCCGGCGCACCCGGCTTGGCTGCGCGCGGCTCGAACTCGAACATCACCTTGCCGGCCTTGGCATCAAAAGCCAGGAAGGCCTTGAACTTGCGCCGGGTCTTGTTGGAGACGAAGTTCTCGAGCAGCGCGGTCTTGCCCTCGCTGAGCAGCTTTTGCATCTGGCTGATCTCGATGGGCTGCTGCAGGATGATCTTGCCGCTCTTGAAGTCGCAGGTGATGGCGGCGCCGACGGCATGCTCGCAGACGTAGTTGCTGCCATGCTCGAAGACCCGCCCCTGGCACTTGGGGCAGGCGCCCAGCGAGGTCTGGGCGCTGAAGTCCACCGCCTCGCCATCGCCCTCGCCGTTCTTGCCGTCGTCGCCGAAGTCGAACTCGAGCTTCCAGTTCTGGATCTCCTCGTCGAAGACCAGAGCCAGCTCGGCGGTGAAGGGCCAGCCGGCCTTGGAGCGGAAACCTTCCAGCGGGCCGATCTTCTTGTCGGCCAGGAACTGTTCCACCTCATGCAACTCGAAGCTGCGGCCACCGGGGATCTTGCCGATGGAGAAGCCGCAGCCCTCCGAGGCGCCATCCTTGCCGGTGCAGGTGAAGCGGCGGTAGTTCTCCTTGACCACGCCGCTGCACTTCGGGCAGGGCGTCTTCAGCGTGGCGTAATCGCCGGGGATGGTGTCACGATCGTATTCCTTGGCTTTTTGCACCACGCGCTCGGTCATGGCGGCGATCTTGGCCATGAACTCGTCGCGGTTCAGGCGCCCCTTTTCCATCTCGGAGAGCTGGAACTCCCAGTCGCCGGTCAGCTCGGGCTTGGTCAAGTCCTTGATGTCCAGGCCACGCAGCAGGGTCATCAGTTGGAAGGCCTTGGCCGTGGGGATCAGCTCGCGGCCATCGCGCAGCATGTATTTTTCGGTCAGCAGACCTTCGATGGTGGCGGCGCGGGTCGCTGGTGTGCCCAGGCCCTTTTCGGTCATGGCCGCGCGCAGCTCTTCGTCGTCGATCAATTTGCCGGCGCCTTCCATGGCCGAGAGCAGGGTCGCTTCGGTGTAGCGGGCCGGCGGCTTGGTGGCCAGGCTCTTCACATCGACCGACTCGGTACGCACCACCTCGCCCGGGGCCACGGCCACCAGATTGGCGTCATCTTCCTGCGCCTCCTTGCCGTACACAGCCAGCCAGCCCGGCTTGACCAGCACCTTGCCATTGGTCTGGAAGTTCAACTCCTTGCCCGCCGCCTTGACGGTGCTGATGCGGGTGGTGACCAGGAACTCGGCCGGCGGGAAAAACACGGCCAGGAAGCGCTTGACCACCAGGTCGTAGAGCTTGGCTTCGATGTCGGTCAAGCTCTTGGGCGCTTGCAGGGTCGGGATGATGGCGAAGTGATCCGAGACCTTGCTGTTGTCGAAGACTTTCTTGGTCGGCTTGATATAGCCCTCGTTGAGCGCCTTGCGGGCGTGGCCGGCCAGCTCGCGCAGCGGGCCGGGCAGGTCCTCGCTGGCGATCATCTCGGCAGTCTGCTTGGCCACGGCCAGATAGTCCTCGGGCAGGAAGCGCGAGTCGGTCCGGGGGTAGGTCAGCACCTTGTGCTTTTCGTACAGGGCTTGGGCCAGGGACAGCGTGGTCTTGGCCGAAAAACCGAAGCGCGAGTTGGCCTCACGCTGCAAGGTGGTCAGGTCGTAAAGGCCGCCACAGCTGCTGGTGGTGGGCTTGCTCTCCTCGCGCACGTTGGCCGGCTGGCCCTGGGCGGCGGCGGCGATGGCGTCGGCATCGGCGCGGTTCCAGATGCGGTCGGCGCGCGCTTCGGCGTCCTCGCCCTTCTTCCAGCTCGGGTCAAACCACTTGCCTTCGTACTGGCCGGCCTGGGCATCGAAAGTGCCGCGCACTTCCCAGTAGTCACGCGCCACATGCTTGCGGATCTTTTCTTCGCGCTCGACGACGATGGACAGGGTCGGCGTCTGCACCCGGCCCACGGTGGTCAGGAAGAAGCCGCCGTCGCGCGAGTTGAAAGCCGTCATGGCCCGCGTGCCATTGATGCCGACCAACCAGTCGGCCTCGGAGCGGCAGCGCGCGGCATCGGCCAGCGGCATCATCTGCGCATCGCTCTTGAGTTTGTCAAAGCCATCGCGGATCGCTTGCGGCGTCATCGACTGCAGCCACAGGCGCTCGACCGGCTTGTTGATCGCGGCCTTGGCCGTGCCGGCGTATTGCACGATCAGGCGGAAGATCAGCTCACCCTCGCGGCCCGCGTCACAGGCGTTGATCAGGTGGGTCACATCTTTGCGTCGGATCAGCTTGACCAGGGCATTCAGGCGGCCCTTGACCTTGTCGATGGGGTTGAGGTCGAAGTGCGGCGGGATCACGGGCAGATTGGCAAAGCTCCACTTGCCGCGCTTGACGTCGAACTCCTCCGGCGCCTTGATCTCCACCAGATGGCCGACCGCCGAGCTGACCACGAAGTCCTCGCTCTCGAAGTATTCATCGTGCTTGTCGAACTTCCCGGCCTTGGGGGTCAGGGCGCGGACGATGTCCTGCGCCACGGAGGGCTTCTCGGCAATGATCAGTGTCTTGCTCATGATGGTGATGAACTTCTCTACTCGTGTATTTCGACGCCGGCCGGAGCACCTGGCTCCGGCCTGCCTACAATCCGGCCTCGCGCACGCCCATGCACGTACATGCACGCGCGCACACCCATGAATTCAATGTAACCACAACTTCCGATGACGCAAGCCGCCCGCAAAAAGTCTGCCCCGGCCCCGGCCGTACTTGCCAAGCCCAGCGGCAAGGGTCGGCGCATCCAGGTCAGACATTCGGGCGTCCATGGGCGCGGAGTCTATGCGCTGGCGCCGATCAAGGCCGGCGAAGTCATCATCGAATACACGGGTGAGCTCATCAGTTGGGACGAGGCCATGGAGCGCCACCCCCACGATCCCAAGCAGCCCAACCACACGTTTTACTTCCATATCGAGGACGGCCGCGTCATCGACGCCCTCTACGGCGGCAACAGCTCGCGCTGGATCAACCACTCCTGCGAGCCCAATTGCGAGACCGACGAAAGCAATGGCCGGGTTTTCATCAAGGCCCTGCAAGACCTGTCCCCCGGTGAAGAGTTGTTTTACGACTACGGTTTGACCATCGACGAGCGCTACACGCCGAAGCTGAAGAAAGAGTTCGCCTGCTACTGCGGCAGCCCCTTCTGCCGTGGCACCATGCTGGCGCCTAAACGCTGAGTTATGTCGCTGAGTTATGTCCCGCCGCCCATGAACCCCACTGACAGCCCGCACCAAGACTGGCAAGCCGAGGCCCTCTGGCAAGTCCTGACCCCCTTGCTGCCCGGCATCAGCATCGAAGTGCTGGCCCGCACGGCCTCGACCAACAGCGCCTTGCTGGAAAGGGTGCGCCAGCAAACCCAACAAGGCAGCGAAGCGCGCTATGGCCGGCGCGCCCACGACATGCTGCCCTGCCTGCTGGTGGCCGAGCACCAAACTCATGGCCGCGGCCGCCAAGGCCGGGCCTGGCTGTCCAGCCCCGGCGCCTCGCTGACCTTCTCTCTGGGTCTGCCCATGGAGCTGAGCGACTGGTCGGGGCTGTCCCTGGCCATCGGTTGTGCCATCGCCGACGCGCTCGAGCCCGCCGCGGCCTTGGGCGGGCAAGCACTTCCGCGCCTGCAGCTGAAGTGGCCCAATGACCTCTGGCTCGATGGCCGCAAGCTCGGCGGCATCCTGATCGAAACCGTGCCGGCCGGTGCACAGCGCATGGCCATCATCGGTGTGGGCCTGAACATCCACAGCTTGGCCGCGGCCGAAGACGGCCACGGCAGCTCGGCCTTCAACACCGGCTTTGCGGCGTTGGAAGAGCTGGACCCCAGCCTCGACGCGCCGGCCGTGCTGGCGCGCATCGCGCCGGCCATGGCGCGCTGTCTGGTCGATTTTCCACACGGCGGCTTTGCCGGCTGGCTGACGGCCTACGCGCGGCGCGACCTGACCCTGGGCCAGGCCGTCAGCGCCGGCAGCCTGGAAGGGCTGTCGCGCGGCGTGAGCGCCGACGGCTGCCTGCTGCTGGAGACCGCACAAGGCCTGCAAAGCGTCAGTGCCGGCGAAGTCAGCCTGCGCCTGTCCAGCCCATCTTCCCCTTCAACCCTGACGACCTGAAGCCACACGCCTGCCCACACCATGCTGCGCGCCCTGCTTGCCCTCCTGCTGATCCTGAACGCCCTGTTCTTCTCCTGGACGCGCGGCTGGCTGGACGGCGTGGTCGGCGTCAAGGCCACGGGCGACCGCGAGCCGCATCGCCTGGCGGCACAACAGACGCCCGAACGCATCGAGTTGCTCAGCGCGCAGGCGGCCAAGTCCTTGCAGCAGCGCGCCTGCGTCGAGCTGGGGCCTCTGGAAGGCGATGCGGCCCTGCTGGCCGCACAGAACGTGTTGGCCGGCGCCGGCGTGCCGGCCAGCGAATGGCAGGCCCTGCACAATGAACAAGCCGGCATCTGGGCGGTGACCACGACCCGATTTGCCAGCAAAGACCTGCAGACCCGCAAGGAAGAAGTGCTGAAGAAGGCAAAAATCAGCTACGAGCCACTGAGCGGCGTGCCGGCCGAGATGCCGGCCCTGCTGCTGAGCCGTCATGCCAGCGAGAAGGCCGCCGCCCTGCAAATGGAGCGCCTGTCGCAGCGCACCATCAAAGCCTTGCAGGTCCTTCAGTTGCAGGCACCACTGAAACGCCACAGCCTGGTCTTTGCCCAGGCCGACGGCGCGCGCCGGGCCCAACTGCGCAGCCTGAAGAGCCCGGCCCTGGCGGCCGGCTTCAAGAACTGCAATGCGGCCGCCCTGGCTGCGGTCACCGCCGCTTCGGCTGCATCGGCCACTGCACCCGCTCCTCCGACCAGCGGCGGACGCTGAACTGAGCCAGGCCCTGAGGCCACGCTCAATCCTCCACTGTCCTCGTCAGCGAGGGCGCTGCGGGCCCGCCCGCAAGGCCCAAGCGGCCAGAGCCAGCAGACCCAACCACCAGACACTGAAGGCGCCACCGCCGCCACCGCCCGAATTGCTACCCGGGGTCGGCGTGACGACGACCGGCGCGGCGGCCACCGCAAAGCTCTGGCTGACCGGCGCGGCCGCAGCGAAGCTGCTGTTGCCAGCCTGGCTGGCCGTCAGCGTGCACGTGCCCACCGCCAAGAGCGACACGCTGTTGCCACTGACGCTGCAGACCGCCGTGCTGCCGGAGCTGTAGCTGACGGGCAAGCCGGAGCTGGCCGTCGCTGCCAAAGCCGGCGCGGCGGTGCCCAAGACCTGGTTGGCGATGGCGGGGAAGCTGAGGGTCTGCGGTGCCAGCGCCACATTGAAGCTGCGCGCCACATCGGCGGCGGCCTGGTAGCTGCTGTTGCCGGCCTGCTTGGCAAGCACCGTGCACACGCCTGAGCTGAGCAGACTCAGGGTCGTGCCGCTGACCGAGCAGACGGTGGGCGTGCTGCTCTCGAAGCTGACCGCCAAACCCGAGCTGGCCGTGGCACTGAGCGCCGGCGCCGCCGTGCCCATCTGCTGGTCGGCCAGCGCCGGGAAGCTCAGGGTCTGAGCGGCCGGACCGACCGTGAAGCTGCGGCTGAGCGAGGGCGCAGCCGCAAACACCGCGTTGCCGGGCTGGCTGGCCAGCACGGAGCAGATGCCGCCGGCCAGCAAGCTCAAGCTGCTGCCGCTGACCGAGCACACGGCCGGCGTGCTGCTGCTGAAACTGACCGCCAGGCCGGAGCTGGCCGTGGCCAGCAGCGAGCCAGGGGGCTGACCGAACACCAGGCCGGTCGGGGCCGTGAAGCTGATCGTCTGCGCAGCGCTGCCTAGCGCCGTGACACTGATGCTGCGCGTCAGGCTGTGGACCGTGCCGAGATCATCGGTCAGCTGCACGCTCACGCTGAAGCTGCCGGCGCCGCTGGGGGTCAAGGTCACCGTCTGCGTGCTGGCGCCCGAGCTGAAGCCGCTGACGATGCCGCCGCCGGCGCTCAAGCTCCAGGCGGCGCTGGCGATGCTGCGACCGCTGCCCAGCGTGCTGCCGCTGACGCTCAGGCTGAGCGCTTGGCCGGCCAGCGGTGCTGCCGGATTGCTGCTGATCTGCAGCGCTGCGCCGTTGGCGGCACGCGCTGCGGCCACGGCCGCGCCGGCGTCCAGCATGCCGGCACCGCAGGTGCTGGTCGTGCAATAACACTCATCCTGGGCGGTGGCGGTGGGCGCCGTGCATTGGGGAATGCCGGCGGTGCCGCCGCTGGTGGCAAAGGGCCGCGCGGTGCTGCGCAAGGCGCTCAGCACCTCGGCCGGCGTCATGCTCGGCCGCACCGACAGCATCAGGGCCACCGTGCCGGCCACCACCGGGGTCGAGAAGCTCGTGCCCACGGAAGCGCCGTTGTTGGTGTAGGACGAGTCCCCGACCACCGGCGTGGTGGTGCCGCTGTTGGTGGTGCTGAACATGGGGTAGAGGCAGGCGCCCGTCAAATTGACGCAGTTGCCGCCCGGCGCAGCAATGCCGACCTCGGGGCCGATGCTGGAGAAGCCCACCTTGCTGCCGACATGGCGCAGGCCGGTGACCGTGATCACGCCGGGGCAGTTGCCGGGCAGGCCGACGGCCAGGCCCTCGCTGTTGCCGGCGGCGACCACGATGCTGGCGCCGCGCGCCGTGACCTGGTTGATGGCGTCGCGGTAAAGCCCACCCGTGCCCGTGCTGCCACAGGCGCCGCTGCCGCCCAGGCTCATGTTCAGGACCTTGGCGACATTGGGATTGGCGGGCAGGCCCGGCACCGCGATGCCGGCCGACCATTTCATGGCAGCGATGATGTCGGAGTCATAGCCCCCGCATTTGCCCAGCACCCGCACTGGCAGGATCTTCACCCCCCAGGCGACACCGGCCATGCCCACATTGTTGTTGGCCGTGGCGGCGATCAGGCCGGCGACGCGCGTGCCATGCCAGGAGCTGTTGCCGATGTCCGTGGCGTCACAGGCGCTGCCCAGGGTGCCGCCGTTGATGTCGGCCTGGCTGACCCAATCGCCAGGGTCGGAGGCGTCGGCATCGGCGCCGTCGCCGTCATTGGCCGTCGCTGTGGCCTGGCTGGACGAGGAGCTCAGGCCCACCATGTCGTAGCCGCCGACGATCTGCCCGGCCAGCTCGGGGTGGTCTTTGCGGATGCCGGTGTCCAGCACGGCGACGATGATGCCGCTGTGGCCAGTGTTGATGTCCCAGGCGGCCGGCGCATTGATGCTGGACACCACCTCGCCGGGCACCGAGCTCGGCGTTTTCAGATACCACTGGCCGACGCTGGGGCCGCTGGGCAGGGCGGTGCTGTAGAACGGATCGTTCGGCACACGGGTGTGGCGGCGGCGTTGATCCACCACCGCCAACTCGACTTCCGAATCCAGCGCCAGTTGCTGGGCCAGCGCCGCCGAACTGATGCCGCTGGCAACGATGACATGGGTGCGCTCATCGAGGCTGCGCAGGGCGCGCAAACCCTGGCGGGTGCGCGAATTGAGGCCGCTGCGCATGCCCAGACCGGTGGCCCGGGTCTGCGCCACATCCTGGGCCGCTGCGCGGCTCATGGAGACCGACAGGGCCTTGGCGCGCACGCTGGCGGCGGCCGGCTTGAAACGAACGATCACGCGCGCCTGGGCTTCGTTGCTGGAGGCTGGCAATGTCGCCGCCAGGCTTTGCGCCGGCGCGCTGGGCGCCCAGATGCCGGCCAGCAAGATCAGGCTCAGGCCGAGCGTTGAGAGTTTCATCAAGGGCAAGCTCCAAGGCCGGGAAAGTCAAATGAAGAAGGCGGCCAGCCAGCAGTTTAGGGCGGGCAGTGCGGGGCAATCGTAAAGAATAGATTCCTGCAGCCCCGCTTGTCGACACATGGGAAAGCGGCAGCCGGCGCGCCGATCGGGCGCAAAAAAAAGGGCCTTGCTGTTGGCAAGGCCCTTTCCCTTGTGTCATGGCGAGCTGCACCGAAGTGCAGCCCCCCTCGCGCCCGCTTTACTTGGCGATCACGCGCACCATCTCGAGCACCTTGTTCGAGTAGCCCCACTCGTTGTCGTACCAGGCCACCAGCTTGACGAAGGTGCTGTCCAGAGCGATGCCGGCGTCGGCGTCGAAGATGGAGGTGCGGGCATCACCGCGGAAGTCGGTCGCCACGACCTTCTCTTCGGTGTAGCCCAGCACGCCCTTCAATGCGCCTTCCGACTGGGCCTTGAACTCGGCGCAGATGTCCTTGTAGGACGCTTCGCTGTTCAGCTCCACAGTCAGGTCCACCACCGACACGTCGGAGGTCGGCACGCGGAAGCTCATGCCGGTCAGCTTCTTGTTCAGCTCGGGGATCACCACGCCCACGGCCTTGGCAGCGCCCGTGCTCGAAGGAATGATGTTTTCCAGGATGCCGCGGCCGCCGCGCCAGTCTTTATTAGACGGGCCGTCAACGGTCTTCTGCGTCGCGGTGGCCGCGTGCACGGTGGTCATCAGGCCGCGCTTGATGCCCCACTTGTCGTTCAGCACCTTGGCCAAGGGGGCCAGACAGTTGGTGGTGCACGAAGCGTTGGAGATGATGGCTTGGCCGGCGTAGGTGTTGTGGTTCACACCGAACACGAACATCGGCGTGTCGTCCTTCGACGGAGCCGAGAACACCACCTTCTTGGCGCCCGCAGCCAGGTGCTTCTCGCCCGAGGCCTTGTCCAGGAACAAGCCCGTGGCTTCGACGACGATGTCGGCGCCGACTTCGTTCCACTTCAGGTTGGCGGGGTCACGCTCTTGGGTCAGGCGGATGGCCTTGCCGTTGACGACCAGGGTGTTGCCGTCCACCGAGACTTCACCGTCGAACTTGCCGTGCACGCTGTCGTACTTGAGCATGTAGGCGAGGTAATCGGGCTCGAGCAGGTCGTTGATGCCGACCACTTCGATTTCCTTGAAGTTGGCGATGGCTGCGCGGAACACCATGCGGCCGATGCGGCCGAAGCCGTTGATACCGATCTTGATCGTCATGTCAGTCTCCTAGAGAAAAAACAAAAAAACTCAAAACAAAGAAATCAAAAAGGGGTGCTCACGGCACCCCTTGTCATCACTTGCCGCTCTTTTTCACTTTCAGCTTGGCCACACCCAGCGCCACCTTGACGGTGTCGGCCACGTTCTCAGCGGTGAAGCCGAAGTGCTTGAACAGCACCGGGGCCGGGGCCGATTCGCCGTAGCTGTCGATGCCGACGACCGCGGCGCAGCCGTACTTCCACCAGCCGTCGGTCACGCCCATTTCCACGGCGATGCGCGGCAGGCCGTCCGGCAGCACGGACTTCTTGTAGGCCAGGTCCTGGCGGTCGAAGACATTGGTCGAGGGCATGGAGACCACGCGCACGCCGATGCCGTCCAGGGCCAGGATTTCCTGGGCGCGCATGGCCAGCTGCACTTCCGAGCCGGTGGCGATGATGACGGCACGGGCCTTCTTGCTCTTGATGCCGACGGTGGCCGGCTCGGCCAGCACATAGCCGCCCTTGGCAATGTCGTCGACCGCGGTCTTGGGCGCGTAGGGCAGGTTCTGGCGCGACAGGGCCAGCACGCTGGGGCGTTGGGCGTTGCCGATGGCCATGGTCCAGGCGACCACGGTTTCGGTGGTGTCGGCCGGGCGCCAGACGTCCAGGCCCGGGATCAGGCGCAGCGAGGCGACATGCTCGATCGACTGGTGGGTCGGGCCGTCTTCGCCGAGGCCAATGGAGTCGTGGGTGAACACATGGATGACGCGCTGCTTCATCAGCGCGGCCATGCGGATGGCGTTGCGGCTGTAGTCGCTGAAGGTCAGGAAGGTGCCCCCGTACGGGATGTAGCCGCCGTGCAGGGCCACGCCGTTCATGATGGCGGCCATGCCGAACTCGCGCACGCCGTAGTTGATGTGGCGGCCGCCGTTGCTGCTGCCATCGGCCTCGACGCGGAAGGCCGGGGTCGATTTCGTGTTGGTCAGGTTGGAGCCGGTCAGGTCGGCCGAGCCGCCCAGCAGCTCAGGCAAGGCGGCGGTGAAGGCTTCCAGCGCCAGCTGGCTGGCCTTGCGGCTGGCCACGGTCTCGGCCTTGCCATGGGCCGCGACGACGGCGTCGACGGCGGTCTGGGCGAAGTTGGCGGGCAGCACGCCGGCCATGCGGCGCTGGAACTCAGCGGCCAGCTCAGGATGGGCGGTGGCGTAGGCGTCGAAACGCTCGTCCCAGCTGCTTTCCAGTGCGGCACCGGCGGCCTTGGCGTCCCAGTCGGCGTACACCTCTTGCGGGATCACGAAGGGCTCATGCGCCCAGCCCAGCTGCTCGCGGGTCAGCTTGATTTCCTCGTTACCGAGCGGCTCGCCGTGGGCCTTGGCGGTGTTAGCGCGGTTCGGCGAGCCCTTGCCGATGTGGGTCTTGGCGATCACCAGGGTCGGCTTGACGCTGCTCTTCTTGGCTTCGGCAATGGCCGCATCGACGGCGTCGACATCATGGCCGTCGACCGGGCCGACCACGTTCCAGCCATAGGCTTCGAAACGCTGGGCGGTGTTGTCGGCGAACCAGGGTGCGACCTGGCCGTCGATCGAGATGCCGTTGTCGTCGTAAATGGCGATCAGCTTGTTCAGCTTCCAGGCGCCGGCCAGCGAAGCGGCTTCGTGGCTGATGCCCTCCATCAGGCAGCCATCACCCAGGAACACATAGGTGTGGTGATCGACGATCTGGTGCTCGTCGATATTGAATTCCTTGGCCAGCATCTTCTCGGCCAGGGCCAGACCGACGGCATTGGTGATGCCCTGACCCAGCGGGCCGGTGGTCGTTTCCACGCCCGGGGTGATGCCCACTTCCGGGTGACCCGGGGTCTTGCTGTGCAGCTGGCGGAAGGCCTTGAGCTCTTCGATCGGCAGCGCGTAGCCCGACAGGTGCAGCAGGGCGTAGATCAACATCGAACCGTGGCCGTTGGACAGCACGAAACGGTCGCGGTTGGCCCATTGCGGGTTGACCGGGTTGTGACGCAGATGGCGGCTCCACAGGGCCACGGCGATGTCAGCCATGCCCATGGGGGCGCCCGGGTGGCCCGAATTGGCTTGCTGCACGGCGTCCATGGCCAGTGCGCGAATGGCGTTGGCCATCAAGGTGGGGTTGCGAGCAGCGGTAGTTGCCATGTGCGTGCGGAAGTGAAGTTGCGGGGTAATCCCGGATTTTACTTGGCCGCTGCGCTTCCGGCGCTGGCGACCGTTCTCGCATGCGCATGGATCGCGCGCCGGCGGCGGTCGGACCATGAGCCGAAGGGATCAGATGCCAGGACGCCAGGGCGACATGGCCGCCACTTAGGCTGCGCGTGCTTGTGTGGGTCTGGTGTGACTTTGTTGGCAGCTCGTTCAGCCAACGCAATGATCGCGGATGGCCACGCAAACCCGAGATCCACCCACCCATCCGTCCTGGAGCATGTCCATGAATTTCCGCGTCAACACCATGAGCAGCCTCGTCGCTGCCGCCCTCGCCACGCTGTCGGTCGCTGCCAGCGCCCAGACTTACAACGGCAGCCTGACCCAAGGCGTCAGCAGCTCGCAATCGTCCTATGTCCAGGGCGCCACCGGCTTCAACATCACTTCCCTGCTGACTGCTGGCGACAGCATTGGCGGCTATCGCATGTCCGGCCTGCCGGACGGTCTGGGCGCTTTTGACAACGGCAACGGCACTTTCACCGTGCTGATGAACCATGAAATCGGCTCCGGCGCCGGTATCACCCGCGCCCACGGCGGCGCTGGCGCTTTCGTGTCGCAATGGGTCATCAACAAGAGCACCCTGGCCGTCCAGTCCGGTGGTGATTTGATCCAGCGCGTCTACGGCTGGGACGCCGCTTCGCAGTCCACCGGTGCCCAAGTGAGCGGCGCCGCCCTGTCCTTCCAGCGCTTTTGCTCGGCCGACCTGGCCGCCACCTCGGCCTTCAGCTACAACGGCTATGGCACCACCAGCCGCATCCTGCTGAACGGTGAAGAAGTCGGCAGCAGCGCCAACAGCCGCGCCATGGCCCATGTCGCCACCGGCGCCGATGCCGGCAGCAGCTTCGTGCTGGGCAAGTTCAATCTGGCCACCAACGGCAGCGGACTGAACCACTACTCGGCCTACGAAAACCTGGCCGCCAACCCCTTCGCCCAGATGAAGACCGTGGTGGTCGGCCAGAACGACGGCGGCACCGGCATCTCCAGCAACGCTGTGGCCGTCTACGTCGGTACCAAGACCAATGTCGGTAGCGATGTCGACCGCGCCGGCCTGACCAATGGCGTGATGAAGTACGTCAATGTCGCCGGCAATGCCAGCGAAATCGCCGACACCACCACCCGCGCCACCAATATCGCCAATGGCAGCCGCTTCACACTGAGCGCCACCGCCTCGACCACGTTCTCCCGCCCCGAAGACGGCGCCTGGGACAGCCGTGCCGGCAAGGAAAACATCTACTACTTCGTCACCACCGACCGCCTGGACACCACCGAGCTGGCTACCGGCACGCAAATCGGTGCGACCCGCCTGTGGCGCATGACCTTTGACGACATCGCCAACCCCGACGCCGGTGGCAAGCTGGACATCCTGGTGGACGGCAGCAAGATGACCGGCGGCCTGGGCAACAGCCGCGCCAATATGTTCGACAACATGTCGGTCAACAAGGACGGCACCATCACGATGCTGGAAGACACCGGCGGCGCCGACCACAACGGCAAGATCTGGGAGTACGACCTGAACACGGGTGCCCTGAAGATCGTCGCCAAGGCCGACACCACCCGCTTCGGCGATGTGGTCAACGGCGTGTTCACAGGCCCGGCCACCGGCAAGACCACACCCAACGGCAGCACCGGCTACCACACCAACGACGAAGAGACTTCGGGCGTCATCGACGTGACCGATCTCTTTGACGCCACCGGTACCAGCGGCAAGAAGTACCAGTTGTTCGTCACCCAGGACCATGCCAGTGCCGCCGGCCTGGACGCCGCTGGCCTGCTCAATGGCGGCAATCCGGCCGGCATCGTCGAAGGCGGCCAGTTGCAGCTGGCGGTCAGTGACATCACCGCGGCCGTGCCGGAACCGACGACCTATGCCCTGATGTTGGGCGGCCTGGGCCTGCTGGGCTTTGTTGCCCGCCGCAAGTCGGCCCGTTGATGCCCGCTTGAATGCCAGGAACAGGTGGTCGGCCCAGCGGCAGACCACCTGTCTCCCGGCTTTTTCTGCGCCTGAGCCGAGCGGCTTCGCTCGGCTCGGGCGTTCGCTTTTTCCGCCCGCCCGCATCCCATGACCCCGTCTTTGCAGCTTCGCCACGTCGAGCCCCTGTTTTTCTCGCCCTTGCTGAGCTTCGAGCTGAGCGCGGCAGGTCCGCTCAATGCCGGCCTGCTGAGCGAAGCCCTGGCCCGCCGCGAGGCCTCGCCGGGCCTGCAGCGCAGCAATCTGGAGGGCTGGCATTCAGAGGACGATTTCTTCGAGCGCCAGGAGCCCGCCTGTCTGGTCTTGCGGGCGCACATCCTCGAGGCGGTGCGCAAGGCCACTCTCCAGCTCTCGCCCGATTTTGATTTCCAGCAGATGGGCATTCAGGCGGAAGGCTGGATCAACATCCTCCCGCCAGGCGGCATGAACGCACCGCACGCGCATCCGGACTGGGTCTGGTCGGGCTGCTACTACGTGCACACGCCAGAGGCCCCAGGCCGCAGCGGCAGTTTGGAGTTCCTTGATGCCCGCACCCATGTGCGCGCCCTGAGCATTGAAGGCGCGACCTGCTCCGCAGGCAGCTACCGAGTGCAGCCGCGCGCTGGCGAATTGCTGCTGTTCCCGTCTCACCTCAAGCACTGGGTGGCGCCGAATCGCAGCGAGGAGTCGCGCGTGTCCATCGCCTTCAACGCCCGTTTCGCCCGCCGCCGCTGAACCCATCCCGCACAGGCTGGCCCCGGTTTGCGGGGGTTGGCCGGCACTGACAAGAAGCCGTCACATGCCCCAGGCAAGGTGAGCACCAAGCCCCCACATTCCCGGAGATCTCTCATGCCCCTTCGCTTCACCCTTCTGGCCGGCCTGATGGCCCTGGCCTTCAGCGCCAGCGACGCCGCCCAGGCAGGCAGCGCCAACCAGTACGACATGACCATCCTGGTGGCCAACGATGCCAAGTACAAACCGACCGTGATGGTCGACCCCGACTTGCTCAACCCCTGGGGCATCGCCTTGCGCCCTCCCGGTGCCGGCGGTCACATCTGGGTCAGCAACGCGGGCAGCGGCACCACCACCACCTACATCGGTGACGTCGGCGGCCAGCCGCTGTTCCAGGACGGCTTGAAGCGCATCCCCATCAGCCTGGCGCCGGGCGTCGAGGCCTACACGCCGCAAGTGACCGGCCAGGTCTACAACGCAGCCAGCGATATCGCCGGCCAGCCGACCGAGTTCCGCGTCAGCGGCAGTGCCACCAACTGGAACACCGGCGCACCGGCCGGATCCATCACAGGCTCGGCCAAATTCGTGTTCGTGACCCTGGACGGCACCATCAATGCCTGGCGCGCCGGCACCAACCCTGGCATGGACGAGGCCGTGGTGGTCAAGGACTTCTCGGGCGGCTGGGCTGCGGCCAATGGCTACACCTACACACCCAACTTCACCGGCGTGGCCATGAGCACGGCGGCTTTCCGGATCGATGCGCAAGGCAGCAAGGTGGCGGACAACCGCCTCTACGCCACCGACTTTGCCAACAATCGCATCATGACCTTCGACAACCAGTGGAACGACATCAGCGCACAAGTCCACTTCGAACGTCCGGCCGATCTGCAAAACGATTTCATGCCCTTCAACATCCAGGACATCGGCGGTCGTCTCTACGTGGCCTATGCCGCCAGTGAGTACGACCCGCTGATGCCCAGCGAGCCGGTGCGGGCCCCCGGCCATGGCCGCGTGATCGCCTACGACCGCGACGGCCACATCGTCCAGGACTTCAAGGACCAGTTGGACATGAACGCGCCCTGGGGCCTGGCCCTGGCGCCTGAGAGCTTCGGCGCCTTCGGCGGCAAGCTGCTGGTCGCCAATTTCGGTGATGGCAGCGTGGCCGCGCTCGACCCGGTCACCGGCGCCACCTTGGGCAAGCTCAAAGACGTCGATGGCAAAACCATCTTCATCGACGGCCTCTGGGGCCTGACATTTGGCAACGGCGTGAGCCTAGGCGATGCCAATGCCCTTTATTTCACCGCCGGCCCCAATCTGGAAGAAGACGGCATCCTGGGCAAACTCACCGTCAGCGCCGTGCCGGAGCCTGGCACCTACGTGCTGATGCTGGGGGGCCTGGGCCTGCTGGGCGGCCTGGCCCGTCGCCGCGCTCGCACCTGAGTCGCCCCCGCCTCAGAATGGACAGGCCCGGGCAATCCCGGGTTTTTCGAGCCTGCGCACTCAAGTTCGCTGATCGCCCAGCCGATACCTTCGTTCAAGCACCTTTGTTGTAAGGGTGTTGCCTCCTTTCCGAAAGGACGAACGATGAGCAAACTTCGCGCAGTCTCACTGCTTGGCCCCACCATCGCACTCGCCCTGGCGACGAGCGCCGCTCAAGCGGTGGACTTCAGCTACTCCGGCTTCGGCAACATCACGGCCGGCAAGGTCATCAGTGCCGGCGGCATTGACATCGGCTACCCAGACGGCACGCAGTGGAACTGCCCCTGCTTGATCGCCGATTTCTCACACGGCTCGGTCTACGAGCAGAAATGGTCGCTGGCGCCCGAGTCGCGAGTCGGCATCCAGGGCAACTGGACGTTCACCCCCGACCTGTCCTTCACCGCCCAGGGCGTCGCACGCCATGCAGCGCAGAAAGCCAAGGCCGACCTGGAATGGGCCTACCTGTCCTACAACCTGACACCGCAGCTGACCGTGCAGTTAGGCCGCAAGCGCCTGCCACTGTTCTTCTACTCCGACTACCAGGACGTCAGCTACGCCTACAGCTGGGTGCGTGTGCCTCCTGATGTCTATGGCTGGGCGGTCGTTAACTACAACGGCGCCAACCTGACCTACCGCGGCGATGTCGCAGGCTGGGCGGTCAAGTCCACCGCCTACGCCGGTAGCGAGCACACCAAAAAGAACCCGATCGCCAAGCTGGAAACCGCCTCGCCCTCGGACATCAACTGGGACAGCATGTGGGGTGTGGACCTGGAGATCAATCGCGACTGGTTCACCGCCCGTCTGGCACTGAACAAGTCCAAACAGCAGCAATTCCGTGATGGCGTGCAGACCTCGCCCAACCCGGCGAACGGCACACATTCACCGCAGACCTTTGCGGCCCTGTCCTTCGTCATCGACAAGGACAACTGGCTGCTGCGCAGCGAGATTTCCTACATCGACCGCTCGCCGGCACGCGGCAGCTACCGCGGCCGCATGTTCGGCGCCGGCTACCGCATCGACAAGTTCACGCCCATGATCACGGTCAGCCAGCTGAAGGCCTACAACTCGGCCTTCACCACCTTGGCCGAGAAAGACGCCATGACCAGCTTGAGCTTGCGCTACGACTTGACCGACACCAGTTCGATCAAGGCGCAGTACGACCGCAGCCGCTGGGACCTGCTGGACGGCACCGATGTCCGTCGCAAGCTGGTGACCGTGTCCTATGACTTTGTCTTCTGAACGGGGGCAAGCCATGATGAACACACAACAAGCAACGCTGCGCTTCGCTCGCCTCTTGCTGGCTGGCCTTGCAGCCCTGGCCCTGGCCGGCGCCGCACAAGCCGACATCGCCGTCATCGTCCACCCGAGCAATGCCACGGCACTCGATGACGAGCAGATCAGCAAGATCTTCCTGGGTCAGACCAAGACTTTCTCCGGCGGCGGCGAGGCCGTGCCGGTGGACCAGAAGGAAGGCGCCACGCGCGAGGACTTCGGCAACAAGGTGTTGAAGAAGAACCCGTCCCAACTCAAGGCCTTGTGGGCGCGCCAGATCTTCACCGGCGGTGCCAAGCCGCCGCGCGAGATGGGCGGTGACGACGAGGTGCTCAAATTCGTCGCGAGCACGCCCGGTGCCATCGGCTATGTCGATGCCGGCAAGGCCAACTCCAGCGTCAAGGTCGTCAAACGCTGAACGCGGGCGCAGACGGCCCTTGTGCCGGCTGCGCGGCCGGCGCCCGCCATGGGCGCCGCGCCTGAATTACGCATATTTCACGTTTTTATCATTTGAAAATGTGCGGTCGCCCGGATTCAGGCGCAAGCTCACGTCATGTATTGCCCCAATCCCCAGCCCGGCGCTTGCCGAGGGGCCGCGGGGCTGAGAGGGGCAGCCATGAATGACGAGGTAGCAAGCCCACCCACCATCCTGCTGGTGGACGACGAGCCGTCCATCCTGAGCGCCTTGCGGCGCTTGCTGCGGCCTCAGGGTTACAAGATCTTGATGGCCGAAGGCGGGGCCGCTGGCTTGGCCTTGATGGCGCTGGAACCCGTGGACCTGGTGGTCTCCGACATGCGCATGCCCGAGATGGACGGCGTGCAATTTCTGGAGCAGGTGCGTGAAGGCTGGCCGGGGACGGTGCGCATCTTGCTGACCGGCTACGCGGACATCAGCTCCACCATCGCTGCGATCAACCGTGGCGCCATCCACCGCTACATCTCCAAGCCCTGGGACGACAACGACATCCTGCTGGCCATCGGTGACGGCCTGCAAAGGCACAAGCTGGAACAGGAAAACCAGCGCCTGGCCCAGCTGACCCAGGTCCAGAACGAGCAGCTGCAAGACATGAATCTGCAGCTGCAGGACAGCAATGCCCAGCTGCACAGCGTCAATGATCAGCTCCAAGATGCCAACGGCCAGCTGGCCTCGGTCAACCAGGAGCTGCAAGACAGCAACGGCCAGCTCGGCAAAGCCAACGAGCAGTTGGCCGGCGTCAATGAAGAGCTAGAGAAGCGCGTGCAGGAGCGCACGCAAGAGCTTCAGCAGGCGCACGACGAGCTCAGCCGCTCCCATGCCGAGATGGCCCTGGCCCACGAGAAGCTGCAACAAGCCCATCTGCAGTTGGAAGAAAACTTCGCCTTGTCGATCAGCGTGTTCGCCGGCCTGCTGGAGCTGCGTGACGGCAGCGTCAGCGGCCACGGCCGGCGCGTCGCCACCCTGGCGGGCCGCATTGCCGAAGCCATGAACCTGGGTCCGGCCGAGGTGCTGGACATCCACAACGCCGGATTGCTGCACGAAGTAGGGAAGATCGGCCTGCCCGATGAACTGCTGCGCAAGACCGTATCGCTGATGAACGGCAGCGAGTTCGAGCTCTACAAACGCCACCCGCTGCAGGCCCAGGCGGCCTTGATGCCCTTGGCCCGTCTGCACCAAAGTGCTTTGCTGATCCGCTCGCAGCATGAACGCATCGACGGCAAGGGCTATCCCGACGGCCTGACCGGCATCGAAGTGCCACTGGGCTCCCAGATCATCAACATCGCCAGCACCTTTGAATCCTTGATCGCCGGCCGCCTGGCCGAGAAGGTCTTTTCCACCGATGACGCTTGCAAGGCCATTCATGAAAACGGCGAGCAGCACTATGACCCGGAGGTGCTGGCCGCCTTCGATGCCGTGCAAGCCGCACTCGCCCTGGAGAGCGCGGCCGACCAGGAGCTGAGCGCATCCGAGCTGCGCGGCGGCATGGTGCTGGCGCGAGATCTGCTCAGCCCGCATGGCAGCTTGCTGCTGCCAGCCGGCCATGTCTTCAGCAGTGCTTTGATCAAGCAGGTGCAGCTGATGGACCAGCGCGAGCGCCTGAGCCTGAGCTTCTTCATCAAGAAGCCGCAGGATCCGCGCCAAGCGGCTAAGAAAGCGCAACATGCTTGAGTTCGACACCCCACCGCGGGCGCCCGGCGGCCTGGCCCTGGCCTTGCAAGCCGCCCTGGGCGGCGCCACCGAGCTGCCGCCGCCGCCCGACATCCTGGACCCCAGCTGCACCGCTGCCTTGCAGGCGGTGAGCGCGCCCCTGCTCGTGCACGACGGCGTCCACATCGTCTTTGCCAACGCCGCCCTGCAACGCCTGTTCGGCTACAGCCTGGCCGAACTCTGCGTGGTGCCCCACTACGCCTGGGCCAGCGAAGCCAGCATGGAGTCGGTCAAAGCCTATGGCGCGCGCTGCCTGGACCTGAGGGAAGACCTGCCGGCGCTCGAGTGCGAGGCGCTGACCGCCAATGGTTCGGTGCGGCATCTCGAAATCAGCGCCAGCCGCATTGCCGGCCCGCATGGCCCCTTGGCCCTGATCACTTGCACCGACCTCAGCGATATGCGCCATGTGCAGAACAGCCTGTTCGAAGTCGGCCGGGTCATGCACCAGATCCTGGACAACAACCCGGTGGCCACCTTTGTGCTCGACGCGACGCACCAGGTCACCCACTGGAATGCCGCCTGCGTGCAGCTGACCGGCATCGAGGCCGCAACCATGGTGGGCAGTCAGACGCCCTGGCGCGCCTTTGTTCAAGAGCCGCGGGCGCTGCTGGTCGACCTGATCGTCGACGGCCGCACCGCCGACGAAGGCCCGCGGCTGTACGGCGACACCATCCGTCCTTCGCCACTGATTCCCGGCGCCTTCGAAATGGAGGACTTCTTCCCGCAGTTCGGCGAACATGGGCGCTGGATCTTCTGCACCGCGGCGCCGCTCTACGACACCCAAGGCAAGATCGTCGGCGCCATCGAGACCATGATGGACGTGAGCCGCCGTCATGCCGCCGAGAACGAGCTCAAGCGCCACCGGCAGGAGCTGGAAACCCTGGTGGCCGACCGAAGCGCCGAACTGCTGCGCAGCCACAAGGAGCTCGACGCCTTTCTGGAGAACGCCTCGGTCGGCATTCTCTGCACCAGCAAGCGCCAGATCCTGCGCAGCAACCGCAAGTTCGCGCAGATGTTCGAAATGGAAGGCATGAGCAATGCGGAGATGGCCCAGGCGCATTTCCTGGGCAATGCCGCGGCTTACCAAGAGCTGCGCGCCATCGCCGTACCGACTCTGAGCGCCGGTCAGTCCTTGACCCACGAGATGGAACTACGCACCCACAGCGGCCAGCCCCTGTGGATTCAAATGATCGCCTATGCCGGCAGCCCCGAGGACCCGGAAACCGGCGTCTGGTGGCTGCTTCAGGACCGCAGCGAGGTCATGCGCGCGCAGCGCGAGCTGGTCAACAACTACCGCCAGATCCAGCAAGCCAATTCCCGGCTCGAGGACGCGCAGAACCAGCTGCTGCAGTCAGAGAAGATGGCCTCGATCGGCCAGCTGGCCGCCGGCGTCGCCCACGAGATCAACAACCCGGTCGGCTTTGTCGCATCCAATCTGGGCACCTTGCGCCGCTATGTGGAGTCCTTGCTGCAGCTCAACGGCCTGTTCGAATGCGTGGACCTGCAAGGCCTGCCGGCCGACTTGCGCGAGCAGATCGCGCGCCTGCGCCAAGACGCAGACTTCGAGTTCATCCACGAAGACCTGCCCCAGCTCTTGCGCGAAAGCGACGAAGGCCTGGTGCGGGTCAAAAAGATCGTGCAGGACCTCAAAGACTTCTCTCGTGTCGACCACGCCGACTGGCAGGAGGCCGACCTCAACCAAGGCCTGGAGTCCACCCTCAATGTGGTCTGGCACGAGATCAAATACAAGGTCGAGGTCGAGCGCGACTATGGCCCGCTGCCACCCGTGCGCTGCCTGGCCGCCCAACTCAACCAGGTCTTCCTGAACCTGATCGTCAATGCCGCCCACGCCATGCCCGAGCGCGGCCGCCTCAAGCTCACCAGCACCGCCTCTGAAGGCTGGGTCTGCGTCAGTGTGCGCGACAACGGCAGCGGCATGAGCCCTGAGGTGCTGCGCCGCATCTTCGACCCGTTTTACACAACCAAGCCGGTGGGCCAGGGCACGGGCCTGGGCCTGTCGCTGTCCTTCTCCATCGTCAAGAAGCATGGCGGGCGCATCGAAGTGGAATCCGAGCTTGGCGTGGGCAGCTGCTTCAAGGTGTGGATACCGGTACAGGGGCCGAGTGAGGAGGGTGGGGGGCGCTGAGGTGAGCGGGGCAAGATGAATCAATGCCCGAGCTGCCTGCTGCGCAGTCAGATCCGGCACACAAGGAACCCGCTTAGTCAGTTGGTGCCCGAGCTGTCCGCTACGCGGCCAGGTCCGGCACACAAGGGCATAAGATTCCCTCATGCGAGCCATCATCCTCGCGGCCGGGCGCGGTGAGCGCATGCGGCCGCTGACCGACACCACCCCAAAACCGCTGCTCCTGGTCCAGGGCAAACCGCTGATCGTCTGGCATATCGAAGCCTTGGCGGCAGGCGGCGTGCGGGACATCGTCATCAACACGGCCTGGCTCAGCGAGCAGTTCCCGGCCACCTTGGGCGACGGCAGCCGCTATGGCGTGCGCCTGCATTTCAGCGATGAATCGCGCGAGCCGGGCGGCGCGCTCGAGACGGCCGGTGGCATTCGCAAGGCCTTGCCCTTGCTGCGCGACGGTGGAGCAGAGAGCTTCTGGGTCGCTTCGGCCGATGTCTTCGTGCCGGGCTTTCGATTCGACGCCGAAGCAGCGGCCCGTTTCGCAGCCGACCCGCAACTCGACGGTCACCTCTGGATGGTGGCCAACAGCCCCCACCACCCGAGTGGCGACTTCGCCATCGACGCCCAAGGTCTGGCCCTGAGCGAGCGCCACGGCGCCGCGCCGGACCAGCCACGCCTGACCTGGTCCTGCCTGGGACTGTTCAAGGCACGCCTGTTCGACGGCCTGCCTCTGGGCCAGGCCGTGCGCCTGCGCCATTGCCTGGAAGACGCCATCGGCCGCCAGGCCCTGGCGGCCGAGCCCTACCACGGCGCCTGGACCGATGTCGGCACGCCCGAGCGCCTGGCCCGGCTGAACCAGACTCCCTGAACACCCCCTGAGCGCGGCCCCTTGATTCGCGGTGGATGCGGACTTGCCCGCATCACGCAAACCCTGGCCTCGGTCAGAATCAGCGTGCAACTTCCGCTGAGACGCCCGTGTCCACCCTAACAACAGCCGGTTCGCCGGGCCGCAACACCGCCTTGATGTTTCTGAGGTTCAGCGCCGCCGCCCTGCTGCTGGCCTTGCTCTTGCTGCTGGTGCAGGCGCCACCAACTTGGGCGGCCCTGGCCGTGCTGGCCGCTCTGCTGGCCCTGCTGCCCTCGCTGCGCCGCCCCCAGCACAGCGACCGCGAGCGGCAGCTGCTGGAAGCGATCGAGGCCATGCCAGCCGGCTTCGACCTCTGGGACGCCGATGACCGCCTGCTGATGTGCAACCGGCGTGTGCGCGAGGACTACGCCCAGGTGGCCGAGCATCTGGTCGAGGGCCGCCACTTTGAAGATGTGGTGCGCCAGTCCCTGCAGGCCGGCTATGTCACCGAGGCGCGCGGGCGCGAAGAGGCCTGGCTGGCCGAGCGACTGGCCGGTCGAGGCCAGCAGTCGGGCCCGCGCTTGCAACAGTTCGGCGAACGCTGGCTGCACCTCTATGAGCAGCGCACCACCTCGGGTCTGCTCGTCTGCATCCGCCTCGACGTGACCGAGCTGGTCAAGACCCAGCAGGCCCTGGCCCAAGCCCAGGCCGCCGCGCACAGCGAGCGCCAGCTGCTCGAGCGGGCCATCGACGCCATGCCGGCCGGCATCGAAATCTACGACGAACAGGACCGTCTGCTGCTGGCCAACCGTCGCGTGGTCGGCTGGATGCCGCACCTCGATTACGAACACATGCGCGGCCAGAGCTTTGCCCACATGCTGGCGCTGACCCGCGAGGCCGGCGCCCTGCCCCTGGAAGCCCTGGGCGACGAAGACGCCTGGATCGCGACGCGCCTGGCCGGGCGCGGCCGCAACGAGCAGGCCCAGCTGCAGCAACTGGCCAATGGCATCTGGCTGCGCCTCACCGAGACCCTGACGCCCGAAGGCTATCTGGTCGCCGTGCGTCAAGACGTCAGCGACCTGCTGCTCAAGGAGCGCGAGCTGCAGGCCAGCCAGGCCCAGTTGCAGGCCATCATCATGACGGCAGGCGTGGCCATCGTCACCATCGACGCCCAGGGTCATATGCTCAGCTGCAACCCGGCCGTGGAGCGCCTGTTCGGCCACCGCGCCGAGGAGATGCTGGGCCAGAACGTGTCCCTGCTGATGGACGAACCCGACCGAGGCTCCCACGACCACTACCTGAGCCGCCGTGAAGGCAGCGAGGGCGCGCGCGAGCTGCCCCTGCTGGGTCGGACACGCGAATTCAATGCCCTGCACAAAAGCGGCCGGGCGCTGACCGTGCAAGTCTCGGTGTCCGAGGTCAAGGGCCCGCAGGGCAAACTCTATGTCGGCGTGATCAACGATCTGACCGAGCGCAAGCAGTTCGAGATCGAGCTGCAACATGCCAACGAGCAGCTGCTGCGCCTGTCCACCACCGATGCACTGACCGAGCTGGCCAACCGTCGCCTGCTGATGCAGAAGCTCGAGGAAGAATGGCGGCGCGGCCTGCGCCTGGGTACGCCGCTGAGCCTGCTGCTGATCGACGTCGACCATTTCAAGCTCTACAACGACCACTACGGCCACCAGGCCGGCGACGCCTGCCTGATCCGCGTGGCCGAGGCCTTGCGCACCAGCGCTGGCCGGCCCACCGATGTGGTGGCGCGTTATGGCGGCGAAGAGTTCGTGCTGCTGCTGGCGCAGACCGATTCCGTCGGCGCCCTGGCCGTGGCCGAGCGCTGCCGCAAGGAGATTGCTCGGGCCGCGATCGAGCATGAGGTCTCGCCATTGGGCCCCGAGCTGACCATCAGCATCGGCGTGATCAGCGCCGTGCCCCTGCGCGGCGGCTCGGCCTCACAGTGGTTGGCGCAAGCCGATCTGGCGCTCTACCAGGCCAAGGCACAGGGCCGCAACCGCGCCGTGTCGGCGCCCATGTTCAGTCCGATCTGAGCGCCGAGCTGACACGCAGCACGCCCTCGTCTTGCAGCCAGTCGGCGGCCGCGCGTTCGCGCAAGTGCTGGGCCGTGCCGCGGCTCGCCTGCAGCACACCCATCCAGCCGTCGCGGCCACCGCGCTTGACGGCGTAGAGCATGGCATCGGCCACGTCGACGGTGCGGTTCCAGTCCAACGCCCGCGGATGCTGCTGCGAAATCGGGAAGCAGGCAAAGCCGATGGAGCAGGTCTTGTGCAGGACCAGACCGTCCGCATCGAGCACAAACGGTTGCTCGGCCACCAGGGCGCGCATGCGCTCTGCCAGCTCCGGCGCATGGCTGCGCGGGCTGCCGCGGGCGACGATCAGGAATTCCTCGCCGCCCCAGCGCACCAGGTAGTCGGTGTCGCGGAAGACCTGGCGCAGGCGGTCGCGCATCTGCTTCAGCATGCGGTCGCCGGCGGCGTGGCCGAAGCGGTCGTTGATGTCCTTGAAGTGGTCGATATCGATCAGAAAGAAAATCAGGTCGGCATCCTCGGGCAGCGGACCGCCCTGCCGGGCTTGCGCCTCATGGCGGCGCAAGGTCAGGGCGACATCGGCCTCGATGTGCTGGGCCAGGAAGCGCCGGTTGCGCAGGCCGGTCAGCGGGTCGGACAAGCTCAGGTCCTCCAGCGCCAGCGACTTCTCCTCCAGCGCTCGCGACTTTTCCTGCAGCGCGGCCGACAAGTCCTCAAGCTCGGCCGTGCGCTCGCGCACGCGCTGCTCCAGCCCCAGCTGGCGGCGCTCCAGAAAGCCGGTGCGCCAGCGCACCAGGGCATAGAGCAGGCCGGCGCCGCCCAGCGCCAGCGCCAGGCGAGACCACCAGGTCTGCCACCAGGCCGGATGGACTTGGATCGGAATGGCCAGCTCATGGGGACTCCACAAGCCGCTGCGGTTGCTGGCCCGCACGCGAAGCAGATAGCGGCCGGGACTGAGGTTGCTGTAGCTGGCCAAGCGCTGGGTGGCGCTGGTGTTGATCCAGCTGCTGTCATAGCCTTCGAGTTGGTAGGCATAGCGGACCCGACCCGGGTCGCTGTAGTCCAGGGCCGCGAATTCCAGGCTGAAGCTGCGCTGCCGCGGCATCAGATGCAGGCCCTGAGGCGCCAGCACACCGGCATTGACCCGCTCGCCATTGATGCGCAGCTCGCTGGCCACCACCGGCGGCTGGTAGGCCCAGGCTTCGAAACGTTCAGGGTCCACCACCATCAGGCCGCGGCCAGCGCCGAACAGAAAGCGGCCATCCTGCATGCGTACATAGGAGCGGAACCAACTGGTGCCGGCATCGGCGCCGTCGGCCGGGGTCAGCTCGTAGAGATGGTCGCGGTTGGGGTCGTAGATGTAGTTCTGGCTCCAAATGCGGCCCCGTTCGTCATCCAGCAGATTGGCACCGAAGGCTCGGCCGCCAATGCCTTTGCGCTCGCTGATGGCGTCGAAACTGGCCTGGCGGCCGTCCCAACTGGTCATCTGATGCAGGCCGGTGGCGGTGTCCACCCAGAGGCGTTGACGGCGGTCGATCAGGAGGCCGGTGACGATGCCATTGCGCAGGCCCTGGCCGGCCACCGTGGGCACGCTCTGAAATTCACGCGCGCCGGCCGGGCGCAGGAACAGGCCGGCCTCGCCGCCCACCCAGAGCGCGCCGTCCTCGGCCTCGACGATGGCGTTGAGTTCGCCCCTGAGCGCCGCGCCGCCGGCCAGGTGGTGGCGCAGCGCCGGCCCCTGGCCGCCCAGCAGCTGGTACAGGCCGTCCTGGGTGCCAACCCAGAGGTCGCCGTTGCGGGCAAGCACCGTGCGCCTCAAGCGCCCATGGGCCACATCCAGGCTCTGCAAAAGGCGCCCCTGCGCGTCGACACGCAGCAGCTGTGAGTCCACGCCCACCCAGACCGTGCCGTCCCGAGCCCGTGCCAGAGTGGAGACCCGCACAGGCTCATCCGCCCGGCGCTTGAGCGCGCTGCGCAGATCGATCTGCCGGTGCAAGCGCAGCTGGGCATCGAGCACCCCCAGGCCCTGAGCCGTGGTACCGACCCAGACCTCGCCCCCGTCCAGCTCCAGCAAGGCGCGGGCGCTCGGGTCTTCGAAGACAGCATCGCCATGCTCGTCGAGCTTGCGCACGCCGATGCTGAGCTGGTCGGCATCGTGGCGCTGCAGGCCGCCACCAAAGCCACCGACCCACATCCAGCCGCCCCGGTCGAGCAGCAGGCAGCGCACCTCGTTGCCACCGAGGCTGCTGGGGTTGCGAGGGTTGTGGCGCAGGATTTGCTGCAGGCGACCATCAGCGGCGCGCAGCTCCACACCACCGGCTCGGCCCACCCAAATCAGGCCCGGGCTTGCCTGGGTCAGGGCATAGACCGCGCCGCGCGGGCCGTTCTGCTCCAGCACGCTGACGCGTCGGCTGCCGGGGTCCACCAGGGCCAGATCGCCTTGCTGCGTGCCGACCCAGATCTGCCCGTCCTCGGCCTGGGCCAGTCGCAGCACGATGGGCTGGGCCGGTCTGGCACTGCCCGCGCGGGCCCGTGTTGGCAGAGGCACGGGCTCGAACTGCTCGCTGCCAGCCGCCTTGCGCGCCAGGCCACCAAGACCACCGACCCAGAGCGTGCCCTCGCGGTCCAGCAGCAGGGCTTGCACGCTGTTGTCGGGCAGACTGCCGGCCCGCCCGGGCTCGTGGCGGTAATGCACAAAGCTTTGGCGCGCCGGGTCGAAACGGCTCAGGCCATGGAGCGCCGTGCCCAGCCAGAGCTGCCCGTCGGGCGCCTCGGCCAGGGCCAGCACGGTGCCCTCGGGCACACTGCGGTCGGGCTGCGCCGGCTGGTGGCTGTAAAGCTGGGTGCGCTCGCTGGCAGGGTCGTGAACCGCCAGGCCACCGGAATCACTGCCGATCCACAGGCGCCCATCTCGCCCCACCAGCAGCACCCGCACAAAGCCGAGACTGCGGTGGCCGCCCTCGGCCGCAGTGTCCAGCTGCAGCTGGCGAAAGCTGTAGCCGTCGAAACGCAAGAGTCCGGCGGCCGAGCCCACCCACAAAAAGCCCTGACGGTCCTGCGCCAGGGCCGACAGCACATTGTTGGGAATGACGCCGTTCTGGCCGACGGCTTCGAATCGCAAGGCCAGCTCAGCAGGGCCGCGGCCGGAGGTGGCCATGGCCGGCGCCGGCGCGGCTCGCGCCAGGCCAAGCAGCAGCCAGGCCAGGCCGAGAATGAAGCAAAAACAAAAAGGTCGAGAAGGGCTTCGCATCACGCCCGATGGTAGGACAAGGACGCGGGTGGCCGGGCGCGGAACAGCGCTGCCCGGCCCGCGCTGATCAACGTGCCAGCGGCTGGGTGATGGCGTCGATACGCGCCAGCACCTCGGGCGTGAGCTTGGGCGTCAGCGCCAGGGCGCCCAGGTTGTCCTGCAATTGGGACAGCTTGCTGGCGCCGAGGATGACGGTGCTGACCTGCGGGTTGCGGTTCGCCCAGGCGATGGCCAGCTGGGCCACATTGCCGCCCAGGTCGGCCGCCACCTTCTCCAGCTCGGCCACAGCCTTGTTCTTGGCCGCATCCTGCAGCTGCTCGCGCATCCAGGCCATGTTTTCAAGGGCGCCGCGGCTGCCATCGGGAATGCCGGCCTTGTACTTTCCGGTCAGCAGACCCGAGGCCAGCGGGCTCCAGGTGGTCAGGCCCAGACCGATGTCTTGGTAGAGGCGGGCATATTCCTGCTCGACACGCTGGCGGTGAAAGAGGTTGTACTGCGGCTGCTCCATCACCGGCTTGTGCAGATGGTGACGCTCGGCAATCTCCCAGGCGGCGCGGATGTCGGCGGCCGACCATTCGCTGGTGCCCCAATACAAGGCCTTGCCCTGGGTGATCATGTCGCTCATGGCATGCACGGTTTCCTCGATCGGCGTGTGCGGGTCGGGGCGATGGCAGTAGACCAGGTCGATGAAATCCAGCTGCATGCGCGTGAGCGCGCCGTCGATGGCCTGCATCAGGTATTTGCGGTTGAGCGTGTCCTTGCGATTGACCGTGTTCTTGCCTTCGCCGCTCAAGCCCCAGAAGAACTTGGTCGAGACCACATACTGCAGGCGCGGCCATTTCAAGGCCTTGAAGGCCTCGCCCATCACCCGCTCGCTCTGCCCTTGGGCGTAGACCTCGGCGTTGTCGAAGAAGTTGACGCCGGCATCAAAGGCGGCAGCGAGCATCTCGGTGGCGGACTTGGTGTCGACCTGGTTGTGGTACGTGACCCAGGAACCCAGGGACAACTCTGAAACTTGCAGGCCGCTGCGGCCCAATCGACGGTATTGCATGGTGGTGTTCGCCTGTTTGTATTCACTGCGGCTAAAAGTGCAGAGTAACCGAGAGCGCCACAGGCCAGCGCTCAGCTCAGCGATACCCCCACAAGGCCGGCCCGGAGCGACCAGGCACTCGACGGTGAAGTCCTTGCCTAGGCTCACACGAGTCGCCTAGGCGACAGCTCGTGTCGCACAGATGTCACCGTGCATACGCACACTGCGCCGCTTGCCCCATCTACCCTGGCCTTGAAGCCGGCGCACTTCCATGAGTTCTCCCAGCAAACTGCACAATTTCTTCCACTCCGCGGCGACACCCGCGGATGACACAGCCGATGCCGGCCGACGCAGCTTTGTGCGCGGCTCGGTCGCGCTGGCGGCTGGCGCAGCCGGCCTGGGAGCGCTGGGCCTGAGCGGCTGCGGTGGCGGCGACCTGGCGGTGATTCCGGTCAGCTTCAGCCACGGCGTGGCCAGCGGCGACCCGCAAGCCGAACGCGTGATCCTGTGGACCCGTGTGCGCGCCAAGGACAGCGCCGATCTGCGTGACCTGGACGTGCACTGGGAAGTGGCCAGCGACGCCGACTTCAAGACCATCGTCGCCTCGGGCGATGCCCAGGCCGCTGCGGCCCGCGACTACACGGTCAAGGTTGACGCCACCGGCCTGCAAGCCGGCCAGAAGTATTTCTACCGTTTCAGCTGCGAGAGCCAGTACTCGCCGGTCGGTCGCACCAAGACCCTGCCCACCGGAGCCTCGGTCAGCCAGGTGAAGCTGGCGGTGTTCTCCTGCGCCAACTACCCGGCCGGCTACTTCAATGTCTATGCCGAGGCAGCCAAGCGCGAGGACATCGATGTGGCCGTCCATCTGGGCGACTACATCTACGAATACGGCCGCGGCGGCTATGCCAGCGAACAGGCCAAGACCTTGGGTCGTGAAGTTGAGCCCGCGGGCGAGATCATCGCCTTGAACGATTACCGCCGCCGCTACGCGCAGTACCGCGACGACGGCGACCTGCAGCGCCTGCACGCCAACGTGCCCATGATCGCCATCTGGGACGATCATGAGGTTTGCAACGACGCTTGGACCGATGGCGCCGAAAACCACCAGCCCGCCACCGAGGGCGACTACGCCAAGCGCAAGGCCGCAGCCATCCAGGCCTATCACGAGTGGATGCCGATCCGCAGCCAGCAAAGCGCCGAGCTGATCTACCGCAGCTTCGCCTTCGGCAATCTGCTGTCCCTGCATATGCTGGACACGCGCTTGATCGGCCGCGAAGAACCGCTGGATTACGCCAAGTACACCAGCGCCAGCGGCTTCAATGCCAGCGCCTTCGGCGCCGATCTGGCCAAGCCCAACCGCCAGCTGCTGGGCACCACCCAGACCGGCTGGCTGCAGCAACAGCTGAGCGCCTCCAGCGCCACCTGGCAGGTGCTGGGCCAGCAGGTGCTGATGGGCCGCATGAACATCCCCGCGCCCATCTTGTTCGAAGCCAACAACCCAGGCAGTGGCGTCAGCGTCTCGGCCTACGGCGCCATCGTCGCCAAGGCCCAGAGCAACCCAGCCAGCCTGAATGCGCAGGAGCGCGCCATCCTGGCCCAGCCCAGCATCCCCTACAACCTCGACGCCTGGGACGGCTATGCCGCCGCACGCGAGACTGTGCTCGCCACCGCGCGTCAGCTCAACAAGAACCTGGTCGTACTGGCCGGCGACACCCACAACGCCTGGGCCAGCGATCTGCAGGACATGGCCGGCAACCAGGTCGGCGTGGAGTTCGCCACCAGCTCGGTCACCTCGCCCGGCTTCGAGGTCTATCTGCCCAAGGAGAACCCGGCCCAGCTGGCCGGCGCCCTGACGCAGCTGATCGGCCCGCTGGAATACGCCGACACCTCGCGCCGCGGCTTCATGGTCTTGACCGTCACGGCTCAGGAATGCCGCTCGGACTGGGTCTTCGTCAGCACCATCACCAGCCGCGACTACACGGCCAGCGTAGGCAAGTCGCTCAAGGTCTTGCCGGGCCAAGGCCAGCGGAAGTTGACGGCGGTCTGAGCGCGGCGGCCCGCTCGCAGCCGCACCTGGCTTGCTGTGAACCCGCAATGCCACGCCGTGATTCACAGCGCATGGCGGGTTTCGGCACGAAGCGGAAATTCAATTGCAACCACAGAGGCACGGAGGCACAGAGCAAAAACCAATTCGGCTTTGTATTTCTCTGTGCCTCTGTGCCTCCGTGGTTGCCTTTTGTATTCGGCTGCTTTGTGCCGCTTGCAGCCGAATGCCAAGCATGGCTCGCTATAGTCCCAGCTTGACCGCTCTCGCCAGGCTCTGACGCCATGCCTTCCACCTCTCCCGACTCCGCCCTCACAGCGAGCCAAGCACCACTGCGCCTGGCCATCATCGGCGCCGGCCCGGCCGGCCTGAGCCTGGCCTTGCTGGCGGCGCAGCGTCTGCCGCAAGCGCAGATCACGCTGTTCGATGCGCGGCCGCTGGACAAAGATGTGTCGGGCGACCCGCGCACCCTGGCACTGGCCCTGGGCAGCGTGCAGCTGCTGCAGCGCCTGCAGGCCTGGGATGCCGACGCGGCGCAGGCAATTCTGGAAGTCAGCGTCAGCCAAGCGCCGCCCACACTGAACTACCCCTTGTTCGGCGCCAGCCAGGAGCCCGAGGTGCGGCTGAGCGCGACCGAGCAAGGGGTCAGCCTGCTCGGCGCCGTGCTCAGCTACGGCCAGTTGGTGGCGCCCATGCAAGCACGCTGGCAGGCCCGCGTGCAGGCCGAACCCACCCGCCTCTTCAGCCGCTTCGGCACGCCTGTGCAAGGCCTCAAGCCGCTGGCGCCCGGCGTCGAGGTCGATGCCGGCGTGGCGGAAAGTTTCGACCTGGCCGTGGTGGCCGAAGGCGGCGTGTTCGCCGAGCAGGCGCGCAAGGCCGTTTCGCACGATTACCAGCAGAACGCCTGGGTCGGCAGCGTCATCCTGGCCGAGGACAGCCCGCCGGGCCTGGCCTTCGAGCGCTTCACCCGCAACGGCCCGCTGGCCCTGCTGCCCCTGCGCCCGCGCGACGGGCAGCGCCGCGCGGCCCTGGTCTGGTGCATGCCCCAGGCCGACGACGACATCGCCTCGCTCAGCGACGCGCAGCGCTTGGCCGTGATCCAGAGCCTGCTGCCGGCGCGCGTGGGCACGCTGCAAGGCATCAGCCCGCTCAAATGCTTTGCCCTGGGCCTGAATGCCGAGCGCAGCCTGGTCGAGGGTCAGGTCGTGCGCATCGGCAATGCCGCCCAGACCCTGCACCCGGTGGCTGGCCAGGGCCTGAACCTGGGCCTGCGCGATGCCTATGCCTTGGTCGACGCCCTGGTGAAGGGCCAGGCGCGATCGAGCGCCCCCGATGTAGCCGCGCTCTGGGTCAGCCAGGCTCTGCGCCGCGTCGAGTGGCAGCGCGCGCCCGACCGCTGGAGCATGATCGCCGCCACCGATTTCCTGGCCCGGACCTTTGCCTGGCGATGGCCCGGCCTGCCGGCCGCGCGCGGCTTGGCGCTGGCAGCGCTGCAGATGGCGCCGCCGCTGAAGCGGGCCGTGGCGCGGCAGATGATGTTCGGGCGGCGCTGAGCGCCTGCTCCTGCCCCCATTTCACAGACCGCTGGAAATCACCGTTATTGATTCAGTTTGGCGCCTGCCCCCCGCGCTGGCCCGACGGAATCCCTTGCGGCACAGCCCTTCCTGTAAGAGCTTGCAGGCGGGTTAACACGCAAATGCCATGGAAACCCTCAGCCGGGAGGCAGAGGAGCCTGCCGATACTTTGCGGCAGGCGCACAAGCTGTTGGAGTGTGCGCATCGACGGCCCTGCCCATCGGGCGCGGCCACTTTCTTTGCTCCTCAGCTTGTGAGAACTCCCACCATGAAGAAGACCACCTGCCCCCACGTATTGGCCCTCAAAGCCTCGGCCACCCTGGCGCTGGCCCTGAGCCTGCTGCCCGCTGGCGCTGCCACGGTGAACAACACCTACATCCAAAACTCGGCCAACGAGATTCGCGGCCAGCTCGGCGGCTACGCCCGGCCCACGGTGTACGTGAACCAGCGCGCCTGCGGTGAACCCTCGCCCAACGCCATGGCTTGCGGCCCCTACACCATCAGCGTCGGCACCTCCTTTCTGCAAGGTCAGGAGAACAACTACGGCAACTACGTGGCCAAGTTCATCCTGGCTCATGAGTGGGGTCACTCGATCCAGTTCACTCGCGGCATCAACAAACGCGCGCCCATGCAAGAGTTGCAGGCCGATTGTGTCGGCGGCACCTTCGCCAAGTACGCCCAGACCACCCTGCGCTATCCCAGCTTCATCGAGTCGGCCGTGCGCTCGGCGCGCAATGCCGCGGACTATGCAGAGCACGGCACGCCCTCGCAACGCGACTACTACTCGCGCTACGGCTACGCCAACGGCCTGGGCGCCTGCTTGAACAATATCTGATGAAAACGGCCATGACCGCCACACGCTGGGGCATGGCCGTCGCCCTGCTGGCCACCGGACTGTTTGCCTGGTGGCAGTGGGACGAGGCCGCCACCGAACAGCAACGCTTGGCTGCCGAGCAGGCAAAAGAGAAAGCCGACTTGGCCGCAGCGCAAGCTGGCCAGCCGGCCTACGGCCTGCGTGATCTGTTCACCGCAGTCGACCAGCCGCTGCCACGCGGCCCGGCCGCCAGCGCTGCCACAAGCAGCAGCAATCCCTGGCAGCTGGCGCAAGCCTCCACGGCCATGGCCGAGACGGGTGGCAGCGAAGCCCCCGAGCTCAGCCCCGAGGACCGGGCCTTGAACGAACAGCTGCGCCGCTTGGGCTACCAAATCGACGAGCGCTACTACCGCATGCCGCTGGGCCAGCTGCGCCAGGCTGCCGCCGCCAAGGATGTGCAGGCCCTGACCCATCTGGCCGAGCGCTATTTGTTTGCCCTCGACGGCAAACCGCAAGAGGCCGAGCATGAGCCCGGCTTCCCCTACCGCGAGGCGGCGCGCAGCGCACTGACCGAGGCCTATTTGCGCGGCAATCGGCACGCTGCGGCCATGATCTCCGAGACCTTTCTGCTGGAGAAAAAGCCGCTCGACGCGGCCGCCTGGAACCTGATCGCCCGCCGCGCGGGCGATGAGCTCAGCGCCGACTGGTTCCTCAAGACCCAGGACTATCTGCAGCTCGGTGATGCCGGCCGCCAGCAAGCGGCCGAGAAGGCCGAGGCGCTCTGGGCGCAGCTAGAAAGCCGCAAGAAGAACGGCGCTTGAGCCGTCCTTACCAAGAACCCGTATTCGGCATGGACGCCCAGGGCTCGGCCGGTGCCAGCGCCGGGCCGTCCTGCAGCAGCTCCACCGAGATGCCGTCGGGCGAGCGCACAAAAGCCATGCGGCCGTCGCGTGGCGGGCGCAGCACGGTCACGCCATGGTCGGCCAGGCGCTGGCAGGCGGCGTAGATGTCGGGCACGGCAAAGGCCAGGTGGCCGAAGTTCCGGCCGCCGCTGTAGACCTCGCCCTGGCCATTCGCGTCGGGCCAGTTGTAGGTCAGTTCGACCTGGGGCTGGTACTTGCCGGCCTCGTCGCCCGGGGCTGCGAGGTAGAGCAGGGTGAAGCGGCCGGCTTCGTGCTCGCTGCGGCGCATCTCAACCAGGCCCAGGGCATCGCGGTAAAACTTCAGCGAGGCGTCGAGGTCGGTCACGCGGACCATGGTGTGCAGATATTTCATCATTGAGGACTTTTCGCATCGACAGTGGCAAGGGCTGCGATTGTCGCGGCTGCCCGGCCGGCTTGCGGGTCTGGGGTCTTGGCGCCGTCCACGCCCAGGAGCAAGGCCAGCGGTGCCGGCAGCACCCGGCGAGCCAGGCCATAGACCAGCGCGCACAGCATCCAGGTCATCAGCACCAGCATCAACCCTTCGAGCAAGGGCGTCAGTTGCAAGGGTGCGAGCAACTGCGTCAGCAGCACGATCACCGTCTGGTGCAAGATGTAGACGCAGAACACGGCGGCACCCAAGCGCCGACGCCAGGCCGAATCGGCATTGAGGTGCAGGTAAGCAAAGCCGCAGGCCGCCGCCGTGGACCACCACTGCATCAGGCCCCAGACGCCTCGCATCAGCACCCGCAAGGTCTCGGGCGGTGTGGCGCCGTCGTAGGCGTCGAAGTACACCAGCAACAAGGCCCAGGCCGCCAAGGCGCCGACCAGGGCCGGCCAGCGCACGGCACTCAGACGCGCCCAGAAGGCCGAACCGGCGTGAGAGGCCAGCATGCCCAGCAGGAAGAGGCTCAGGTATTGGGCGTGGTTGTACCAGTCCCACTTCAGATTGTGGGTGGACGGAAAAGCGAGCGCCAGCTGGCGAGCCAAGATCAGTGGCACGGCCAGACCCAGCAGCAAGCCCCAGGGGCCCAGAGCAGCCAGGCGCCGGCCGCACTGCGCCAAGACGGCGGGTGCCTGGTGCAGCAGCAGCCAGCCGATCAGGCCGTAGACCCAAAGGTAGGGCAGGAACCAGAGGTGGTTCCAGGTGGGCAGACTCAGGCATTGCCGGCTGCCTTCTTCGATGCGGCAAAAGCCCTCATAGCCCTGCAGATACTGCTGCATGAATTCGAAGTAACTGCCCGAGTAGGCCAGCTTCTGCACCACCTCAAAATAGCTCTGCGGCGGCACGATGACGAGCATGCCAAACACCAAGGGCAAGAGCAGACGCGCACTGCGACGGCGCAGCAAGCGGGCCGGCGTGTGGCCCTGCGCCTGCGCGCGCACCCAGGCCTGGGCCAGAGCCGCTCCGCCGATGAAGAACAGCAGGCCCAGGCGCCAGGGCGCGCTCAACAGCATCAGCGGCTCCAGCGTAGAACTGGCCGCCGGGCTTTTGACATGCCAGCCCCAAGTCACGTAGTACATGCCCACGTGGTAGGGCACGAGCAGGCCAAAGGCGAGGATGCGCAGCCAGTCGAGGAAAAAAAGGCGGGGGTTATGTGTAGCTTGTTTCATGCCGCCAGCATCGCTGCCCGCCCTGCCCCGGCCAAGCGATCTGGGGCGAACCGAGTCAGGCCCGTGGCGAAGTGGAATGCCCATTCACCATTCACCATTCACCATTCACCATTCACCATTCACCTGTTCACCCATTCACCTGTTCACCCCCCACCCACCTTTGCCACAATCCGCCCGTCAACCCGGAGACTTTCACCCATGAAACTGCGTCGCCTTGCCATCGCCCTGTGCTGCAGCCTGAGCCTCACCGCTGCGGCCGTAGCCCAGATCAAGATCGGCCAGACCGCGGGCTTCAGCGGTCCGGTGGCGGCTGGGGTCAAAGAGACCACCGAAGGCGCCAAGCTCTACCTGAACGCCATCAACGCCGCCGGCGGCATCAATGGCCAGGCCATCGAGCTGATCTCGCTGGACGACAAGTTCGAACCCACGCTGGCCGCCGAGAACGCCAAGAAGCTGATCGATCAAGGCGTGCTGGCCCTGTTCCTGAATCGCGGCACGCCACACAGCCAGGCCATCCTGCCCCTGCTGGCCGAACACAAGCTGGCCCTGGTCGCGCCCTCGACCGGCGCCATGCTGCTGCACAAGCCGGTCAACCCCTATGTCTTCAATGTGCGCGCCACCTACCAGCGTGAGGCCGAGCGCTCGATCCAGCATCTGGTCGGCATGGGTATCAGCCGCATCGCCTTGGTCCAGGTGGACGACAGCTTCGGCGCCGATGCGGCCACCGGCGCACTCAAGGGCTTGCAGACCGCCAAGTTGCAGCCCTTGGCGCATTTGAAGTTCCCGCGCGAGAAGCCGGACATGACGGCAGTGGTGGCCCAGCTGGTCAAAGCCGATGCCCAGGCCCTGCTCTTCATCGGCGCCGGTGCGGCCGTGGCCGACGGCGTCAAGGCCTTGCGCGCCGCGGGCTCCGGGGCACAGGTCGTGACCCTGTCCAACAATGCCTCTTCGGGCTTCGTCAAGCAGCTGGACACACTCGGCCGCGGCATTATCGTCAGCCAGGTATTCCCGTCCGAGCGCTCGCTGAACACGCCCATGATCCGCGAGGCTCAGGAGCTGGCCAAGGCGGCCGGCCTGAAAGAACTCACGCCCTCCAATGTCGAGGGCTTCGCCGCCGCCAAGGTGCTGGTGGCCGGCCTGCGCAGGGCCGGCAAAGACCTCAATCGCGCCGGCCTGCTGCGCGCGCTCGACGGCCTCGGCAAGATCGATCTCGGCGGACTCGAACTGCGCTTCAGCAGCAGCGATCACACGGGCATGGACTATGCCGATTTGGCCATCATCGGACCCGACGGAAAGTTTTGGCGCTAGGCCGCCAGCTCAGCCTTCACCGCCGCGCCAACCACACCCCTGCCACCGCCACCCCCATGCCGGCCAGCGCCAGGCCATGCAGAGTTTCGCCAAACAAGGCCCAGGCGAACACGGCCGTGGTGGGCGGCACCAGGTAGAAGAGGCTGGCCACATGGACGGCGCTGCCCTGGCGGATCAGCACATTGAGCAGGCTGACCGCGCCCAGCGAGAGCACCAGCACCAACCAGCCCAGGGCAAAGAAGAACTGCCCGCTCCAGTGCACCTGCAGGCTCTCGCCGCCGGCCCAAGCCGCCAGCAAGGTCAAGAACAAGCAAGGCAGGAACTGGATCAGTGAGCCGGTGCGCAGGTCAAAGGCCGGGCAGAAACGTTTTTGATAGAGCGTGCCAGCCGTGATGCCCAGCAGGGCTACAAACGCCGGCAAAAGCATGGCCAGCAAGGCGGCGCCGCCGAGACCTGCCGCCACCTTGTGCGCCAGCACCAGGCTCACGCCAGTCAGGCCCAAGAGCAAACCCAGCCACTGCGCCGGCCGCACCCGCTCGCCGAGAAGCAGGCCGGCACCCAGCGCCGTCAGAAGCGGCTGCAGGCCCACCAGCAAAGCCGTGATGCCAGCGGGCAAGCCATGGCCTATGGCCATGAACACGCCGCCCAAATACACGCCATGGACCAGCAGGCCGGACACCGCGATATGGCCCCAGGCCCGGCTGCCCCGCGCCGGCCAGGGCGCCCGCGTCCACAGCACGATGGCGCCCATCAGCAGCAACACCAAGGCATAGCGCAGACTCAGAAACGTCAGCGGCTGCGCATCAGGCAGGCCGTACTTGGCGCCAATGAAACCCGTGCTCCAAAGGGCGACGAAGAGCCAGGGGTAAAGCTGGGGAAAGAAGCGCGTGGCAACAGGCATGAGGCAGTATCGCTGTCATAGGCGGAGCCGACGCGAAGCGGTCGGGCGGGCGGGCATCAAGACGCAGATCACCTCACCGCGTCCCGCATCCATGTTCTTCACACATCAACCCGCTGCTCATACCGGGACGCTGGCTTGTGCGGTTATGGGCGGCAAGCGGCGCAACATGGCGGAGGCTGGCGACCCACAGGAGGCTTTTTGGCTGGCAGCTGACAGCAAGTAATAAGGTCCGTCGGACTTGAACAAGGTCGGTCGAGCATGGTTGGCGACGCGCCCCTTGCCTTGGGGTCGTTGTCGGCATCATTGGGTGGCAGTTCGTTCGCGCTCGCCGACATCGCAGCGGAGCCGCCGGTCTCGATCCATTGCAGGCCCATTCGTCGCGGGCGGCAACAAAGTGCCCGGAGCGGAAGTTCAAGCTCAAGAGCGGTAACCGATGAGGCAGCGGAAACTTTTGTGTGACCGCATTCCAAAAAGGACAGTGGGTTTAAATTTGCCAGCCCATTTCTGGGCCATCAAAGCTCAGCGGATACACGGGGACTTCGCTCATTCCGGCAACCCTGCCTTACGCCACTCGGGAAGGTAGTGTTCGTTGTAATACTTGACGTAGGCGGGCGACTCGGAGCCGTCAATTTTTTCAAATCCGATACCGGTATTTTGACTAGTTTTAATAAGTCGTTTGTATTCGTCGACGTACTGCCTCGCTTTGTCCATTTGCCCCAAATTTGCGTAAGCCATGGCGAGATTTGAAAAGCCAAAATTATATGTCGGATCAATATCAATCGCCCTTTGCCCCCAGGCAATTGCTGCGGCATTATCCCCAAGCATCAGGAAACAGCGCGACATATTTACATTAATATTGTAATAGGGTGCTTTCGGATAAAGGGATATTGCCTTTTCTAGAAGTTCAATTGCCGCCTTGGGTTGCCCGTCATAGAAATACCATATGGCCAAATTATTGTAGCTCTGGGGATTTTTGGGTGCGAGCTTTAAGGCCACCTCGTAATAACGCAACATTTCGGCATTGTCATTGTCGATTGAATTGGCAACACGCGCCAGCGCGGAGTAAATATCCGGCAATTGAGGGTCGATAGTCTTGCCCTTTAGAGCGAGTGCTTTAGCCTCCATATAAATGTGCGGAAATCTAGGGCTCTTTTCGTCGAGAAAGTTGTCCGCATAGGTGGCCAAAAGGTACGCCAGCTGGGCTGTTGCAACGGCGTTGTCTGGCTCCAGCTTGATGATGGCGCGCAACAAGGTTTCACGCTGATTAAAGGTGTCTTCACTTAGCGGTTTTAGCTCCAAGCCGCGTTGTCGCATATTCAGATCAGCCACCTTCGGGCTACTCTTGCGCTTTTCACTTTCTCTAGCCGCCACAATCACCATCTCAATGCCGATGCTATTGCCAATGCGCGCGGTCACTAGGTCTTGCAGTTCGAAAAGATTGGTCGTTTCGCCCTCGAATACTTCATTCCATAACTGCTTGCCGCTTTGTGTGTCCGCCAATTGCGCGCTGATACGCAATTTGTCACCGCTGGCTACCACGCTGCCTTGCAGCACAAAGCGTACACCTGCGTCTTTGCCCACCTGGGCCACAGTGAGATTCTTCTCCTTGTAAGTGAAGGCCGTGGCGGTGGGCACTACAAATGCATCACGAATGCGGCTCAAGTCAGCGCTGATACTGCTAGTCAGGGCGTCTGCAATATAGCCTTTGCTTGCGTCACCGGTCTGGTTGGTGAAGGGCAGCACGAGAATGGACAGCGGATTAATCGCATCGGCATTCTGCGTGGGAGTGCTTTGAACCGTTGGCGTGGCTGCGATGGCTTTATAGGTCGTGTACCAGCCCACAAAACCACTGAGCACGGCGCCGACACCGGCGATAGCAACGATGGGCCCTTTGAAGCGGGCAAGCCCGCGTGCCAAGGCAGTTAGTACGGACCGCGCACGCTCGCGAACTTGTCCGGCCCCTGACGGAGGTGTCGGTGAAACCATCCCTGAAGCCCTTGTCTTGTTGTGCTGGGCATTCTAGTGAGGACCGGCTTTTGCGGTGGTGCTCACATCGGATCGTTTGCAAATTCAGCGCGAAACCCGAGTGTGTAAATTACCCAAACTGAACTGTTATCCAAGGCATGGCAGCAAAAGGCAGGTTTGGCTCACTCAGATTGAACGCTACTGAGCAATCCGCAGCCGCCGTTCAAAAAGTGAACATAGCTGCTGGCCGGCGAACTTCAGCTTTGGGCACTTTGCTGCCATCTAGTCTGTACTGAAGGGCCTTGCCTTGTGGCCGGGACCAGGTCCTGCCGCGGCCACGGGACGCTGCCTTCAGTCGCTACCGCACCCGACGGACCTTATTTGTTGCCGAGGGTTCACGGTGGTCGATTCGGTGGTTTCCGACGGACTTTGCTCCGCATCGGACACCCAACAAAATCAAGCTCTTGGAAGCGCCGACTCCGACCGACCTCATGACTTGAAGTCACAGCCATGGCCTTTGGCTGGCCGGCAGGCGACGCCGATACTGCCGCCCATGCGCCTCCCCCTGCTTTTCTCTATGTCCAGCCACCCTTCCAAGCCCCTCGTGCCTGCAGCCCTGAGCCTGCTGCTGCTGTTCGGCAGCGGCAGCAATCAGGCCGCCGCCGCAGAGCCGATGCCGCCTGCCGCCGCCGCGATCGAGCCCTTCATCGCCCGCTACAGCCAGGTCCATCGCGAGCTCGGACTGGGTGGCGAGATGGAGCTGTCCTTCCTGAAAAGCCTCAACAAGATCGACAAGGAGACCGATCTGCCCGCGCAACGCCAGCAACTGCTGGCCTTGAACCAGGCGCTGCACGCCCTGGAACGGCCCGCCGCCACCACTTGCCAGCGCCTGCAGCTGGAGCAAATCGACTTCGAGTTGGACCTGCATCTGCACAAGCTCCAGGTGCTGGAGCGTTTCCGGGCACTGGGCAGCGGCGCGCAGCTGTCGGAGCAAGGACTGGCGCAGAGTGCGCTGGGCAAGGACTGGTACCGCTGGTTGCGCAAGGCCTGGTTGACGCAAGAGCGCAGCGCCTCGGACCTGATGGCCATGGGCCGCGCCGAGCTGGTGCGGGCGCAGGGCCGCTATCGCGTGCTGCAGGCGCGCATGGGCTATGCCGGACGCGATGCGGACTTCACTGCCTATCTGGCCGGCCCGGACTTCCGCTACCCCGAGGGCGCCACGCCGCAGGCCGATTACGAGGCACGCCAGGCCATCGTCGAGCGCCATATGGCCAAGCTCTTTCCGGACACCGGCATCACCGGCCCGGCGATCAAGGCCTCCACCTTGGGCGCGGCGCTGCCAGTCGATGGCTATTACGAACCGGACGAAGCGACCTTCTATTTCAACAAGGCACGCGAAGGCTATGGCCGCCGCAATGTCGACTGGCTGCTGCTGCACGAGAGCACGCCGGGCCACCACTACCAAAGCCGTTATGCCCAAGCAGGGCGCGGTTGCCCGCTGGGCCTGCCCCATGGCTTTTACTCCGCATTTGCCGAAGGCTGGGGCGCTTACGTCGAGGAGTACGGCGCCGAGCTGGGCCTGTTCCAGCAGGACGGCGATGCGCTCGGCGCGGTCGAATGGGACTTGGTGCGATCCATACGCGTGGTGCTCGATGTCGGCCTGAACGAGCTGGGCTGGAGCGAGGCCGAGGCGCAGGCCTTCTGGCGCGAGCAGCTGCCCATGCTGCCGGCCCTGGCCGAGCGCGAGATCCGGCGCGTGCGCCAGTGGCCGGCCCAAGCCATCACCTACAAGCAGGGTGCAGTGCTGTTGCGCCAGCTGCGCAGCGAGATGCAGGGGCGCGATGGCGCGCGCTTTGACATCCGCGAGTTCCATGACCGCGTGCTCAAGCATGGGCCGCTGCCCCTGTCGCTGCTGCGCGAGCGGGTGCTGGCTGCGCCTGAGGCTCCAGCCCTAAGCTCGAGCCGCGGCGCAAAATAGCGCCCATGAATGACAAGCGACTGCAACAGGATCTGCAACGCCTCTACGGCAGCCACGCCACGGCCCTGAGCGCGCCGCCCCGCGCGGCCGCTCTGGAATTGGCCAGGCCGGCCGATTGGAGCGCGCTGGGCGCCGTCTGGCGCGGCGTGCAAAGCGATCTGGGCCTGCCGGCTCCGGCGATTGCGGTCAACGGCCACGACGGCTTCCAGCTCTGGTTTGCACTGGCCGAAGTCGGCATGGCCGCGCAGGCCGCCGAGCTCTTGCCTGCGCTGTGCCGCGCCTATCTGCCCGAGCTGCGCCCGACGCGGCTGAGCCTGTGGTCCGCCGCCATGGCCACGGCTGCCCCCGCGCTGCCGCCTCAGCGGCAACAACCGGTCGCGGGTGAGCAGTGGTCGGCCTTTGTGGCCCCCGATCTGGCACCGGTCTTCAGCGACGAGCCCTGGCTGGACACCGAGCCTGGCCCCGAGGCGCAGGCCGAAGTGCTGGGCCGCCTTGTTTGCATCAGCCCGGCCCAACTTGCGGCGGCTTTGGAGCAGTTGGGCGCCAGGGCCGGTAGCACGGCGCCCCCACCAACGCCGAGCGCCCAGCCGGCACGGCCTATGGCTCCCGTGGGGCTCGCAACACAAGGTGCCGATGAAACCGACCCGCGCCGTTTTCTGCTGGGCGTGATGAACGACGAAGGCGTGGCGATGGCGCTGCGCATCGAAGCGGCCAAGGCCCTGCTGTCAGCACCGGCGAAGCCGTAGCCTGCTTTTCTTCTGCAAGCGGCACATGGCAGCCTTCTTGTTCTCCCTCGTGAGGCCCTGCAGTCCGGGCCGCCGCCGGGCTCATGGTTCCGGGGTCGGCCCTGGCGGGCCGACTGCCTTGCGCTGCTCGCGCCTCGGGGCTGGCGCATAACTCACTTCACTCACTGCGTTCGTTCCGTTCAGACAGACGCGCCAAGTCAGAGCTTGAAGCGCGCGGGTACGCGCGCGCCCCGAGCCGCTGCGCTGCTCAGCCCTTCACAAATCGCCCGGCAGCGGCCCGAACTGCAGGGCGCTTGCATCGCGAACGATGTGCCCCTCGTCGGTGGAACACGCCATCTTCGGAGGTGGCTCGGCCCGCCGACGGGCGATTTGTGCGCGGCCGAGAGCGCAACGGAGCGGATCAGGCGCGCGCTGAAGCTTGCTTCAAGCGCGCCTCAAGCACTGACTCGGCGCCAATGTTTGACCACAGTGAGCGCAGCGAACGGAGGGAGCTTGGCGCCGCTGAGCCGCGCAGTGAGCAGCGAGGAGAGCCGGCTCGCAGAGCCGACCCGGGCACCATGAGCACGGCGGCGGGCCGAGTCACCGCAGCGCGGAAACCAGACCATCGAATTCAAGCTTGGTTCCGTCGGCAGCCATCAGCTGCCTGCACACCCCAAAAGAAAAGGGCGCCGTCAAATGACGGGCGCCCTTGTCTCATCGCAGGGTCCGGCCGAAGCCGGATCCTTTTTGTCTTACTTACTTCTTGACGTTCACAGCGTCTTTGAGTGCCTTGCCCGGGGTGAACTTGGGCACGGTGGCAGCGGCGATTTCCAGCGCTTCACCAGTGGCGGGGTTCTTGCCGGTGCGGGCAGCGCGCTCGCTGACCTTGAAGTTGCCAAAGCCGAGGATGGCCACGGCATCGCCGGCCACCAGGGCTTCGGTGATCGAGCCGAGCGCAGCGTCCAGGGCCGAAGCGGCTTGGGCGCGGGTCAGGCTTGCCTTGGTGGCGATGCTTTCGATCAATTCACTTTTGTTCATCAGATATCCAGTGGGTGCGGAAAAGAAAATCCCATTGCGGGGAGCGCGATTATCGTTGTGTCCGAGGCTGCGGCCGCCACAAGCCCCGAAAACAGGCGCTTGAGGCCTCGCAAAGGCTCGCTTTGCTTGCAATTGCTGACACTTTTCCCGCCTCAAGCGAGCTGCGCGCGGTGGCTGCGCGAGACCCGCAGGCGCGCGCCCGAGCGCATCAACAGCTCGGCCTCACCGCGCGGCAAGGCCGTCAGGCCCAGCACATGAGCCGGGTTGATGGCATGGCTGCGATGCACGCGCAGGAAGCGGCCTTGCACACTGGCATGGGCCAGAAAGTCAGCCAGGGTGCAGCGGTCGAGATGGGCGGCCGGAGGGGCATGCAACTCGATGTAGTTGTCGGCCGCGGCCACCCATTCGACATCAGCCAGCGGCAGCTTGAACAAGCCCGCGCCGCCCCGCTGCGGCACCAGCCAGTGGCCGGGCACCGGCTGGATTTGCTGCAAGGCGCTGAGCCAAGCCTGACGTGGAACTTCAGCGGACACCGGCGCTTGCGCCCGCCTTCGCTGCAGCAGGCGCTGCACGCTCTCGGCCAAGCGCTCAGGCGTGAAAGGCTTGAGCAGATAGTCCACCGCATGCAGATCAAAGGCACGCACGGCATGCTGATCAAAGGCAGTGCAGAAGACGCAGAGCGTGCCCTCGGGCAAGTCCAGGGCCAGCTCCAGGCCGCTGCGGCCCGGCATCTGGATGTCGAGAAATACAGCATCGGGGCGCAGGGCCTGCACCAGGCGAAGGGCTGCTTCGGCATCGCCGGCTTCCTCGGCCAAGAGGCTGATGCCGGGCTGGGTGGCCAGCAGGCGGCGCAGCTTGGCGCGCGCCGGCGGTTCGTCGTCGACGATCAGAACGCGCAGCGGCGCCGGCCCGCCTGGCGCTTCCACGCTCATGCGCGCTGCTCCGGCAACTCGAGGTCCAGCACCGTGCCGCCGGCGCCATCGGCGGCCAAGTTCACGCGCGCGGCCTCGCCGTAGAGCACGCGCAGACGTTCGCGGGTGTTGGCCAGACCGACCGCGCCCTCGCGTTCGAAGGCCGCCGGCGCCCGGCCGCTGTTGTGCACGCGCAGGCACAGGCGGCCCGCGCGCAGCTCGGCGCTGAGCCGCAGCCGCACCGGCCCGGCGCTGTGCGCCACATCATGGGTGATGGCGTTTTCGACCGGTGCGATCAGCAAGAGGCTGGGCAAGAGGCAGGCCCGCGCCGCCTCGCTGGCCTCGATCTCCACCTGCAGGCGTTCGCCAAAGCGCGCCTGCATGATGGCCAGATAGGGCTGGATCAAGTCCAGCTCCTGGGCCAGGCTGTGACGGCCGTTTTCCTGGGCGTTCAAGGCCTGGCGCAGCAGGGCCGCCAGATCGCAGACGATGCGGTCGGCGCGCGCCACGTCCTCATACATCACCGAGGAAATCAGGTTCAGGGTGTTGAACAGAAAGTGCGGCTGGATCTGCTCGGCCAGGCGCGTCAGCCGGGCCTCGGCCAGCTCGGTCTGCAGGCGCAGCAGGTCTTGCTCGCGCTGGCGGCTGGCCTCGTGCAGCTGCAGGCCATGGCAGAGGCCGACGATGAAGCCATAGCTGACGACATCCTTGCCGGCCTCGTAGATCACGATATCGCCCGGGCTGCCGGGCTCATAGGCCACGCCCGTCAGCGCGTACACGGCAAAGCGCAGGCCAAACATGCCGCCCACATGCAGGGCGGTGTAGCCGAGCGCACCGCCCAGATGCAGGGCCAGCGCCGGCGGCCACCCGGGCAGGCGCAGGCTGCGCGCATGCAGACGGTAGATCAGCGGCGCCAGCAAAGCCGTGCACAGGGTCGAGCTCAGCTCCCAGAGAAATGGCTCCCAGGGGTGCTGCCCGCCATGGGCCCGGTACTGCTGCAGCTCGGACAGGCTGTGCAGCAGGCCCACGGCCAACATCACGGCGGCAAAGCCCAGGCTGAAACGGCGCTGGGCGGCGGCGGGCGAGAAGGAAAAAGAAGGAGAGGGAGAGGAGCTCAAGGGCATGGCGACACCTTAGCGCAGCCGGCCTCCGCCCAGCACCTTCCCTGCGCCATTTCGCCCCAGCGCAGACTCAGCTCAGCCCAAAGCCGGCGCGGCGCCCTCACCTTGCACGCCGAGCACGCCCTCGGCGACCAGGGCCTCGATGGCCGCGTCCTCATAGCCCAGGCCGCGCAAAAGTTCGCGGCTGTGCTGCCCCAAACGCGGCGGGTCGCGGCGCAGGCCCAGGCGTTCGCCGTCCAGGCTCAGGGGCAGCAAGGGCACGCGTGTCGCGCGGCCATCGGGCAGGGTCATGGGCGCCAGGCCGCCGGTGGCGAGCAGATGCGGGTCGTCCATCAGCTGCTCGGGCCGGGTGATGGGCGCAAAGGGCAGGCCGGCCGCTTCGAACACGGCCGCGATCTCGCCCGCAGTGCGCGGCTGCAGGCGGCGGCGCAGCTCGGGGATCAACCAGGCACGCTCCAGCACGCGCAGATTGTTCGTCAGCAGGCGCGGGTCGGCCTGCAGATCGGCAAAGCCAAAAGCCTGGCAAAAAGTGGCCCACTGCGTGTCGCCGACCACGGCCAGAAAGATCTGCTCGCCATCGGCCACGGCGAACACGTCGTAAACACCCCAGGGCGAGATGCGCTCCGGCATGGGCGCGGCCGCCTTGCCGGTAACGGCGAACTGCATCATGTGCTGGGCGACCAGGAAGATGTTGTTCTCGAACAGGCTGGCCTGCACCTGCTGGCCGCGGCCGGTCTGCTGACGCTGCTGCAGCGCCGCCAGCACGCCGATGGCGCCGAACATGCCGCCCATGATGTCGTTGACGCTGCTGCCGGCGCGCAGCGGGTCGCCCGGGCGGCCGGTCATATAGGCCAGGCCGCCCATCATCTGCACCACCTCGTCGAGCGCGGTGCGGTGCTCGTAGGGGCCGGGCAGAAAGCCTTTGTGCGAGACGTAGATCAGGCGCGGGTTGAGGCGGCTCAGGGCCTCATAGCCCAGGCCCAGGCGCTCCATGGTGCCGCTGCGGAAGTTCTCGCTGAAGGCATCGGCGCCGGCCACCAGCTTGAGCACGATTTCCAGGCCGCGCGGGTCCTTGACGTCGAGGCTGAGGCTGAGCTTGTTGCGGTTGAACAGGGGGTAGAAGCCGGCGCCCGAGCCGAGCAGCTGGCGCGTGCTGTCGCCATCCAGGGGCTCGACCTTGATCACCTCGGCGCCCAGATCGGCCAGCACCATGCCGCAGGTCGGGCCCATGACCATATGGGTGAACTCGATCACGCGCAGGCCGGCCAGCGGCAGGCCCGGGGCATCGGACACAGAGAGCGTATTGATCATCATCATCGGCCGGCCCGGCAGAGGCGGCTGAGCAAGGGAGGCAAGAAGGAAGCAGTGGCGCGCATTGTCGCAAGCGGCCCCCTCTTCATCGCCCAGTCTGGCTTCGCGTCGCAGCAGCTGTCGATTCGTCGAATCAGGGCCAGACGCCACGGCCGCGGCCGGCACCATGGCGGCACCTTGGTTTCTTCATCTCCCACCGCCATCTAGGAGCCCCGCCATGACCCCGCAACAAGACCTCAGCGCCGGCCGCCGCAGCTTGGAAGTCCAGCGCGAAGAATTCAGCCGCCGCCGCGGCCTGGCCATGCCCCTGGCCGGCACCCTGGCCTGGTCGGTGATCGGCCTGGTCGGCTGGCTGGGCACGCCCTTCCAGGCAGTGATGACGCTTTACTTCGCCACCGGCTCGATCTTCTACCTGGGCATGGGCTTGTCGCGCCTGACCGGCGAGAACTTCTTCGCCAAAGGCCGGCCCAAGAACGAGTTCGATCGCCTCTTCATGTCCGGCATGCTGATGAGCTTGCTGGTCTTCACCATCGCCCTGCCCTGGGCGGCGCAGAACCATGAATCGCTGCCGCTGACCCTCGGCGTGCTGGCCGGCCTGATGTGGCTGCCCTACAGCTGGATCATCCAGCACTGGATCGGCGCCTTCCATGCCATCGCCCGCAGCCTCCTCTGCGTCGCCGCCTGGTACGCCTTCCCGGCCCAGCGCTTTGTGCTGATCCCAGCGCTGATCGTGGCGGTCTATGTGATCACCATCGTGGTGCAGGAACGTCGCTGGCGGCAAGGCCGGAAGGCAGCAGCCCCGGCGGCCATGGGCCAGGCCTTGGCGGCCTGAGCGGCGGCTACCCCCGCGCAGGAATCCGGCGTCGGCGCTGTGCGAGACTGCCCCGTTCTCAGCTCGGCTTCTCCGGGCCTTCCTCGGGCCTTCTCCGGGCCTTCCTCGAGTTTCCTCATGACCAAGAAAATTTGCATCGTCGGCGCCGGCGCCATCGGCGGCTGGTTCGCCGGCCATGTCGGCCACCAGCTGGGCGCCGAAGTCGAACTCAGCGCCCTGGCCCGCGGCGCCACCCTGGCCGCCTTGCGCCAACATGGCCTGCGCATGGACCAGATCGGCGGCGAGCGCATCACCGTGCCCATTCACGCCAGCGACAAGCCCGAGGAACTGGGCCAGCCCGACCTGATCGTGCTGGCCGTCAAAGGCCCGGCTCTGGCCAGCGTGGCGCCGGCGGTGAAAGCCTTGCTGGGCCCACAGACGCGTGTGCTGGTGGCCATGAACGGCGTGCCCTGGTGGTTCTTCCAGGGCTTGACCGGCGAGGCTGAGGGATTGCAGCTGGAATCGGTGGACCCGGGCGGTGTGGTGGCCGGCCTGATTCCGGCGGAGCGGGTGATCGGCTGCGTGGTGCACGCCAGCTGCACGACGCCCGAGCCGGGCCTGGTCCGGCATGTGATGGGCATGGGGCTCATCCTCGGCGACCCGGCCGGCGGTCAGCCGGCGCACATCAACGAGCTGGCCGCGCTGCTGGGCCGCGCGGGCTTCAACGCCACCGTGTCCGAGCGCATCCAGCGCGACATCTGGTTCAAGCTCTGGGGCAATATGACCATGAACCCGATCTCGGCCCTGACCGGCGCCACCTGCGACCGCATCCTCGACGACGAACTGGTGCGCGGCTTCGTCACGAACGTGATGCTGGAGGCCGCGGCCATCGGCGCGCGCATCGGTTGTGCCGTCGAGCAGACGCCCGAGCAGCGCCACGCCGTCACACGCAAGCTCGGCGCCTTCAAGACCTCGATGCTGCAGGACGCAGAAGCCGGCCGGCCGCTGGAGCTGGACGCCCTGGTCGGCGCCGTCAGCGAGATCGGCCGCCACCTGAAGTTGCCCACACCCTTCACCGACGGCATGCTGGGCCTGACGCGCTTGATGGCGCAGACGCGCGGCTTGCTTTGAGCGTGCCTGTCAGCGCGCCGCCGGGCGCCCGTAGCGCGCGCTGAAACTGGCCGTGGCCAGGGTGTTGGCGCGGATCATGTAGCCGGCCAGAGCGGCCGTGGCATCGGCCGGCAGGTCCAGCTTCGCGACCTTGAGCGCATGCACGGTGAAGATGTAACGGTGCGGGCGATCGCCCGGCGGCGGGCACATGCCGCCCCAGCCGGCCACGCCGTAATCGATGCGCACCTGGCGCGCACCCGCCGGCAAGAGCGCGTCGCCCACGGCGCCGGCACCGGCCGGCAGGGATTGCGTATCGGCGGGCACATTGACCACCGACCAATGCCACCAGCCCGAGCCGGTGGGGGCGTCGGGGTCGTAGACGGTGATGGCATAACTCTGAGTGCCGGCGGGCGCGCCCTGCCAGCTCAGGGCCGGTGACTGGTTCTCGCCCGAGCAGCCAAAGCCCTGGAACTCGAAGCGCGGGGCGATGCGGCTGTTGGCCGGGATGTCGGGGCTGCGCAGCTGGAAGCTGCCGGCCTGGCTGAGGCCGGTGGTGGCCAAGAGCGCAGCGGCGATCAGGAGGTGAAAGCGGGGCTGGGAATGCATGAGTGAAGGCCTTTCTTCTGAGAGAAGGAATGGTGAAAAGGGCAAGGCCTCATGGTCGCGCTCGCCCGAGCGGCGCGTCAGCCCGCCGGCGTCAATCACTGTGCGCGGCACTTCAATCGCGGCTCGGTCGCCGCCAGCCCGCTCACGTCGGCCGCAGATGCGAGGGCGCGAATCCGTAGCGCTTACGGAATGCGGCGCTGAAACGGCTGTGGGACTGATAGCCGCAGCGCGCCGCGATCTCCGAGACGGGCAGCTCATTGCCCTGCAGCAAGGCCATGGCCAGCTCCATGCGCAGCTCGCGCAGGCAGGCACTGACCGAGCTGCCTTCCTCGGCCAGGCGCCGCTGCAAGGTGCTGGCGCTGACATGGAAGGCATTGGCCAATTCGGCCAGCGTCCAATCTGCCTGAGGGCGCTGGCCGACCAGGCGCTGCACGCGCTCACTCCAGCTCAGCTCGCTTGCGAGCGCAAAGACCAGACCTCGCTCGGCCAGCAAGAGCAAAACCTCCAGGGCCCGGTGCTCGCGCAGCGCCTCCGAGGCCTGCTCGTCCTGCAGCGCCGTCACCGCCTGCCGAAAGCTGGCAGCCAGGGCCTCGTCTGCCCGCGTGCCGGCACAGCCCGCCAGCGCGGCCTGACCGCCAAACTGCGGGAAGCGCTGGTGGAAACGCTCGACCAGCTGCGGTGTGAACAAGAGCATGTGCGCTTGGTAGGCCGCACCGGGCGGGGCTTCGTTGACCATGTCCCACTGGGTGCCGCGTGCGATGCAGAACAGCTCGCCGGCATGGAACGGCGTCTCGCTCTGCGGCCCGACCAGACGCTTGTGGCCCGCGAGCAACCAGCCCACCATATCGTCGCGCACGGTCACGGTTCGCACTCGGTGCGACACCGGGGTGTGGATCAATTGCAGGCTGGCGTTTGGAATGAGTTGCATGGTCATGGGGACCTGGGCGGATAAGGAGAGGGTAGCCGCGCCGATGAGGGCGCCGGGCAGCGAAACGAAAGCCTCCACCGCGCGCTGCTGTCGATTGTCGACAGAGCTTGCCGCAGAGCGCCCCGGCGGCACTGCGAACGCTCAAGTTAGCCGGCGCCGCAGCCGATCACAGGGGTCTGACAGTGCGCCGAGCGCTGGGCATTCCCGTCCTCAGGCGCTAGAGTGTTCGCAGGGAGCGAGCAAAACACACACCCAAAAATCCGCAGTTAGAACTGCGAAGGAGACACACCCCATGCTTGCTCTCGTGCAATCAATGCGCCTGAAGGCCCGCGTCCTGACGGGCTTTGCCCTGGTGATGAGCTTGTTGCTGGCCGGCTCGGCCCTAGGCATCTGGCGCATCCAGCAACTCAATGACCGGATTGAGCGCCTCGTCAATGTCGATATGGAAGCCCTGGATCTGGCGCGCAGCTGGGCCGGTTTGACCGAATCGAACATCCAACGCCGCATCATCACCATCTGGTCTGACGATGCGGACTTCGTCAAGGCCTTCACCGCCAAGTCCAAGGCAGTCAGCGCCCGGATCGACAAGATCCAGGACGCCCTGGAACAGCTACCCAAGTCCGCCGAGAGCGATCGCATCAAGGACAGGATCGACGAGGCTCGCAAGCGCTACCAGGAGCTGCGCGATGACATCGGCAAACAAAAGTCCGCCGGCAGCGATGTGCGAGCCCGCGTGGTGACCGAGCTGATCCCGGCCATGGAGGCCTATCTCGGTCCCATTCAGGACTATGCCGAGCAAAGCCGCAAGGAGCTGCAGCAGGCCCGCGATGTGGCTGAGGACCAAGCGCGCTCCGCCTTCCGCCTGATCACCGGCTTGCTGATCGGCGCGGCCACCTGCGGCGTCTGGATCGCCTTGTCCATCACCCGCAGCATCACCGCGCCGCTGGACCAGGCCCGAGAGATGGCCGCCCGCATCGCCGAGGGCGACTTGAGCCAGGCAGTCGTGGTGCAAGGCCGCGATGAGCTGGCCGAGCTGGCCGAGTCGCTGGACCAGATGCGCGCACAGCTGGGCGCCACGATTGCCGATGTGCGCCATGTGGCCGAGCAGGTGGAAATGGCCTCCAGCGAGATCGCCAGCGGCAATATGGACCTGTCCAACCGAACCGAACAGGCCGCCAGCAGCCTGGAGCAGACCGGCGCGGCCATGATGCAGCTGCGCGAAGGCGTGCAGGCCAATGCCTTGGCCGCCCGTCAAGCCGACGAGCTGGCCAAATCAGCTGCGGCCGTGGCCGACCGTGGCGGCGCCATGGTGCAGCAGGTGGTGGACACGATGACAGACATCCAGCAGTCGTCGGCCCGCATTGCCGACATCACCAGTGTCATCGACAGCATCGCCTTCCAGACCAATATCCTGGCCCTGAATGCGGCCGTCGAGGCGGCCCGTGCCGGCGAGCAGGGGCGCGGCTTCGCCGTGGTGGCCAGCGAGGTGCGAGCTCTGGCTCAGCGCTGTGCGCAGGCGGCGCGTGAGATCAAGAGCCTGATCGGCGCTTCGGCCGAGAAGGTCGAGGCCGGTGGCAAGCTGGTCAGCGCCACCGGCGCCACCATTGCCGACGCGGTGCAGAGCGTGCAGCGCGTCACCCACATCGTGGCCGAGATCTCCAGCGCCACCAGCGCCCAGGCCAACACCCTGGGCGAGATCGGCCAGGCGGTCGGCCAGTTGGACCAGATGACGCAGCAAAACGCCTCCCTGGTCGAGGAATCGGCCGCTGCCGCCGAAGGCCTGAAGCAGCAGGCGCAGAGCCTGGTCAGCCATATGGCCAAGTTCCGCCTCGCGGCCACACGGCGACGGGACTGATCCCCATGGTCGCAGGACGTCGGGCCACTGCGCAGCGACCCAGGCCGACCAGGCCCCGCGGCATGAGCCTGGGCCTGGCTTGGCTGGCCGCCCTCCTGATGCTGGGCGGCCCAGCCGACTCGGCACATGCGGGCTCGGGCACAGCCCACACCCTCACCCTGCGCACGGCCGCCGAGCAAGGCGGCGCCCCGAAGTGGCTGCAGCATGGCCCGCGCACGCAGAGCGGGTTTTGCGCCGATGTGATCGCGGCGCTGAATCGCCTGGACCTGGGCCTGCGCATCGAGCTGCTTGCGGAGGCCTTGCCGCAGAAGCGGCTCATGCAACAGGTCAAATCGGGCGAGCTGGATCTGCTGTGCGCCCTCACCCACACTGAGGAACGCAAGCAGGACTTCGTCTTTGTGCAGCCCGAGCTCTACAACATGCCCTATGTGCTGCTGGCGCGTGCCGAGGACCCGGTCGAGATTGGCAGCTGGGATGCGCTGAGAGCCTTGGGCGAGCAAGGCCTGGTGCTGCTCAACCACGACAGTTCGCGCCTGCCCCTGCTGCAGGCCATGGGCGGCCTGCATCTGCATGCGCGTGGCCTGAACACCGAGGCCAATCTACGCATGCTGCTGGCCGGCCGCGGCCGCTTTTTCTATTTCCCGCTCAGCAATGCCTGGTACACGATGCAAAGCATGGGCGTGCAGGACCGCATTCGCGTGCTGCTGCCGCCCCTGCAGGTCGAGCCCTACCACCTCCTGGCCCGCCGCAACCTTCCCCCAGCAGTACAAGAACAGCTGAGCCAGGGCTTGCAACAGCTGCGCCAGCAAGGCCAGCTGGGGCGCTTGACGATGCAATGGTTTGGCGCCGAGCTCCCGACCGAACTGCGTCAGGCTTTGCCCCAGCCCTGAGGCCGAGAGCGCTTTTTGATTCAGAGCTCGCCGGTCTGCAGCCGCCAGAGCGCCGTATAGGCCCCGCCCTGCGCCAGCAGCTGCTCATGCGTGCCGCTCTCAACGATGCGGCCGTGTTCCAGCAGGTGGATGCAATGGGCTTGGCGCACGGTGGACAAGCGGTGGGCGATGACCAGGGTGGTGCGGCCCTGGCTGACCACGTTCAGCGAGCGCTGGATGGCGGCCTCGGTCTCGTTGTCTACGGCGCTGGTCGCTTCGTCCAGGATCAGCAGCGGCGGGTTCTTGAGGATGGCACGGGCCAGGGCCAGGCGCTGGCGTTGGCCACCGCTGAGCTTCTGGCCGCGTTCGCCGACGCGGGTGGCAAAGCCCAGGGGCAGGCGCTCGATGAATTCCAGGCTTTCGGACAGGCGCGCGGCCTCATGGATCTGCGCGTCGCTGGCCTCTGCCATGCCGTAGGCGATGTTCTCGGCGATGGTGCCGTCGGTCAGGAAGCTGTCCTGCGCGACATAGCCGATGCAGCGGCGCAGGTCCTGCAGGTTCAGCTCCGAGATCGGCCGGCCATCAAACAGGATGCGGCCTTGCTGCGGCTCATAAAAACGCAGAAGCAGCTTGACCAGGGTGGACTTGCCGGAGCCGGTGCTGCCGACGAAGGCCACGGTCTGGCCGGCCGGCACGTCCAGGTTCAGGTCCTGCAGCGTGGGCTGCTCGGCGTAGGCAAAGCCGACGTTCTCGAAGCGCAGGGCCGCGCGCGCCTGCGCCACCGGGAAATGCTCGCCCTCGTAGGCGATGCGGATGGGCGTGTCCAGCAGGCCCAGGGCGCGCTGGGTGGCGGCCATGGAGCGCTGGTACATATCGGCCACCTCGGCCAGACGGGTCATGGGCCAGAGCAGGCGCTGGGTCAGAAACACCAGCACCGAGTAGGCGCCGACGGCGAGGTCGCCATGAATCGTCAGCCAGCCGCCGTAGACCAGGGTGGCGGTGAAGCCGGCCAGGATGCCCATGCGGATCACCGGGGTGATGGCCGAGCTCAGGCGGATGGCGCGGGCGTTGGACTCCAGATAGCCCCGGCTGGCCTGGGCGATGTGGTCGGCCTCCAGCTTCTCGGTGGCAAAAGCCTTGATGGTGGCCAGGCCCAGCAGATTGTTGTTGAGCCGGGCCGAAACATCACCGGCCGCCTCGCGCACCTCGGCATAGCGCGGCGCCAGACGCTTCTGGAACCAGAAGGTGCCAAACAGAATCGCTGGCACCGGCAGCAGGGCCACCACGGCCAGGCCCGGCTGCAGGGCGAAGAAGACCGCGCTGACCATCAGCGAGGAACAGACCACCTGGATGATCTGGTTGGCGCCGCCGTTGAGGAAGCGCTCGAGCTGGTTGATGTCGTCGTTGAGGATGGACATCAACGATCCAGTGCGCTGATTTTCGAAGTAAGCCAACTCGAGCTTCTGCACATGGCCGTAGGTATCCAGGCGCAGCTCATGCTGGATGTTCTGGGCCAGGCCGCGCCACTTCAGCTCGAGCAGGAACTCGAACCAGGACTCGCCCATCCAAACCAACATATTCAGCGCACCGAGGAAGAGCAGCTGCTGCCAAGTGTCGGTGATGCCGACGCCGACCAGGATGTTCTTGGCCAGAAAGCTCTGCTCCCCACGCACCACCACATCGACCGCGGCGCCAATCAGCACCTCGGGCAGGATGTCGAAGAACTTGTTGAGGATGGAGTAGAGCGTGGCCGCGCGGATCTCGCGGCGGTGGCCCTGGGCGTAGGACAGCAGGCGTTTCAGTGGATGCATGGGGCGAAAGAACGGCAAGTGGGATGGTATGGGCGTCAGTATCGGCGCATAGGGCTGAATGGGTGAACAGGTGAACGGGTGAACAAGTGAGGCCCCTGCCGCACACCGACTCACGACTCACGACTCACGACTCACGACTCACCCATTCACCTGTTCACCTGTTCACCTGTTCACCCAACAACCCCACACCCACCCGTAAGCCGTTCGGTCCATTGGCACTCACACCCGCGTCATTGCCCGCTTGCATGCTGCCGGCTTAACCCTTCCTACTTCACCGTCCGGAGTGCCTCCATGAAGATCTCGACTCTGAGCCTGGCCGCCTTGCTGAGCCTCGGCGCCACCCTGCCCGCGCAGGCCTGGAATACCTTGAGCGGCGACGCCCCTATCGTTATCGGCCACCGCGGCGCTTCGGGCTACCGCCCCGAGCACACGCTGGAGTCCTACAGCCTGGCCATCGCCCAGGGCGCCAACTTCATCGAGCCCGACCTGGTCATGACCAAGGACGGCGAGCTGATCGCCCGCCACGAGCCCCTGCTGGCCCGTGTGGACCTGAACGCCGACGGCAGCATCAAGCTCGTCAACGGCGCCCCGGTGCTGAACCGCACGGACAGCAGCACCAATGTCTGGGAGCTGAGCAAGTACTCCGACCGCCTGACGGTCAAGACCGTTGACGGCCAAAAAGTAGGCGGTTGGTTCGCCGAGGACTTCACCGCCGCCGAGATCCGCAGCGACATCCGCGCCCAGGAGCGCCTGCGCGACCTGCGCCTGGGCAACAACAGCTACAACAACCAGTTCGTGATCCCAACGCTGCAAGAGGTGATCAACCTGGCCAAGGCAAAGTCCATCGAGACCGGCCGCACCATCGGCATCTATCCCGAGACCAAGCACCCGAGCTACTTCAAGAACTTCACCGATGCCACCGGCCTGAAGCGCATGGAAGACAAGCTGGTCGAGACCCTGCACGCCAATTACGGCAATGACCGCAATGCGCCGGTGTTCATCCAGTCCTTCGAAGTGCACAACCTCGAGTACGTGAACGGCAAGACCGACATTCGCATCGTCCAGCTGCTCAATGGCAGCGGCAATCCCTTTGACGACAGCCGCAGCTATGCCGAGCTGGCCTCAGCCGCCGGCCTCGATTTCATCAAAGGCTATGCCGACGGCGTCGGCTCCAACACCAATCTGATGATCCCTCTGGTCGGCGGCAAGCTCGGAACGCCGACTCAGTTGATCTCAAACGCTCATCAGCGTGGCCTCGTGGTGCATGGCTGGACCTTCCGCGCCGAGAATGTCTTCCTGCCCAATGAGTTCGACAGCAGCGCCGACCCGGCCGCTTTCGGCAATATGGCCGGACAAGTTCAGGCCTTTGTGAATCTGGGCTTGGACGGCGTCTTCTCCGACCAGCCCGATCTGGCCGTCGCCGCCATCGCCGCCATCCCCGAACCGCAAACCTATGCATTGATGCTGACCGGTTTGGCTGGCCTGGGCGCCTGGGTGCGCCGTCGCAAGCAGCAGTCCGCTTGAACAGGCTGTCTTCCAAGCCGTGAACACCAGGGGCCGTGAGGCCCCTTTTTCATGGGCGTGTTCCGCGCCATGTCCAGGCGGATTTCGGCACAAAGCAGCCGAATGCAAAAGGCAACCACGGAGGCACAGAGGCACAGAGAAATACAAAGCCGAATTGGTTTTTGCTCTGTGCCTCCGTGCCTCTGTGGTTGCAATTGAATTTCCGCTTCGTGCCGAAGTCAGCCGCTCACCCCAAAGGTCGCACGCCGATCCAGGCCGCATGGGCCCAGAACGCGAAGCCGGCCCAGGCTGCGGTGCCGATCAGCACGGTCAGTGTCGTGCCTGCAGCCGAGCTGGCCAGGGCCGCCGGCGGATGGGCCCGGTCGCGCTGGCGTGCGGCGCGGAAGCACAGCACGGCCCAGATCAGGAAGCCGCCGAACAAGAGCAGCTCGGCCACGGTGTTGTTGGCCAGCAGATGGGCCAGGGCCCAGAGCTTGACGCTCAGGATCATGGGGTGGCGCAGCCGTGCCTTGAGCGCATTGCGCGGCACATAGGCAGCCGCCAGCAGGATGAAGGCCAACAAGGTCAGCAAGGCGGCCAGGTGATTCATACCCTTGGGCACGGCCCACAGCAGCTGCGGCGCCAGACGCGCCTGGCCAAAGCCCCAGACGATCAGGCCGAAACCGAGCAGGGACAGCACGGTGTAGATCAGCTTCCAGCGCGCCTCGCCCAGGCGAGCACACTGCGCACTGCGCCAGTCCTCGGCCACGATGCGCACCGAATGCACACCCAGAAAAATCAGCAGGCCCAGAATCAGTTCAAGCATCAAAGAAACTCCTCATCGTTAGGCTTGACGCTGGCATGCGATGGGCCGCGTCCTTGGCCCGCTTTGTACGCGATAGACCCAGACCGCCGCGGCTTATCGGGCTTTGCGGTTAAAGTATTCTTTAAATATATTTATTGACTGACTTGCAACGGAGTTCAACGATGACACGAGGCGTGGGCGGCAGCACCGCATCCGAAGCCCTGGCCGAACTGGCCCGGCAATTCCAAGGCCAGGCGCCGGTGACACCGATCGGCCTGGACGAGTACCGCCAGCGCGTGGCCGCCGCGCAGGCCCTGCTGCGCCAGCAAGGCCTGGCCGCTCTCTACGCCCATGCCGGCACGAATATGCGTTACTTCAGCGGCACGGTCTGGCACCCGAGCGAGCGCCTGGTCGGCCTGATCATCCCAGCCGAAGGCGAGCCGCAGTACATCGCCCCGGCGTTTGAAGAAGGCACGCTGCGCGAGTACATGGTGCTGCCCGGCGCCTTGCATGTCTGGCAGGAGCACGAGAGCCCCTACGCCCTGTGCCGCCGCGTGCTGGCCGGCTTGGGCCTGGGCGCCAGCGCCAGCCGCCTGGCCATCAGCGAGGACACGCCGCTGTTCGTGGTCGACGGCCTGCAGCGCGAGGGCCTGGCCTGGGTCAATGCCAAAGCGGTGACGGCAGCACTGCGCATGCGCAAGTCCAGCGCCGAGTTGGCCTTGATGCAGCGTGCGCACGACCTGACCCTGGCCGTGCATCAGGCCGCCGCCAGCATGCTGCATGAAGGCATCAGCACGACCGAGGTCGAGGCCTTCATCGCCGCGGGCCATCGCGCCGTCGGTGCGCGCGGCTCTTACTTCTGCATCGTGCTGTTCGGGGCCGCCACGGCCTTTCCACATGGGGTCAAGGAGGCGCAGTGCCTGCGCGAGGGCGATATGGTGCTGATCGACACCGGCTGCCTGGTCGAAGGCTATATGTCCGACATCACGCGCAGCTATGTCTTCGGCACGCCCAGCGCGCGCCAACGCGAGATCTGGAATCTGGAGCAAGCGGCGCAGGCCGCGGCCTTTGCGGCCGCGCAGATCGGCACGCCCTGCTGCGAGGTGGACCGCGCCGCACGCCGCGTGATTGCGGCCGCCGGCCTGGGGCCGCGCTATGAACTGCCCGGCCTGCCCCACCGCACCGGCCACGGCTGCGGCCTGGACATCCACGAGTGGCCCTATCTGGTCGACAACGACGACACCCCCTTGGCGGCCAGCATGTGCTTCAGCAATGAACCCATGATCTGCGTGCCCGGCGAGTTCGGCGTGCGCCACGAAGACCATGTCTACATGACCGAGGCCGGCCCGCGCTGGTTCAGCCAGCCCGCGCACTCGATCGACGACCCCTTTGGTCTGGCTTGATTGATGGCGTCAGGCGCAAGGGGCCTGACGACTACTCAGGCCATTTGAGTTCCAGCAACTCGCGCAGCAAGGTATTCAAATTGCTGCGGATCGCGGCCTCGCTGGCCATGCGCATGCGCTCATTGGGGTCCAGCATGGCGGAGCCGAATTCGGTGGTGTGCAGGGTGCGCAGCTTGCGCTCATAGACCGTGCGGCCGCCGCGCGATTCGACCACGGTGTAGCTCAGCGTCACCGCCACCTTGGCATCGAGCACGGCCACCATCGGTTGATCGAGTTGCACCAGGTTGACGCGCAGCTCATAGCGCGCCTCGGCTGGGCGCGGCGCATACAGACCGGTGTCGCGCAACGATTCCTCCAGCGCTTCCTGCAAGGAACTGTTGCTGATCTTGGCGCCCCAGAAGCGTCCGGTCGGCTGGCCGCCGGACACCGGCATCAGCTGCATCTGCGCGCGCAGGCCGTTCGGCACCCAGCTGCGCAGCTGCAGACTCTCCGCCTGGCCCAGGCGCATGGCCGGCGCATCGGCCGGTGTGCCGCAGGCCGCCAGCAGGGCAGCCAGGCCACAGGCCAGCAGGCAACGTCGCGTCAAATGCAGAGACGGAATCGAAAGCATGGCGATGGAGACGACAAAAGGTCAGAGCCGGCGGTGCTGCAGCGCCGGCAGCTGCGCGCGCACGTCCGCCAAGCGGCTCGTGTCGACATCGGCCAGCACCAGACCCTCGCCTTCCGGCAGGCAGCCCAGCACCTCACCCCAGGGGTCGACGATCATCGAGTGGCCCCAGGTCCTACGGCCATTCTCATGCCGGCCACCCTGGGCCGGTGCCACGATATAGGCCTGGTTTTCGACCGCACGAGCGCGCAGCAGCAGCTCCCAATGGGCCTGGCCGGTGGTGTAGGTGAAGGCCGCCGGCACGCAAAACAGATCACAAGGCGCCCGCCCAGGCTGAAAGCTCATGGCGCGATAGAGCTCCGGGAAGCGCAGGTCGTAGCAGACGCTCAACCCCATATGCAAATCGCCCGCTTGCACGGTCACCGGCTCGCTGCCGGCCTCCAGCACCCGACCCTCGTCATAGGCCTCGCGGCCGTTGTCGTAGCGAAACAAATGAATCTTGTCGTAACGCGCGGCGCGTCGGCCATCGGGCGCGTAGACACAGCAGGCGTTGCGCACCCGGGCCGGGTCGGCCGTGCGCAGCGGCAAGGTGCCGCCAACCAGCCACAGGCCCAGTTCGGCCGCGGCCTCGCTGAGCGCCCGCTGGATCGGTGCCTGCACATCGCCGTCACTCTCGGCCAAGGCCAGCTTGTCGCCGTCCTGCCGGCCCATCAGGCAAAAGTACTCGGGCAGGGCTGCCAGCTGCGCGCCCTGTGCCGCCGCCTCGGCCAGCCAGTGGCGGGCCCGGGCCAGGTTGGCGCCCACATCGGGGCCCGACACCATCTGAATCGCAGCAATCTTCATGGCTTCATCTTCGTTCTACGTGTATTCGGCGGCAGGCTGCTGTCGGCACATTGCTGAGATTCAAATGCAACCACAGAGGCACGGAGGCACAGAGCTAAAACCAATTCAGCTTTGTATTTCTCTGTGCCTCTGCGCCTCTGTGGTTGCCTTTTGTATTCGGCTGCTTTGTGCCGATCGCTGAAGCTCACGGCTGGCGGGCCCCGCCGCTGGCCGGGACGGCGGCTTCATCGGGCTTGTGCTCGACCTTCTCCACCTTGGGCTCCACCCAGGTGCCGGTGATGTGGAACTCGCGTGTGCTGGCTGCGGCCAAGGGCCGGCTCAGCAGAAGCTGAGCGAGGAAGGTGCCCAGGCCGATGGCCGGGTTGATCGCTGCATAGGCCAAGGAGGCGCCGCCGGCGTTCAGGTCGGGCACCACCAGCACGCGCAGGTTCTGGGTTTCTGCGGCAAGGTCGGCCCGCCCTTCAAGCAGCACTGAAGCCTGCACGCCCTGGGTGCGCAAATTGCTGCTGCTGGCCACACCCTGCTCGATCTTGACATCGCCCTGGATGCCATCGAAGGTGAAACCCTCGGCAAAGACATCACGGAAGTCGAACAGGAAGCGCCGCGGCAAAGACTGCAAGCTGAGCACGCCAAGCAGGCGGCCGACCCCCGGCTCCACCGTCAGGAACTGGCCCGACTGCAAGGCCACATGGAGCTGGCCACTCATGCTGGCGTAATCGGGCGACAGAGGCGAACCCGCCCAGCCGATCTGGCCGGTCAGCTCACCGCGGCCGCCACGCAAGACCCGACCCTGGCCCATGCGTTCGAGCAGGCTGCCGGCATCCAGCAGCTCCAGCTTCCAGTCCAGCTCGGTGCGGCGCTGCGGTCGCCCGGCTTCGTTGTTGACCCAGCGACCGCTGCCATTGAGCACGGCATCGGCAGACTTGAGCTGCAGCTTGTTGAGATGCCAGTCTCGCTGTGGCCCGCTGGCACGCGCCTGCACCTCAAGCCGACCCAGCTGCTTGCCGCGCAGCTCGAACTCGTCCACCACGATGTCGAGATCGGGCACGCTGGTGTCGGCCGGGCCGTCCTCCGCCCCGGCGCTCTTGCCGGCCAAGAGCTGGCTGACCGAATCGGCCTCCTGGCGTGGCAGGGAAAGCCGGCTCAGGCGTGCATGGACCAGGCCGCTGGCACCACCGCGCAGCTCGACCTGGCCGCTCATCTGCTCGGCATCAAGATTGAAGCGCCAATGCCGGGCATCGACACCAGGCACGCGGCTGGCCCCCAGCAGCAAGCGATTCAGGGTGCGCCCGGACAGCTGCAGTGCGGTCGCACGCATGGCGATCTGATTGGGCAGGTAGGGCGAGTCCAGCGCCCCGACATCGCCGGGTGCCGCAGTGGCGGCGCCATTCGGGCGGCCCAGGGCCTGGCGCCAGGCGTCGAGGTTGAGGCTGTCGAAATTGGCGCTCAGCTGCACACCGCTGGCCGGCAAGGGCGGCAGGTTGTCCTGCACGGCCAGGGCGCCGCGCAGCACGCGGGCCGGCTCCACGGTCAGGTCTCGCTGGTAATGGGCCAAGACGGTATTGCCCAGCTCCAGCCGAAGTTCATCGCGAGCGGATTGGGTGGCCGCGCCGGCCAGGGGCGCCAGCACGGTCTGCACGCGCAGGGCCAGCATGCTGTCGGCGTCCTTGCGCAGCGGTGCCGGCAAATTGAGCGCCAAGCCTTGCAGATTGCTGCTCAGATTGAACTCGGGCTGACCATGGCTGATGCCCAGCTGCAGGCGATAGGCCGCCTGGCCGCTGGCTGCCTGCAAAACCGGCGCCAGCGCATTGAACTCGGGAAGGCGGCGCAGCGCTTCGGCCGTGGCTACCCCTTGCGCACTGAAGCGCAAGCTGCCGTCACTCTGGGTGCCGCCCTCAATGGCCGCATCACCGCCAGCCACGCGGGCCTGGGCGCCGATCACCTTGACACCGACCTGGTCGAATTCGACCCGCCCGCGGGCATTGCCCAGCAGCGGAATGGACGGCCGGATGCGCAGCTCATTGCCTCCGAGCTGCACGGCACCGCGCACCCTGCTATGGGACAGGTCGTGCAGCGGCAGGCTCAGATTCAGCTTGAGCGCGGCCGGGCCCGTGGCCGTGGTCTGCGCCAGCATGCCACCGGTCCAGCCATGGACCGGCGAGCTGCGCACATAACGCAGCAGCTCCTGTGCCGGGCCGCTGCCGCTGCCCTCGATCTCGAGCACCTGTTTGTGCAGCAGATCCTTGATGCCACCGCTGATGCCGCTGAGCTCGTAGCCCAGCACACGGGCCTGCCCGCGGCGGATGGCCATACCGCCGCGCTCGAACACCAGCTCGGCGCTGACATGCTCAAGCGCCGGCCAGCTCAGCGCCTGGCCCGGTTCGGCCGGGGGCACATAGGCGAGGTCGATGTCGCGCGCCTGCGTGCTGATGCGGAACTGGCCGCTGCGCTCGTTCTCGAACGGGAACTCATGCAGGGGGCCTCGTACTTTGAAGTTGATGGCCCGGGCCTCGCCGCCGCGGATGGCGTCACGCACATAGTGCAAGGCATGATCGCCGACGGCCAGGGGCAGGTAGGCGACCACACGGCGCGCGTCCACACGATCGATCTTGCCGCTCAGGTCCAGCCAGCCCGGGGAGTGCACCTCGCTGCCGGCGCGCCAGGTGGCGGAGAACTCGCCGCGCAGGTCGGCGTTGGCCAAGGCCAGGTCCTTGACCTGCAGCTCGAAGCGGCGGCCCGGCTTGGCCGCCGGGTCGATCAGCCAGCTGAGCTGCGCGCTCAGCTGCTTGAAGGGGGGCAGCGGGGCTTGGAAGATGCCGGGGAAGTCCAGGCGCCCGCCTTCAGCCAGGCTGAGCGTCGCCCGTCCGCCGCGCTCATGGGCCTCCAGCTTCAGGCTCAGCCCATCGAAACCAGGCCGGCCCGGGTGAACCACAGAAGGGGCAGTGGGCAAGGCCAGTCCGGGCTGCGAGGCTGCGGCTGCGGGGCTGTCCGGCGCGGGCCGGGCGGCCATGCGCAGGCCGTCCAGCTGCGCCTTGATCTGGTAGCTGCGAGGCGCTTCCAGCGGGCCGTCCCAGCGCGCCGACAGCTCACTGAGCACGCCCTGCGGTGCCAGATCGGCCAGGCGGGCCCGCGCCGCCTCACCGACCGGCAAGCGCTGCAGCAGCTGGGCCAGCAAAGCCATGTCCAGGCGCTGCACCTGCAACTCGCCACCCACGGGCGCTGCCAGCGCGGCACTGGCGGCCGCGGTGCTGCTGGCTGCGGCCAGCTGCGGCTTGGCCAGACGCAGGCGCAAGCCCCAATCTGAGCGCGGCCAGACCGTGCCGTCGCCGCTGACAAAACCGAGCTGGCGCGCCTGCAGTGAGAGCAGCTGCGCTTCATTGAGCAGTTGCAGACGGCCTTCGATGCGGGTCAGATCGAGCAGCTCGGCCTTGGGTTCCAGGCGCAGCTTGACCGAGCGCAGGGCCAGGTCCACGGTCACGCCCTGGGACTCGCCCTTTTTGTAGTCGAGCCAGGCGCGCAGGGCGCCGTCACCCTCGCTGAGCTCGAAAGGCAGGTCGACATGGCGGCGCAGCTGGTGCAGGTCGGCGCGCGGCAAGTCGGCATAGAGCTGGCCGCTCCAGCTGCGCAGCTCGGACGGGCGCTTGAGCAGTTGCTGGCGGAACTGGCCCTGCAGGCTGAAACGCTGGCCCCAGTCGGCGGGCGGTGTCGCGTCGAGACGGAAGTTGTGCTCGCGCAAGCCATTGCGCAGCACCAGGTTCAGGTCGGCCAGCTCCAGCGGCGGCGCGGCTCGGCGCTCGTCCACCCAGCGGATGCGGCCCTTAAGGATGACAAGCTCGTGCTGGCTGAGCAGCCAATCCGCCCAGGCCTCGGCCATATCGGCGGTCTGCACCTGGGGGGCGGCGTCCATGCTGAGGCCGGCGACAAAGATGCGGCCCTGGCGGTCGCGACGTATCTCCAGCTGCGGCGTGTCGATCAGCAATTGCTCGAAACGCAGTTGCAGGGCCAGCACCGAACGCGCCGACAAGGCCGCGGCCACCTTGGGCAGGCGCAGGGCTTCGCGGCCTTGCGGGTCGAGCAAGCGCACATCGCGCATCTCCAGGGCCGGCACCCAGCCACCCGAAGTGACGGTGATGCTGCCGATGCGCAGCGGCACGCCCAGGGCAGCCGAGGCCCGCTGCTCCAGCTGCGGGCGCCAGTCGTCAATATGCGGCAGCACCAGCCAATGCAGGGCGAGCCAGGCCAGCAGCACCAGACCCCAGGCCAGCAAGAGCAGGCCCGCCGACCAACGCGCGGCCCGCAGCAGCCAGCGCGCCGGGCGACGCCACCCGAAGTGGCCAGTAGGACGGACTCGGCTGAGCTCGGGCATGAACGGTTATCGGGTCCGGCTCACCGGCGCAAGGCTTGGAAAAGACAAAACAAACGACGGCACAAGGCAGGCGCGGCGGGGCTGGCAAGGCCGGCAAACGGGCAAGTTTTGACGCTTGCCGTACCAGGGCTTTTCTCGGACTTTTCTCGGGCATTGAAGTTTCTGCATACTTCAGCCCTTCTCGCCCGCAAAGCAGCCCTGCCAAGCCCCGCCGAATCTAGCACAGCCATCTGTTCCATCCACCCATGACCGAGCCTCAATCCGACCGCATGGCCACTGCCGCTGCTCCGGCCAGCCCTGGCGCTCTTGCCGAGCACAGCCGCTTTGTCCAGCGCGTGCGGCGACGCTATGAGCGGGAACTGCCCCTGCTGCCGGTCGGCCTGCCCACGCGCGAGGGCATGCAGTCCCTGGTCAGCGCCCTGCAAGCCCAGGGCCGCAGCCTGGCCGGCGCCCTGCGAGTGGCGCGCCATCTGGTGCTGGAACGTTTGGCCGTGCTCGACATCGAAGCTGGCGCGGCCATGCACGAGATCACCGAGGCCATGACGCACCTGGCCGAGGTCAGCCTCTGCCTGGCCCTCACGGCAGCGCGCGCAGAACAAGACCTGGTGGCCGGCGCCCCGCGCAACGAGGCCGGTGAAGTGATCGACTTTTGGGTGCTGGGCATGGGCAAGCTGGGCGCCCGCGAGCTCAATGTCTCGTCGGACATTGACCTGATTTACGTCTACGAGGACGAAGGCCAGACCGACGGCCCGCGCCCGGTCTCGGCCCACGAGTACTTTGCCGGCGTGGCCAAGAAGCTCTACGCCTTGATCGGCGAGGTGACGGACGACGGCCAGGTCTTCCGCGTCGACCTGGCCCTGCGCCCCAATGGCAACTCGGGCCCGGCCGCCGTCAGCATGGCCATGCTGGAAGAGTATTTCCTGGTGCAAGGCCGCGAGTGGGAGCGCTTCGCCTGGCTCAAGAGCCGCGTCGTGGCGCCGCTGGAATCGGTGCAGAACGGCCGCGCGCTGGCGCTGCGTTCGCTCGTGACGCCTTTTGTTTACCGCCGCTACCTGGATTACGGCGTGTTCGAGGGCCTGCGGCAACTGCACCGCAAGATCCGCGACGAGGCCCAGCGCCGCGCCGTCGGCCGGCCCGAGCGGGCCAATGATGTGAAGCTCTCGCGCGGCGGCATCCGCGAGATCGAGTTCATCGTCCAGCTATTGCAGGTGGTGCGCGGCGGGCATTTCCCCGAGATCCGCACCCGCTCCACCGTCAAGGCCCTGAGCCGGCTGGCCAGCCTGGGCTTGATGAAGCCGGACACGGCCGCCAAGCTCAGCGAGTGCTACGAGTTCCTGCGCCGCGTCGAACACCGCATCCAGTTCCTGGACGACCAGCAGACCCACTGCCTGCCCTCAGCCGACGCGGACCTGCTCTGGATCGCCAACAGTCTGGGCATGGTGTGCCGACCCGAGGGTTGTGAGCTGCTGGAACGACTCTGCGAGGTTCGCGAAACCGTCGCCAATGAGTTCGACGCCCTGCTGCACGACAGCCAGGCCCCCGGCCCGGCTGGCGGCCCCAAAGGCTGCCGCAGCTGCAATGGCCCGGCCCTGCCGGTCGATGCCGAGGAGTTCCTGGCCAAGCTGCAGCCCGAACTGGCCGTGGCCGTGCGCCGTTGGGCCAGCCAGGCGCGGGTGCAGAACCTGCGCGAGGACTCGCGCCTGCGCCTGGCCAAGCTGGTCGGACGCGCCGCCATGGCGGTGCGTGACGAAGGCTGCAGCCTCGACGCCGCCCTGCGCTTTGTCGACTGGATGGAGCCGCTGCTGCGGCGCGAGAGCTATCTGGCCTTGCTGGTCGAGCGCCCCTCGGTGCAGACCCGGCTGCTGCGCCTGCTGGGCCTGGCGCGCTGGCCCATGCGCTATCTGATGCAGCACCCGGGCGTGATCGACGAGCTGGCCGACAACCGCCTGCTCAGCGAGCGCTTCGACGGCCCCAGCTTCCTCAGCGATCTGCAGGCCCGCCACGAGGCCTGGGAGCGCAGCGGTGAAGCCCACGAGGAAGCCCTGCTGGACACCTTGCGCCGCGCCCACCATGCCGAAGTCTTCCGCACCCTGGTGCGTGACATCGAAGGCCAGATCACGGTCGAGCAGGCCGCCGACGAGCTCTCGGCCCTGGCCGACGCGGTGCTGCAATGCACGATTGACTGGACCTGGGCCCGCCTCAAGCAGGCCCACCGGCCGCAGCCGCGCTTCGCCGTCATCGCCTACGGCAAGCTGGGTGGCAAAGAGCTGGGCTATGGCGGCGACCTGGACGTGGTCTTCCTCTTCGACGACGAGGACGAAGCCGACAAAGACCTGGTGCCCGAGGTCTACGGCGCTTTTGTGCGCAAGCTCATCACCTGGCTGACGGTGCGCACCGCCGCCGGCGAGCTCTTCGACATCGACACCGCCCTGCGGCCCAATGGCAACTCGGGCATGTTGGTCACCTCGCTAGCCTCGTTCGAGAAGTACCAGACCGGCCGCGGCAGCAACACCGCCTGGACCTGGGAACACCAGGCCATCACCCGCGCCCGCTTCTGCGCCGGCGATGCCAGTCTGGCGGCCCGCTTCGAGGCGGTGCGCAGCCATGTGCTGACCGCGCCGCGCGACCATGCCGCCCTGCGCGAGGAAGTGAAGGCCATGCGCGAGAAGGTGCGCGCGGCCAAGCCGGTGCGCGCCGGTTGGTTCGATCTCAAGCACAGCGCCGGCGGCATGATGGATGCGGAGTTTGCGCTGCAGTACCTGGTGCTGGCCCATTCGGGTGCCCACCCCGAGCTGATCCCCAACCTCGGTGTCATCGCCCTGCTGCAAAGGGCCGAGGCCGCCGGCCTGCTGCCGGCCGGTGTGGGCCGCGCCGCTGCGGACGCCTACCGCGAGCTGCGCCGCGCCCAGCACCGCGCCCGTCTGGACGAGCAAGCCACCACCTTTGACGAGGCTCACCTGGACGAGCTGGGCTTGCGCGCCCAGCGCGAAGCCATGCTGGCGCTCTGGCGCGCCGTGTTCGAGGCCGCTTGAATTCGGCGTTCGCACAGGCCCGCGCCTGGCTGGGCCTGTGCGCCCTGCTGGCGGCCGGCGCCCTGATGGCCGGCGTCCTGCCCAGCGCCACGCTGGACTGGCAGCCCGGCCTGGCCGCGAGCGAACCCTGGCGCGCCTGGAGCGCCGCCTTCGTGCACTGGAGCCTGTTGCACCTGGGCGCCAATCTGGCCGGCTGCGCCGTGCTCGGCGCCCTGGGCCTGAGCGCCCGCCTCGGCACGCCCTGGGCCCTGGCCTGGTTCGCCGCATGGCCAATGACGCAATGGGGGCTGCTGCTGCAGCAAGAAGAGCTGCTGCACTTTGGCGGCCTCTCTGGCGTGCTGCATGCCGGCGTCGCCGTGGCCGTCATCGCTTTGCTGCAGCGCCCCGGCCGCGAGCGCCACATCGGCCTGGCCATCGCCGCCGGCCTGATCACCAAGCTCTGGCTCGAACAAGCCTGGACCGGCCCGGCCCTGCGCCAGGTGCCGGGCTGGGACATCGCTGTGGCACCGTTTTCGCATTTCAGTGGGGCGGTGGCTGGTGGAGCCTGCGCAATGATGGCCACGTGGTGGACTCGGGTGAGCACTAAGTGAACAGGTGAACAAGTGAACGGGTGAAGCAATGCGTCGCCCTCCACCATTCACCATTCACCATTCACCATTCACCATTCACCATTCACCTGTTCGCCTGTTCGCCTGTTCACCTGTTCACCTGTTCACCTGTTCACCTGTTCACCCGTTCACCCCCACCCATGCCCCGCCACACCCACCTCGACTCCCGCGCCATCGTCCTGCTGCTGATCTGCTGCGTCATGTGGGGTCTGAACCAGGTGGCGGTGAAGGCGGCGATGAGTGAGATGGGGCCGCTCTGGCAGGCCGGGCTGCGCTCCTTGGTGGCGACGGTGCTGGTGGCGCTGTGGGCGAAGTGGCGCGGCATTGCGCTGTTCCAGCGCGATGGCAGCTTGCGTGGCGGATTGCTGGCCGGCGCCTTGTTCGGGCTGGAGTTCGCCTGCATCTTCATCGGCCTGCAGTACACCAGCGCCTCGCGCATGGTGGTGTTCATCTACCTGAGTCCCTTTGTCGTGGCCCTGGGCATGCCCTTCATCTCGGCCAGCGAGCGCCTGGCGCCGCGCCAGATCGCCGGCCTGGTGATGGCCTTCGCGGCGGTGGCCTGGGCCTTCTCGGAAGGTTTCCATCAAGAAGAAGCCAGCCGCCCTTTGCAATGGCTGGGCGACAGCCTGGGCGTGCTGGCGGCTCTGCTCTGGGGCGGCACCACCCTGGCCATACGAGGCAGCCGCCTGTCCAGCGCCAGCGCCGAGAAGACCCTGCTCTACCAGCTGGGCATCTCCGGCCTGGGCCTGAGCCTGGCCGCACTCTGGGTCGGCGAGCCGCTGCCAGCCGAATGGACGCTGCGCCTGAGCGGCCTGTTCTTCTTCCAGGCGGTGATCGTCAGCTTTGCCAGCTACCTGCTGTGGTTCTGGATGATCCGCCACTACCCGGCCACCCGCCTGGCCAGCTTCACCCTGGCCACGCCCCTGTTCGGCCTTCTGGCCGGCGCCTGGCTGCTGGGCGAAACCATCAGCCCACGCCTGGGCCTGGCCTTGCTGGCCCTGGCGGCGGGGGTGGCCTTGGTCAATCGAAGGGCGCAATAGGGGACAGGCCAGGCAGCGCGACGCCTCGCCCCCGTACGAGCCCGAATTGCCGGGCGCTGCGGCTGACCGCATGCTGCATGGCCGCGCACCTCGGAACGTCGGAGCCCGCCCATGAACAAGTTCTTTCGCCTTCTCTTGCCCACCCTGCTCGGCTTTGCCCTGGGCAGCGCCGTCAATATGGGGCTGATCATGGCGGGTGGCTCGCTGATCCCGCCGCCCGAGGGCGCCGATGTCAAGACCATGGAAGGGCTGCAGGCCTCGCTGCACCTGTTCGAGCCACGGCACTTCCTGATGCCATTCTTGGCCCACGCACTGGGTACGGGCGCCGGCGCCCTGTTGGCCGCCTGGCTGGCACCCAATGCCTCGCGAGTGCCTGCTTTTGTGGTGGGGTCAGTCTTCCTGCTGGGCGGCATCGCCAATGTCCTGCTGCTGCCTGCACCAGTCTGGTTCAACACCTTGGACCTGCTGCTGGCCTACTTGCCCATGGCCTGGCTGGCGCAGAGCCTGGTGACGCGCCTGCGCCGAGCCGAGGGGCAGGGCTGAGGGTGCGCAGCCCTTTCCTGACGGCCTTCGATTTCGGCGAACGCCCGCTCCAGCCTAGGGTCGGCCAGTTGCTGGGCCTGGCCTGGCTGTAGCGGCAGGGTCGCCGGCGGGCGCGTCGCGCGCAGACAACAGGGGGCCGATCGAGCACAAGCGCCTGAAAGCCTGGGCGCCCATAGTTCTCGGTCCGACGCTCAAGTTTGGTGCGCGGCCGGCCGATAGCCCCTATTTGCAATCCTTTGCAATACCATTTGACGCCAGCGCCTTCGCGCTCTGCCGCTCCTGTGCGCCCGCAAGCTTCGCTACCACCACACTTCATCCAGCCACGCTCATGCGCCCACAAACTTCATCGCAAACTGACTCGGTCCCCAGCACCCCAGCCTGGGCCCGCCCCGGCGTGAATTGGTTCCGCAAGATGATGTTCCCGGCCAAGGCCGCGGTGATCTTGCTGCTGCTGGTACTGCCCTTGTTGCTGACCCTGGCCGCGCTGATCTCTGACCGGCAGTCCGCCAGGGAGAGCACCGCGGCCGAGCGCACGGGCCTGGCTGCGATCCAGGCCATTCTGCCGGCCATGGAGGCGACCCAGCTGCTGCGCCGTGGCTTGGTCGACCGCGCCAATGGGGTGGAACGCAGCGATCTGCCGGCCCTGCAAGACAAATTCAAGCAGGCCATCGAGCTGCTGCACAAGGAAACCAAACCGCGGCTGGACGGCTTCGCCGACAAGGGCGATGAGCATTGGAAGCCCTTGATGGCCGTCGTGGACAGCGTCACGCGCCAGAGCAGCCAGGGCTTGAGCGCCGCCGAGGTGCGCAAGCCCTATGTCGAGATCAGCGGCCATCTGGGCGACCTGGTCAAGCATGTGGTGGACGCCAGCGGCCTGGCCCTGGACCCCGAAGGCGACAGCTACTACATGATGATGGCGGCCACCATCCACCTGCCCCAGCTGATGGAAAACCTGGGGCTGACCCGCGGCGCCCTGGCTTCGTATGTACAGGACCCGAAGTCGCAGCGCCTGGCCACGGCCGCCGCCAGCCTGGCCGTCGACAAGGCGGAGCTCGCCAATCTGAGCGAGGGCCTCGCCCACGCCATGGAGTTCAACCCCGCCCTGGCCAAGCTCAAGCTGGAAGAAAAGATGGCCGGAGCGCAGGCCTTCGTCACGCGCTACGAGGCCATGCTGCAGCAGGACGAGGTCAGCGATCGCAAGCCCGGCGACATCGTCCAGGAAGCCACCGCGGTTCTGGTTGAACTGAGTGCCATGCAGAAGACCATTGCCAAACAATTGGACCAGTTGCTGGAAGCACGCCAGCAACGCTTGTTCCATGCCATCGTCTACGGTGCCAGCAGTGCCCTGGCCCTGCTGCTGGCCGGGCTCTACTTCTTCTACTGCTTCTACCGCGTCATGAACTCGGGCATCCGCACCCTGATTCTGCGCATGCGCGCCATGGCCGGCGGCGATCTGACCGACACCCTCACCCCCAAGGGCAGCGACGAAACCGCCATGCTGATGGGCGCGCTGGCAGAGATGCAGCAATCACTGCGGGCCACGGTCCGCGAGGTGCGCGAAGCGGCCGATGTGATCAAGCTCTCGGCCGATGAGGTGGCCACTGGCAGCATGGACCTGTCGCAGCGCACCGAGCAGGCCGCCGCCAATCTGGAGGAAACCGCCTCGGCCATGGAGGAGATCAGCTCCACCGTCAGCAACACCACCGACGGCGCCGCACAAGCCGCCGGCGTCGCCGCGCAGAACGTCAAGCTGGCCGACCAAGGCGGGCAGGTGATCGAGCAGGTGGTCACCACCATGTCCGAGATCCAGGACTCCAGCCGCCGCATCGGCGAAATCATCGGCGTGATCGACAGCATCGCTTTCCAGACCAATATCCTGGCCCTCAATGCGGCGGTCGAAGCCGCCCGGGCCGGTGAGCAAGGCCGCGGCTTTGCTGTGGTGGCCAGCGAGGTGCGGGCCCTGGCCCAGCGCAGCGCCGAGGCCGCGCGCGAGATCAAACAACTGATCGTGGCCAGCGGTGAACGGGTCGAGGTGGGCAACCGCATCGTCAGCGAGGCCGGCACCACCATGCGCGCCATCGTCGAGAGCACCAGCAAGGTCGGCAGCCTGCTGCAAGGCATCTCCAGCGGCGCGCGCGAGCAGGCCCAGGGCATCGACCAGGTCGGCAAGGCCATCCACGAACTCGACCAGATGACGCAGCAAAACGCCGCCCTGGTCGAAGAAACGGCCGCCGCCTCCAGCGGCATGCGCCAGCAGGCCGATCAGCTGGCCCGCGCGGTCAATACCTTCAAGCTGCCCTGATCGACCTAGGGCGCCGTAGCGGATGCCGGCGCCGAGGTGCTTGCGGACGGCGGTGGTGTCAAGCGCGCCGCATGCATCAGCCGGATCACCTGCACCAAATCCCGCGCCGAGAAGCGGCTGCCCGCCTCGGTGTCGACCCGGTGCACCATCACCAGGCGCTGCAGCGGATAAACGCCCAACATATGCACATCCAGCCCGGTGTGAAAGAAAGCCGGCGGGTCTTCCGGCCGAGCTGGCAGCAGCACATCCCAAAGCCAGCCATAGGCCAGACCCCACTGCGGCTGCACCAGGGACACGGGCTGGGTGCTTTGCCGAATCCAATCGCGAGGCAGCAGCTGTCGGCCTCGCCAGGCGCCGCCCTGCAGATAGAGCTGGCCATACAAGGCCAGATCATGGGCACTCAGGCGGAAGTGCTGGGCGGGGTAGCGCGAACGCGAGGGCTCGTGCTGCGTGAAGCCGTCCAGCTTTGCCAACCAAGTCAGCCCGGGCTCAGCTTCGCCTTCGATCCATTGGCCGATGCGCGCCTGCCAATCCAGCATGCCTAGCGGCTTGGCAATGTCGCGATCGAAAGCCTCGAACACCGGCCCGCAGGCGCGCTCCAGCACGGCCGCCGCGACATTGAAATCCCAGTTGTTGTAGTGCCAGTGCGTGCCCGGCGCATGGCTGCCGCGCGGCGGCTTGGCCGCCTGCATGCCCTCGCTCTCGGCTGCGGCCGGGTGGTAGATGCCTGAGCGCGACTGCAGCAGCTGCAGCACCGTGGCGCGGCGCTCCTCGGCCGAGAGCGCGGGCGGCACATCGTCAATACCCAGCTCGGCCAGCGTGGCCTCGAGCCGCAAACGCCCTCGCGCCACACATTGCCCGACCAGGGAGTTCAACACTGCCTTGCGCATGGAATGCAGCAACAAGGGCTTGCGCACATCGCCCCACTCGAAGAACACCCGGCCCTCGTGCAACAAGAGCATGGACGAAGAACCCGAGCGCGCGAGAAAGGCGGCCAGTTCCTCCAGGCGCTGTGCGTCATACCCGGCCTGAGCCGGGCTGACACGCGAAAAGGCATCCTCGGCCCGGACTGCGGCGACCGGGCCGAGCAGCGCTGCCGCCAGGCCGAACCCCGAGAATCGGCGGCACCAGCACGGAGTGAGTTTGCGATGAAGTGAGCGTTCGGGCATGGGTCGAGCACGGGCGATGCGCAGGCACATCCAAGGTGAACGACAGGCTAGCATGCCTATGAAGAAGGGCTGTGGGCAGCGGCCAAGCCGCCAACACAGCGAGCTGCCCTAGTGACCTGTAGCGCAGAAATCAGAAGTGCCCTGGCTCGCGATATGCGCCGCCTATCTGCCTTGCAAATGCTTGCGATGCCGCAGGGCATCGCTGTGCTTCGCGCCTTGCCAGTCAGCCCATCTCGCAAGCCTTTCCACTCCCATGTCAATGTTACGGGCCACTAGCCTGCATTCGCGCCGCTGGGCCCTGGCCCTGCGCTGCGCACCTGATTGCGCCCGGCCTGCTTGGCTTCGTAGAGCGCGTGGTCGGCTTGTGCGATGAGGTCTTCCAACTTGCTGCCACTTTCCGGAAAAGTGGCAACGCCCAAGGACATGGTCACGTGCAGGGACTGCGCCTCATGAATGATCAATCGTTCAGACACGGCCTGACGCAGCTGCTCCGCTCGCCGCAGCGCGCTGTCCAAGCTGGTACGCGGCAGGAGCAGCAAAAACTCCTCGCCCCCGTAGCGACAGGCCACATCACTGTCACGACAGACGGACAGCAAAAGCTGGCCGATCTCGCGGATCACGGCATCGCCAGCCAGGTGGCCGTGGCGATCGTTGATGTGCTTGAAGTGGTCGATGTCCAGCAAGATGAAGCTGACCGGCTGGCCGGCGCGGCGCGCCTCCGACAGCTGGCGTTCGGCCATGTTCTGGAGGCCTCGGCGGTTGAACAGCCCCGTCAAGGCATCATGCGCCGCCAGCGAGACCAGCAATTCATTGGCTGACGCCAATTGGGCCGTGGACGCCTTGTGCTCGCTGATGTCTTGATGAACGGCCACCCAGACTGAGCCATAGCGCTGATGCGGTAGCACCGACACGGCCGCATGGCTCCAGAAGCGCCCCCCGTCTTTGCGCAGGTTCTCGACGTCTCCCTGCCAAGCGCCATGCTGCGTCAGCTCCGCCATGATTTCGGCCGCCAGCTGTTCCGGCGTGGACACCGAAGGCGCGTTCAGCACACTGACCGCGCGGCCCAGCAGCTCACCCTCGGCGTAGCCAAACAGCGCATCAAATTTGGGGTTGGTGAAAACGATCTGCCCTGTTTCGACCTGCACCAGGCACACGCCCCCCTGCATGTTCTGCAGGACGGCGCCACTGACTCGCAGCTCGTCTTCGCGGCCGGCGGCCACTTCCAGCATGTGATTGAAGCCATCGATCAACTGCCCGACCTCATCGCGCACCTCGATGGCCAATGCCTTGGGCGTGGTGGCTTCTGCATTGAAGGACGCCACCTCTCGGGCCGCGAGCGCCAGGGGTCGCAAAAGGGCGCGCAAGCGCCAGCCCATCAGCAGCACTGCCGCCAGCATCACCCCCATCGCGGACCAGAGCACGCTGCGCTCCATGGCGCGCACCGGCGCGAAAGCCTCGGCGGTTGGCAAGGTGGCAATCACGATCCAGCCCGCGAGCGGAATCCGCCCCGAGGCGGTGAGCACTTCGACCCCGAGAGAGCTCACATTGACCGCGGGTCCATCAAAGCCCAGCAAGCGTCGGTCCAGCACCGCGTTGACCCCAGGCGCTGGCAAGGGCTGCATGATCAGCTTGCGATTGTTGGCGGTGGCGCTGACAAACAAGCGGCTCTGGGGGTCGACGATCAGATAGCCCCCCGTGCGCCCGTAATGGCTGGCGGTGAAACTGTCCAGAAAATTCGGGCGGCTGAGGTCGATCACCCCGGCGATGGCCCCAATCACCTGTCCTTGCGCGTCCTTGATGGGCACGGTGATGGCAAAGCTCGGGGCCATCACCCGCTTGCCGATCACGGGCTTGCCCACCGCCACCCGGCCCGCGCGCAAAGCGGCGGCAATGTGGTCTCGGTCCAAGTAATTGACGCCTGTGCGGCCCATCTTCGGCAGCTCAGCCAGAGCCAGCCCGTCCCGGTCCGTCACAAAGATGCCTGCATTGAACAAGAGCATGGTCAGCTTGCGCTGCTCCAGCAGTTGTTGCAGCCGCTCAGGCTGCTGCAAGGTGGCACTGTCAATGCTTTGCGCCAGCAGCTGCAAAGCCTCGGTCCGCTCGCGGAAGCTCTCAACAATCTCGGCGCTGACCAGAGACACCGTCGCCACCTGCTGATCACCGAGTACGCGCTCCATTTCGGCACGCAGGATGTAGCTGGCCGTCATTGCCAGCAAAGCCAGGCTGAGCAGCACGACGGCCAAACCACTGATCAAGATTCGGCGTTTGAGACTGGCAACGGTCTTCACAACGCAAAAGTGGGGGTGACCATGCTTGCAGTGGGCCACATCAACATGATGCACGCCACCTATTTATTCAGGCCCATGGTGCCGGCATGATCTCGCGCAAACCGTCGGAGACGGCCGAAGCACGACCACCTCGTGCGGCTTGCCGAGGCTCTCAGAACAGACACTGCTGCGCCGGGTTGGCCGGTTTGGGTGCGCTCTTGCCCCGGAGCTTGGCGGTCGAAGGCAAGCCACTCTTGCGCGAGCCATGTTTGTCCTGGATGCGCTCGGCCTCGGCCTGCGCCTCGGGGCTGCGGCGCTGGCCGTAGAGCGCCTCCTTGGCGAGGGCCAGAGCGGCGCGTTCGTCGACGATAGGCGCGGGGTAGGCCGCCGTGCCCAACTCGGGCAGCCAGCGGCGCTGGTACTCGCCCAGCGGGTCGTGCTCGCGCGCCTGCTTGGCGGGCGAGTAGATGCGCAAGGTGTTGATGCCGGTGGTACCCGACTGCATCTGCATCTGGCTCCAGTGGATACCGGGCTCGAAGTCGAGGAACTGGCGCGCCAGGAACAGGCCCGGTTCGCGCCAGTGCAACCACAGGTGATAGGCCGCAAAGCTGACCAGCATGGCCCGCATGCGGAAGTTCAGCCAGCCGGTGGCGCGCAGCTGGCGCATGCAGGCGTCGACCATGGGGTATCCGGTACGACCTTCACACCAGGCCTCGAAGCGCTCGCGGTCGGCGCCCTCCAGCGGCGTGCGCTCACCGGGTCGCAAGCCATCGACGGCGCGAGCCAGATTGCGCCATTCCAGCGCCGGCTCATCCTCCAGCTTCTGCATGAAATGGCAGTGCCAGCGCAGCCGGCTGGAGAAGCCGCGCAGGCCGTAGGCCAGACTGCGGTCCTCCGTGCTGGCGATGCGCCGCTCGGTGGCCTGGTGCACCAGGCGCATGGAGATGGTGCCGAAGGCCAGGTGGGCGCTGAGCCGGCTGCAGCCCTCGGCCGCGGTGAGCGGGCTGGACAGCGCGCTGCGGTAGTCGCGCCCGCGGCCCTCGAGAAAGCTGCCCAGGGTCTGCCAGGCGGCACGCTCGCCGGCCGGCGTGGCCGGCACGGCGCTGGGTGTGAAGCCCAAGTCATGGAGCCCGGGCAGCGGCGCGGGCCGCGGATCCAGCCAGGGCTTGAAGCCCAGGGGCCGCGGCAGCGGCGCCGCATCCATGCGCTGGGCCCAGAGAGAGGCCCAGCCGCTGCGCGACTTCAGGCGCCGCACCACACCGGTTTGCGGCCACTCCTGCCAGGCCACGCCGCGGGCGCGGCACCAGCGGGCGACCTCGATGTCACGAACATAACTCCAGCCCGTGCCGGTTTCCTCGTGGCTGAGCAGGTGGCTGAAAGCCAGTTCCTGGCGCAGCTGTTCCAGCACCGCCACGGCCGAGCCCACGCGCACAATCAGGGGCAAGCCGATGCGGGCCAGGTCTTGCTGCAGCGCCTCGGCACAGGCCAGCAGGAACTCGACATGCCGAGCCTCGCACTCGGGGCTCTGCAGCCACTCGGGCTCGATCAGCAGCAGGGCCGCCGCGCGCTCAAACTGCGTGGCTTCCACCAGCGGCGCATGGTCGCGCAAGCGCAGGTCGCGCTTGAACCAGACCAAGGCGGTAGGGGTGGAAGGGTGGGAGGATGCGGTCAGGGGCCTCATGCGGGGCTGCGCGGGCGGCGTTCGTGCCACCCCCACAGCGGCCCGCAGACTAGCGCGAAAGCCAAGGCCTCGGGGCCGGCGGGGCTTCCGCGGCGCCAGCCGTCAAGGCAGGGGGTAGACGTAGCTGGCACCCACGCCCAGAGGGAAGCCCAGAGCCCAGAAGCCCAACAGGAAGGCCGTCCAACCGACCAGCAGGGCCAGCGAATAGGGCAGCATCAAGGCCATCAGCGTGCCGATGCCGGCGCCCTTCACATACTTCTGGCAGAACACCACGATCAAGGGGAAGTAAGGCATCAGGGGCGTGATGATGTTGGTGGAGCTGTCGCCGACACGGTAGGCCGCTTGCGTCAGATCGGGCGAGATGCCCAGCTGCATCAGCATTGGCACCATGATGGCGCCGATCAGCGCCCACTTGGCCGAGGCGGAGCCGATCAGCAGATTGACCACGCTGGTCAGCAGCACCATGCCGATCAAGGTGATGCCCGTGGGGAAGGCCATGTCCTTGAGCCAGCTGGCGCCCTTGATGGCCAGCAAAGCGCCCAGGTTCGACTGACCAAAGGCGTAGATGAACTGCGCGCAGAAGAAGGCCATGACGATGTAGTAGCCCATGCCGCTCATGGCCTTGCTCATGCCCTTGACGATGTCGGCATGGCTCTGGATGCTGCCCGAGGCATAGCCGTAGACCACGCCCGGGATCAGGAAGAACACAAAAATCAGCGCGACGATGGACTTCATCAGCGGAGCCGCGGCCGCCGCCAGCTCGCCCGCCGGGCTGCGCCAGGCCGAATCCGCCGGCAGCACCGCCGCCACGAACAGGCCCGCGGCCACCAGCGTGACCAGGCCGGCCATCAGCAGGCCGCGTTTTTCCTTGGCGCTCAGGGGCTCGATCTTGGGCAGCTCGGCCGGGTCACCATCCACCGCCGTGCTCTTGCGCAGGCGCGGTTCGATCAGCAGATCGGTCACTGCCCAGCCCAGCAGCACGATCATCAGGGCCGAGGCGGAGGTGAAATAGAAGTTGTTGAGCGGGTTGATGACGATGGCCGCCGCGGCCGGGTCGGCCGACAAACGGGCCGCCACCTGGGTCAGGCCGGCGAGCAAGGGGTCCAGGCTGGACGGGATGAAGAAGGTGGCCGAGAAACCGCCCGACACTCCGGCAAAAGCCGCCGAAATACCGGCCAAGGGGTGGCGTCCGGCGGCATAGAACATCACCGCGCCGAGCGGGATGACCAACACATAACCTGCATCCACCGCGACATGGCTGAGGATGCCCACCGCGATCAGCACCGGCGTCAGCAAGGCGCGTGCAGTGACGGCCAGGATGGCCCGCAAGCCGGCGTTGATGAAGCCGGTGTGCTCCGCCACGCCCAGGCCCAGCATGGCCACCAGCACCACACCCAGCGGTGCGAAGCCGGTGAAGTTGGTGACCAGGCCCGAGGCAAACGCGGCCAGGGCGGCACCCGAGAGCAGGTTCTTGATGGCGATGGGTTGCTGGCTGCGCGGGTCGATGTCTGTGAACTGCATGTCCGACATCCACCAGGACAGCAGCCAGACCAGCACCATCAGCAAGGCAAACAGAATGGCCGGATCGGGCAGCTTGTTGCCCAGACGCTCCACGGCGTTGAGGCAGCGTGCGGCCCAGGGCAAGGCAGCCTGGTCCTTGTGCTTGTCGTTGCTGCTGCTGTTGTTGTTGCGAGCGGTGTTCATGGGATCAGGGTTCGCTTTCGTGTCGAGATTCTTTTTCTCAGGCCAGCGCATCCGCCCACAGCGGCGCGAGTTTTCTCCAGCCGCGGGCATTGGGGTGGATCTCATTTTTCCAGTCGCCGCTGCTGCCGGTGCTGCCTTCCGCAGCGGGCTGCAGTTGGCCCGAGGTGGGCACGGCCTGGACGCCGGCATGCGCCTGGGCCCAGCCCTGGACCACCGCCTGGATTTCTTGGAACAGACCGCGGGTGAGCGTAGGCCAAAGTACGGGGTCGATCTGGTTCTTCACATAGGCCCGGTAGAGCCAAGGCCCGATCGCGCCGTCCAGTGCCGGCGCATTGCGCGCCGTGGGCGTGTCGTAGCCATTCAGAAACATGGGCGTGTCGGCATTGAGCGGGCTGTCGCGCAAGGCCTGGACCATGGCGCTGAAATTGACGTCCAGGTAATGCCGCAGCAGGCTCAAGGCCTCGGGCCGAACGCAGGCATAGCCATCGCTCGGCAAGGGCTGGCCGGCCATCTCGCGCAGCAAGCCCTCGCCCGGCTTGGGGTCGCGTGCCGCGTCGATGAAATCATTGCCTCCGGCGCTGAAAAGCACGCCGTCAAAACGCTGCTGGCGCAACCACCAGACGTAATCGCCTTGCATGGTCTGCTCGATGCGCTGCAGGGTCTGGCCCGAAGTGGAGACATTGATGATCAGGCAGCTCTGGCCGCGCCGATTGAACTCCTGTACCAGGTAATAGGGCAGCGAGCCCTGGGCCAGGGCGCTGGCGTCCATCCAGGAATCGCCCTCCGCCAGGTAGGTACGCTCGAAGGGGCCTTTGCGATCCACACGCTCGGGGTGGGCCAGGTACTGCGCGCCGCTGATGAGAACTGAGCTCATAAACACTCCTCCTCGTCGGGCCGCACAGGCCCTGTTTGTTCGGAGCGCACAGCCTCCGGCAAGCGCCATGGCGGCGCCAGACGGGCTTTCCCCAGGTCTGGGCCGCGGGCTCCTCAGCCGCCGCTGAGTGCCAGCACCACGGCCACGAAGTCGTCCGCCGCCAGCCCATGCTGCATGTCGCGCACGCCCTGGCCGTTGACGAAGATCCGCATATTGGCGCGCAGCTGCCCCTGCTCATCGACCACCCGGAAACGCAGGCCCGGGTAGCGCCGGTCGAGGTCGGTGAACAAGGCGTCCAGCGTCTCGCCCTCGGCCTCGACCTGCAGATCGCGCGTGTAAGAGCGCAGCGCGGCCGGCACCATGACCCTCATGCGAGCTCGGCCACTTCGACCGCGTAGATCTCCGGCAGATGGCGGGCGAGGTTCTGCCACTTCGCACCTTCCTCGCGGCCGATCCAGAGCTCGCCGCTGGTGGTGCCAAGGTAGAGCGCCGGTTTCGCCTGCGCATCCACCGTCATGGCCTGACGCTTGATCGTCCACCAGGCCTGGCTCTCGGGCAGGCCCTGGTCCAGGCGCTGCCAGGTCTTGCCGGCATTGCGGGTGATGTAGGCCGCAGGCTGGCCGCCCGGGGCGGTACGCGGCCAAACGTCTTGCCCGTCCATGGGGAAGACCCAGGCCGTGTCCGGGTCGCGCGGGTGCACCACCATGGGAAAGCCGATATCGCCCACGCGCTTGGGCATCTTGCGCCCGATGCGCTGCCAGACATCCTCTTCAGCCCGGCCCCTGCGGTCCAGGCGGTAGATGCCGCAGTGGTTCTGCTGGTAGAGCCGGTCCGGTTGTGTGGGGCAGATGCGCAGGCAATGCGGGTCATGGAAGGTGATGGTGTTGGGGTCAAAACCGCCGACGACTTCCATGCCCTGGACCAAGGTGCTCCAGCTCGCCCCCCCGTCGCGCGATTCATGCACGCCGCCGCCCGACATGCCGAAGTAGAGATGCTGGGGGTCGCGCGGGTCGACGATCACCGAATGCAGCTTGGGGCCGTCCGGCGTGCCGTCCTGGGCCGAGCCCATCCATTCGCGGAACTGCGCGCTGTCGTTGACCGAGGCCAGCGGCGCCCAGCGCTCACCGCCATCGTCAGAGCGGAACAGGCCTTGCGGCGAGGTGCCTACATACCAAGTGCCCGGCTCGCTGGCATGGCCGGGCGTCAGCCAGAAGCTGTGATCGACCGAGCGAGCGGGCAGGCTGCTGCCAGCCGCTGGCGCTGCAAAGGCGGGCGGCTGCACGGCCTCCTTCCAGCTGCGGCCCAGGTTGGTGGAGCGAAAGATCGTCGGGCCGAGGTGGCCGGTCTTGGCGGCTGCCAGCAGGGTGCGGCCATCTCGTGGGTCCAGCATCAAATGGCTGATGATGTGGCCCAGGAAATGCGGGCCGTCGACCGTCCAGCTCTTGCGCTTGGCATCGCTGTGGAAGAACCAGGCGCCTTTGCGGGTGGCCACCATGAGCAGCAAGCGGGTGGCCGGGGCGGCGGCGGATCGGGCGCGGGCCGATCCTGGTTTCTTGGCGGTGGCTGCGGCAGACGTTCGACTCATGGCGGGGCTCCGTTTCTCTTTCCGGTGATGTAGCGGGCTGCGTGACAGGAATAGCCGCAGGCAAAGCTGCGGTCAGACCACGACGAACGGCCGGGAGCAAGATCGACAGGCCGCCAGAGAAAGAATGAAGGAAAGAAGAACAAGGAAAGCCGCGCGTCACGCGCCGAGCAAGTAGCCCCATCAGCTCATTTTGGGCGCCTTCCGAGGGCACCGTCATGCGCGTTTGTGCCAGTGCCTGACCGCGTCACTCGCCTTTCAATCAAGCCCGGGCTTCGAGCTGAACCCGCAGTTCAGCACCAAAAGCGGCGCCTGCTTGGTCTGGAGCGAAGCCATCCACACCATGCTGATCAGCCACGCCAAATGGCGCAGCTTCACCGAGCTGCACCTGCCACCCGGCGGCACTGCCGGCCACATGCTCAAGTGCTCACTCGCCAGCCACGAATCCGTGGACGCCATGAGCGAAGCCGCCCTCGTCCACGGCGGCCGGGCCGACGTCAACCCGGTGCAGGATTTGGGTTTCATGTCTACCCGCGATCTGACGGCCCCGGACGGCAACCTGCGGGGGGTTGGATGGATACGGAAAGGGCGTTTGGAGCTGTGGCCCCGCGAGTGAGTGAGTTGCGAAGGCTGGAGTGACAGCCAAAGCGATCACGGCCTGACCAATCTTGACGAAGTTGAGCGCTAGAGGCCCAGAGGCTCCACGCCTGGCTGGCTGGAAGACCTCAGGGCAAAACGGAAACCCAGATCGCGCCTGCGAACGCCCAAACGCGCCTTGCCGCGGTAGGCCGAACGCGAATGGGCGGGATGGTTGATCCACGAGCCGCCCCGCACCACGTGACTGGCTCCGCCCAGCTCAGCCTCCGGCTTGTCCAGACGAGGTTGCCAAAGGTCCGCGCACCACTCCAAGACATTGCTGTGCACATCAAACAGCCCCCAAGGGTTGGCCGGGTAGCGTTTAACTGGGGTAGTTCCGCCTTGCTCCCAACTAGCCATGACACTGTCAACCCTATCGCCCCACCAGTAGGCCGAGCGACTTCCGGCACGGGCCGCGTACTCCCATTGCCGCTCGGTGGGCAGGCCCAGGAGGTCTTCGCAAGCCCAGTCCGGCGTGGCGGCGAAGCGCAGGATGAAGCGCTCTATTTCATGCCATGACACTTGCTCTACAGGCAGTTGGTCGGCATTTGGCTGATCGCTGAAACGACTGGGCTTGTCGCCCATCACAGCCAGCCAAAATGCCTGGGTACACGGCGTATCGGCCAGCCAGAAACCCGCATCAAGCACGACGCGAAACGGTTCGCTTTCGTGCTCATTGGCCCAGCGTTGAACGTCTGCCTGCTCGATTGCATCACGCTCTTTCTGCGGTGCGCCCATCCAGAAACCCTCGGGCCCGCTGGGTTCGATCCAGCGCAGGCGCTGGGTCACACCCTTGACGGTCAGATCGGCCCACAGGCCAAACTGGTCATCGCCCCAGGCGCTGGCCCAGGGCGGGGGGAAATCGCCGACGGGGGCGCGCCAAGCTTGATCGGAGGGCCACATCACGAAAAACCCCTCGGTTTTGTCTGCTCGCTCAAAGGAGCGCTAGCCTTGCCCCTAACGCCCGCCTCCCCTTCATGCCGGTCTATGGGCACTTCTGGCAGGGAAGCTTCACGCCGTCGCTTGCCAGGAACAAGGGCAACACGAAAACCTTGAAAGTGTCCTCCAACATTCCGGAATCTCCAGTCACGACATGCCGACGTAGCTCTGTCAGGACCAAGGAACCAAGAGCCACCTCGAACAGCACGGAGATTGGCCTCAGTAGTGCCATCCGGGTCAAGAGAAGCGACAGGTTCATCGACTTGCCGTCCATCTGAACACCATTCCCAAACATTGCCGTGCATATCGTGCAGTCCCCATGGACTAGGTAAATAACGGTCCACTGCACTTGTACCTACTGGATCGCTTAACTGCTTCGTGCCATGAACATCAAAATTTGCCCTGTTCTCATCTGGCGCATCTCCCCACCAAAAGGTACTGCTAGTGCCGGCTCGGCTGGCGTATTCCCATTGCACTTCGCTGGGTAGCACGGCCTCCCAACCGTCGGGCAGAACGGAATTTAGCTGAGCCAGGAAAAGATGCACTTCGTCCCAGGATACGTTTTCCACCGGCAGCCGAAATGACTCTTGACCATGGATGAAGTGGCTAGGGTTCTCATCCATAAATTCCAGCCACAAATTTTGAGTGCAAGGCGTTTCAGCCAACCAGAATCCTTGGCCGATGGTGACCGAGTGTTGAGGGTGTTCGTCCTCTTCGCCTCCTTCCTCAGGCGAGCCCATTAGAAAGGTAGCTGGCGGCATGTACCGGAAGGCCAGGTCGCTTGCACCGGCCGAATTAGGCCTAAGAGCGACGTGGTCACACCAAAGCCTGGGTCCGAAACGATCCATATCCAGGCGGAAGTCCTGTGTCAAAGAATGCTGTAGAGCACCTTCATGCTGCGATGGATTCAGCCAATATTCGGCGCCGCATGGAAGGTGGATCAAAGCCCTAAGCCCCTGAGAAGTCTGAGCAAAACTGGCCGCCCAATGCGGCCGCTGGACACGCTGCACTTGGACCGATTGCCGCCCAAAGTCAAGTTCCAGGGTTTCGGCTTCAGGCCCCAGCGCATGACACACCATGCCGGCCTGCAAAGGCCCAATCCAACGCGAACGGCCGCTCTCCAGCAGCGACAGGCCGTGGGCGGGGGAGACGGGGCCCAAAAGCGGCGCGATGACCCGCGCTTGCACTGGCTCAGCACCCACGTCTGCGGCTTGCTGCAAGCGAATGCCAGCGGCATCGATCTGCAAAGACCAGAGCTGCTTTTCGCCATCAGTCTCGCCCATGTCCTGAGCGCGCTCGGGCAGCAGGATCCCGAGTTCTTCCCACTGCGGGATGTCCTCGCCGCGTTCCAGATTGTCCCGGTAGGCCCGGCTGGCGACTTGCCGGAACAAGCCTCTGTGGGCCGCCCGCAGCGAGGGCGGAGCCTTGTTCACCATGCGCGCAGCCTTGGCCGCCTCCAAGAGGCGAGCGGCGCCAGGACCCGCTGGCTCCATTTGTGTCGCCACCTGGTGCAAAAAGAGTTTGGCGGCCTGAACCTCGGCGGCCAAACTCTCTGCCATTTGAGGTGCCGCCTCGGCGATGCGTAGGGTAGTGAGGTGCAGGTCGGCATCAGACACGCCATGTTGGAAAATCTGCTGAAGTCGACGAGCATCCTCCAGCAAGGATCTTGGGAGACTCGTCAACAGATACCGCACGATTGCTGAGCCCATAGCCCCGTGGGTGGGCGTCAAGTAGCTGCCGCAGCGTTCCATTGCAGGACTGTTCCACACCGCCCATTCAACAGCCGCAGCCAACGGGCGGGCCGTTGCGAGCTGACACAGCGCCCTCAAAAGCAGGGAAGACACCTGGCCCAACATCAAGACCAACGCCTCAACGACATAAGCATCGGGAGGCGCCATATCAAACCACGTTCCTCGGCGAGCCTGGCCCAGCACGGCACGTGAGCTGGACCAACTACGCCCCACCATGCCCATGGGCAGCTCAGGCAGGGCCCGATTGGACAAGGGGCCGATCAAGTGCACCTGGTTCTGTGCACGCATCATGCGCTTGACCCAAGCCGCAAAGATGTCGGGAGTACCGAGGGCATCGAAGCGCTTTTCGATCTCACCGACCCGCCCATCGCCCAGCACCAGCCACTTCTGGCCCATGCTGGCCCGCCCCAAGGACCGTGGCCCCTGCAGCTCGGTCAAGGCGGGCCCGACGCGATGGACCACCAGGCCTGTCGCCCCCATGGCTCGCTTCAAAGACGCGAGCATGGCCTCGATGTCATGCCTGAAGGACGCCACGCTGGGCGACTCGCTGTCCACCAAAACATGAAGCTGCGCCGGCCAGCGCGGCGCCCGGCGCCGGGGCAGCTGAGCCAGCCATTCGCCCTGGGCCAATTGACGCACCAGCTGGGACCAATCCACCGAGCCCTGCCACGGCAGAACATGGCAGATGCTGGCCCGCAAGCGGGCGCGGGCGAGATGCGCAGATTCAGGCGCATCGACCCTGCGCTGCAAGGCCTGCGCCGCCTCGCGGCTGGGGCGCTGCAATTCAGGGACGGGGCTTGACGGCAAATCGAGACCCTCATCGTCCCCCGGGCCCTCGTCGTGGTGCAAAACCATGTCGCCATACCAGCCCGTGGGCATACGCAGTGGCAGGCGATGCGACGTTTGAGCTCTTGGAGGGAGCCCACCTCCATCAATGCCACCCTTGCCTTCAGGTTCAGCCTGCCTTTGCTGCCGCTGAAATGCGAGCGCGAGCTGCTCGACCTCGGGCAAAACCAAGGCCTGGCAATCTGCTGAGAGCTGCAAAGCCCAGAGCAAATCGGTGCGGGAAACTGCGCTGCGGGACATGAGCGAATGGCTAGGTCTGAGCTGTGGAAGCGCGCTGCTGGTCTTGCTCTCGGTGCTTCACCAGGGCAAAGGCGGACAGTTGATTCAACCAGGGCCAGGCCTTGCTGGGCACGCCGCCACTGAGGTTGTAGAGGGCGTAGAGCAAATCGATGTATTCCGCCAAACCCACGGAGGGGTAACCCGCCTGCTCGGCGGCCTGGCGATCGGCCCAGACCTGCTTGGCAGCGGCGACGAGCAAGGTGTCCCCTTGCTTGTCACCGGGCGCCGGGCGATTCAAGCGGGCCAACGGCGCATGCACCCGCGCCCGCTCGATCAACCAGGCGATGAATTCCTGCTCGTGCGATGGCGGCTTGATGTTGAGCACCGCACAGCGGCGCACAAAGGCTGCGGGCAGTTCCCGGTCTTCATTGGTGGTGATCAAGACCAAGGGGGCATGTTCGCTACAGCACAAGGCCTCATCCCGCCCCGGCACCTTGAAACTGCGCGAACCCAGCACGCCCAGCAGCGAGTTCGGCAGGTCAGAGTCGGCCTTGTCGATTTCATCGATCAAAACCACCGCGCGCGGCCAATGCGGGGAACGACCTGACAGGCTCTGAGCGTCTGTTTCAAAGGCTTGCATCAGGACGCCTTCTTGCACGTAGCGGCTTTCGGGAAGCTCTGCTTGCGTGAACTTCTGAATGCCGGCGGCATCCAGCGGGGCTTGATCTGGGCCCTTCAAGCGAGAGGCCAAAGCGCCGAGCATTTGCGCATCGGCCAAGCGGCGAACATGGTCGATCTTGAACAGCAGGTCGGTGGCTTCAAAACGGGGGTGAATGACTTCGGTGAGCAGAGGCACTTGGAGCGCCTGACTCAAGGCCTTGGCCAGCTGGCTTTTGCCGCAGCCCGCTTCGCCACGGATGAGCAAGGGCCGCCGGCTGGCCCAGGCCTGGGCAATGGCCAACACTTCGTTCTCAGACCAGAGGTGAGCGGCATCCAACTCGGGATCAGAGTGCTCGGCACTGATGTTTGACGGGCTGCGCAGGCTGGCCTGGCTTGGCTGGCGCAACTGCTTGGACAGCACATCAAATGGTGCAGGCAGATTCAAGGGCTTGGTCTTTTTGCTGCTCACTTGCGCACTCCTCCACGCTTGGCGGTTTTGTCCAACTGCAACACGACATCAGCCACGCCCTTGGATCCGTTTGCGGCTAGATAACTGGCCAGGAAGGGATGAAGCTCACTGACTTGCTCAATGCTGACATCCAGGAACACAGGCAACACACGCTTCTCTCCCAAGCTGGTTTGGCGGTTCAGCACAGCTTCCCACTCGGCATCCACCCAGCCTGGCTTGGTCAAGGACTTGGGGCTCACCACGAACACCACGTAACGAGAGCGGCGGAGGCCTTGCTCGATGCTTCCGATCAGGCTGTCTCCCACCATGAGTTGCTGTTTGTCATACCAGATGCGCCAACCCAGATCGGAAAGGCCTTCAGCAAGCGGATCGACAAAACCGGCTTTGTCCTCGGAGGCATGGCTGAGGAAAAAGTCGAACTCGAAGCTCTCAGTCTCGTAAGCAGCACTGGGCTGCTTGCGGGCCGAGGCGGGCCCGGTTACCTGTTTGAAAATTTGCTCCAGCTGATAGCTGATGTCCTCGGGCGTGAGCAGTGTTTCGGCGCGCGTCAGCGCTTTGTCACTCTTGCTTTCGTAGCCAACGACATGGGCTTTCAAACGCTGAGACACGGCCTCCAAGATGGCAGCCCACTGATCGTCAGGTAAGGCTTTGGGCCGCCGCACGCAAACCCCGCCGGCCACGGATTGGCGAATTGCGTCACCAAACTGAGCCCTGGCTGGCGCCAACAATCGATTCAAGTCTTCAGCCTCAATCGGGTCGTCCGGGTTGCGACGCGCGGCGCCTGCTTGGGCGGGGAGCTTGTCCACCAAAGCGCTCAAGATGGAATGGACCGCGTCGGTGCCATCCGAGAACTGAGGAAGATCCAGCCAATTCCCCTTCCAACCGTGTTCACTGCCTTGAAAACGCAGACCCAAGACGAGTTGAGAGTAGGCCATGCTCGCCAGCAAGGAACTGTCGATCGGCATGGCTGAATGCCCCAGACGCGCAGGACGAGCTTGCTCGAATGGCGCTGCATGGCGGCGCACGAAATCAGGCTGCAAGGTTCTCAAAAACGCAAAGCATGCGAGCTCATTGAGCCAGTGCCTCTCATCTTCTGAAACCGGCGGCACTTTGGCGACGGCCTCACGAAGTGCTTGGTACAGAACTTCAACGTCCGACGCATCAATCTCGGCAAAGCATGTCACGACGCGCCGAGGCAGCTGAAGCTCGTCATCCATATGCTCACGGACCAGGGCTTCAAGCCGCTTCACCAATGCATCACACCAAGGGCCTCGGAAAGGTGGCTGAAAGGTACCGGCGCTCAACAAGCGATTCTTGGCTCTGCTCAGGAGCTCCTGGCAGATATCCGGTTCGGTATTGCTCGTCATTGGTCCTCCAAGTCACGGTGGGCCGGGTCGATGGCGCACAGTTCGGAAATCAGGTGTTCGAGGTGCGTGGGCAGCCTCATACCGTTGTAGAAGTCCCGGGCCCAGCTCGGCAACACGCGATGGTCGGCCTCGTCAGCGATCAGGACCGGAATCAGGCGGCCGAATTGCAAGTTGCGTGCCTCAGATTCAGCCAATACCAAGCCGCTGTAGTGTGCAGCGCATTCTGTTGGGGCCTGGCTTGCCTCGATATAGCGTGGGCCGCAGAAAACAATGACGCTATGGGCTTGTGCCACTGCATCCTGCCTCCAATGGGACCACCCCTCTCGCGGCGCCATATGGCGGGTTCGGAAGTCAAGGTCAGAGAGCAAAGGGATACCCGCCTCACCCAAAGATGAATGAACGCGCTTCACGATGTCCTGAACGCCCGTGTCGTCCCAGTGATAGCTCAGAATCACATGCCCCGTCTTGCCGGCGGCTTGCCAAGCCTTGCTGCACAGCGCTTGGCACAAGGCCCGCAGTTGACGAACCCGGTCGTCGTTCTCATCCTTCACCTTGCACATGCTGACATGGTCTTCGCCGGCGAGATCCACGACCTGCACCAAGTCGCCCAAGGCAGGATCTGCACTGTCCTTGGGAACCACCATCTGGCCGAGATAGGGCTGGGTTTCCCTGAATGCCAGCACGCCGGTGCACGATTTGTCGGTGTTGAGCCAATAGCCGAAGGCTTTGTTGAGGTTCTCCAAATACGGAGAGCCTCGCCTCAGCTCATAGAGATGGGTTTGCTTGATATCGATAGATTCGCCGGCCCAATCCGCCAGCCGCTGTACAACATCTGCGCCCCAATGTGGCGTACCGAAGAACACGACTGATGCGCAGGCTGTGCGAAGAGGTTGCGCGTAGCGATCTGGGAAGCGCCCTTGAGCAATCATCTCCTTGGCAACAAGCCCACCCATGCTGTGCGCCACAAAGACCAACGGTCGTTCACCAATACCTTGTTGGCGCAGCGCAAACGCAATGCTGTTGGCGAGTTGCGGGAGGGTGAGTTTGTGTTCACCCGTCCAATCGGTCACGAGCGTGGGGTAGTCAACGGACCACACACTCAGCTTGGAATCCTGGGCGATCCACTCAGGCCAGAACTTGGAGCTGATCAGCCCAGTCGACCAGGTCTTCTTTGCATCGCCTTGCAGACCATGCAGAAAGATCACATCCAATCGCGTGGCCTGCGAGCTGCCTGGCCCTACTCGTTTGACTGCAACTTTCTTCATATCGCTGTCAAACGGATTCGAGAACTTGACGCGCCTCCTGTGTACGCCATTTCCATCGACACCCTCAAGAGTTTCGTTATGGCGACAGTCTAGCTGCCTGAGACTCGGGAAACTTCTACGGGCATTCTCGCGAGTGGCTGCGCAAGCTCGACCAAGGCAAGCGCAGCCGAGCCGATCCACAGGGCGATGGGTTAAAGCAGCCGGTCAAGGCGCAAGACCTGACCCCGTGTCACTGAGCCCGTTGCTTCTTGCAACGGGCCAGATCAAGACTTCAAACCGCGCCGCGATTCCGGCCTGGCACATGACGGCGGGCCACCACGCCGAGCAAGCCGGCCAGCATCAGCGCCCAGCTCTGGGGCTCGGGCACGGCGCTGACTTCAAAGGCCATGAACTGGGTGCTTTGGTTGGCGGCAAAGTTGTTGTCCACCGCCAGCACCAGGGTGCGATTGCCGTTGTCCAGGGTCTTGCCCCAGCTGATGGCCTCGACGTTGTCCAGGGTGATGCCTTGGTATTGAATCGCCATCTCCAAGAGCACTTCGCGGCTCATGGGCGAGATAGCACCGCTGGCACCATCCAAGCTGGCGATGCCGCTCACGTCGGTGGCGCCGGTGGTGTCGGTCAGCACCAGGCGAATGGTGTTGCCCACGCCCGAGGCGAAGGCGCGTTCCACGGCCAAGAAGCGGGTGTCTGACAGCGCCAGCAACTCGGGCAGGCCGTTGTCGGGGCCGAAGGGGGCGCCAGGGGCGGCATCCAAGGGAATGGGGGGCAGCTGGTAAGCGTATTGCGCGCCGGACTGGCCAGTGAGCGGGTTCAGCGCGGTGACGCGCACCGTGCTGCCGTTGTTGAGCGAGGTGATCTTGCCGTCTTGGATCAGGGCGTCTTCATTGGCGGTCCACACCGTGCCATTGGGGGCCACGGTGAGGGCCTCGAACAGCTTGTTGCTGCGGCCGCCCGTGGTGGCGTTGTCCACGTAATTGAACATGGCGGGCGTGCTGAACTCGCGCACAAAGCTGCCGTCGCTTGTCATCTCGCGCACAAAGGGCTGGAAACGAAGCTTGGGGTCGGCGTTCCAGTTGCCTTCGCTTGACCAATAAAGATTGCCATTGGGGGCCACGCGGATGCTCTCGGGGTCCACGGTGCGGGCGTTGGACGGGAAGGCGCTGCCATCGGGGCGCTTCATATAGATCTGGCTGTTGATGGTCACGGCCTTGAAGCCCGTGGCGTCGTAGTCCAGGTTCATTTGGTAGAAACGCGGCGTGCCGCGCTCGCCGCCACGGTCGTCCGAGATGGCGACGTAGCTGCCATCGGCCGCGCGATCCAGGCCCGAGATGCCACCGAACTCCACTCCCTGAAACTTCGTGCCCGTGGGCAAGGCGGTGCTGCCAATCAGGCGCAGTTGGAAGTCAGCCGCCTGGCAGCTGAACACGCTGCAAGCCAAGGCCAAGGGGAAGAGCGCGCGGTACTTCATGATGAGGAGGCTTTCTGTGGGCAGGAGGGATGCCACTCAGGCTATCGGCCGCCGATGAAGGTTTGGCCACGCCCCATGGGTCGAACAGATCAGGCAGGATCAAGGGTCGGGTCTCGCGGGAGGGCAGCGACTTGCCTTCCGCTTCATCCTCCCTTTTCTGCAGTCTGTCGCGCCCGGCTTGGGGCACCCCGGTGGCCTTGTTATGGTGTGCTACATCAGCAACACACCGGCTACGGCCTCCACCGATATGCAAACCTGGAACGACTCAGCTCCCATCTACCAGCAGTTGGCCGATCGCCTGGCCGTGCAACTGCTGGACGGTTCACCGCCCGAGGGCGAGGCCCTGCCTTCGGTGCGCCACTTGGCCAGCCAGTATGTGATCAACCCCCTGACGGTCACCCGCGCTCTGCAGGCCCTGGTCGACACCGACCTGATCGAGAGCCGGCGCGGCCTGGGCATGTTTGTGCGCAGCGGCGCCCGCGAACGCCTGCTGCAGGCCAAGCGCGAACAGTTCCTGCACACCGAATGGCCGCAGCTGCGCGACAAGCTGCGCCGCCTGGGCTTGAGCGCCCAAGATTTGAACTGGGAGGCGAAATGAACATGAACGCCACAATCGCCAGCCCCGCCCCTTCTTTGACCACTTTCACCTCCACGCCGACCATGAGCCACCTCATCGAAGCCCGCGACTTCAGCCTTCGCTATGGCCGCAAGACGGCCGTCGACAACATCAGTTTCAGCATTCCCAAGGGCCGCGTGGTCGGCTTGCTGGGCCACAACGGCGCCGGCAAGACCTCGCTGATGAAGGCCATGGTGGGCCTGATCGGCGGCACGGGCGAGCTGAAGGTGCTGGGCCTGGACCCGCGCAATCAGCGCGGCGAGCTGCTGGAGTCGCTGTCTTACATCCCGGATGTGGCGGTGCTGCCGCGCTGGGCGCGCGTGCATGAGCTGATCACGCTGATGAGCGGTCTGCAGCCCCGGTTCTCGGCCGAGCGCGCCCGCACTCTGCTCAAGCGCACCAGCGTGGGCACGCAGGACAAGGTCAAGAGCCTGTCCAAGGGCATGGTCACCCAGCTGCACCTGGCGCTGATCGCCGCCATCGACACGAAGCTGATGATCCTGGACGAGCCCACGCTCGGCCTGGACGTGATGTCACGCAAGAGCTTTTACGAGATGCTGATCGACGAGTGGTGCGACGGCGAGCGCAGCGTGATCATCTCGACCCACCAGGTCGAGGAGATCGAGACCCTGCTCAGCGACGTGATGATGCTGGACGAGGGCAAGCTGGTGCTCAACATCAGCCTGGAGGCCATGGACTCACGCTTCGTCGCCCTGTCGCACGACGCCTCGGCCGCGGACGCAGTGGCCTCAGCCCACCCGCTGCTGCGCTACCGCCAGCAAGGCCGACCGGCCGCGCTCTTCGACGGCGAACCGCCCGAGCATCTGCAGGCCCTGGGCCAGCGCTTCCGACCCAGCCTGGTCGATCTGTTCATGGCCCTGACCCGCAAGCCCGAGCTGCGTGCCCGTCAAGACTGAAAGCAAGCCCAAGGAAATCACCATCATGTCTACACATTTCCAAACTCGCTTCAAGACCCTGCTGCAACGCGAATGGATGCAGCACCACATGGGCTGGCTGATCGCCATGTTGATCCTGCCCGTGATCGCCTTGGTCGCCCTGCCATTTGGCGGCGTGCAGCTGGGCGAGGCCCGCGAATTGCCGGCCACCGAGCTGGCGGGCGCAGTGATCGGCCTGACCACGCTGGCGGTCTGGGGCATCACTCTGCTGATGACCGGCTTCTCGCTGCCCGGCCTAGCCCGGCGTGACCACCAGGACCGCTCGATCGAGTTCTGGCTGTCCCTGCCGGCCAGCCACAGCGAGAGCCTCGTCGCCACCTTGTTCATGCACACCTTGTTCGTGCTCGGCCTGGCCCTGTGCGTGGGCATGTTGTCGGGCCTGGTGATGGCCTTGGCCATCACGCTCAAGCTGGGCGGCTTCGGCATCTGGCTGCAGGTGTCCTGGTTCCAGCTGGTGTTGCCGGCCCTGGCCGTGCTGGCCCGCTTGGCTCTGGGCACGGTGCTGTTCACGCTGTGGATGGCGCCGATCTTCATGGTCTTCATGGTGGCCGCAGCCTGGCTCAAGCGCTGGGGCGTGCCGGCCGTCATCACGGCCGTGGTGGCCACCGGCATCACCCTGAAGCAGGTTTACGGCAACCCCATCGTCTGGACCCTGCTGGGCGAACAAGTGACGGGTGCCGGTTCGGCCTTCTTTGATTCCATGCACCTGATCGGCGACAAGAACCCCCCGGTGCAGATCGAACTGAAGGGCGTCGGCGACGTGCTGGGCTGGGCCGCTCGCGATGCCACAGAAGCTCTGGCGCAAATCGCCTCGCCCCACTTCATCGGTGGCCTGGTGGTGGCGGGGATCTGCTTCGCCCTGCTGGTCCTGCATCGCCGCAACTCTCACTGAGCCGGCTGCCGAAAGCTCGGCGCCCCAAGAAAAAGCCCGCCGATTGGCGGGCTTTTTTATGGCGGCCGTTCAGGCCAAGGTGGGGTCTCAGGTCGCAGCCGGGGCGCCGCCAAGACCGCCTGCGGCGGCGGCCGCAGAGGCGGCAGAAGCCACAGCGCCGGCCATCTCCTTCCGGTAGCGGTTCAGTTCCTGCACGCTGGCGAAGCTGCGTTCCATCAGCAAGCTCATGTTGTGAAGGATGCGCTCGACCACTTTGTTTTCCCAGACCGAATCAAACTGGATCTGCTTGTCCAGCCAGTGCTCCAGCCACTCGGGGTCGGGCAGGCGGCTCTGGATGGTGTCGCGCGGGAACAGCTGCACGTTCACATGAAGATTGGTGGGATGCAGGGCTTGGGCGGTGCGGCGCGCACTGGCCATCAGGACGCCGACCTTGGCAAAGGCGGCGCGTGCCTCATCGCCAAACTTGACCATGGCACGCTTCATATAGCGCAGATAGGCGCCGCCATGGCGGGCCTCGTCGCGGGCCAGGGTTTCGTAGATGGCACGGATGACCGGCTCGGTGTGCCACTCGGCGGCGCGGCGGTACCAGTGGTTGAGCCGGATCTCGCCGCAAAAATGCAGCATCAAGGTTTCCAGCGGCGGGGCCGGGTCGAAGTCGAAGCGCACCTCATGCAGCTCCGCTTCGGTGGGGACCATGTCCGGGCGGAAACGGCGCAGGTATTCCATCAGCACCAGGGAATGCTTCTGCTCCTCGAAGAACCAGACGCTCATGAAGGCCGAGAAGTCGCTGTCGTCTTTGTTGTCGCGCAGGAACATCTCGGTGGCCGGCAGCGCCGCCCACTCGGTGATGGCGTTCATCTTGATGGTGCGGGCTTGGTCATCGCTGAGCAGGCCGGGGTCGAAGGCATCCCAGGGGATGTCCTTGTCCATATTCCAGCGCACCGCTTCCAGCTGCTTGAAAAGTTCCGGGTAAAGCATCATCGATCCTCGTTTGCTCTGGCGAGCTTATGCACTGAGTATGACAAGCCATAGACCGTTTGGCAGGCATGGCCCGCAGCGGCCCCTGGTCTTCACGCGCTTGTCGCAGGGCTTCAGGCGTTTTCTGGCTTCGGCAGCTGATGCGTCCGGCGCCAATCGGCCACCGCTGGGGCCAGTTGTTCCAGCTCGGTCAGATGCTGCAGGCCCGCCAGAGGAGCGCGCTTTTGCAAGGCCGCCGCGCGGCCGCCCGCCCAGAGCGCAAGGCCCTCGGGCAACTCGGCGCGGAGCTCACGCAGCTGGCGCTGCACCTGACCGGCACTGAGCAGGCCGCTGAAGCTCAAGGCCAGCACATCGCTGCCATGGGCTCTGGCAGCCTTGACCAGCTCGCTGGCGGGCGTCTGCACACCCAGGGACAGGCATTGGCAACCCTCCAAGACCAGCAAGGCCTCGACCATGAGCAGGCCCAGGCCGTGCGGCTCGCCCGGCAAGGTGCTAAGCAGGACCCGCGGCCGCTCGCCCAGGGCCAGCGGCGGAATCGCCTGAATGGCCTGGCGCAGCACCTGCTGCAAGGACTCGCTGTAGCAATGTTCCTCGAACACCTCGAGCTCGCCGCGCATCCAGGCCTCGCCGATCATGACGGTCAGCGGCGCCGCGACTTCGCGCACAAAGGCGCCCAGACCCAGGCGCAACAGGCCCTGAGCCAGCTGGCGGCGCAGGTCCTGGACCTCATGGCGGCGCAACAAGCGCAAGAACTCCTGCAGATCGATGCCATGGGCGGCGGCAGCGCTGGCCTCGGCCGGCCCGCCGCGCGACTGGCCCAGCAGGTCCTGCAGGCTCGACTCACTGGCGGCCACGATCCGCCCGGGTCGGTGGCCCGCATCAAGCAAACGCTTGAGCAGACGCAGACGCTGCACCTGCTCGGGCGGGTAGACCCGTTCGCCCTGCGCGTCGCGCGAGGGCTGAGGAAACCCGTAGCGACGCTCCCAGATGCGCAAGGTATCTTTGCTGATGCCGGTGTCGCGCTCCACCGCGGCAATGCCGGGCCAAGCCGAAGGGGCCGGTGCCTGAGCAGCCGCGACCTCGTCGGGCACGGCGCCGGCATGCAAGTCGGCACTCGGCGGCGCCTCAACCACAGTGGGGCTCCAGGCTCATGCAATCACCGCGAACTTTGTATTGGACAAACATAGGACAAAAATCTCTAGATGGCCTAATATAGTGAAATAACAAAGTTTTGACTAGGACAAACTATGGACACTCGCTCCTGCAATCGCCCACAGCACCGCCCCGGCCTGCTCGGTGCCTGCGCCTTGGTCGGCACCCTCTCCGCCGCTCTGCTTGGAGCGCCCGCCCAAGCAGCGCCGGCCCCAGCCAGCCCGACCGCATCTGCCGCCGCCGCTTGTCCTGAGCTGCTGCAACGCGAATTCCCGCGCCTGCAAGACGAGAAGCCCCAGCCCCTGTGCCAGTACAGCGGCAAGGTCCTGCTGGTGGTGAACACGGCCAGCTTCTGCGGCTTCACCTCGCAGTACAAGGCACTGGAGACCCTGTCCACCCGTTACGCGGCACGCGGTCTGGTGGTGCTGGGCTTCCCTTCGAACGACTTCGGCGGCCAGGAACCCGGCAGCAACAAGGAAATCGCAGAGTTCTGCGAGAACACCTTCAATGTGAAGTTCCCGATGTTTTCGAAGTCAGTCGTCAAGGCCGGCCAGAGCGGACTGAACCCGCTCTACGCCGATCTGGGCAAGCGCACCGGACAGACGCCGAAGTGGAATTTCCACAAATATTTGATCGCGCGTGACGGCAGCGAGATCAAAAGCTTCGGCTCCATGAGCGACCCTTTGGGCAACTCCTTCACCCAGGAATTGGAACGCCTGCTGGCCAAACCCTGACGTTCAACTGACTGTTTGACTTTTCTGCATCACCGCCATGCCCCACTCTGTTGTCTCCAGCCTGCGCTCTGTCCCTTTTTCAAGCGACAGAAATTGGGCGTTTTTTAGCCAAACTACAGAGCTGCTGAGTCGTTTGTCCCAGGGCGGGCGGGGTGTTTGTAAAGCTTTGCAAACGGCGGTCTTGGCTTCCTCGCCTGCAAATACTTCGGTACGATGCAACCGATTCCAGTCGCAAGATCTCCCCTGTGTAGGGGCTGAAATCTCGGAGCCGTTTTCCTCCTCCTCCCTCCCTCCCTCGTTGGCTTCGAGGCATCTTGCGACTTCTTTTATTCCTGGGGCTTCCGGCGCAGCCGGAAGCCCTTTTCTTTTGCGTCAAGCTACGGGCTCGGCGGACGGTCACGCCGCTGACTTGCTGCCGTGGTTGCGTCAACTCGGCGCACCGCAATTCCCCGAAGCCCTGCCCCCGAACGCACGCCGCGTGGCCGTGGTCGGCTCCGGCATCGCCGGCCTCTCGGCCGCCTGGGCGCTGAGTTCGCAGGCCCGGGTCACGCTGTTCGAGGCCAATGACTACTTCGGCGGCCACACCCACACCGTCGATGTCGAGTTGCAAGGCCAGCGCCACGGGGTCGACACCGGCTTCCTGGTCTTCAACGAGCGCACCTACCCGCTGCTGATCCAACTCTTCGAGCAGCTGGGGGTGGCGGTGGCCGCCAGTGACATGTCCTTCTCGGTACAGGCGCCGGGCAGCGATCTCGAGTGGAGCGGCAGCAATCTCAACACCGTGTTTGCCCAGCGCCGCAATCTGCTGCGGCCGGACTTCTGGCGCATGCTCAGCGACCTGACCCGCTTCAATCGCCTGTGCACCGAGCTGGCCCGCAGCGGCCAGGAACGCGCACTGGCCCAGCCCATCGGCGAGTTCCTCGACGAGCAGCGATTCAGCGCGGCCTTCCGCGACTGGTACCTGCTGCCCATGGTCGCCTGCATCTGGTCCTGCCCGACCGCGCAGATGCTGAGCTTCCCGATCAGCACCTTGATCCGCTTCTGCCACAACCACGGCCTGTTGCAGGTGACGAACCGGCCGCAGTGGTTCACCGTGCGCGGCGGCGCACGCCGCTACGTCGACAAGCTGCTGCCCCGCATTGCCGACACGCGCCTGAACTGCCCCGTGCAAGTCGTCAGCCGCCAGGCCGACGGCAGCGTGCTGGTGCATTCCAAGGCCGGCAGCGAGCGCTTTGACGCGGTGGTGATGGCCAGCCACAGCGACCAATCGCTGCGCCTGCTGGATCAGCCCAGTGCGCTGGAACGCCAGGTGCTGGGTGCCATCGCCTACCACCGCAACCGCGCCGTGCTGCACACCGACGCCGGCCTGCTGCCGCAACGCCAGCGCGCCTGGGCGGCCTGGAACTACGAACACGGCGGCAGCCGCCCCGGCGCGGAGCAAAGTGCGGTCTGCCTGCACTACCTGCTCAACCGCCTGCAGCCTCTGCCTTGGCAACAGCCAGTGATCGTTTCGCTCAACCCGGTGCGCGAGCCCAAGGCCAGCCATGTGCTCGGTGAATTCGACTACGCCCATCCGGTGTTTGACCGCGCCGCCGTGGCCGCGCAAGGCCGCGTGGCGCAAATGCAAGGCGAAGGCCAGATCTGGTTCTGCGGCGCCTGGACGCGCTACGGCTTCCATGAAGACGGCCTGCTCTCCGGCCTGGGCGTGGCGCGGGCGCTGACGCAGCGCTGGGCGGAGCAGAAGGCATGAGCTCAAGGGCTGCTGGCACCCTGGCTTGGCCGCAGCAGGCCCTGATCGGCCGTGGCGTCGTGCGCCACAGCCGCTTGCGCCCCAGCCGCCATGCCTTCGCCTACCGCAGCTATTTCCTGATGCTGCCGATGCGTCAGCTGCGCGCTGCGCCCTGCCCGGCCCTGCACCGCAATGGCTTTGGCTGGCTCAGCTTCCACGACGCCGACCACGGCGAGGGTGGCCACGACGCCCTCGCCTGGCTGGACGAGCTGCTGGCGCGCGAAGGCGTGAACGATGCCGACGGCGAGGTCTGGCTGCACTGCATTCCGCGCGTGCTGGGCTACGCCTTCAAGCCGGTGAGCTTCTGGTATTGCCAGCGCCGCGACGGCAGCCTGGCCGCCATCGTCGTCGAGGTGAACAACACCTTCGGCGAGCGCCACTGCTATTTGCTGCAAGGCGAGGGCCTGGCCTATGGACGCGAGCTGCAAGCGCGCAAGGTCTTCCATGTCTCGCCGTTTTGCCGTGTCGCCGGCGGCTATCGCTTTCGCTTCATGCACAGCAGCCAAGGCGGCGCGCGCACGGTGGCCCGAATCGACCACGAGGACGAGACTGGGCCCTTGCTGCAGACCAGCGTCAGCGGCCGGCTGCAGCCGCTCAGCGAGGCCAGCGCCCGGGCCGCCTTCTTTGCCATGCCGGCACTGAGCCTGATGCTGGTCTGGCGCATCCACTGGCAAGCCCTGCGCCTGGCGCTCAAACGCGTGCCCTTCTTCGGCAAACCCGCCGCCCCTGAAACTCTGGTGACCCGTTGAAGGTTGCCTTGCTCACGATGAACTCAAGCACGCTCCCGCAAAGAATCACCTTGCCCAGCGACGCGCCAGCCACCGCGCGCACCGTGTTCCGCCTGCTCGGACATCTGCGCCAGGGCAGCCTCGATGTGCAGCTGCCCGACGGCAGCAGCGCCCACTTCGGCGGCAGCGAGGGGCCACGCGCGGCCCTTCGCATCCGCGACTGGGCCGTCTGCAGCGCAGCCCTCCGCTCCGGCGACATCGGCTTTGCCGAGAGCTTTGTGGCCGGCCACTGGAGCACGCCCGACCTGCGCGCCTTGCTCGAACTCTTCGTTCGCAACCGCGAAGCACTCGACGAAGTGATCTTCGGCTCTTGGTGGGGCGCCCTGCTGCACCGTGTGAAGCATCTGCTCAACCGCAACAGCCGCGCCGGCAGCCGCAAGAACATCCACGCGCACTACGACCTGGGCAATGCCTTCTACCGGCTCTGGCTGGACGAGAGCATGAATTACAGCAGCGCTTGGTTCGACAGCGACAAGCAGGGCAGTCTGGCCGAAGCACAAGCCGCCAAGATGCGGCGCGCGCTGGAGGAATGCCAGGTCGTCGCCGGCAGCCGCGTGCTGGAAATCGGCTGCGGCTGGGGCGCCGTGGCCGAGACCGCCGTGCGCGACTTCGGCGCCCATTTGACCGGTGTGACCCTGTCCAGCGAGCAGCTGGCTTGGGCGCAGGAACGCCTGGCCCGCGCCGGCCTCGCTGACGGCGCCGACCTGCGATTCCAGGACTACCGCGACATCAGCGACCCGGCCTTCGACGCCGTGGTGTCCATCGAGATGTTCGAGGCCGTGGGTCGTGAATACTGGGACGGCTACTTCCAGACCGTGGCCGCCAAGCTCAAGCCCGGTGGCCGCGCCTGCATCCAGACCATCACCATCCGCGACGATCTGTTCGAGCGTTATGCCCGCTCGAGCGATTTCATCCAGCAGTACATCTTCCCCGGCGGCATGCTGCCCAGCCCCAGCCAGTTCCGCGCCCATGCGGCCAAGGCCGGCCTGCGCGTGGTCAATGAACTGGCCTTCGGGCAGGACTACGCCCGCACCCTGCACCAGTGGCGCGAGGCCTTTTTGCGCCAGGAGGGCCCGGTGCGCGAGCTCGGTTTCGACACCCGCTTCATGCGACTCTGGGAGTTCTACCTGGCCTACTGCGAAGCGGCCTTTGCCGCCGACAACACCGATGTGATGCAGTTCACCCTGCAGCGCGAGGGCTGAGACCATGCAACGCCGCCACCTGCTTCTTGCGATGCCCGGGCTGCTGGTCCTGCCGGTCCAGGCGCAGCGCAAGCGTCCGGCCGAAGTGCCGGAGGCACTGCGCCTGCAAGCGGAGGCGCAGATGCGCTTTTTCGGCCTGCGCATCTACGACATCCGGCTTTGGGTGGCGGAGCACGTGAACGCGGAGAACTGGGCGCGCCAGACCCTGGCGCTGGAACTGGAGTACGCCCGCAGCCTGAGCGGGCGCGAGATCGCCAAACGCTCGCTGGTGGAGATGCGCCGCCAGGCCGAGATCAGCGAGGACACGGCACAGCGCTGGCTGGGCGAGATGGAAGCAGCCTTCCCCGACGTCAAAGCCGGCGACCGCATCAGCGGCCTGTTCGAGCCGGCGCGCGGCGTGCAGTTCTTCATCAACAGCCAGCCGCGCCGGCAAATCGCCGACAGCGAATTCGCGCGCCTGTTCAGCGGCATCTGGCTGGCACCGCAAAGCTCAGAGCCCGGCATGCGCGAGCAACTCCTGAAACGCTCGGCCGACAGCAGCCAGGCGCGTGGCGAAAACCGTGGCCCACGCAGCGAAGGCTGAAACCCTGAGCGCCGGCCTGGGCCGCGGCCGTGCGGCCGGCCTGCGTTACGGCGGCCTGGGTTTCCCGCTCGCCTTTGTCGCCCTGCCGCTCTACGTCAGCCTGCCGGCCCACTATGCCCAAAACTACGGCATGCCGCTGGCTTGGCTGGGCGCCCTGCTGCTGGCAGCACGCCTGCTCGATGCCTTGGTCGACCCCTGGATCGGCCGCCTCTGCGACCGCTGGCTGAACGAACACCCGCGCCGCGTGCTGCCACTGATGGCCGGGGCCGCAGCGGCCCTGGGCGGCGGTTTCTACGCCCTGTTCTTCCCGCCGCTGCGCGAGCCGCAGGGCTTGCTGCTGTGGTGCGGCGCTTTTCTGCTGGTCTGCTACGCGGGCTACAGCCTGCTCAGCGTCATGCACCAGACCTGGGGCGCGCGCCTGGGCGGCAGCCCGGCCCAGCAAACCCGGGTGGTGGCCTGGCGTGAAGGCCTGGCTCTCGCCGGCGTGATCGCCGCCAGCCTGCTGCCCGCCTGGATCGGCCTGGCCGGCACCGCAGGCGTGCTGGCGCTCTGCCTCGCCCTGAGCCTGCTCTTGCTGCGCATCGCACCCAGGGCCAGCCCAGGCGGCCGAGCGAGCCAGGCCCGCCCGGTGCAGGTCTGGGCCTACCGTGGCTTTCGTCGCCTGCTGGCGGTGTTCCTCCTCAACGGGGTCGCGGCAGCGATTCCGGCCACGCTGCTGCTGTTCTTTGTGCGTGACCGGCTGCAAACGCCGCAAGCCGAAGGCCTGTACTTGGCCTGCTACTTTCTGGCCGCGGCCTTGTCTCTGCCGCTCTGGCTGCGCCTGGTGGCGCGCTGGGGCCAGGCGCGCAGCTGGGGTCTGGGCATGGTGTTGGCCGTGGCGGCGTTCGCCTGGGCGGCGGCGCTAGGCGCAGGCGATCAGGCCGGCTTTGTGGCGGTCTGCCTGGCCAGCGGCGCCGCCCTGGGCGCGGACCTGGCCATTCCCGGCGCCATGCTGGCCGGAGTGATCCAGCGCGCCGGTTTGCATGCACGCGCTGAGGGCAGCTTTTTCGGTTGGTGGAACGCCGCCAACAAGCTCAACCTGGCCCTCGCCGCTGGCCTGGCTCTGCCGCTGCTGCAAGTGCTGGGCTACACGCCCGGCGCCCGCGACGCCCAGGCACTCAACGCCTTGACTCTGTCTTACTGCCTGCTGCCCTGCCTGCTCAAGCTGGCCGCTGCGGCACTGCTTTACCGCAACTGGATACGCCCGCAAGGGGAGGACATGCCATGAACACGACCCAATCCCGTCGCCGACTGCTGCTGGCCGGCGCCGCCACTGGCACGCTGAGCTTGCTCGCTGGCTGCGCCTCGGCGCCGCAACCCGAGGACTATGCGAAAGAGACACCAACCCTGGACCTGCGCCGTTACTTCAACGGCCCCCTGATCGCTCACGGCATTTTCACCGATCGCGCCGGCAAGGTGCAGCGCCGATTCATCGTCAAGCTGGTAGGCCGATGGGAAGGCGACACCGGCGTGCTGGAGGAAGACTTCGAATACAGCGACGGCAAGCGCGAGCGCCGGGTCTGGACCCTGAAGGATCTGGGCCAGGGTCGCTACACCGGCACTGCAGCCGATGTGCTGGGGCAGGCCCAAGGCCAGGCAGCCGGCAATGCGCTGCGCTGGGCTTACACGCTCAAGCTGCCGGTCGACGGCACGGTCTACGAGGTGCAGTTCGACGACTGGATGTACCTGGTGGACGAGCGCACCTTGCTCAACAAGGCGAAGATGAGCAAGTTCGGCTTCGCCCTGGGCGAGGTGACCTTGTCCTTCCAGAAACTCTGAGCACCGGCCTGCGATGTCACTGAACCCCAAGATCCAGGACTGGCACGGCCTCACGGTCTGGCTGGTCGGCGCGTCCAGCGGCATCGGCCGGGCGGTGGCGGCCTCACTCCACGCCGCCGGAGCGCGCGTGATCGTCTCGGCCCGGCAGGCCGATCTGCTCAATGACTTCGCTGCGCAACATCCAGGCGCGCAGCCCCTGCCGCTCGACGTGATGGATGCGCAAGCGCTGCAGCAGGCGGTGCGTCAGATCGTGCGCAACCACGGTCGCATCGACCTCTGCCTCTATTGCGCCGGCTACTACCAGCCCATGCGCGCCCAGCAGTTCTCGCTGGACGAAGCGATGCGTCACCTGGACATCAATTACGTCGGCGCGCTCAAGCTGCTGCAAGCGCTGCTGCCCCAGATGCTGCTGCAGGCTCACCAAGGGCAGCCCGGCCATATCAGCCTGGTGTCCAGCGTGGCGGGCTACCGCGGCCTGCCCAAGTCCCTGGCCTACGGCCCCTCCAAGGCGGCGCTGAGCCATCTGGCCGAGGCTCTCTATCTGGACCTGTCGCCGGAGAAGATCGGTGTCTCGGTCATCAACCCAGGTTTTGTCGCCACACCGCTGACGGCTCAGAACGACTTCGCCATGCCGGCCCTGATCACGGCCGAACAGGCCGCACAGGAAATCCTCAAAGGCTGGGCGCGCGGCGAGTTCGAGATTCATTTCCCCAAGCGCTTCACCCTCTGGTTGAAGCTCTTGCGCCATCTGGGCCACGGCCTTTACTTTCGCGCCGTTCGACGCGCGACCGGACTATGAGCATCAGGCATTCCGACCCGCGCGTGCAGGCGGTGATCGACTTCTTCGAACAGCTGCAGCCGGCCGATGTGGTCGGCCTCGGTCGGCTTTACACCGAGCAGGCCTTCTTCAAGGACCCCTTCAACGAGGTCCGCAGCCTGGCCGGCGTGCAACAGGTGTTCGCCCATATGTTCGAAACCCTGGAGCAACCGCGCTTCCTGGTTCTAGACGCACTGGCTCAGGGCGACCAGTGCTTTCTGAGCTGGGACTTTGTCTTCCAGAGGCAGGCGCAGAAAGAACCCATGCGCATCCATGGCAGCAGCCATCTGCGCTTCGCCGTCGACGGCCGTGTCGCCTACCACCGCGATTACTGGGACACAGCGGAGGAGCTGTATGAAAAGTTGCCCTTGCTGGGCGCCCTGATGCGCTGGATCAAGCGGCGCCTGCGCGCCAGTTGATCAGCAACAGCGCCAGGATCAACGCAACCAGCCCTTGCGGCGGAAGTAGATGAAGGGCGCCGCCACCGAAGCCAGCATCAGGCCAAGGGCGAAGGGATAGCCGAACTGCCAGTCGAGCTCGGGCATGAACTTGAAGTTCATGCCGTAGACGCTGGCGATCAGGGTCGGAGGCAGCAAGGCCACGCTGGCCACCGAGAAGATCTTGATGATCTTGTTCTGGTTGATGTTGATGAAACCGACCGTGGCGTCCATCAAGAAATTGACCTTGTCGAACAAGAAGGCGGTGTGCGAATCGAGCGAATCGATGTCACGCAGAATCTGACGCGATTCCTCGAACTGCTCGGCGCTGAGCATGCGGCTGCGCATCATGAAGCTGAGCGCGCGCCGCGTGTCCATGACGTTACGGCGGATGCGGCCGTTCAAGTCTTCCTCGCGGGCGATCGCGGCCAGCACTTCGCCGGCCTCGGTGTCGTTGACGTCCTTTTTCAGGACCCGCGCACTGACCTTCTCGAGGTTGTCGTAGATACCTTCCAGCACATCGGCGGAGTACTCGGCATCGGCGTCGTAGAGCTTGAGCAGCACATCCTTGGCATCCTCGATCAAGGCCGGAATGCGTCGTGCGCGCAGGCGCAGCAGGCGGAAGACGGGCAGGTCCTCGTTGTGGATTGAGAACAGCACATTGTTGTAAAGGATGAAGGCCACCCGCACATTGCGCGGCGCCTCATCGTCGTCGATCAAGAAGTCCGAGCGAATATGCAACTCGCCGTTGTCTTCCTCGTAGAAGCGGGCCGACTCTTCCAGATCTTCATCAACGATGTCTTCCGGAATCACCAGGCCGAAGCGGTCACGAATCCAGCCCTTTTCGACCGCGGTGGGATCTTCCAGATCCACCCACACCGGCCGCGACAGGGCCAGGTCTTCGGCGGATTCGATTTCTTCCTGAAACAGGCCGCCCTTCAGGCGCCCGTTGTCCAGCGTGAACACATTCAGCATGCAAAAAACCTCCAGCGCTCGTGCGCCGTCTCTTGTTCTTTTTTCAGACAGGACGGGCACTGAGGCCGTCCGGGTGTGGGCGTTTGGGGACCCGTCTCACTCCGGACAAGCGGCGCGAACCGGCACAAAGGCAGCGGTATCGGCGCAGTTGGCGAGGGAGTGGACGGTCACCGAGGGTGGTCGCTGTCCAAGAAATGCTCCGTAGCTGGTATTCCGCGATTATCACCTCGGTGCGCCCTGCTTTTTGCCCAATCCTTCACGCTCTTTGCCAAGCCTCAAAGTCAAATGGACTATGACCCTTGTTCCGGCCGTCAAGCACTTGTCACAACTGCACTTCGGGTGCAAACTGAATTCGCCGATCCACTCAAGAAGAGCCCAAGACAGCACCCAGCGATCCGTTTTTTTCGTTCTTTTCCTGACCCCAGTACTTTCGACTTTCTTTTCGTGAAAGGCCGTTTTATGAATCTGACAATCAGTGGCCACCATTTGGAAGTAACGCCGTCTCTGCGTGAGTATGTGCTCACCAAGCTAGACCGAGTGACCCGCCATTTCGATCAAGTCGTTGACATCAATGTCTTGCTCACCGTGGAAAAGCAGAAGGAAAAAGAACGCCGGCAAAAGGCCGAGGTCACTGTGCATGTCAAGGGACGCGACATCTTCGTCGAGCAATCCAGTGAGGATCTCTACGCCGCCATTGATCAGCTGATGGACAAATTGGACCGCCAAGTGGTGCGCCACAAAGACCGTCTGCAGGATCACCACCACGCCTCCGCCAAGCGCCTGGACATGCCAGCCCCCTGAACTTCGGCCGCTGGCCCAATCAAACGCAAGGCGACCTTCAGGTCGCCTTTTTTCTTGCCCAAGATCCGCTCCGCACATCGCCCACTCCTTGGTCCGCATTCGTTGCTGCACCGCAGCAATGCGCGTATTTGTGCACTGCCACCAGACCCGGGGGCCCCCAGAAGGGGGTGAGCTTTCTATAATTCTCCAATTCGACACCGACAAGCGTCCCGCCCAAGGCCCACCCAGCCGTATGCGACGCTTAGACACCATGAACCGTCTCGCCGCCATCCTTCCCGCCGACAACGTGCTGGTGAATGTGGATGCCTCCAGCAAGAAACGCGTTTTCGAGCAGGCTGGCCTGCTGTTTGAGAACCATCACGCGATCTCCCGTGCGATGGTGGCGGACAATCTTTTTGCGCGCGAGCGCCTCGGTTCCACCGGCCTCGGCCACGGTGTGGCCATTCCGCATGGCCGCATCAAGGGCCTGAAAAACCCGCTGGCCGCCGTGCTGCGCGTGCAGCAGCCGATCGGTTTCGATGCGCCGGACGACGAGCCTGTCAGCCTGCTGATCTTCCTGCTGGTGCCCGAGGCCGCCACGCAGCGCCATCTGGAGATCCTCTCCGAGATTGCTGAAATGCTGTCGGATCGCGACTTGCGCGAGCAACTCAAAACAGATCCCGAGGCTGGCACGCTGCACCGTCTGATCGCGGCCTGGGAGCCGCTGAAGTCGGTCGCCTGAGTTTCCGGAATCCCCCTCCTTTTTCTCAACGCGCCGCCTTCCGATCAGTGAAACCCACCTCCATCAGCGCCGACCGGCTTTTCGAAGAACACCGTGAACGCCTGCGCTGGGAGTGGATTGCCGGCCATGCCCATCCGGAGCGCCGCTTCGACGAAGCCGCGGTTCGCGACGCCCAGTCCTCCGCCGACCTGGTCGGTTACCTGAACTACATCCATCCCTATCGGGTGCAGCTGGTTGGACGCCGTGAAGTGGCCTACCTGAGTCAGGCCTCGGGCGAGGTGCTGGACCGCCGCATCTCGCGCATCGTCACGCTGGAGCCTCCGGTCATCATCGTCGCCGACGACCAGCCGCCGCCTGACCGCCTGGTGGCCATGTGCGACCGCGCCGAGATTCCGCTTTTTGTGACCAAGGACTCGGCCGGCCATGTCATCGACGTAGTGCGCGCCTACCTGGCCCAGCTGTTTGCCAACCGCACCACCCGCCACGGCGTCTTCATGGACATCTTGGGCCTGGGCGTGCTGCTGACCGGCGAATCGGGCCTGGGCAAGAGCGAGCTGGGCCTGGAGCTGATCTCACGCGGCCACGGCCTGGTGGCCGACGACGCGGTCGATCTGTTCCGCATCTCGCAAACCGCCATTGAAGGCCGTTGCCCAGAGCTGCTGCTGAATCTGCTGGAAGTGCGCGGCATCGGTCTGCTCGACATCAAGGCCATCTTTGGCGAGACGGCCGTGCGCCGCAAGATGCGGCTCAAGCTGATCGTGCATCTGGTGCGCAAGGAAACCATGGAGCGCGACTTCGAGCGCCTGCCCTACGAGCCGCTGTACGAAGACGTGCTCGGAATGCCGGTGCGCAAGGCCATCATTGCCGTGGATGCCGGCCGCAACCTGGCCGTGCTGGTCGAGGCGGCCGTGCGCAACACGGTCTTGCAGTTGCGCGGTATTGACACCTACCGGGAGTTTGTCGAGCGCCACCAGCGGGCGATCGAACAAGGGCAGCACAGCGACGACTGAGGGCCGCTGCGGGGCTGATCGCCCGAGTGCTCAGCTGCCGCGGTGCGGGCAGTCGGTCTTCACGCAGGCCGCGTACAAGGCCAGGGAATGGTCCTGCAGCTTGAAGCCCCGCTCGCGGGCGATGGCATGCTGCCGTTCCTCGATCGCGGGGTCAAAAAACTCCTCCACGCGACCACAGGTCAAACAGACCAGATGGTCGTGGTGATGGCCTTCGTTGAGTTCGAACACCGACTTGCCGGATTCGAAATGGTTGCGCGACAAGAGCCCGGCTTGCTCGAATTGGGTGAGTACCCGGTACACCGTGGCCAAGCCGATGTCAGCGTCCTCCACCAGCAAGGCTTTGTAGACGTCTTCAGCCGTCATGTGGCGCTGCGTCGTCTTCTGGAAAATCTCCAGAATCTTGATGCGCGGCAGGGTGGCTTTCAGGCCACTGTTCTTGATCTCGTCGGTGCGGTTCATGACACTGCTGGGGCCGGCGCGGCCCACCATGGGCCTGCCGCTAGAATGGGCCGATCATAGCCAGCTCCGGGCCCAGACCAGCCCAAGCCCCCACAGAATCACGCCATGCGCAGCCCCAAAACACTTGCAATCCCAGCCCGATCCGGTCTTTTGGCGCTGATCGTTGGCGCTGCCAGCGCCCTGAGTGCCTGCTCCAGCATGCCGTCCTTGGACATGCTCAATGCCTCGAATGGCGCGACGGTGCTGGAACGCATCACGCCCTACAAGCTCGAGGTTGTCCAGGGCAATGTGCTGACCAAGGAACTGGTGGCCCGCGTCAAACCCGGCATGCCGCGCGCCCAGGTGCGCGATCTGCTCGGCTCGCCCTTGCTGACCGACCCCTTCCATGCCGAGCGCTGGGACTATGTCTTCACCATCAAGCGTCAAGGCACGATTTACCAGCAGCGCAAGGTCGTGGCACTGTTCGACGGTGAAACCTTGAAGTCACTGGAAGTGCCCGAGGACCTGCCGAGCGAAAACGAATTCGTGGCCGCCATCAGCTCCAAGGCCGAGCGCCGCGAGCCGCCCAAGCTGGAACTCAGCGAGGCCGAGCGCAAGGCCCTGCCAGTGCCGGTCAAGCCGGCCGCCGCTGCCGCCGAAGCCATCGGGCCGGTGCGCGCCTACCCGCCGCTGGAGAACAAGTCTTGACCAGCCGGGCCGCCCCTTTGCGCATCGCCATCGCCGGCAGTTCGGGCCGCATGGGCCGCATGCTGATCGAAGCCGTGGTGCAAGCACCGGATTGCCAACTCAGTGCCGCCCTGGACCGCCCGGGCAGCCCCGCGCTGGGCCAGGATGCCAGCGCTTTCCTGGGCCAGCCCAGCGGTGTTCTGATCAGCGATGACGTGCGCAGCGCGCTGCAGGGCAGCGATGTACTGATCGATTTCACCCGCCCCGAGGGCACCCTGGCCCACCTGGCCATTTGCGCCGAGCTCGGCGTCAAACTGGTGATCGGCACCACCGGCTTCGATGCCCAGCAGAAGGCCCAGATCGGCGCGCTTGCAGGCCGCGTCGGCGTGATGATGGCGCCCAATATGAGCGTCGGCGTCAATGTCGTGCTGGGCCTGCTGGACCGCGCCGCGCGCGCGTTGAACGAAGGATTCGACATCGAGATCATCGAAGCCCACCACCGCCACAAGGTCGATGCCCCCAGCGGCACCGCCCTGGCCATGGGCGAGGCCGTGGCCCACGCTCTGGGTCGCGACCTGAAGGCCTGCGCCGTCTACGGCCGCGAAGGCGTCACCGGCGAGCGGGATCCCTCGACCATCGGCTTCGCCACCGTGCGCGGCGGCGACATCATCGGTGACCACACCGTGCTGTTCGCCGGCATCGGTGAGCGCATCGAAATCAGCCACAAGGCCAGCAGCCGCGCCACTTTTGCCCAGGGCAGCCTGCGCGCCGCGCGCTTCCTGGCCAGCCAAGGCCCGGGCCTCTACGACATGAACGACGTGTTGGGGCTGAAGGGATCATGAGCAATTTCGAAGGTTTCTGGGCCCAGGGCGATGCAGTCACGCGAGGCGTAGCGCTGCTGCTCTTGCTGATGTCGGTCAGCGCCTGGGTGCTGATCCTCTGGAAGAGCTGGACGCTGCGTGGCGCACGCCGCAGCATCGCCCGTGCCGTGCCGGCCTTCTGGGATGCGGCCGACTTGGCCTCGGGCCGTGCTGCCCTGCAGAACTTTGACACCGAAGGCCTGCTCCTGCCCCTGCTGGACGCAGCCACCAGCGACACCCGCAGCGGCACCCTGGACGCCGCCGGCCATGCCCATTCGCGCTTGACCCGCCGCCTGCGCGACGCCTTGCACGGCGTGCTGCAGCGCCTGCAATTCGGCCAGGTGCTGCTGGCCTCGATCGGCAGCACCGCGCCCTTCGTCGGCCTGTTCGGCACCGTCTGGGGCATCTACCACGCTCTGGTCAGCATCTCGGCCAGCGGCAATCTGAGCATGGACCGGGTCTCCGGCCCCGTGGGCGAGGCCTTGATCATGACCGCCGCAGGCCTGGCCGTGGCGATTCCGGCCGTGCTGGCTTACAACGTCTTCGGCAAGCAGGTCGGCGTCTGCGAAGCCGAGCTGGAAGGCTTTGCGCACGACCTGCGCGAGATGTTCAGCGATGCGCCTCAAGCGTCGTGAGCGCCCGCGCGCCACACCCTCCCGGAGCCTGAGATGAGCTTCGGCCGCCTGGAACGACGCGACAGCCCCAAGCCCATGGGCGACATCAACATGACGCCGTTGATCGACGTCATGCTGGTGCTGCTGGTGATCTTCATGATCGCGGCACCGCTGATGAGCAACTCCCTGCGCCTGGACCTGCCCAAGAGCGAGGCCGCCACGCCGGGCGACACGCCGCAGTTCATCGCCCTGGCCGTGGCACCCGACGGCTCGCTCTACCTGGGCGAAGAAAAACTCGACGCCGCCACCTTGCAGCAACGCCTGAAGACCCTGGGCGCCGGCCGGCCCGAGCTGGAGGTGCAGCTGCGTGCCGATCAGGCCGCGCCCTACGGTGCAGTGGCCCAGCTGATCGGCTGGTGCCAAGCCGCCGGCCTGCACCGCATGGCCTTCGTCACCGACGCTGACACCGCCACAGCGCCCACGCACACGCCTACGCCCCTACCGAAGCAGCCCTGAGCGGCAGCCCGGCCCACGACTTTTACAATCGGCGCACTTCGCACCGAGCCCACCATGAACGAAAAGTACACCCCTTCCGAGGTCGAACAGGCCGCACGCTCCCACTGGCAAGCCCGTGACGCTTACCGCGTGGTCGAGGACCAGAGCAAGCCCAAGTTCTACGCCTGCTCCATGCTGCCCTACCCCAGCGGCAAGCTGCACATGGGCCATGTGCGCAACTACACGATCAACGACATGCTCACGCGCCAGCTGCGCATGAAGGGCTACAACGTGCTCATGCCCATGGGCTGGGACGCCTTCGGCCTGCCGGCCGAGAACGCCGCGATGAAGAACAAGGTGCCGCCCGCGCAGTGGACCTACGACAACATCGCGTACATGAAGAAGCAGATGCAGGCCATGGGTCTGGCGATCGACTGGTCGCGCGAAATCGCCACCTGCACGCCCGAGTACTACAAGTGGAACCAGTGGCTGTTCCTGAAGATGCTGGAAGCCGGCATCGCCGAGCGCCGCACCCAGGTCGTGAACTGGGACCCGGTCGACCAGACCGTGCTGGCCAATGAGCAGGTGGTCGACGGCAAGGGCTGGCGCTCGGGCGCCGTGGTCGAGAAGCGCGAGATCCCCGGCTACTACCTGAACATCGTCAAGTACGCCGACGAGCTGCTCTCGGCCGTGGCCAACCCCGAAGACAAGAGCTATCTGAGCGGCTGGCCCGAGCGCGTGCGCCTGATGCAGGAGAACTGGATCGGCAAGAGCGAGGGCGTGCGCTTCGCCTTCCCGCACCAGATCGCCGGCGCCGACGGTCAGCTGATCCAGGACGGCAAGCTCTACGTCTTCACCACCCGTGCTGACACCCTCATGGGCGTGACCTTCTGCGCCGTGGCGCCGGAGCACCCGCTGGCCACGCACGCGGCCGCGTCCAACCCAGAGCTGGCCGCCTTCATCGAAGAGTGCAAGCGCGGCGGCACGACCGAAGCCGAACTGGCCACGCAGGAGAAGAAGGGCAAGCCCACCGGCCTGTTCGTCAACCACCCGCTGACCGGCGCGCAAGTCGAGGTCTGGATCGGCAACTATGTGCTGATCAGCTATGGCGACGGCGCCGTAATGGGGGTGCCGGCGCATGACGAGCGCGATTTCGAATTCGCCAACAAATACGGCCTGGCCATCAAGCAGGTGGTGGCGGTCGAGGGCGAGAGCTTCAACGACAAGGTCTGGGCCGACTGGTACGGCGACAAGCAAAAAGGCGTCTGCATCGCCTCGGGCGAACTCGACGGCCTGGGCCACAAGGTCGCCGTCACCAAGGTCGCCGAGCTGATGGCCGCCCGCGGCCTGGGCGAAAAGAAAACCACCTGGCGCCTGCGTGACTGGGGCATCAGCCGCCAGCGCTACTGGGGCACGCCGATTCCCATCATCCACTGCGATGACTGCGGCGCCGTGCCCGTGCCGACGCAAGACCTGCCCGTGGTGCTGCCGGAAGAGTGCATCCCCGACGGCAGCGGCAACCCACTCAAAAAACACGCCGGTTTCCTGAACGTGGCCTGCCCGAAATGCGGCAAGCCGGCCCAGCGTGAAACCGACACCATGGACACCTTCGTGGATTCGTCCTGGTATTTCATGCGTTATTGCGACGCCAAGAACAGCGAGGCCATGGTCGGCGAAGGCAGCCAGTACTGGATGCCCATGGACCAGTACATCGGCGGCATCGAACACGCGATTCTGCACCTGCTCTACGCCCGCTTCTGGACCAAGGTGATGCGCGACCTGAAGCTGATCAGCTTCGACGAGCCCTTCAAGAACCTGCTGACCCAGGGCATGGTGCTCAAGGGCGCGTTCTCGCACAAGCCCGCAGACGCCGGCAAGAACTACTACTGGGAGCACGAGGTCAAGGTCCAGACCAACGAGCATGGCCAGGTCATCGGCGGCACGCTGAAGGCCGACGGCACGCCGCTCGAGTACGAGATGACGACCATGTCCAAGTCCAAGAACAATGGCGTGGACCCGCAAGAGCTGATCAACCAGTACGGCGCCGACACGGCCCGCCTGTTCGTGATGTTCGCTTCGCCGCCGGAGCAGACCCTGGAGTGGAACGACGCCGGCGTTGAAGGCGCGCACCGCTTCCTCAAGCGCGTCTGGGGCTTTGGCGCCAAGAACGAGGCCGCCATCCAGGTCGGCGGCCGCGACTACGCGGCCCTGAACGGCGACGGCAAGGCCCTGCGTCGCGACGTGCATCTGGTGCTCAAGCAGATCAGCTACGACTACGAGCGCATGCAGTACAACACCGTGGTCTCGGGCGCCATGAAGATGTTGAATGCACTGGAAGGCTTCAAGGCCCAAGGCCAGGACGCGGCCGTGCGTGAAGGCTTCTCGGTGCTGCTGCGCGTGCTCTACCCCGCCTGCCCGCACCTGACCCACGCCCTCTGGCAAGACCTGGGCTATGCCGCCGAGCTGGGTGACCTGCTCGACGCGCCCTGGCCGAGTGTGGACGAGGCCGCCCTGGTGCAGGACGAGATCGAGCTGATGCTGCAAGTCAACGGCAAGCTGCGCGGCGCCATCAAGGTGCCCGCCGCGGCCGACAAGGCGGCCATCGAGGCCCTGGCCCTGGCCAGCGAAGACTTCGCCAAGTTCAGCGAAGGCAAGGCGCCCAAGAAGGTCATCATCGTGCCGGGCCGCCTGGTCAATCTGGTCGTCTGACGATGAGCACCCTGCTGCAGCGCCGCCACCTGCTCCTGGCCGCCGCCACCGCCCCGCTGGTGGGCTGCGGCTTTGAGCTGCGCCGCGAGCCGGAGTTCCTGTTCCGCAGCCTGGCGCTGAGCGGCTTCAAGCCGGGCTCGCCGCTGGCCGCCGACCTGAAGCGGCAGCTCTCGCGCACCGCGCTGCTGCTGGTGGAGGACGCCAACCGCGCCGAGCTCGTGCTGGAGGCGCTGCGCGATGTGCGCGAGCGCTCGGTGGTGGTGTCCACCAGCGCCGGCCAGGTGCGGGAGTGGCAGCTGCGCGTCAACTTCGACTACCTGCTGCGCACGCCCTCGGGTGAGCTGCTGCTGCCACGCACCGAGCTGCGCATGACGCGCGAAATGAACTACACCGAGAGCACGGCCTTGGCCAAAGAGCAGGAAGAAGCGCAGCTCTACCGGGCCATGCAATCCGATGCGGTGGCGCAGATCATGCGCCGCCTCTCGGCCGTGCGCCTGCCTGCCTGACCTCGGCTGACCCAGGCTCTACGCATGCAACTGCGCTCCGACGCCCTCAAGCCCCAGCTCGCCAAAGCGCTGCGGCCGATCTATACCGTCTACGGCGATGAGCCCCTGCTCGCCCAGGAGGCGGCTGACGCCATCCGCGCCGCGGCACGCGCCCAGGGCTATGGCGAGCGCAAGGTCTTCACCGTTGCCGGCGCCTACTTTGACTGGGGCCCAGTGCTGGGTGCAGCCCAGGCCATGAGCTTGTTTGCCGAGCGCCAGCTGATCGAGATCCGCATTCCCAATGGCAAACCGGGCAAGGATGGCTCCGAGGCGCTGCAGCGTTACTGCGCCCAGCTGCCCGAGGATGTGGTGACCCTGGTCACCCTGCCCAAGCTGGACAAGACGCAGATGAACAGCGCCTGGTTCCAAGCCCTGGACGGCGCCGGGGTCTGCGTGCGCGTGGACCCGGTCGAGCGCCGCGCCCTGCCGCAGTGGATCGCCCAGCGCCTGGTCCAGCAAGGCCAGCGCGTCGAGGACGGCGAAGCCGGCCAGCGCACCCTGGCTTTTTTTGCCGACCGGGTCGAGGGCAATCTGCTCGCCGCCCACCAGGAATTGCAGAAACTCGCCCTGCTGCACCCGCCGGGCCTGCTGAGCTTTGAGCAAATCGAGGCGGCCGTGCTCAATGTCGCCCGCTACGATGTGTTCAAGCTCAGCGAAGCCGTGCTGGGCGGCCAGGTCGCCCGCGTGCTGCGCATGCTGGAAGGCCTGGAGGCCGAGGGCGAAGCCGCCGTGCTGGTGCACTGGAGCCTGGCCGAGGACATCCGCGCGCTCAAGCGCGTGCGCGACGCCGTCGATGCCGGCAAGCCTCTGCCCATGGCCATGCGCGAAGCGCGTGTCTGGGGGCCCAAGGAACGCTTGTTCGAGCGCATCGTGCCCAGCCTGCACAGCGGCGACCTGAGCCGGCTGGTGGCCGCCGCACAAATCTGCGACGGACTGGTCAAAGGCCTGCGCCACCCCGACTGGCCGCTGGAGCCCTGGGCCGGCCTGCGCCGCCTGGCCCTGATGCTGGTGGAGACCACGGCCACACGCGCGCCGCGCCTGGCCTTGCGGGGCTGAGCGGCCTACGAAGTTTCAAAACTGCGCCTGCAGCGACAGGTAGCTGCTGCGCTGCGCCGTCTTGTTGGCGATCTGGCCCAGGTCCAGGTAAGCCAGCGTCAAGCTCAGGCCCGGATAGGGCCACCAGGCCAGGAAGACATCGAGGGCGCGCGTTTCAGGCGCCGCGCTGAGCAGGCTGGGCTTGGCTCGCCACTCCACACCCAGGGCCAGCGCATCATGCGGCAGCACGGCCAAGGAGAGCTCGGGCTGCAGGCGCAAGCGATCGCCACGATCGCCGCCAAAACCGAGCAGGCCCATCTGGTTGGCCCGGGTGCCGCGCAGGGTGATATTGCCCAGCAGGTTGTAGCCACCGGCAGCGCCCAACCAGAGCTTGGTGGCTGAGACGTAGGGCTCGATGTCGCTGCCGCGTCTGGCGCCCAGCAGCTCGGGCACCGCCAGGCTGCGGTTGCGCTTGTGCTGCAGACCCAGCGCGATCTGTGGCCAGGGCCGGTCGGCGTCGTAGACGGCGTCGCCGAACACCCGCCATTTGAGACCCAGCACGTCCAGCTTGAGGCTCTGCCCCGGCACCGTGTCCGAAAGGCCAAAGCGCCAACGCGCGGCCGACAGCTCCAGCGTGTCGTACAAGCCCAGGGCCGCACCGGCCGCCTCCAGCACATAGCCGCCCCGGGTCTGCACCCGGGTGGCGAAGGCCGAGGCGCCGATCTCGTCGCGGCTGCCGCCGCCGGCGATCAAGGCCCAGGGGCTGAGGCCACCACCGGCCGCGCCTTCGACCTGGCTGACGCCGGACGTGGCCGGCAGGCGACTGCCCGCGCAGACCGGGTGGGCCGCCGCGGCACCGGCCAAACACAGTGCCAGATGCGCGATCCAAGTGGGGAGCAGTTTTTTCTTCATGAGCAAGCCAGCAATGTTTCAAGTCGGGCCGGGTGGGAGCCGATACAGTCTTTGAGCCGCGAGATCGCAGGCTCGGCCCTGCGCCGACGCAGTGAGTTCTGCTTGTAGACCCAATCGAGAAACCCGGACGCATGAAAACAAGGCTGTTGCGTGGAGTTTTTCTCCTGGCCCTGAGTGCCGCGGGGCTGGCAGCCTGTGCGCCCATGGCCCCCAACAGCAGCTTGTTCGAGCGCCTGGGTGGCACAGCCGGCATCGCCACCGTGGTGGACCGAACCCTGGAGCGCAGCGCCAGCGACCCGCGCACCCGGCGCAGCTTTGCCGGCATCAAGCTGGCCACCATCAAGACCAGCCTGGCCCAGCAGCTCTGCGCGCTCAGCGGCGGCGGCTGCGTCTACGAGGGCGAAACCATGGCCCGCTCGCACCAGGATGCGCGCATCCAGGCCTCGGAATTCGATGTGCTCGTGCAAATCCTTCGCGAAGAGCTGGACCGTGCCGGCGTTTCGGCCGGCGCCAAGAACGAATTGCTGCGCCTGCTGGCGCCGATGAAGCGTGACATCGTCAGCCACGCCGCTCCGACCGCCGCGCCCGGCAACACCCAGGACCGCCCCCGATGAACCCATGCTTCAGTCCGGCCGCCCGGCCCCTCTCCCTCATTCTTTCGGCCCTGAGCGCCCTGTTGTGCGCCACGGCAGCCCAGGCGGCAAGCTGGACCCTCCGGGTGCAGAACGCAGCCGGCCAGCCCCTGGCCGATGCGGTGATCGCCGTCGAAGTGAAAGGGCAGACGGGTCAGGCGCCCGCAGGCACGCTGGCCCAGATGGAGCAACGCTCGCGACAGTTCTCGCCCCCGATCCTGATCGTGCAGACCGGAACAGCCGTCAACTTCCCGAACTTCGACACGGTGCGTCACCATGTCTACTCCTTCTCCGCGACCAAGAAGTTCGACCTCAAGCTCTACACCGGCACCCCGACCGCGCCGGTGCTGTTCGACAAAGCCGGCGTGGCCGCCCTGGGCTGCAATATCCACGACGATATGAGCGCCCACATCATCGTGGTCGACACGCCGCATTTCGCCAAGTCCGACGCCCAAGGCCTGCTGCGCCTGGAGCTGCCGGCCGGCGAGCATGTGCTCAAGGCATGGCACCCCAAGCTGGGCAGCCCGCTGCTGAGCAGCTTCACCCTGCGCCTGGTAGTCGGCAATGAGCCGGCGCCGGTGCAATTGCCGCTGCGCTGAGCCCTCATCATGAAACGACCCGCCTTTCTCAATCTGCGTCGGCTCGAGGGCCGCATCGTCGCGCTCTTTCTGGCCTTGCTGGTGCTGGTGCAGCTGACCAGCTGGCTGATCACCTATGCCAATATCCGTCGCAGCACCGAGGTGGCGGTGGAGGCCGAGTTGAAGACCGGCCAGCGCATGCTCGCTCACCTGCTTGCACAGGGCGCGCTGCAGCAAGTGGCCGTGCTGCGCCAGCTGGAGAACAACCACGGCATTCGCAGCGTGCTGGCCGAGGCCTCCGGCATGGCGCCGACCGAGTTTGCCGAGACTCTGTTCAGCGCCCTCGACTCCAAGAACAACCATCTGGTTGACGCCAGCGTGATCGCCTATGTGGCGGCCGACTTCCACCTGGTCACCGCCACCCGCCCGCAGGCGGAGGCCTTCGCCGCCCTGCTGCCGGCGTTGATCCAGGCCAAGGAAGACGAAGACGCAGGCAACAACGCCGCCGGCCGCTCCAGCCTAGCGCTGGTCGGCGGGCGGGCCTACCAGCTGGTCTTCGTGCCGGTGAAGGCGGCCGGCCTGGGCGGCTGGCTGCTGATGGCCGTGGACCTGCAGGCCGAACCGCTGCGCGAGCTGCAGACCCTATCCGGCCTGAGCAGCGCCTTCCTGCTGCGCCAGGGCCAACAGGCCTGGGCACCGCTGGGCAGCGTGCTGGACCAGAAAGCCGCCGCCACTGTGGCTGGCCAGGTGCAGGTCGGCGAGCCCGCCTTTGCCCTGCAACTGGGCGAGGAAGAAATGCGCGGGCTCTATGTGCCGCTGCTGCGCTCGGGCGAGCAGCAACTGTCGGTGCTGCTGCTGCGTTCCTTCGATCAAGCCTTTGAGTCCTACCGCACCCTGCGCCAGACCCAGGGCTCGCTGACCGTGCTGGGCATCCTGGTCTTTGCCCTGGGCAGCGTGTTGACGGCGCGCCGCATCAGCCGGCCGATCAAGACCCTGGCCGACTCGGCCGAGCGATTGGGCGCCGGCGACTACGACACGCCGGTGGCGCAGGACGGCAACGCCGACGAGGTGGGCGATCTGGCACGCGCCTTTGAGGCCATGCGCCACGGCATTCAGGAGCGCGATGCCAGCCTCAATGAACTCGCCTTCAAAGACCAACTGACCGGTCTGCCCAACCGCGCTGGCTTTGTGCAGCAGCTGGAGCTCTGGCTCAGCGGCCATGCCGAGCAGCCTTGTGCGGTGCTGACCCTGGGCCTGGACCGCTTCAAGCATGTCAACGACGTGCAAGGCCATGAGTTCGGCGACCTGCTGCTGCACAAGGTGGCCCGGCGCCTGCAGGAGCTGCTGCCCTCGACCGAGGACAGCCTGGCCCGCTTGAGCGGCGACGAGTTCGCCGTGCTGCTCAGTGACGCTGACGAGACTTCGGCCCTGGCCCTGGCTGACGCCATCCACCGCGATTTCGAACGCCCCCTGCGCCTCAAGGACCAGACCGTGGACCTGAGCGCCGGCATCGGCATGGCGCTCTCACCACCCCATGGTCGGGACGCCAAGCAGCTGCTGAGCCGCGCCTCCCTCGCCATGTTCGAGGCCAAGAAGCGGCAAAGCGGCAGCGTGCTCTACAGCGCCAGCTTGGACGCGGGCAGCCAGGAATCGCTGTCACTGCTGAGTGAGCTGCGCCACGCTGTGGAGGCCGGCGAACTGCGCCTCTTCCTGCAACCCAAGGTTGACCTGCAAAGCGGCCGCATCATCAGCGCCGAAGCCCTGGTGCGTTGGCAACATCCGCAGCGCGGTCTGGTGCCGCCCATGCTCTTCATTCCTTTTGCCGAGCAGACCGGCTTCATCCGCACGCTGACACGCTGGGTCATCGAGGCCTCTGCCGCCGCCTGGGCGCAAGCGCATGCCCAAGGCCTGGCCTTGCGCATCAGCGTCAATCTGTCGACCCGCGACCTGCTCGACCAGGACCTGCCCGCCAAGATCCAGACCTTGCTCGACGCACATGGCGCGCGCAGCGATGCCCTGTGCCTGGAGATCACCGAGAGCGCCATCATGGACGACCCGCAGCGCGCTCTGCACACCCTGGAACAGTTGCACGCCCGCGGCTTCAAGCTGTCCATCGATGACTTCGGAACCGGCTACTCCTCGCTGGCTTACCTCAAGCGCCTGCCGGTGCATGAACTGAAGATCGACAAGAGCTTCGTCATGGCCATGGAGACCGATCTGGGTGACGCCAAGATCGTGCGATCAACTGTTGAGCTGGCCCACAACCTGGGCCTCAGCGTGGTGGCCGAGGGCGTCGAGACCGCCAAGGCCTGGCGCCTGTTGAGCGCACTCGGCTGCGATGAAGGTCAAGGTTACTTCATTGCCAAGCCCATGCCGCATGAGCAGTTCATCGCCTGGTTGCAGGCCTGGCGCGCGCCGGACCTGAGCGACAGCGACGCCGACACCATGCTGGACCAACTCGGCTGAACAGCAAGGCCCATCAGGGCGCTCGGCGCGGCAGCTCCATCAAGAAACGACTGCCCTGGTCGGGCGTGCTGCTGACGCTGATGCGGCCGCCCAGCAGGGTGCTGACGATGTTGTGGGCAATGCTCAAGCCCAGGCCGCTGCCGCCCCGGCCGAACTTGGTGGTGAAGAAGGGCTCGAAGATGCGAGCGCAGACCTCGGCCACCATGCCCGTGCCATTGTCCTGAACCCAAAGCTGGACACGCTCCCCATCCAAAGCCTGGCCGCCAATCTCGACCTGCCCCCCGGAGCGGCCCTCGAAGGCATGGGCCATGGCATTGTTGACCAGGATGATCAGCACCTGCCCGAGCGGGCCGGGGAAGCTGTCGATGCTCAGTTCGGGGCCCAGCGTCAGCCGCGTCTCCAGCCCGGCCTGACGCAGCTGCATGGCTAGAGTCTGCAAGCATTGTTCGCCCAGCTCGCGCAGACTGAACTCGCGCCGCTGCTCCGAGCTGCGGTCCACCGCCACCTGCTTGAAGCTGCTGACCAGCGAGGCCGCCGTCTGCATGCTGCGGTTGATGACCTCCAGGCCGTCGCGCGTGCGGTCGGCGTACTGCACCCAGTCCGAACGCTTGAGCGCGCGCTGCTCCACCTGTTGGGAGAACTCTTCGGTGGCGCCGAGCAAGGTGCTGGCGATCAAGAGGCTGTTGCCGATCGGCGTGTTCAGCTCATGGGCCACACCGGCCACCATGGCGCCCAGCGCGGCCAGCTTCTCCTGGGCCATCAGCTGGCGCTGCAACTCGCTGACGCGCAGATAGGCACCGGCGTTGTCCAGAGCGATGGCAATGTAGGAACACAGGGTGCGGAAGATCACCTGCTGGCGCTCGCCATAGGCCTCGGCGCGCGGCGACTGGATGGTCATCACGCCGATCGCCCGCTCTCCCACCACCAAGGGCGCGAACAGCAGGCTTTTCAGCTCGCTGGTGCCCGGCACCTGCTCGCCGAGGCTCTCACCGGGCGGCTGATTCATCAGGTACTCGCGCCGCTCACGCAGGCAGCGCACCGTCAGCGAGCGCTCCGAGCTCATGGCAATCGGCGGGTCAATGAAGGGCTGGCCGTCCTCCATGCCGAAAGCGCAGTAGAGCTGCGTGCCCCCTTCGTCGAGCACATAGACCGACATGCAGGGGGCATCCAGCAAGGCATGGATATGGCGCTCCATGACATGGAAGACGCGGTCGGCTTCCAGCTCGTTGGTGATCTCCTGGCCGATGCTGCCCAGGCGCTGCAAGACCTCGTGCGAATCTCGCAACAGCTGGAAACGTGCCGCCTCAGACTCGGCCAGGCGGCGCAGGTGTTCGCTCTCGGCGCGGGCCCGCTCGATCTGATGATGCACCTGCAAGGCACTGGAGCGGCGCGAGGTCTCCTCGCTGAAGCTGCGCTGGCGCAGCTCATTGGCCCGCTGCGCCCAGTGGTAGGCCTGCTCGAAACCACCCTGGGCCGCGCTGGCCTTGGCGGCCGCATCGAGCAGGCGCACCTGGGGCGTGTAAGCCTCAAGGCTGCCAGCGCGCTGCAAGGCGCGCTCGTACCAGGCCAGGGCCGTCCCGGCCTCGCTCGGGCGTTGCAAGGCTTGGTCCTCGGCCTGCTGGATCTCGGCTCGGGCCCAGAGCAGATCCACTTCCTTGTCAGGCTCTTGCTGCTGCATGGCCATGGCCAGGCCAAGCTCGGCCTGGCGCCGCGCGGCGGGCAGATCACCCAGCTGCAGGGCCGCGCGGGCCAGGCCCAAGCGGGCATCGGTGAGCAAGTCTTGCGAACCCGAGGCTTCGGCCAGGGGCTGCAGCTGCGCAAAGGCGGATTGAGCGGCGGCACCCTGCCGGGAATCGAGCTCGGTACGGCCCAGATAGGACAGGGCCAGGGCGCGCGTGCGCGCCTCGGGCGGCAAGGCCGGCAACTGCAGGCATTCCTGCAGCAGCTCACGCGCATCGCCAAGCTGGCCCAGGCGGCGCAGGGCTTCGCCTGTGTGAGCCAAGCAAAGTGCGATCAGATTCGGCCAGCGCGAGGCACGCGCCAGGTCCAGGCCGCGACGCAGCCATTCCATGGCCGTTTGGAAGTCGCTCATCTTGGTGTAAGTGTGGCCAAGATTGGTGGCCAGGGTGATGGCGCGACGGATCTGCCCAGTGTGCAGGGCCAGCTCGAAGGCCTTGGAGTGGGCCTGGATAGAGGCCAGGTAATGCCCGCTCATGGCCGCCAGCAGGCCACGGAAATCTTCCAGCGCCGCGCCCTCCATGCGGGGCATGTCGGCGCTGTCGAGCGGCAGACGCGCACCCCACTCACGCTCGGCCGCCACCGGATCACCGAACACCTCGGCCCGGGCCAGATTGGCCTCCAACAAGGCCAGGCGATGCGGATCGCGGGCCTGGCGGGCGCAGGCAATGGCGCGCCTGAGTTCGTCCTTGAGGCCGCTGGCGTCACCGCGGTCGGCGGCCAGGTAGTGGCGCAGCCAATGCAGATCGGCCAGGCCGCTGCCATCGGCCAGACCCGCGAAGACCTGGCCGGCCTGCTTCATATGCAGTTGCGCCTCGTCCAGTTCGGCGAACAGCAGATGGGCTTCGGCGCGCAGCAGACTGAGCCGGCCGCGCACCGCCATGCGTTGCGGCTCGCGCCAGTCACTGGCGGTGATCAGTCCTTCGACATCCTGGGCCAACTCAAGTGCGCGCAAGGTGTCGCGCTGGCGCAGGGCCCAGGCCAGGAGCAGGCGCTCGGGCAGGGTATCGAGGACCGCGCCCTGCGCCAAGGTCTGCTCCAGGGCAGACACACTGGCATCGGTGGCGAAGAACTCCATGATGGCCCGCGCCTCGCCTCAGTAGCCCTGGCCGCGATCAACGCGGTGCATCAGCGGCTGACCGGCCCGCAGCGCCACCAGATTGGCCCGCACCTGGGGCACGGCCGTGCGCGGGTCGGTCTGCGCCGCGCAATGCGGCAGCACCGTCACGCGCGGATGGCGCCAGAACCCATGCTCGGGCGGCAGCGGCTCCTGCTGGAACACATCGAGCACCGCATGGCGCAGCTGGCCGCGGTCCAGGGCCGCCAGCAGTGCGTCCTCGTCGACATGGGCGCCGCGCGCCAGATTCACCAGGCAGGCCCCGGGCCGCATCTGAGCCAGGCGGGCCGCATCGAAAAATCCGCGTGTTTGCGGCGTCAGCGGCAAAAGGTTGATGACGATATCGGCCGCGGCCAGAGCCGGTGCCAGCTCGACCTCCCCGTGCCAGCGCTGCATGCCGGCCAGCTCACTGGGCCGCCGGCTCCAGCCATGCACGGCGAAGCCCAGGCCGGCCAGGGTCCGGGCCGTGCGCCCGCCCAACTCGCCCAGGCCCAAGACCAGCACCGCGCATTCGGCCGCACGGCGCTGCGGCGGTGCCTGCCAGAGCGCCTCGCGCTGCTGCGCCTGCAGCTCGAAAAACTGTCGGTGCAGAGACAGCACCGCCCACAGCGCCGTGTGCACCATGGCCTCGTTCATGGCCGGGTCCACCATGCGCGCCACGGGCACATCGGCCGGCAGGGTCGGGTCTTGCAGCAGGCGATCGACGCCGGCCCAGAGCGACTGGATCAGGCGCAGATTCGGCAGCCCACTCAAGGCGCCCGGCTCGGGGTTGGCCACCACGGCCACCTCGACCGCGGCCGCCTCCGCGGCATCGCGCGGCGGCTGCAGCAGCCACTGCTCCTCGGGCATGGCCTCGTGCAAGAGCCGCGCCCAGCGCTCGCCCTCGGCGGCCGACCAGCGCCCGCTCAGCAGCACGGTCATTGATCCTTGTCCTCCAGTGCCTCGCACAAGGCCATCAGGCCGGCGCGCAAGGTGGCAATGCGCACGGCATGACGGTCACCTGCGAAATGCTCGCGCCAGACCCGGGTGACGCTGCGGCCATGAACCAAGGCCAGCCAGACCGTGCCGACCGGCTTGTCGGTGCTGCCGCCGGTGGGGCCGGCGATGCCGGTCACGGCCAGGGCCCAGTCGATCGGCGCATGGGCCAGCAGGCCATGCGCCATGTGCAGGGCCACCTCGCCGCTGACAGAGCCATGCAGGCCGATCAAGGCCGCCGGCACGCCGAGCAGCTCGGTCTTCGATTCATTGCTGTAGCTGACCACGCCGCGCTCGAACCACTGGCTGGAGCCCGACAGGCTGGTGCAGGCGGCGGCGATCAAGCCGCCGGTGCAGGACTCGGCCGTGCCCAGGCGCTCACGGCGCTGGATCAGGGCGACGGCAATGCGGTCGATCAGCTCTTGCTCTTCGGGAAACAGCATGGGGGACCTCCGACAGGTTCAAGCCAGACTCAGGCCGAACTCAGGCCATGAGCGCGCGCCACAGCGCAATCACCACAAGCGTACATCCGGCGGCGACGAAATCATCAAACATGATGCCGAAACCCTGGGCCCAGCCGACAGGTTTGCCACGCTCGCCCTTGAACAGTTGGTCGGCCCAGCGCACCGGCCCCGGCTTGGCGGCGTCGAAGTAGCGGAACAGCGCAAAAGCCACGGCCTGGCCCCAGAAGCCGGCCGGCGTCACCAGCCAGAGGATGAGCCAGAAGGCCAGCACCTCGTCCCAGACGATGGCGCCGGGGTCAGGTGTTGCCAGATGGCGCGCGGTCATCGTGCAAGCCCACCAGCCGACCAGGGTGCCGCCGGCCAGCAGCCAGGCCCAGCTGCGGTCCGTCATCCAGGGGTTGAGGGCCAGAAAAGACACCCAGGCCCAGAGCGTGCCGACCGTGCCCGGCGCCTTGGGCGAGAGGCCGCTGCCGAAACCCAGGGCAATCCAATGCGCCGGATGCGGAAACATGAAGCGGGCCGTGGCGCGGCGCGGCACCAAGGGCGCCGTGGTGGGGGGTGAGGCGTCGCTCATGGAGATTTGAAATGGTCAAAACTGTTGAACTGCAGGGCCAGCGCCTGACCGGCGCCGTCATACAGGCGCAGGCCGGGCTCGGCCTCGATGCTGCCGATGCGCTGCACCGGCGTGCCGCTGGCCGCCGCGGCCGCCGCGACCGCCGCGCGCCCGGCCGCATCGCCCGGCGCGCTGAAGACCAGCTCGTAGTCGTCGCCCCCGGCCAGGCCGCATTCGCGCTGCAGGGTCAGGTCTTGCGCTGCCAGCACCGCGCTGCGCGGCAGGGCATCGACATCGAGCCGTGCGCCGACGCCCGAGGCCTTGAGGATGTGGCCCAGGTCACCGAGCAAGCCGTCCGAAACATCGATGGCACTGTGCGCCAAGCCGCGCAAGGCCAGGCCCAGCTGAACACGAGGCTGCGGGCATTCCATGGCCCGGCGCACCCGTTCGAAATCCTGGCCGCTGGCCAGGCTCGCTGTGCCGCGAAAGACCTCGAGCGCCAGGCGCGCATCGCCCAAGGTCTGGCCCGAAACATAGATGTCGTCGCCGACCCGCGCGCCACTGCGCAGCAAGGCCTGACCCCGCGGCACTTCGCCCATCACCGTGATGCAAATATTCATCGGCCCGGCGGTCGTGTCACCACCGACCAGGGCGATGCCATGGGCCTGCGCCAGCGCGAACAAGCCATGGGCGAAGCCGCTCAGAAAGGTTTCGTCCACGCGCGGCAGGCTCAGCGCCAGCGTGAAGGCGCGCGGCGTGGCGCCGCACGCGGCCAGATCACTGAGGTTGACCGCCAAGGCCTTGTGGCCCAGGCGCTCCGGCGCGACCGTGGAGAGGAAATGCCGGCCCTCGACCAGCATGTCGGAGGACACCAGCCATTGCATGCCCGGCGTTGGGTTGATGACGGCGCAGTCATCGCCAATGCCCACGGGTACTGCTTCGGCCGCGGGGTGGCTCTGGCTCTTGAAATAGCGCTGGATCAGATCGAATTCGCCCATGGGGGGAGATTGTGTCAGTGAGCCAGACCGCCGGCACTGCAGGCGCGCGATTCCTAGCGCGCAGCGTGCCCGAGACTCAAGCCCATGGCCGCTCGGACGATAAGATCTTCAGGAGTCGGGTTGATGGGCGTCCCGCCCCAAGCTGTCCCTTTCGTTGGACTCCCTTTGATGCGCGCAATCGAGACCGAAACGCGTGGAGGCCCAGACGCAATGCCTGTGACCGAGGCCGGCGCTGGCCCCGCCGCCCACCTGCCGCTGCAACTACTGCTGCGCTTTGCCGATGCCGCCTTCGAACAGCGCTTCATCGAGCACTACGTCGCTTTCTACTTTCGTTATGCCCAGCTGAGCCTGCTGCTGGGGGCGCTGCTGATCACGGGCGACTACCTGGTCGACCGCTTCGCCCACATCCACGGGCCGGCCAATCTGCTGCGCCTGACGCTGGCCGTGCCGGTGCTGCTGCTGGGCCTGGGCTTTTCGCTGCTGCCCAAGGCGCGCCAGCATTGGCAGCCGGTGATGGCCAGCTTCATCGTCACGGTGGCCCTGTGCCTGATGCTGATCCTGCTGCGCATCGATCAGGAGGGCGGCGCCGGGCTGAAGAGCTGGGTCGGCGTGCTGAACTTCACCTTTCTGGAGTTCTACTGCTTTGTGATCCTGGGCGTGCAGTTTCGCCATGCCCTGGCTTCGGGCGCGCTGATCATGGCGGCCTTTCTCTACGCGCTGGGGTGGCATGCAGGCCTGCCCGCCCAGGAGGCCGGCTACTGGTCCTATCACGTGCTCACGGTCTTCATCCTCGCGGCCGGCATCGGCTGGTGGCGCGAGTACCTGCTGCGCAAGGAGTTCATGGCGCGCGCCGCCCTGGACGACTCCTTGCGCGCGGCCGAACAGCGGGCCCTGCGTCTGGCCCACTATGACGAGGTCACGGGCTTGCCCAACCGCCGCCTGTTCGCCGAGCTGGCCGCGCCGGCGCTGGAACGCGCACGGCACGGCGCCGGCGGCTGCGCCGTGCTGCATGTCGAGATCGACCGCTTCGGCGGCGTCCATGAGCTCTACGGCCATGGCCAGGGCGAGCTGGTGTTGGCCACCATCGCCCGGCGCTTGCGCGCCTGCCTGCGCGGCGGCAGCGACCTGGCGGCCGTACCGGTGGTGGCCCAGGAGCCCAGCCTGCTGGCGCGGTTCGGTGACCAGGCTTTCGCCATCCTGATCCCTGAACTCACGGGTCAGGAGCACGCCTCGGCGGTCGCGCAGAGATTGCTCGCGGCGGTCGCCAAGCCGGTCGCGGTCGACGGCCAGCCACTGCGCTTGTCGGCCAGCATCGGCATCGCGATGTTTCCCGGCGACGCCACGGACCTGCTCCATCTGAGCCGCTGCGCGGAACAGACTGCACGTGTCGCCGCGGAGGCCGGCGGCGCCCGGCACAAGTTCTTCGACGAGGCGCTCAACGCCCGCGCCAGAAAGCGCGTGCTGCTGGAAGCTGAGTTGCGAGAAGCCCTGCAGGCCGGGCAACTGCGTCTGCACTACCAGCCCAAGGTGGACGCGCGCAGCGCCGGACTGGTCGGCGCCGAGGCCTTGCTGCGCTGGCAGCACCCGGAGCGTGGCCTGCTGCCACCCGGCGATTTCATCGCTCTGGCCGAAGAAAGCGGCCTGATCACGCCTCTGACCGACTGGGTGCTGCACACGGCCTGCCAGAGCCTGCGCCGCTGGTCAGACCAGGGGCTGCCGGCCTTGCCGCTGTCGGTGAACCTGCCGGCTTCGAGCCTGGCCGATGCCGGCCTGCCCGAGCAGCTCGAGGGCTTGGTGCGGCAGTACCAGCTCCGTCCTGCCAGCCTGATGCTCGAACTGACCGAGACCATGGTCTTGCGCGATGTGGCCACCGCGGTCGGCGTGCTGGACCGTCTGCGCGCCCTGGGCTTTGGCCTGTCGCTGGACGACTTCGGGACCGGCTACTCCTCGCTGAGCCACCTCAAGCGCCTGCCCATGAGCGAGCTGAAGATCGACCGCGCCTTTATCACCGACGTGGCCCGTGGCGGCCGCGACGCGGCCCTGGCCGCGGCCATCATCACCTTAGGAAACGAGCTCGGCCTGCAAGTGGTGGCCGAGGGGGTTGAGACCGCGGAACAGTCGCAGTTCCTGATCGGCCGAGGCTGCCCGCTGCAGCAAGGCTATCTGTTCTCCAGGCCCGTGCCAGGGGCGGATTTCGAACGCATGCTGCAGTCGGGAACGACCCGACGCTAGCGCCATCAGGGACACTCCTCCAGCGCCACCCCAGTTCACCCGTTCACCGTTCACCTATTCACCCCCACCACCACCCACCCATGCGCCGCCTCCTGCTCCCCCTGCTGCTCGCCAGCGCCTTCACCGCCAGCGCCCGCGACAACCCCCTGCTCCAGCCCTCGACCCTGCCCTTGGGCTACCCGCATTTCGACCAGATCCAGGACAGCGACTTCGCCCCCGCCCTGGAGGCCGGCATGGCCCTGCATTGGCGCGAGGTCGATGCCATCTTGCGCAACCCGGCCGCGCCGAGCTTTGCCAACACGGTGGAAGCGCTGGAGCGGGCCGGTCGCCTGCTGGGCCGCGCACAAAACCTGCTCGGCAGCCTCAGCGGCACCGACAACAACCCGGCGCGCCAGGCCTTGCAACAACGCTTCGCGACCGAGATGGCGGCGCACCGCGACCGCATCGCGCTGGACCCGCGCTTGTTCGCACGCCTGGACGCGCTGCTGGCGGCCAAGCCCAAGCTGGCCGCAGACCAGCAGCGCCTGCTGGAACGCATGCACCGCAATCTGCGCCGCGCCGGCGCCGAGCTGCCGGCCGACAAGCAGCAGCGCCTGCGTGCCATCAACAGCCAGCTCGCGCAGATGGGCGCCGAATTCAACCGCAAAGTGCTGGCGGGCGTGAACGAGGCCGCGCTGTTCGTCAGCGAACGCGCCGAGCTCAAGGGCTTGCCCGAGAGCGAGATCGATGCGCTGAAGCAGCCCAGTGACGGGCGCTACAAGATCGCGCTGCTGAACACCACCGGCCAGCCCCTGCTCGAGCGCTTGCAACACCGCCCCTTGCGTGAGCGGCTCTACAAAGCCTCGATCGCGCGCGGCAGCCTCGGCGACGGCAACGACACCACCGCCCTGGTCAGCCGCTTTGCCGGCCTGCGCGCCGAGCGCGCGGCCTTGCTGGGCTTTGCCACCTATGCCGATTTCGAGTTGCAGGAGCAGACCGCCCGCGAGGTCAAGACGGTCAACACGCTGCTGCGCCAGCTCGCGCCGGCGGCGCTGGCTTCGGCGCGCCAGGAGCAGGCCGCGCTGCAAGGCCTGGCCGACCGCGAGCAGGACGCCGCCGGGCAACCACGCTTCGCCTTGCAGGCCTGGGACTGGGCCTTCTACAGCGAGCGCCTGCGCGCGGTCCAGCATGGCTACGACGGCGAACAGCTGCGCCCCTACCTGGAGCTGCAGAACGTGCTCGAGCGCGGCGTTTTCCACGCCGCCCACGAGCTCTTCGGACTGAGCTTCAAGCGCCGCCACGACCTGCCGGTCTACCACCCCGATGTGCAGGTCTGGGAGGTCTTGGCGCCGAACGGCAAGACGCAAGCCCTGCTGCTGCTCGACCTCTATGCCCGCCCCAGCAAGCGCGGTGGCGCCTGGGCTAACGCTTATGTGCGACAGAGCCAGCTGTTCGGCGAGAAGCCGGTGGTCGGCAACCATCTGAACATCGCCAAGCCGGCGACCGGCCAGCCGACGCTGCTGAGCTGGGACGAGGCCAACACCTTGTTCCATGAGTTTGGCCACAATCTGCACAGCATGCTCAGCGACATCCGCTACCCCGGCCTGGGCGGCACCCCGCGCGACTATGTCGAGTTCCCTTCGCAGGTCAACGAGATGTGGCTGACCTGGCCCTCGGTGTTCAAGAACTACGCCCGCCATCACCAGACCGGCGCACCCATGCCCGAGGCCTTGTTGAACAAGGTGCTCGGTGCCAAGACCTTCAACCAAGGCTTTGCGACCACCGAATACCTGGGCGCCACCCTGCTCGACCAGCGCTGGCACCAGCTCAGTGCCGCCGAGGTGCCCGCGCCTGAGCAGGTGATGGCCTTCGAGGCCCGCGTGCTGCAACAAGAAGGCTTTGGCCCCGAGCAGACCCTGGTCGCGCCGCGCTACCGCACGCCCTACTTCAGCCATATGGTCGGCGGCTACTCAGCTGGCTATTACAGCTATCTGTGGAGCGAGCTGCTCGACGCCACCACGGCCGAGTGGATCGAAAACAAGGGCGGCCTGAACCGAAAGACCGGTGAGCGGCTCAAGCGCCATGTCTTCGCCATTGGCGGCAGCAAGGACATCATGGCCGAGTTCGAGCAGATGGTCGGCTCCAAGCCCAAGCTCGAGCCCTATCTGAAGCGACGCGGTCTGACGCTGAGCCGCTGAATCGGCACAGGCCGGCCTGGGCACGGCGAGAAGCCGAGTCCAGGCCCTATTTGGCTGAGCCTCCAGCCCGCAACACCAGGCGCGTGTCCGCGGCGTCCCAAACGCTCAAATCCCTCGGCACCGATTTGGGTGCCAGATCCCGGGCCTCGACCGCACCGACATAGCCATCGCGCCCCAGGTCCTTGGCGGCATACAGGGCCGAGTCGGCCAAGGCCAACGTAGCCGGCCAGTCCCAGGCACGCGGGCGGCGGGGGTCGAGCGGGAAAGCGGCAAAGCCGATCGACACGGTGACGGCCACGCTCTGACCGAAGCCGATGTCAAAAGGCAGATCGCGCACAGCGGCGCAGGCACGCGCGGCCAGCTCGGCCGCGTCTTCGCGCTGGCTTGCGCGCACCAGCACCAGCACCTCTTCGCCGCCCCAGCGCACCAGGGAATCGGTGGCGCGGAAGACATGGCGCAGGCGATCGGCCAGGGTCACCAGCACGGCATCACCGGCGGCATGACCGTGGACATCATTGACGCGCTTGAAATGGTCGAGATCCAAGAGCATCAAGACCAGATCGCTGTCCGGACCGGGCAGCACATGGCCGGCATCGGCACCGGCCTCGAAACGACGCAGGCACAGAGGCAGGTCGTCCTGCAGACGCAGTTCCAGATAGCGCCGGTTGCGCAGCCCGGTCAGCGCATCGGTGAGGCTGGCTTCGCGCAGCTCGGCCGTGCGTTCGTTGACCAGGGCTTGCAATTCGGCTTCGCGGCGGCGCAGCACGCGGGTGCGCCAGCGCACAAAACCCCAGAGCGCCAGCAGCAGCAAGGCCGCGCCGGCCAGCCGCGCCCAGACGGTCTGCCACCAGACAGGCAGCAGCTCGACGGGCAGCGCCAACTGGACCGGGCCCCAGAGCGTCGGGTGCGCACTGACGCGCACCTGCAAGGCATACAGCCCCGGTTGCAGAGGGCCGAAGCTGGGGCTGCGCGCACCGGGGTCGACGCTGGTCCAGTCGCTGTCCAGGCCGAGCAGCCGGTACTGGTAACGCAGGCGGCTGGGGTCGGCATAGTCCAGACCGGCAAATTCGACGCTGAAGGTGCGCGTGCCGGCCGGCAGGCGCAGGCGCATGGGCTGGTCGGGCCGCTCGGCCTGCGCCGCAGACTCAGGACGGTAGGGCTGGCCGTTGACGCGCAGGGCACTGATGACCAGGGGCAGCGCGCCTGCGCTGGGCTCGAACAGCTCGGGCTGCACCCGCAGAAGGCCGCGGCTGCCGCCAAACAACAGCGCGCCGCCCGGCAGCTCGGAGCTGGCGAAGAACCAGAAGCTGCCGAAGGCCGCGCCCTCGGCCAGGCCGAAGCCGTCGAGGCGATCGGTCTTGGGGTCGTAGACGTAAAGCTGGCTCCAGATGCGGCCGCGGCCATCCTCGTGCAGATTGCCGCCGAACACGCCTTCGGTGCCAAGGCGCTCGCCGATGCGGTCGAAACGGGCCCGGCCCTCGGCATCCCAGCCGCGCAGGCGATGCAGGCCGGCGACCGGCGTGTCCAGCCAGAGCGTGCCGTCACGCGCCAGCAGCAAGCCCATCACCACCGGGCTGGCCAGGGTCTCGCCCGGCGCCTGGGGCACGACCTCCAGCCGGCCCGGCTCCTGTTGGACGCCCGTACTCTCTCGGAAGAGACCTTGCTGCCCACCGGCCCAGAGCCGGCCTGAGTCAGCGGTACCCGGCGGCACCTCGATCAGTGCATGGATGCCTCCGTGCAAGGGCGAGCCATCGGCGCGCAGCACCCGCTGCAGCGCCGGCGCTGTCGGGCCGGCGAGGCGGTACAAGCCCTCCTGCATGCCCAGCCAGACCTCACCGTTGGCACGCAACAGCAGGCGCTGCGCGCGCCCGCCATCCAAAGGCCAGTCGCGCAAGAGGCGGCCCTGAGCCGAACGGTGCTCCAGGCGGCCGGCGGCGGCCATCCACAGACTGCCATCGGGCGCCTCGGCCAGCGAATCGACCACGCTGCTGCGCTCGCGCGGCCACAGGCCGAGCGTGGCCAGGCCCTGACCGGGCCGGCCGTCGAGACGTACCAGCCGGCCGCTCTGCGTGGGGGCCAGCACTTCGCCGCTGCGCAAGCGCAGCAAGGCGCGCACATCGGCGTCGGCCAAGGGGGCGGCCGAATCGGGGTCGGGGCCACGCACGGCCAGCGCCGGATGCTGCTGGTGGCGCTGCAAGCCCAGGCCATAGCCGGTGACCCACATGGCGCCGCTGGCGTCGCGCAGCAGACCACTGATGTCATTGCCGGCCAGGCCGCTCAAGCGGCGCGGATCATGGCGCAGCCGCGCTTCGATCTCACCATTGAGCGGGTTGACCCAGAGCAGGCCCACCTTGCTGCCCACCCAGAGCCGCCCGTCGCTGGCCAGAGCCAGGGCTTGCAGCGGGGTGTGCAGCTCCTGCACCCAGCGCACCCGGCCCTGCTCGACCACGCCCAGCCGGCCGTCCTGCGTGCCCAGCCAGATGCGGCCGGCCCGGTCTTCCGCCAGCGCCAGCACCGGCGAGCCCGATTCAATGCCTGGCAGGGCCAGGGATTCCCAGACCCCGTCGGCCCGCCGGCGCGACAGGCCACGCCAATGGCCGGCCCAGACCGTGCCGTCGCGGGCGATCTGCAAGGCCAGCACACGCGCCTCTGGCGCGCCCTGCCAGCGCAAGTCCTGCGCCTCGAAGCGGCGGGTCACCGGCGTGTAGCGCCACAGACCTTGGCCCAGGGTACCGACCCAGACCTCGCCTTGCGCGTCTTCCGCCAGCGCCCGGATCGGTGCATGGGGGCCGGCGGCACCACGGGCGCTGCCCAGCGATTCGATGCGGTCCTGTGCAGGGTCAAAGGCCATCAAGCCCAGAAATTCGGTGCCGATCCACATGCGGCCGTCGCGGCCGGGGCTCAAGGCGCGGACCCAGCCCAGATTGCGCTGGGCACTGGTCGGGCCCGCCTGTTCAATGGGGCGAAGCCGGTAACCGTCGTAGCGGGTCAGGCCCTTGCTGGTGGCCACCCAGATGAAGCCGGCGCGGTCTTGCGCGATGGCCGGCACCGTGCTCTGCGGCACCGTCACGCTGCGGAACTGCACCTCCATGGCGCTGCCACCTGGACCGGCATGGGCAGGGCGCCAAAGAAGGGGAAGCAGCGCCAGCAGAAGCAGCAGACAGCGCAGGCCTGGCAGGCTGTCGAAGGGAGAGCGCATGGATGAAATTGTAAGCAGCGGCGCCAGCCCAGCCCGGCCGGAACGGCCACCGCCGCCTCACTGATAGCCCACACCCATGACATAGTTGCGCAAGAGCTGCTCTTCCTGATCGCCGGCGGCCAGCAAAGCGCGCAGGCCATCGCGCAGAGTCAACACACCGAGCGGCTTGCGACCGGCGCCGATCAAGAAGGCATGGATCAGGCCGCGCTCATGCATGCGGTTCAAGACCTCGCGCAGCAGGTCATCGGGGGCGCAGGAGGTGAATTCGCGCTGCATGACATCGGCCGCACGGGTGGCGAAGAAGTCGGCGTGCCCCAGGCCCAGTTGCCGGATCAACAGGGTCTCGGTGATGATGCCCTGGGCCACCCCGACGGCATTGCAGACCACCACGGCGCTGATCTGCGCGCTCGACAGCAGGGCTGCCACCTCGACCAGCAAGGCATCCCCGCCCACGGTGCGCAGGCGCGACGCAGCCACATCGGCCATGCAGCCCAGACGCAGCTGCTCGGCACTGGCTTGCTGTTCGGCGGCGGCAACCAGAGGGGTTTCCACGGCCGGGCTCATGACGTCGCCTGCGCCAGCGTGGCTTGCAAACTGATCTCGGCCACGCTGGCCAGGGCCTTGGACAGAGGGCATTCGCGCTTGGCGGTCTCGGCCAGGGCCTGGAAGCGAGCCTCATCGAGGCCGGGCACTTCGGCGCGCAGCTGCAGGGCGATGCGGTCGATCACAAAGCCCTCGCCGGCGGCGCTCAGGCGCACGCTGGCCCGGGTGTCGACCGTGCGGGTGGCAAAACCTGCCTTCTCGCAGGCAAAGGAAAAGGCCATGGTGAAACAGGCGGCATGGGCCGCGCCCAGCAGCTCCTCGGGGTTGGAACCGCGCCGCTCATCACCGAAGCGGCTGGCGAAACCGTAGGGATGGTCCTGCAAAGCGCCAGACTCGGTGCTGATCTGGCCCAGGCCCTGCTTGCCGGCGCCGTTCCATAGAACACTGGCGGTCTTTTCGCTCATGGTGAATCCTTTCGTGGGTGCTGTAGGCAGCGAAGCTTCGATGGCCGCACCGGGCTCGCACTCAGGCGAGGCCGGTGCGGAGGAATCATTTCGGGCGCGGCGGCTGGACCGGGGGGCCGCTCGGCTGCAGCCGCCCAGCGCGCAGGTCCTGAACGGCCTGCAGCAGGGCACGGGCGACATTGCGAACCTCTTCCTGCACGGCGCTGTCCGCGTCCAGCGCTTCATGGCTGTCGCAGTAGGGCTGGTAGTAGCCGATATAACGGTCGAGCTTGGCCGCCGCGCCGGCGTCAAGCAGGCCCATCCACTCGAGCCAGTCACAGAGACCTCGCCGGTGCACCTCGACGCCGGCCACATCGCCATGGACAACCACGCCAAACACCCGGCCAGCCAGATGCTTGGGATAGTCCCAGCCCTGGGCTTCGAGTTGCTTGGCCTCGACCAGGTGCTTGCCATGGGTGGAGCTGGGGTCCGGGTTGCCGCCATCGGCGGCGACCAGGCGGTCCATCATCAGCTTGAGCGGGCTGGGCGACTGGTACCAGTAGGTCGGCGCCAGGATGATGACCCCATGCGCAGCGACCCAGCGCTCGTAGATCTCGGCCATCCAGTCGTCGGCCTGGGCCAGCGCGTGGTTGGGGTAGCAGCTGCAGGGCCAGTGGCACAGTGGCATGGCGCTGGACACGCAGCCCTTGCAGGGGTGGATGGAGCAGCCGTACTCGGAGGTCACCCGACTCAGATCCAGCAAGTCGACCTGCATGCCGGCGGCCTCCAGCACTTCGCGGGCCAAGCCGCTCAAGCGCCAGGTCTTGGATATTTCGCCCGGACAGGTCCCGTCATTGCGCGCGCTGCCGCAGACCAAGAGCACGCGTGAGGGCGTGGCGGCCTCAGCCCAGTGCTGCTGCGCCGCCAGCAGGCGCTCGCGGGTCTCCAGCCACTGCACCGAGATCTCGTAGGCCGGGTCGGCAAAGCCGGGGCCGCCGGGCCGGGTCAAGGGCGCTTTACGGCCCTGCTCCAGGGCGTCCCAAGCGATGGCTTCGAGGCGATCGATGGCGGCCTGCTCGCTGCGGTAAGCCGGGTCATAGAAACGGAGCTGAAAGCGCTGCTGGAACTCCGCGCGCGTCAAGGGCGCGGAAGCCTGTCCGGTGCGGGGAATGCTCATCACATGCGTCCTGGCCAGCAATAGAGATGCCGCATCGTCCAGCGCCGCCGCCCGCGCGTCTGTTCGCTGTCAAACAGTTGGGGCTTGGCGCGGCCTTGGACACGAACCGCCCCGAGGCAACGACACTAGCGGTCTTTCCCCGCCATTCGCCGCCGCCCCTTGAAGCCACACGCCTCGCCCCGCTCCGCCACCCAAGTCAGCAGGCTCGCCAACGACCTGCGCACCGTCGCCATCCCCATGCCCTGGCGCGAAACGATCAGCCTGAGCGTCTTCATACGCACCGGCAGCCTCCATGAAAGCGCGCGCCTGAACGGCATCAGCCATGTGGTCGAGCACATGGCCTTCAAGGGCACGGCCAGCCGCGACTGCCAGCGCATCAACCTCGACGCCGAGGCCCTGGGCGCTGAGCTCAATGCCCACACCGACAAGGACCACACGGCCTTTCACATCGAAGGCCTGCCGAGCGACCTGCCGGCCTTCATCGAGCTGCTGGCCGACATCGTGCTGAACAGCAGCTTCCCGGCCGAGGAGCTGGAGCGCGAGCGCGGCGTCATCGTGCAGGAATTCAGCGAGTTCGAGGACGACCCGACCAGCGCCGCCTTTCAGTTGCTCGACCGCGCCTGCTACGGCGCCGCCCACGCGGCCGGCCGGCCCATCATCGGCACACGCGCCAACATCCTGCGCTTCAGCCGCGACGATCTGCTCGCCTATGTGCGGGCGCAGTACAGCGCCAGCAATGTGGTGGTGGCGGTGGCCGGGCCGATTGACGCCAGCGCCTTCGAGCGCGCGGTGGCCGCGGCCTTTGGCGCCATGCCAGCCGGCAGCCCGCACACCTTGAGCGCACCGAGCTGGCAGGGCGGGCTGAAAACGCGGCGCATGGCCGGCAGCGGCCAATGCCAGATCCTGCTCGGCTTCCCCGCGCCCAGCCTGGGCGATGTGCACAGCAATCAGCACCTGCCCCATGTGCTGGCCGCGGCCCTGCTGGGCGAGGGCATGAGCTCGCCCTTGTTGGATGAGATTCGCGAGCGCCGCGGGCTGGCCTACCACGTGGCTTGTTCGGCCGACATCCTGCCGCTCTACGGCCAGTTCGTGATCGAGGGCGCCACGGCGCCGGCCCAGGCCGAAGAGTTCTTGCAGGCGGTGCATCAGCTCCTGCACCACCAGGCCCAGGGCCCCTTGGACCCGGTGGCCTTGGCGCGCGCCCGCAAGCAGCTGCAGATGCGCGGCCTGCGTGCGCTGGAACAGCCGGCGCGGCGCATGGAAAGCGCGGCCCAGGAGCTGTTCAGCTTCGGCCGCCTGCGCGATGCGCATGAGGCGATGGCGCAGCTGCAGGCCGTCACGGCCGCGCAGGTTCAGGCGGTGTTTGAAACCCTGTTGCAAGCCGGGCAGCGGCCAGCGGTGGCGCTCGCTGGCAGCGTGCCTCAGCGGGTGCGGGCTCGGGCAGCCGAATTGTTCGCCTGAGTCAAAGACTCAGCCGGCCTCGCTCTTGCGCAGCAGATTGCTGAGTTCGACCGCCGACTTGACGTTCATCTTCTCGAACACCCGCGCCCGGTGCACCTCGACCGTGCGCACGCTGATGTGCAGCTGGTCGGCGATCAGCTTGTTGGGCAGGGCCTGGATGACCAGCTGCATGACCTCGCGCTCGCGCTCGGTGAGCTCGGCCACGCGCTGGGCCATCTGGCCGCGCTGCTGGCGCGCCTCGATCGCCTGGCCGCTCAGGGCCAGTGCTTGTTCGATGCGGTCGACCAGGCCGTTGTCGGAAAACGGCTTCTCCACAAAGTCGAATGCCCCGCGTTTCACGGCGGCCACGGCGGTGGGCACATCGCCATGGCCGGTCAGGAAGATCACCGGCAGCAGCGGCGGCTGCACCACCCCCTGATCCAGGCCGCCGCACAGGCCGCGCTGCAGCAGGCGCTCGAACAAAGCCAGGCCACTCATGCCGGGCATGCGCACATCGAGCAGCAGGCAGGACGGTGCGTCGGGCCAGTCGCGCGCCTGCTCGGGCCGCGCGTCCAGCATGGCTTCGAAGGCCTCGGCGCTGGCAAAGCCCTCGGACAGCAACCGCCGCGAGCGCAGCAGCCAGCCCAAGGCGTCGCGCACCACGTCTTCGTCATCGACCAGGTAGACCACGGGCAGTTTTCGGCTGTTGTTCATCTCAGGACTCCGGGCCGGCACTGGCGGCCGGCAAGGTGAAACGGAACTCGGTGCCACCAGGGGCTGCTTCGCGTTTGAAATAGTCCATGGCACCGCCATGTTGCTCCACCACGGTGCGGCACAAGCTCAGGCCCAAGCCCATGCCCTCGGCCCGCGTGGTGAAGAAGGGGGTGTAGAGCTGGCGACCGACCTCGGGCGGAATGCCGGGCCCGCAGTCCAGCACCGAGATGCTGACCCAGCGGCTGTCGACCACGGCGGCGCGCAGGGTCAGCAGGCGCTGCGGCGCGGCTGTGTGCTCTTCCATGGCCTGGATGGCATTGCGCGTCAGGTTCAGCAGCACCTGCTCGACCATGGTGCGGTCACAGCGCACACGCGGGCTGGGCTCGGGCAGCTCCAGGGCGATGCGGGTGCCGCTTTTGCGCGCCTGCAGGCGCACCAGGGGCAGCACGGCCTCGAAGAGCTGGTCCACGGCGATCGTTTCGCGCGATTGCTCGCGCCGGCGCACAAAGCCATGCACGCTCTTGATCACCCGCCCGGCCCGCTCGGCCTGCTCGGCGATACGCAGCGCGGCCTGGCGCACCAGGTCGGGTGTCTGCGGGTCGTCCGGCTCATTGGCGAGCAGATTGACCGAGGCGGTGGCATAGCTGGCGATGGCCGCCAGCGGCTGGTTCAGCTCATGGCTGAGCAGGGACGCCATTTCACCCATGGTGGCCAGGCGGGCCGTGGCCTGCAGACGCTCCTGCTGCTGGCGCGAGAGCTCTTCCATGCGGCGCTGGTCGGAGACATCAAGCACGGCGCTCATCCAGCCGGTCTGCTGGCCCTGCGCATCAAGCAGGGGCGCTTCGAAAATCAGCACCGGAAAGCGCTCGCCATTGCGGCGCATGAAGACGGTCTCGAAGCCCTGGCGCGGGTCCTGGCCGCCGGGGCGGTTGTCGGCGGCCCAACGGGCGCTGCGGTCGGCGTGCCGGCGACGGTATTCCTCGACGAACTCGGGCGGCCAGTAGGGCGGCGTGTCATCGGGCCGGTCGGGCCGAGCGCCGTGACCCAGCAGTTCCTCGGCCTTGAAGCCGACCATGGCGCAGAAGGCCGGGTTGACGTAGCTGATGCTGCCGGCCATGGTGCGGGCGCGCAGTCCGGTGATCAGCGAGTTCTCCATGGCATGGCGGAAGGCCAGCGATTCGGCCAATGCCGATTCGGCCAGCGCGCGGCGCCGGCCATCGCGCGCCAGCAGGATCACCAAGGCGAACAAGCTCAGCGACAGACCCAGCACCAGGGCGGTGGCCAGGTTGGGAATCAGCTTGGGGCGGCCGGTGGAGGCATCGACCTTGAGCTGCAGGGTGAGGCCCGGCAAGTCAACCAGGCGCTCGGCCAGGTAGACACCGGCGCCGCGCGACAGACCGGTCCGCGCCAAGCGGGTGCCATCGCCCTCCACAAAGCTGAGCTCGTGGCCACGGATCAGGTCCTGCGTGACGGCCTCCTCCAGCAGGTGGCGCAGGCTCAGCGTGGCGACCAGATACGAGTCCACCGCCTTGGCGTTCAGCAGCGGCAGACACAGGTCCACCACTTCCAGGCCCTCGCCGCCGGGCAAGGGGATGAAGTAGCTGTGCGAATAGAGCTGGGTGCCTTGGCGCTGAGCGGCGGCACAGGCCAGCTCCGTCTCCACCTGCATCTGGCCGCGCGGCAGCTGCTTGAACAAGGGCGACACATAAGGTGACTCGGCCACGTCCAGCACCTGCAGATGGGCGTCGCGGAACTCGATACGCATGACGGCGCGCAAGCGGCGCAGCAGCTCGGCTTCGTCGCCCATGCGGCGTGGTCGCGTCCGATCCTGCCAGAGCAAGCCCTGAAGGCCTTGCAGGTCCTGTCCCGCCAACTGCCTGACGCGCGCTGCCACCTCGGTGGCCACCTGGTCCACCTGCTCTTGAGCACGTGCGTCCTCATAGCTGAGCGTCAGCGCGACCAGCAGCGACTGCGCCACCACCAGCAGGCCCAGCAGTGCACCCCATAGCAAGGCCCGCCGCCAATTCCAGGGGCGGGCAGGTTCGACACGCGGAGTCGGGAACGGGGCGAAATTCAAATGCAGCTGTCCTTCAGGCCTGAGCGGAGTATCGGGCTGAGGGAGGGGCCGGAAGATGCGCAGTTTCGCGTATCGCAGGGGCAAGTTTTCACGCCACACTCGATGCAGATCCCGCTCCTACAATCGCCGTCCCTTTGGCCGCAGCATGTGGCCAGCCCCGGCGGACTCCTCGCGAATTCCCAAGAGAGACAGCACCATGCCCAATTCCGAACAGAAAACTGCGCAGCTGCGCCAAGCGGCGCTGGAATATCACGAGTTCCCGACGCCGGGCAAGATCGCCATCGCCGCGACCAAGCAGTTGGTCAATCAGCGCGACTTGGCCCTGGCTTACTCGCCCGGTGTGGCTTTTGCCTGCGAAGAAATCGTCGCCGACCCGGCCAACGCTTTCCGCTACACCTCGCGAGGCAATCTGGTCGCCGTGGTCACCAACGGCACGGCCGTGCTGGGCCTGGGCAATATCGGCCCGTTGGCCTCCAAGCCGGTGATGGAAGGCAAGGGCGTGCTGTTCAAGAAGTTCGCCGGCATCGACGTCTTCGACCTGGAAATCCAGGAGAACGACCTGGACAAGCTGGTCGACGTGATCGCCGCATTGGAGCCCACCTTCGGCGGCATCAACCTGGAAGACATCAAGGCGCCCGATTGCTTCTACGTCGAACGCAAGCTGCGCGAGCGCATGAAGATCCCCGTCTTCCACGACGACCAGCACGGCACGGCCATCGTGGTGGGCGCCGCTTTCCTGAACGGTCTCAAGGTGCTGGGCAAGGACATCAAGCAGGTCAAGCTGGTGACCTCGGGCGCCGGCGCGGCGGCCCTGGCCTGCTTGGGCCTCTTGGTCAAGCTGGGCCTGCCCAAGGAAAACATCTGGGTGACCGACCTGGCCGGCCTGGTCTATGAAGGCCGCACCGAGCTGATGGACCCGGACAAGGCCGGTTTCGCACAGAAGACCGAGGCCCGCAGCCTCAGCGAGGCCATCGAAGGCGCGGACATCTTCCTAGGCCTGTCGGCAGGCGGTGTGCTCAAGCCCGCCATGGTCGCCAAGATGGCCGCGCGGCCCATGATCTTTGCCTTGGCCAACCCGACGCCGGAGATCCTGCCCGAGGAAGTAAAGGCGGTGCGCGACGACGCCATCATGGCCACCGGCCGCACCGACTACCCGAATCAGGTCAACAACGTCCTGTGCTTCCCCTACATCTTCCGCGGCGCCCTGGACTGCGGCGCCGTCACCATCAATGACGAGATGGAAATCGCCGCAGTGCGCGCGATTGCCGAACTGGCCCAGGCCGAGCAGAGCGAGGTGGTGGCCGCTGCCTATGCAGGCGCCAACCTGAGTTTTGGCCCCGAGTACCTGATCCCCAAGCCCTTCGACCCGCGCCTGATGATGAAGATCGCGCCGGCCGTGGCGCTGGCGGCGCAAGAGTCGGGTGTGGCCTCGCGCCCCATCACCGACATGGACGCCTACCGAGAGAAGCTGCAGAGCTTTGTCTACGCCTCGGGCACGACCATGAAGCCCATCTTCAATGTGGCCAAGCGGGCGACGAACAAACGCGTGGCCTATGCCGAGGGCGAAGAAGAACGCATCTTGCGCGCCGTGCAAGTGGTGGTGGACGAGGGCCTGGCCCGCCCCACCCTGATCGGGCGCCCGGCCGTGATTGCCGAACGTTGCGAGCGCTTCGGCCTGCGCCTGCAAGAGGGCCGTGACTACGACGTCGTCAATGTCGAAAACGACCACCGCTACCGCGACTTCTGGCAGACCTACCACCAGATGACCGAGCGCAAAGGCGTGACGGTTCAGGTGGCCAAGATCGAAATGCGCCGCCGCCTGACCCTGATCGGCGCCATGCTGCTGCACAAAGGCGAGGTTGACGGCATGCTCTGCGGCACTTGGGGCACCACAGCCAACCACCTGCACTACATCGATCAAGTGATCGGTAAGCACGAAGGCGGCTGCCCGCGCACCCCGCAGGACGTGCCCGTCTATGCCTGCATGAACGGCCTGATGCTGCCGGGTCGCCAGGTGTTTCTGGTCGACACCCACGTCAACTACGACCCCACGGCCGAGCAACTGGCCGAGATCACCGTGATGGCCGCCGAGGAAATGGTGCGATTCGGCATCCAACCCAAGGTGGCCTTGCTTTCGCATTCCAACTTCGGCACCAGCGATCACCCCAGCGCGCTGAAGATGCGCCAGACCCTGGCCCTGTTGCGCGAGCAAGCGCCCTGGTTGGAGGTGGATGGCGAAATGCACGGTGATGTGGCGCTGGATCCCGCCAGCCGTGCGGTGGCCATGCCGCGCTGCACGCTGACCGGCGAAGCCAATCTGCTGGTGCTGCCCAATATCGACGCCGCCAACATCAGCTACAACCTGCTCAAGACGGCGGCTGGCGGCGGCATCGCCATCGGCCCGGTCTTGCTGGGCGCAGCCAAACCGGTCCATGTGCTGACACCCTCGGCGACCGTGCGGCGCATCGTCAACATGACGGCGTTGACCGTGGCGGACGCCAACGCGGCACGCTGAAACCAGCCTGCCAAAGGCTGGTACACACCCGGTAGTTCGCCTCGGCCGAAGGCCAAGGCGGGCCGCCAGAGCGCGAAAATCGGCTCGGTATGCGCCCGCCACAGCGACTATTTACAAAAGTTTGTAAGAACTCACCCGAAGATTTCAGGATGATGAAACGGAGTATTTACGCGGAGTTTTGAGACTGTGTGCGCACACTCACAAATCAATTTCACGCACTGATCCGAGGGGTGGCCGCTTGAGGTTTTCGAGCGGTTTCGGTACCATCATGCTTTCAGGAACAGGGTAAACCCGTGTCTTTGCTCTCTTGGCCGCCTCGGTGGCCCACTTGGCGCAAGTCAGGCCTTGCAGCGATTTTGCTCGCTGCGGCGTCGATCGGCGCGCAAGTGCAGGCCAAAGAATCGGTAACCTCGCCGAATCCGTCACTGGATTCTGTGGCCTTGACGGCCTTGCCGCGCGAAGCCCAAACCACGCATCGTCTGATCCTCGCCGGGGGCCCTTTCCCCTACGGCAAAGACGGCACCGTGTTTGGCAATCGCGAGCGCATCTTGCCGCGCCAGGCCCGAGGCTACTACCACGAGTACACCGTCCGCACGCCCGGAGCCCGCAATCGCGGCGCCAGGCGTTTGGTCTGTGGCGGTTTGCCCCCGACTCGCCCTGATGTTTGCTACTACACCGACGACCACTACAGCAGTTTCAAGCGCGTCCAGCCTTGAAGCCCTGCAGCGAGTCGGCGGCGATAAAAAGTTCTGTGACTATATAGGAGGATCGCGACCATGCTTTTGCAGACCGTCCGTCCCAATATCGTGCAGGCCATAAGGGCCTACCGCGTAGAGGACTTGATGCACGCCGCACAGGATGCTGGCCAGCATTTTCTGTACGCCAATCTGAGCGAGGCACAGTCCAAGCAGGATGTGCTGGAAGCCATCGCCCAGGCCTTCCTGTTCCCCGCCCACTTCGGCAAGAACCTGGACGCCCTGCATGACTGCATGACCGATCTGGTTCACAAGTCCGGTGCTCAACCCGGCTTTGTCGTGGTGCTGGAACAGCTGCCCGACAACAGCAAGTTTGACCGCGAAGCGCGCGAGCAACTGCTCGATGTCTTCCGGGAAGCCGCTGACTACTGGGGCGACCGAAAAGTCCAGTTCAGGTGCTTCTATTCTTTTCAGTAGCCCGCTCCCAAGAAAACGGGTCATGGGAGCGGGCTGCTGAAGAGACCACCAGCGTTGCAGCCAAGCCGGCAGCGAAGAATTCCAAGGCGGCAGCCAATGCCAACTTCGGAACGAATATGCCGATGATGAGCAGCGCCTTCGATACCGCCATGTGGCTGAGCGCCGCTTGAGCCGGTTTTCGAGACCAAGAGAGAAAACAAAAGCGACCTCCGGGTCGCTTTTTTCATGCCCGGAGCACTGCCGCAGGGCTGACGGATTTCTGATATCGCGCAGCCGCCGCCGAAGAGGCAGTCCAGCATGAGGCTCATCCCAAAGGAGATCCCATGCTTGAGCCCACCGTCCACGCCAGCAGCCTGGCCCTTCATATCGGCGGCGGCCTACTGACCGCGGCCATGAGCCTGCAGCAACTGCTGCTCCGCCACAAGGGCGACGCTGCGCATGCACGCCGCGGGCGGCGCGTCCTGCGCCTGGCCACGCTCACGGTCCTGGTCGCAGTACTGGGCACGCTGCTGTATCGCCCCAGGCCCGATCTGCTGACGATCAGCCTGCTGGTCGGCTACCAAATCTACAGTGGCGTTCGCTGCCTAAGATTGGCGAACAACGGCCGCCGGATCGCCGACTGGCTGCCGGCAAGCCTTCTGCTGCTGTCGGCAGCCAGCTTGTTGACCCTGAATGGCAGCCAGCGCATGCAATGGGAGCCGGCCCGTGTCTACGGCACAGCGGGCGCGGCCTTGATCATCGGCAGCTACGATTTGCTGCGCATGAGCTTTCCGCTAGCTTGGCGGCGATTTCTGAACCCAGCCGAGCATGCCTGGCGCCTGAGCAGCATGACTGGTGCCTTCGCCAGCGTGGCCAGCGCCCAGTTGCTGCCGACAGCGGCAGCAGCCTATGTCTCGCTGACAGTGTCTGCGCTGTTTGGTGTGCTGGCACTGAGCCTGGCCTGGCAAGCCGCCCGGAAGGCGCTGGGCGAGCAGCCCTCGGCGGCCTTGAAGGCCCGATTGAAAGCCGAAAGCGAGTTGTAGCCCGCCGCCAAGGCCAGACTCAGCACCGTTTCAGTATCTTGCGCAGGGTCGGCCAACTCGGCCCTGATGGCATCCACCCGCAGTCTGTTCAACTAGGCGCTGAAATGCCCCTGGCCCTCGCCGAGGTGGACCAGGCGGCGCACGCGGTGCTCGGGCAGGTCGAGCCGACGAGCCAATCGAGACAGGCTCAGTTGTGGATCCCGGAACCCCTGCTCATCTCGAACCTGCTGCCGCAGCCGCGCCAATTGCAGCAGCTCTGCCTCACTCAAGCGATCGCCGGGCTCCGATGCTGACGTCGGCGCCTCCTGGGGCCTGAGCTGCGGCGCGAATGGCTCGTCCACCGGCCAGGGGCGCCCGGCCATGGCCAAGCACAACAGCAGAGTAACGCCGGCCGCCGTCGGTGCCGCCCAGCCGCCTTGACCCAGCAGCGCGGCCAGAGCGGTCATCAGCGCCAGTAGCGTGCCCAGCCCCAAAAACCAGGCTCGCCCGATGCGGCGCCGGGCGACCAAATCATCCCCAAGTCCCAGGGCCACGCGCAACGGCGCCTCGGCAAAAATCATCAGCGCCAGCAGGTCAAAGGCCCGCGGCCACAGGCTGCCGAGCAGCAAACTCGCCAGGGCCAGCAGCAGATCGACGCCCCGCGGACGGCCGCAATCATCGAAGGCAGCCAGCAGCGCTCGGTTGAAAGCCAGGGGGCCCAACAGGGCCAGGGGATACAGCCAAGCCAGGCCAGCTTGATGCAGAAAGAAAGCTGCTCCAGCCAACAAACCCAGCCAGAGTGCCGGCACGCCAGCAGGTTGAGGGCGCTGTCGCCACAGCGCCAGGCCCAGCATCAACAGGGCCGCGGCAGCGGCCGGACCCAGCCAAGACATGGCGGCCATGGCCGCTCGCTCAGCCCTTGGGCGAGGCAGCGCTTACCGCTAGGGCCAGATCGACAAACTCCTGCACCGGTACTTCTTCTGCCCGGCGCTGCAAGTCGAAATGGCCGCTAAAACCACGTGCGGTCAACCAAACGCCAAGGCTGTGCCGCAGCAGCTTGCGGCGCTGCGAAAACGCCGCAGCCACCATTTCGCCCATCAAGGCTGAATCAACGGCTGGCGGCTGCGCATAGGGCTGCATGCGCACGATCGCCGACATCACCCGCGGCGGCGGATCGAAAGCCTCAGGCGGTACATCAAACACCGATTCGATCGCATAGCGCCACTGCAGCATGACGGTCAGGCGGCCATAGTCCTTGCAGCAGGGCGAGGCTGCCATGCGGTCCACGACCTCTTTTTGCAGCATAAAGTGCTGGTCGACCACATGGTCCACCGCACCCAACAGATGAAAGAGGATGGGCGTAGAAATGTTGTAGGGCAGATTGCCGACGACACGCAGCTTCTGGCCCTTGGCCGCAGCCAGAGCGGCAAAGTCAACCTTGAGCACATCAGACTCGATCACCTCGAGACCGGGGCGCTGGCGCAGGCGTCCGGCCAGATCACGGTCCAACTCGATCACGCTGAAGGCCGGGATGCGGTTGAGCAAGGGCAGTGTCATGGCGCCCAAACCGGGGCCGATCTCGACCAATGCTTCGCCGGATTGAGGGGCTATCGCGTCGCAAATGGACTCGATGATGTGGACATCGGTCAGGAAATGTTGACCGAAGCGCTTGCGGGCAATGTGTTGAGCCATTGTGTTCGCGGCTCAGTCCAGCCACTCGCGGACTTCAACGTAGGCGCGCGCCCGCAATTCCTTGATCCATTCCTGGTAAGCCTCTTCGTACTTGCTCTCACGCAAGGCCGCCTTGGCCTGCTCGCGCAACTGCTTGGGCTCGATCTCGACCGTGCGGCGCTCCTGGACCTGAATCAGATGCAGGCCGAAACGGGACTGCACCGGCTCGGACAAGCCACCCAGGGGCAAAGCATTCATGGCCTGCTCAAACTCGGGCACCAGCACGCCGGGCGCCATCCAGCCGAGATCGCCGCCTTCGGCAGCACTGCCATCTTCAGAGTTGTCTTTCGCGACCTGTTCAAAGGTGGCACGGCCCGACTCGATGGCGCGCTTGAACTCCGCAAGGCGGCGCGCAGCCACCTCGGGGGTCAGCTGGGCCGAGGGGCGCAACAGCACATGGCGCACACGGGTCTGCACGACCGAGCTCAGCGATTCCGCGCCTTGGCGCTCCACCACCTTGAGCAGATGGAAGCCGGCACCACTGCGCAACAGACTGTCAGCCACCTGGCCCGTCTTCAGACCCTTGACCTGCTGCACAAAGACATCGGGCAGGCGGTCAGCCGGACGCAGACCGATCTCACCACCGAGCTGCTTGTTGCCGTCTTCGGACACTTCCTTGGCCACCTTGGCGAAGTCTTCGCCAGCCTTGATGCGGGCAGCGGCAGCCTCGGCGCGCGCCAGGCGCTCGGCCACGATGGCCTCCGAAGCGCCCTCGGGCACCGACACCAGAATCTGGGCCAGATTGAGTTGACCTGAATTGGTCAGTTGCTCGCGACGATTGTCCAAATAAGTGTCGATGTCACCATCGGTGATGCGGATGCGCGCCGGCACTTCGCGCTCACGCGCGCGCTCGGTCATCATCTGGTCGCGCAACCCTTCCCGGAAGGTGCGGAAGTCCAGGCCGTCGGTCTTCAGCCGTTCCAGCAGCTGCGGCATGGTCAGCTTGTTTTGAGCTGCCACATTGGCCACCACCCGGTCCAGTTCGGCCTCGTCAACCTTGGCGCCGGTTTCACGAGCGAAGGTGACCAGCACGCGATCTTCGATCATGGCCTCAAGCGCCTGCTTGTGCAGCGCCTCCAGGTCGGGCATGCGGTCCCCTCGCTGGCGCGCCTCTTCGCGCAGACGGGCCTTGCGCTGGATGACCTCACTGGCCGCCACCACATCCTGGTTCACCACCACGGCAATGTAGTCACCGGGCTTGAGGTCCGCAGCGCGCGTCTGCGCCAGGGCAAGACCGCTCGTCGACAGCAAGGCCAGCGCAAGAGAGAGGGTACGAATCGACATATCAGTCATAGGGGGCTTCAAGGCTTGCCGAGCGCTCGGAGCTCAGCTGTCGGTAACCAGGGATATTGTCCCTCAAGACCTTGAGCGCATTGGAGCCCAGCTGGGACAAACCCACCAACTCCATTTGCAGCATCAAGCGCGTGTTCGTTTCGGCGCGTCCGGTGGACAAACGCTCGGCGCCGACCCGCAAAACCCAGCAGCCGGCGTCATATTCAAAGCCCAGCACCGAGTCGGTCAGGCGTCGGTCGCGCAGGCTGTACTGCACCCGGCCGGCGCTGTACCAGGCGCCCGAGCAACTGCTGCCACCGCCGCCGCGCGCACTCTTGCCGAACAGTGGCCATTGCCAGGCCAACTCCACCTGTTCGCTCTGCTGGCGCGCCAGGCGGTAGGCCACGCTGACGGTCTGGAAGGTGCCCGGCGAGTAGCGGGCGCGCAGCACAGCGCGCTCGGAGCGGCCGCTGTCGGAGTTGAACTGCAGGGCGCCGTCCAGCCACCAACGGGTGTCCAGATGCGCGGCGCCCAGCAGGAGCAGGTCAGAGAAACGCTGCTTGACCGGCACGTTGTCTGCGGTGATGCGCTGATCGCGGAACTGGAATCGCTGCACCAGACCCAGGCGCAGCACCTCGTCGCCATCATTGGCGTTGACCCAGCGGCTGGTGGCGCCGGCGGTCAACTGGTGGGCATCCGACACGCGGTCGATGCCCGAAAACTGGTTGGCCGTGTAGATCGAGTCGAAATTGAAGTCCTTGGCCGCCGAATCGAAGCGTGGCAGGTTCTCCTGGGCGCGATAGGGCGTGTTGACGTAGAGCAGGCGCGGCTCCAGGGTCTGGGTCAGGGCGCGGCCGAACAGGCGGGTGTCGCGCTCGAAGATCCAGCCATGGTCAAGGCTGAAGGTCGGCACCGTCCGCCCTTTGGAACGCAGGCCGTCCGCGCCGGCCTGGTCGAGCACGTAATGGGCCGCGTTGACCTCGAAGCGCGGAATCAGCCACCAGGCTGCCCCGCCCAAGGGGGCGCTCAGATGCGCCAGCATATGGGTACGCTGCCCTCCGGCCCGCAGCTGACTGGCCGGTGCCGACTCGGGCAGATCGAAGCGGTTGTACTCCAGCTCAATCGATCCTTCCAGGCGGGCCTTGCGGCCCCAGGGCCGGAAGCCGTCCAAGACCGAATCGTCGGCCGAGGTATTCAAACGCAGGCCAATCTGCGGCGAGCGCTGGTAAGGAGAGTCAAATCGGGCCAGCGCATCCTGGCCCTGCAAGGTCTGCCAGCGCTGCAGGCGAACATAGGCATGGCCCTCGCCCCAGGCCCATTCACGTCGACGATCCAGCTGCAGATCGGCCATCAAGAGGCGTTGCGCCTGGCTCTTGACCCGCTCGGGCAAGTCCTTCCAGTAGTCATCGTCCGACACCCGCTCGGCGCGCACGTGGTAGCGCCAGTCCATGCCCAGTTCGCCGTCCTGCAACACGTTCAGGGCCCAGCGCGTGCGCCGTGCGACGCGATCCGAGGGCAGCAAGGCCAGGTTCAGCTCACCGGCATGCTGAGGCTCCAGATAGCGGAACTCGCTGTCCAGGCCGGGGCCGCGGCGCGTCATCAGGAAGGGCGTCAGCGTCGCATCGCGCTGGGGCGCCAGATTCCAGTAGTAAGGCAGGCCGAACTCGACGCCGCTGCGCTTGTCCAGCCGAATATTGGGCGGCAACCAGCCTGACTTGCGCTGCCCCGCCAGCGGAAAGCTCAAGGTGGGCGCCGGCAAGATGGGCACGCCATAGAAACGCAGGACTGCGCCCGTGGCCACGCCCTCGTTGGCGTCGAAATCCATGCTCAGGCTTTGTGCGCTGATTTCCCAGGCCGGTTGCGGCTGCTTCTCGTCGACCGGGCAGCTGCTGTAGGTGCCGCCCTCGGCCACCATGTGTTTGGCGTCGATGAAGCGCAGGCGCGTGGCCTTGCCGCTGCCGCCGGTCTGCGAAAAGAAATAGCTGGGGCTGAGGAACTCACCTTCGAACCGGTTGACGTAGAGGTTCAGCTCCGGACCGCGAAAGACGCTGCCGGCACGACTGATCTCGACCCCGCCGGTGGCGCGGGCGAGGTCATCGACCTGCTGGTAGCCCAAGCGCTGGGCGCGCAGCAGCAGCTCGCCATAGCGCAATTCGGCATCACCCTCCGCCAGCGACTCCTGGTCGATGCGCGTCACCACACTGCGGGCGCTCAGCACCAGGGCCGGCTTGTTCGACTCCTCCGCGCCCAGCTCGCTGCCCGCGACGCGCTTGCTCAGCACCATGGTCGGGCGCAAGCGCGTGCCCACAGGCGGAACCGGCGCCGCGGCTGCGGCCGAGACAGCGGCAGAAGGCGCCGACGGCAGCGAGCCGGCCGGCAGGGTCTGCGCAAGACCCGGCGTGGCACAACAGAGCCACACGCAACAGGGCCAGCAGCGGACAAGCGCCAGGAGGGCAGGGTTCAGGGTCAAGGGGCGCGGCACAGCGTCGGCAGGCGTCGTTAGGTGAGGCAGGATTGGGTGCTGCGGCCGGCGCGGCGCGGCGGCTTGCAAGCTCGGCACCGAGCCAGGGCTCGCGGTTTGTAAAATCCATTATCCATGAGGCTGCGCCAAGCGCGGGCGCGACTCTCGCCCGCTCCGCGCGGCCACGAGCCGGCAAACCCTGTCCTAGAGCCCCGGCCCGCTCCGATCCCCCACACCCAAGAAGCGCTTGACGCTGCCCTCCATGACCTCCATCGCCTGGCCGAATCCGCAGCGTCAACACGCCTTTCAGACCTGGCTGCACAGCCTGCAGCCGAGCTTCGGCCTGCTCGCCGAAACCCTGCGCGAAGCCAATGCCGACGCCAGTTCGCGCCGCTATCTGCGCGTTGCCGATGGCAGCGGCCGCAGCTATATCGTCATGGACGCACCGCCCGAATCGAACGATGTGCGCCCCTTCCTGAAAGTGGGTGCTTTGATGGCCGGCTGCGGCCTTCATGTGCCACAGGTGTTCGCGGCCGATGCCGAGCAGGGCTTCCTGCTCCTGGCCGACCTGGGAAATGAGCCGTACCTCCAGGCGCTGCTGGCAGCACAGCAAAACGACCCCAAAAAAGCGGAACCGCTGATGCGTGCGGCCCTACAAGCCCTGCTTCGGTGGCAGAGCCAGATCGATGCCAGCCAATTGCCGATCTATGACGAGGCCTTTGTGCGCCGAGAGCTGCAGATCTTCGTCGACTGGTGCGTGCAGCGCGAGTTCGGCAAGAGCTGGGACGAGACCCAGCAAAAGTGGTGGGAGCACAGCTGCCAGGTGCTGGTGCGCAATATGGTCGAGCAGCCACAAGTCGCCATGCACCGAGATTTCATGGTGCGCAATCTCATGGTCTGCCCTGAGGGCGAGGTCGGCATTCTGGACTTCCAGGACGCGGTGTGCGGGCCCATCGCCTACGACCTGGCTTCGCTGCTGCGTGACGCCTTCATTTCCTGGGACGAAGAGCAGGAGCTGGACTGGGCGGTTCGCTATTGGGAGCAGGCGCGCAAGGCGGGCCTGCCGGTGGACGAGGATTTCGGTGAGTTCTGGCGCCAGGTCGAGTGGAGCGGCCTGCAGCGCCACCTGAAAATCCTGGGCCTGTTCTGCCGCCTCAAGCACCGTGACGGCAAACCGCGCTATGCCGAGGACCTGCCGCGCCTGTTCGCCTATGCCATCAAGGTCAGCACCCGCTATGTGCAGCTGTCACCGCTGACCCATTTGCTGCAGGACTTGCAGGGCGGCATGGTGGATACGGGGTTTACGTTGCGGTGAGTCGTGAGTCGTGAGTCGTGAGTCGTGATGGTGTCAACACCGCCAGCTCACGATTCACCAATCACCCATCACGATTCACTCTCCACTCACGGATGCGCCGCCATCACCTGCGCCACCGCGGCCGTCAGGCGTTTGCCATAGGGCACATGCAGGAACTCGTTCGGGCCATGGGCATTGCTCTTGGGGCCGAGCACGCCGCAGACCACCATCTGGGCAGCCGGAAAGCCTTTCTGCAACATGCTCATCAGGGGAATGGTGCCGCCCTGGCCGATGTAGCCAACCGGCGCGCCAAAATGGCTTTCGCTGGCCTCGTTGAGGGCGCGGCTGAGCCAGGGTGTCAGGTCAGGCGTGTTCCAGCCGGTGGCGCCATAGGCGCCGGCGCGGCCATCGGGCACAAAGGTGACCTTGGCGTTGTAGGGTGCGCTGTCTTCCAGCAGAGCTTTGAGACGCAGCGCCGCTTCATTGCCGTCGATCAGCGGCGGCAGGCGCAAAGAGAGCTTGAAGGCGGTGTAGGGGCGCAGCACATTGCCGGCGCTCTTCATCTCGGGGAAGCCGTCGACGCCGGTCACCGACAGGGTCGGGCGCCAGGTGCGGTTGAGCAGCACCTCGACCGGCTCGGCCGTCATCGGCAGCACCGGGCCGCCGTCGGCCCCGCAGGCCCAGGGCATGCGCTTGTAGACCTCATCCTTGAGGATGGCAGCCGTGGCCTGCGCCTGCTCGACGCGGTCGGTCGGGATGTCGCAGTGGAAGCTCTCGGGTAGCAGACGGCCTGTCTTGGAGTCTTCCAGGCGATCCAGCACCTGACGCAGGATGCGGAAGCTCGAAGGCACCACGCCCGAGGCATCGCCCGAGTGGATGCCCTCGCTGAGCACCTCGACCTTGAGCACGCCGCTGACCATGCCGCGCAGCGAGGTGGTCAGCCAGAGCTGGTTGTAGTCGCCGGCGCCGGAGTCCAGGCAAACGACCAGGGAGACATTGCCCAGGCGCTCCTTGAGCACGTCGATGTAAGCCGGCAGGTCGTAGGAGCCCGACTCTTCGCAGGTCTCGATGATGCCGACGCAGCGCGGGCGCGGGATGCCCTGCTTGTCCAGCGCCATGATGGCGGTCAGCGAGGCGTAGACGGCGTAGCCGTCATCGGCGCCGCCGCGGCCATAGAGCTTGCCGTCTTCGTACTTGGGGGTCCAGGGGCCGAGGTCGTTGCGCCAGCCATTGAACTCGGGCTGCTTGTCCAGGTGGCCGTAAAGGACGATGGTGTCCTGGCAATCGGCCTTGGTGGCGGGCACCTCGAAAAAGATCACCGGTGTGCGGCCTTCCAGGCGGATCACCTCCAGCTTGAGGCCGGCCACCTTCTTGCTCTCCACCCAGCTGGCGGCGTCGCGCAGCACCTTCTCGATGTACCCGTTGGCGGCCCAGTCGGCGTCGAACATCGGGCTCTTCGCCGGGATGGCGATGTACTGGGTCAGCGCCGGGACGATCTCTTCATCCCAGACGCGCGAGGCGAACTCGCCCAGGGCGCTGGCCTGATCGGGCTGCAGGGGCAAGGAGGGGTCGCGAGCGTTCATGGTGGTTTCCTGCTGCTTGTGGCGGAGAAGCCTGCAAGTTTAGGCCAAGGGCCGTGCGGCCCGCTGCCGCCGGGCGTGCCCTGCGCCCCAAAAAAGAAATGCGCCCGAAGGCGCATTGACTGGGCGAGCGAACCGAACTCAGGCGGGCTGACGACGGCGCCAAGCCACCAGTCCGGCCAGGCCGGCGGCCAGCATCAGATAGGTCGAGGGCTCCGGCACGGCGGCCACGGTGTCCAGGGTGCGGCCGTTCAGCTGCACGGTGATGTCACCCAGATTGGAGTTCAGGAACACGGCGTCCGAGAAGTTCAGCGCGCTGCTGCCCACGGCCGTCACATTGAAATCAATATGTGCCAGCACACCGCCGCCGTTAGCGCCGGGCACGGCGCTCAGCAGGCTGTTGGCGATGTAGCTGATCTGGCCGGCGGTGTTGTCGATGGTGCCGGTGCTGCCGAAGGTGCTGCCGGCGGTGCTCAGGAAGCTGCCTTCCGTCACGCCCAGCACTTGCAGGATGGCCGGATTGAAGTTCAGGCTGAACTGGTAGCCGTAAAGGTCGCTGATGCCAGAGACCAGGATGTCGATGCCGACCGTTGAGCCCTGCACGGCCGGGTCTGGCGTGGCCAGGATGGACACGCTGGGATCAGCCCAGGCCTGCGAGGCCAGGGCGCTCAGCACCAGGGCTGCAGCGGCGCTTTTCTTCAAATTCATCTTCTTCATCAGCATCAATTTCTCCTCGGGCCCGGGGCCCACTGTTCTGGCAGATTCGGTCGGCTCGTGCCCTTGGGCAGGGCGTCCGCTAGCACGAGCGCTCCCTGGCGGAACTGTATTGGGATGAACAGAACGTGACGTTCTTCGTGATCCGAAGTCTTTCATCAGCGCGAGGGCTTCGATACGGGGGGATTCCCCAGCCCCTGTGCGCACACCCCTTGTTCAAGGCTCAGGGTTGAAGTTCAGGCGCGCTTGCAAAGCCTGCACGGCGGCCTCCAGGCGCAACAGGGCCGCGGGCTCCCGGCCGCTGCGGCAGAACACCTGTCTCACTTCGGCACCACGCTCCACCTGCCAGTTCACCCAGGCGCCATCGCGGGTCTCGGGGTCGTCGTAGCTCTCGGCCAGGGCGAAGAAGCCCTGCTGTTCGAGCAGGGCGGCCAGGGCATCGAAGTCGGCGCGTGCCAATGCGGCACGCGAGTGGCGATCGACACCACCCAGCCGGGCCTTGCCGGTGTGCGTCAACAGAGCTGTGCCATTGCGATGCAGGCTCAAACGGCTGCTATTCGCACAAGTGCTGCAGTCACGCTCCAGCGTGATCACCTGAATTGGGGGGACAGCCCCGTCGCGCGGGGCTTCGCTGCCCGTGGCCGGCCCCTCCGCCAGCAGGCTGCAACACAAGGCCAGCAGGCCCCAACGCCAGGGCATACCCGGCCGGCGTGAACGCACAGTCATGAGGATTGACCCTCTATACAGCTCAAGAACTTGTCATCTATCTTCGTGCACTTGTTCACGGGCTGTCGCATGGCCGCTCCTCGGAAATCTTGCGTTACTGAGTCTTCGAGGCCCGCCGCTGCAAGCAACCGCCCCCAACGAACCCAGCCAGTTTGCCCCGAAAAAGGACACCACATGAAACTGCCTCCGTCTTCCCAATTCCACCGCCATAGCGGCAGCATCCTGGCCCTGAGCATGGCCCTGGCCGGCACCATCGCCGCGCCTGCCGCCCTGGCCGCCCCGATTTCCCGTGACAGCGGCCTGAGCGCTGCCGCCCTCCAACCCACCGGCGCCTTCTGGCAAGACGCCAAGCTCGGCAAGGCCAAGGTTTCGGCCAAGGGTGCCGTGCCCTATGTCCAGCCCACCAAGTTCCGCGCCACCACGCTGGACCGCAACGGCATGGCCGCCTTCGCGGCCGGCGCACCGCTGGAGCGCACCGCCGCCGGCCAACTGAGCCCGCTGACCATCTCCCTGCCCCACCCCGACGGTGGCTTCCAGCGCTTCACCCTGGTCGAATCGCCGGTGATGGAACAGGCCCTGGCCGACAAGCACCCCGAGATCAAGACCTACGCCGGCCGTGGCATCGACGATCCCAAAGCCACCGTGCGCATGGACATGACACCTCATGGCCTGCACGCCTCGGTGCGCACACCCAAGGGCAACTGGTACATCGACCCCTACTTCCACCAGGACGACAGCGTCTACGCCAGCTACCACAGCCGTGATCTGCCCAAGCCGAACAGCAGCCTGCGCGAGCCCCTGCTGAATGAAGCCCACATCGACCTGACCCGCGGCTTCTACCACGCCGCCGATGCCGTGGAAGTGCGCGGCTTCGGCTTCGTGCCGGGCGCCACCGTGACCATCACCGTGCGCAACCCCGAAACCGACACCAGCGCCCGCCAGACCGTGACCACTGTGGCCGACCAGGACGGCACCGTGAGCACCTCGGTGCAAGCCGATCCTTCGCGCAACCTCGGCGCCTACGAAGTCAGCGCCAGCGACGGAAACACCACCGCCAGCGCCGCCTACCACGTGGTGGATGATTCGCAGAGCCCCACGGCCGCCTCGGGCACCCAGCTGCGCACCTACCGCCTGGCCTTGCTGTCCGACCCCGGTTATGCCAACTTCCACGGCGCGGCCAATGTGACGGCGGCCAAGGTCACGCTGATCAACCGCGTCACGCAAGTTTACGAAGACGAGACAGCGATCCGTCTGGTGCTGGTCGCCAACAACGACGCGCTGAACCTGAACACTGCGGCACAGTTCTCCCAAGCTGACGGTCCGTGCGGCGGCACGGCCTGCTTCCCGACCGCCAGCGTCAGCTGCAGTGGGACCACCTTGACTCGCACCCGCCAGGTCATCGGTCTGCTCGTGGGTGCCAGCAACTTTGACATCGGCCACATCGGCGTCGGCGCCGGTGGTGGTGGCATCGCCAGCCTCGGCGTGGTCGGCGGCAGCGCCAAGGCCCAGGGTTGCACGGGCCTGCCCACACCCGTGGGCGACCTGTTCGCCGTGGACTATGTGGCCCACGAAATGGGCCACCAGTTCGCCGGCAACCACACCTTCAACGGCGTGAGCGGCAGCTGCACCGGCGGCAACCGCAACCCAGGCACCTCGGTGGAGCCGGGCTCGGGCTCGTCCATCATGGCCTACGCCGGCATCTGCAGCACCGACGATCTGCAGCCGCACAGCGACGCTTACTGGTCGCAGCGCAGCTTCGATGAAATCATGGCCTACACCACAGGCGCAGAAACCTTGATCAACGAAGTGCAGATGGGCGTGCTCAAACGGTTCAACACCAACGGCCAGCAGTTCCAGCTGAGCTACGCCGGCAGCGACTCGGCACCGATCGTGCGTGGCACGAATTTCACCACGGCCGGCATCAAGGCCGCGCTGGAAGCCCTGCCCAGCTGGACCGCGGGCGGCACCGTCACCGTCAGCGCTCTGACCGACACCGCCTTCACCCTGACCTTCGGCGGCACCATGGCCGGCACCAACCTTGACAAGCTGCAACTGGTCAACGCGTCCGCCGGTGTCGAGGGTTATATCGGCGAAATCGCCGCGGGCGGCTCGACCACCCGCCGCGGCAGCACCTTCAGCGCCACCGGCAACACCGCGCCGACCGTGACCGCCCCCACCGGCTACACCATCCCGGTGCGCACGCCCTTCGCCCTGACCGGCAGCGCCATCGATGCCGAAGGCGACACCCTGACCTATATGTGGGAGCAAAACGACCGCGGCGCCGCCACCGGCACCGGCCTGCTGACCAATGGCAAGACCAACGGTCCGCTGTTCCGACAATTCGGCCTGCGCGCCGTGGTCAGCGAAGCCGACACGGTCAAGTACAACTCGCCAGGCGAGAACATCGTGTCGAACAACCCGACCCGCGTGTTCCCGGACCTGGCGCAGATCCTGGCCAACAACACCAATGCCGAGACCGGCGCTTGCCCGACCGTGTCCGGCACCGCCACGGCCGAACAGATCGACTGCTACTCGGAGTACCTGCCGACTGCAGCGTATGTTGGCTTCGCGGGTACCAACGCCAGCCCGGCCTCGTTGAACTTCCGCCTGACGGCACGTGATGGCCGCGGCGGTGTCAACAGCGCCAACACGCAGCTGGTGCTGGCCCCGAACGCCGGCCCCTTCCTGGTGACCTGGCCCAACAGCGCCCTGGTGCTGAACAGCGGCACGGCCTACACCGTGACCTGGAATGTCGCCAACACCAATACAGCACCGGTCAACACCAGCCAGGTGAAGATCAGCCTGTCCACCGATGGCGGCAACAGCTTCGCCCACGTCCTGGCCGCCAGCGTGCCCAACAACGGCAGCGCCTCGGTGACCCTGCCGGTGCTGGCCGCAGACAAGGCCCGCATCAAGGTGGAAGCGGTCGACAACGTCTTCTTCGACGTGTCGAATGCCGACTTCAGCATCAAGCTCTATGGCGACGTCAACGGCGACGGCAGCATCAGCTGCGCCGACCTGTCTATCGTGCGCGCCTCCCTGGGCAAGCGCGCCGGCCAGCCGGGCTTTGACCCACGCGCCGATGTCAACGGTGACGGTGTGGTCGACATCCGCGACATGGCCGCCGTGTCCAAGAACGTGCCGGCCGCGAACACCTGCAACAAGTAAGACGACCCGCGCAAGGCGCCACGAACGCAAGCTCGTGGCGCCAAGGGCCTGTTCACACTGCGGATGCCTGTGCGAGAGGGTTGCCACACAAATCACCGTGCACGTTGTTGCAACGCCTCGCCGGGGCGTGACCCCGGCTTCGTTTTGCGCCTAGTGCACGGTGATTTGTGAGGCCACGCAGCTGGTATCCGCAGTGTGAGCAGGCCCTATCAAAAAGCCCCGCCTGGCAACAGGACGGGGCTTTTTCTATGGGCGCGGCACCTGGACTAAAAGCGGGCCACCAGCCAGCTTTGCAGCGCGGCAAACACTTGCTCGCGCTCGGGCTCATTGAAGATCTCATGGAAGAGCGGGCCGAAGCACTGCGCGCGCAGCACCGCCGGCGGCGCCTCGGCTGCAAACTCGGCGCTGCCGGCGGGCGCGACGCAGCGGTCGCTACCGGCCCACATCAGCAAGGTCGGCACCACCCAGTCGGCGGCATGCTGACGCACCATTTCACCGGCATCGACAATCATGCGTGCCAGGGTCGGCGTCAGACGGTCGTGCACCATGGGGTCATCGACATAGGCTTGCACGACCGAGCGCTGGCGCGAGATCCAGGCCGTCTTCAAGCCATTGCCGACCGCCAAATGCGGCGCCAAGGCCACGCCCAAGCCCAGCTGCAGGCGCTGCCAGGCCGACAGACCCGGATCCAGAGCCGGCGAGGACAGAACCAGGGCATCAACCGGCCGAAACCAGGCCGGCAACTGACCGCCGCTGCTGGCCGCCAAGCCGCCGGCAACAAAGCGCGCGGCCACCAGGCCACCCATGCTGTGCCCCAGCAACAACAGCGGGCCGCGGCCAAGCTGAGGGTCGGCCCGCAGTTCGTCGATGACCAGGGCCAGGTCTTGCAGCAGGCGCTCGGCATCGGGCACATCTCCGCGCGGGCCGCCGGAGGCGCCATGGCCGCGCTGGTCATAGCCGGCGACATGCCAACCCCAGCCGTTCAGTTTGCCGGCCAGGGTCTCGTAGCGGCCGACATGCTCGCCCAGGCCATGCACCAAGAGCACGGTGCCACGCGCCGGCTCCAGGCCCAGCTTGCTCCATTGCCGCCAGTGCAGCGGGACGCCATCTTCTGTTCTCAGGGTTCGCATGCGAGCCAGTGTAGGCAGGCCCGCTCCAGGGCCACCCCAGGGCTTGCCCGGGGCGGTAAAACTACCTGGGCAGCACCTATTCGACAGAGTGCACAGGCCAGGCGAGGCCCATCATCGAAGAACAAGGGTCGGCCCGCAGTTTGCGCAGGATTCCGCAGCCACGTGGGCCCCCTACACTGCAAACTTTTGTTACCACTTGACCTGGGTTCGATGATGAGAAATCTGCTGTCTTTGCTCATCTGTCTGCTGTTGGCGGCCTGTGCCGGACCCAAGTACACAGTCGACGACGGCCGCGCCGTCAACGAAACCCTGCTCGGCCACATCCGCAGCTACGGCATGGGAGAACAGGCGATCCGCCCGGCGATTGCACGCAGCGCGGCGCTCAAGGACCCCGAGTGCGACAAACAGTGGGAGCTGCCCTTTGCCCTGGCCACCAGCAGCGGCTGGTCCGAGACCGACCGGGTCGCTTGGGTACGTGCCCTGCAGGTGGACGAGCGCCTGACCGTGGTGGCCACGGCGCCAGGCTCGCCGCTGCAGCTCGGCGACAAGGTGTCTGTACTGGCCGGGCTGAAGACCGAAGACACCGAGCAGATGCTCAATGGCCTGGCCGAGATCCGCGACCGCGGCCGCCCCTTTTCCATCGTGCTGTCCACCGGCAAACAGCATGTCATCACGCCCTTCGAGGTCTGCCGTGGCTACACCCGCTTGGCCCCGCCGAGCACGCCCGAGGTGCAGGACTACCACTGGCTGCTCAGCATGCACTCGCTGGAAGTGCCCCAGGTCGGGCTCAGTGATGACGAAGCCCTCTGGGTGGTGCTCTGGACCCAGGGCCTGTCGGAAGAAGGCGGCGCCCGCATGAAGACCTTTCACTACGGCAGCAAGATCGTCGGCACGCTCTACAACCTCGTCACCCTGGCCACCGGCCTCAAGGGTGCGGCGCTGGCGGCGGAAGCGGCTGTCACTGCGGCCAAGAGCGCGGCCCAGAGCGTGGTGACCGAAGTGCTCAAGCAGCAGCTGATCGAACAAGGCAAGAGCCTGGCCATCCAGCGCATCCGCGAGGGCATCACCGACGCGGCCGAAAAGCTGACCCGTCAGCAGGTGGTCAACGCCCTGCAGGCGGCTGCTGCCAACCGCGGTTCACTGTCGGGCGTAGCCCGCGTCGGAGCCACCGTGTTCGACCGCGCCGACAGCTGGGCCTTCGAACGCGCGGCCCAGCTCGGCGGCAACCCGCTGGCCGGCTTTCGTTTGCACCAGAAGTTGATCGAACGCAGCTTCACCGCGAATGCCTTCGCTTTCGATGCCGAGCGGCTGGACGCACTGAGTAAGCTGGCCGAAACCAAGGGCCTGGGCTACGAGGTGCAGGCCATCTTGAATGGTTTCAAGCCGGAAGAGCTGCTGTTTGAAATCGGCGCCATGCCCCTGGCCTCGGCGCCGGCTGCCTTTTCATTCTCGGGCCCCGAGGACCCGGGCCAGGGTCGTTTCGCACGCGGCCTGATCGATGCCATGCTGGACATGCCCATGGCCTCCGGCCCGGCCAAAAAGTAACGATGAAAACGAAGGTCTTCTCGATGCGCTTGTCGATCGTTTGTCTGGCACTGACCTTGTCGCTCGCCCTCGCCCCATGCGCTGCGCGTGCACAAAACACGGCCGCACCACCGGCCGCCGCGCCGGTGCTGGCAGCGGCCCCTGCGGCCCCTGCGGCTTCGGCGGCGATTGGCTTGCCGGCGGACGCCGCCTCGGCACCGGACGGAGCTGCGTCCGCGCCAGCAGTCCCTCCGCCGCCACCACCGCCGAGCTGTTCTTCGCTGACCGCCAAGGCCATGAGCAGCGACCTGCGCGCCGCCACGGCCCAGGCCCAGAACAAACCCTTGGAGGAGCTGGCCCGAGCCTACGACGAAGCCGTGTCCCTGTGGACCCAGGCCACCGGCGGCTGCGCGGGTCGGGCCCAGGAACGCGCCCAGCGCGCCCTCGGCGACAACGAACGTCAACGAGCCGCCGTGGCTGAGCGCATGGCGGCCGGCTCACAGTGCGAGCTCTCGCACCGCGATGCGGCCTCACTGCAGGAACTGGCAGCCAAGGCCTTCGGCGAGCGCCGTTTTGGCGACGCGGCCTCGCTCTACAGCAAGGCCGAAACCATGTGGGACCTGGCCGCCGAACACTGCACCGGCAGCCAGCAGCAGATCGCCATGCGACGCCGCGAGCAGACCGAGATCGATGCCCACAATGCCGAGTTCTGCGCCCCCATCTTTGAGAAGGCGCGCGACTTCGCACAGAAATTCCGCACCGCGGCCCCCGGCCTCAATCCGACCGAGCGGCAGGCCCAGTCCATGATTGCCGAGACCGCCTGGCGGCGCGCCGCCACGCTGTGCAAGGACGCCGCCCTCGAGAACGCCAACAGCTTCATCCAGACCCTGGCGCGCGAGCGTGGCACCCCCTGGGCCGCCGTGCCTTTGCCAGACAGCTTCCAGGCGGTTCTGCCCAAGCCGCCAGCGCCACGGCCCAGCGCGGTCGCCAGCGCGCCCGTCATGGCCGCCAAAGCAGCAGGCTCCAGCACGGGAGCGACCCTGGCAGCGGCAGCAACAACAACGACGGCCGCAGCCGGCGTGAAAGCCACCGGCGACAGCGCGGCGAGCGGCCTGGGCTCGCTCGTCAGCGGCGCCCTCGGTGCGGTGAAGAGCGCCACCCAGACCACCGGCAACGAGGCCGCAGCGGCACGCAACAACAGCCAGGCGCGAACGGCCGCCGAGGAGGCGCCCAAGGAGGCCGCCAAGGAGATGGACATTCGCGCCGGCGACACCCGCTACAAAGGCCAATTCGTGCGCGAGGAGGGTCAGGTCGTGAGCGGCACCGGGCGGGTCGAATGGTCGAACGGCGATGTCTACATCGGCAGCCTGATGCGAAGCGTGCGTCAGGGCAAGGGCGAATTCATCTGGGCCAATGGCCAGCGCTATGAAGGCGACTGGGTGGCGGACCGGGCCACCGGCCAGGGCAAGCTCTACTTTGCCAATGGCAATCAGTACGAAGGCAGTGTCGTCGACGGAGGCCCGGAAGGCAGCGGCCAGCTCAGCTTCGCCAGCGGTGATGTCTACAAAGGCCAGATCAGCCAGGGCGTGGCCCATGGCAAGGGCCTGTACCGCTGGGCCAATGGCCAGCAGTATGAGGGTGACTATGTCCGCTCAGAGCCGCAAGGCCGGGGCGTACTTCGTTATGCCAACGGCAACCGCTTTGAGGGCAGCATCCAGGCTGGCCAACCGCATGGCCAAGGCAAGTTGGAACTGGCCTCGGGTGACCGCTATGAAGGCGAGTTCCACATGGGCAAGCCGCATGGCCAGGGCAGCTATTTCTGGAAGAGCGGCGAACGCTATATCGGCGCTTGGTCAGGCGGCGTCAAGCATGGCCAGGGCATTTTCCACTGGCCCACAGGCGACCGTTGGGAAGGTCGATTCCAGGCCGATGAACGCACCGAGGAGGGTGTCTTGCATCGGAAGGAATGAGTGAATCGTGAATCGTGAATCGTGAATCGTGAATCGTGAATCGTGAATCGTGAGTCGTGAGTCGTGAGTCGTGAGTCGTGAGTCGTGAGTCGTGAGTCGTGAGTCGTGAGTGAGGGTGTGGACATGCGGGAAGAGTTAGCTGTTGAACTGAGTCCGCCGGAGATCGGCGCTTACCGGGAGGGTGGCAGCGGCGTGGACTATGTTCATGTGCTGGACTCCGGCCGCCCTGGCCCCACCGTCATGGTGCAGGCCCTGACCCATGGCAATGAGCTCTGCGGCGCCATCGCCCTGGACTGGCTGTTCCAGCAAGGCATGGGTCGCACGCTGCAGCCGCTGCAAGGGCGCTTGATCCTGAGCTTTGCCAATGTCGAGGCCTACACGCGCTTCGACCCGGCCGACCCGAATGCCTCGCGCTGTGTCGATGAAGACTTGAACCGGGTCTGGAGCGACGCGCAGCTGTTTGGCTCGCGCGACTCGCTGGAGCTGCGCCGCGCTCGCGCCTTGCGCCCTTTCGTCGACAGCGCTGATTTCCTCTTCGACATCCACTCGATGCAAGATGCCTGTCGACCGCTGATGGTCTGCGGCTTGCTCGACAAAGGTGCAGCCTTTGCGCGCGAGCTGGGCATGCCCGGTGACTTGCTGATCGACACCGGTCATCCCTCGGGTCTGCGCATGCGCGACCGCGGCGGTTTCGGCGACCCAGCCAGCCCGAAGAACGCCTTGCTGATCGAATGCGGCCAGCATTGGGAGCAGCGCTCGGCCGAGGTGGCCATTGATGGGCTGGTGCGATTCCTGCGCCTGACCGGCATGGTCAGCGCCGACTGGGCCGAAGCCCGCCTGCGCTTGCCTCTGCCGGAGCGCCAGCACACCATCCGGGTGGACGAGGCCATCACCGCCTTGAGCAGCAACTTTCACTTCACCCTGCCAGCGCCCGTGCGCGGCCTCGATGTCATCGCCGAAGCGGGCACTGTGTTCGCAGCCGATGGCGACACCATCTTCAAAACTCGTTATGCCAACACGGTGCTGGTCATGCCCAGCCTCAAGCATGGGCTGCCGGGGAACACCATGGTGCGCTTGGGCAGATTCGAGGACTGAGTACCCAACACGAGCAAGCATCCCTAAGGCGCCACCACCACATCGGCCCGCAAGACTTCCGGCGGGTAGTAGTGCTGCAGCGAGCGCAGCAGACTGCCATCGCGCGCTGACCGGGCCAAGGCTTCGCGCAGCAGGGCCAGGTCAGCGGGCGACAAGGCCTGCGTAGAAAGATAGGCGCCGACCTCGGAGCGAGGCAAGCCAGCCAAGGCCTGAAAGCGCATATCGTCGATGGCTGCCAGCTGCGGCAATGCTTCCTGGTCGGGGCCAGGCGCATGCACGGCGGAGTACAGCAGCGTCGGCGGCAGGATGCTGAACTCCACCCGGCCGCTGCGCAGCATCAGCAGAACGGTGCGCAGGTCAGTCACGTAGTCGACCCGTTTGTCCGCCTCCAGCTGGCGCAGCAAGGCGTCGTATTCATCGCCCCAGGTGTAGGAGCGCACCACGGCCGCGCGCCAGCTGCCGCGCGCCAGCAAGCTGCGCACATCGTTGGGCGGCACCTCCTTGCTCGCCTTCAGCGTGATCAGCGTCGGCGTCAGCTTGAGCATGGGCACGAACACGGCTCTGCGGTCGCGCTCGGCGGTGCGCGAGGCCGGCAGGAAGAGGTCGGCTTCGCGACTGTCGAAGAACATCAACGCCAACCGGGCCCGCGGCACGACAGGAAAGCTGAACTCGCAGCCCAGCCGCTCGCCAATCTGGCGCATCAGGTCTGGGTACACACCTTGGACTTGCTCACCCTTGACCAGGGCATTGAAGCCGGTCGGCGCGACCGGCATGCTGATCGTGCGCGAGCATTGCGCCTGAACGGCCAAGAGCGGGCCGGCCAGCGCGAGACCCAGCAAACAGCCACGCCCACAGTCAAACAGGCGCGCCGCAGCCGGCGTGTTGCTCGGAGCAGGCGCTGCCGTCATGCTGCCATGCCGACTATGGGTTCAAGGACTGTGCTCAGGCCGCTTTGACACAAAAGGCATTGAGCTTGTTGCCGTCCAGATCGCGGAAGTAGGCCGCATAGAAGCCACCACCACGCGGGCCCGGTGCGCCCTCGTCCTGGCCGCCCAGAGCCAGGGCCTTGGCATGCAAGGCCTGGACTTTCTCTTCGCTGTCCACGGCCAGGGCGATCATGACGCCATTGCCGACACTGGCGGCTTGCTCGTCGTAGGGCTTCATGACGGCGAAGCCGGGCTTGTCCATGCTGAGGCCCCATGCGTAGCCGCGGCCAAAATCCATCAGCCGTTTGATACCGAGGACGGCGAACAGCTCGTCATAGAAAGCAGCGGCGCGCGGCAGGTCGTTGGTGCCCAGGGTGGTGTAGCCGATCATGGGTTTCGCTCCTCGGATTGCGGTGCTTGAAGTATCGGCCAGGCTCGCCATGGCTGCGTCAGTTCGGGCCGCTGGCACTGAAAATTTGTGCGATGCTGGCGGCCAAAGCCCCAGCGCAGCACCATGGACGAGCCCCATGCCAACAGTCTTTACAGCGAACAGCTGAAGCGGGGCCTGGGTCGCCTGAATTTCTTACCGCCGCTGGAGCAGGAGTACCGCCGCTACTGTGCCCAGGGCATACGCTGGCGCTTTATCAGCACCTCTTTGCTGGCTCTGCTGATTTGGGCTGTTTTCTGGATGACTGATGGTTGGCGCCAGCAAGCGCTCGCCGAGCCTGCGCAGTTCCAGACCCTGATCGACCGTGTGCAGCAGTTGCGCCTCGGCGTGATGCTGGTGCTCCTGCTGGCCTTGGCCGTGCTGGCCCTGGCGCGCGACATCGAACGGGTGCTGTGGGCCATGTTTCTGATGGGGCTGGCCCTGGCCGACGGAGCGGCCCTGGCCTTGCTCTGCTACCAGCGCATGGGCTTGCCCTCTGAGAGCAGCGTGCTGGTGCTTGCCATGGTGACGCAGTTCATGCCCATCGGCGCGCGCTTTCGCTGGCACCTGGCTCTGGCTCTGAGCTTTCTGAGCTCGGTGCTGCTCATGGCCGTGCTGACACCCGAAGAGGCGCTGCGCGACGCGCTGCTGCGCATCTGGCTGGTGTTGCTGCTGACCTTGCTGGCCTGTGCCTTTGGTGCCTACTGGCGCGAGTACCTGCGGCGCGAGCAGTTCCTGCACCGCGGCCTGGCCCAATGGCTGGCCCTGCATGACGAGCTCACCGGCCTGAGCAACCGCCGCCTGTTCAAGCAGCATTTGCAGACCACCATGGCGCAGGCAGCGCGCGATGAGCGGCCCCTGGCCCTGATGCTGATCGACGTCGACCATTTCAAGCGCTACAACGACCGCTACGGCCACGACGCTGGCGACCGTGCCCTGCAGCGCGTGGCCGCCGTGCTGGCAGGCCAGGCCCAACGCCCGCTGGACTTGGCCGCGCGCATGGGTGGCGAAGAAATGGCACTGCTGCTCTACGACATCCGGCCCGAACACTTGGAAGAACACGCCAAGGCGGTGGTCACAGCCATGGCCGCGGAAGGCCTGGCGCATGAGGACTCCCCGACAGCGCCGGTGCTGACCCTCAGCCTGGGCGCCGCGCTGATGCGGCCGGGCGAGGGGCCGGAGCGCTTGTACCAACGTGCTGATGCCCTTCTGTACCAGGCCAAGAACGCGGGGCGGAACTGTGCATGCGTGGAGGGCGGCACCCGGGGCGGCTGAGCCCAGCCGAACAGGCCAGGCCTGCGGTCGATTCGTCGCCGCTTCTGTCGATCCGTCGCCCAGGCCCGGCAGCGCCGCTCCGCCTTGGCGAGACTGCGTCCATCAACTCCCCCCACTGATGGAGCCACCCATGCCAAGCACCCTGAACCGAGTCACCCTGGCCTTGAGTCTGAGCCTCGCAGCTTCGCTCGCGGCCGCCTACCAACTTGCAGCCGCGCCAGCAGCCGCGGTTTTGGAAGGCGAAGCCCAGATCCTGTCGCTCAGCGGCGCCAAGCCGGGCGAGCGAATCACCCTGCGCCTGAGCCGTCGCGCCGATCTGCCTGGCATGGGCCCCTCGCTGCTGCGCGCCGAAGCCATCTTCCAGGCCGATGCGCAAGGCCGCATTGACACCAGCCGCCAAGCGCCGCTTTCGGGCAGCTACGGCGGCATCGACGCCAGCGGCCTGTTCTGGTCGGCGCTGCCGGTGCGCGGCGAACCAGCGCCCGCCGCCGCGACCGATGCCGATGGCACTCGCTTGCAATTGGAAGCCTGGGGCCAAGACGCAGCCGGTGCGCCCAAGTCCCTGACCGAACAAACGCTGCACTGGCTGCCGGCCCAGGCGCGGATCGAAAGCCGCAGCGCCGAGCCCCTGCCCGGCGCACAGCTCCTGCTGCCGCGGGTACATACGGCCAAGCTACCTGTGGTGATCGTCTTGGGCGGATCGGAAGGCGGATCCCTCATGTCCCGCCGCCTGGCCGAGGCCCTGGCTGCGCGCGGCTTCGCCGCCCTGGCCCTGCCCTACTACTCACCGCCGCGCTGGGGCGCGCAAGGCCCGATGGCGCCGGAACTGCCCGCCTTACCGGCCAGCTTTGCACGCATCGAACTGGGCCAGCTGGAAACGGCACGCGACTGGCTGCGTCAACAGCCCGAGCTGGACGCCAGCCGCATCGCGCTCTGGGGCGCCTCCAAGGGCGCGGAATTCGTGCTGGCCGGCGCCAGCCGCATCGCCGGCTTCAAGGGCGTGGTCGCGGTGGTGCCCAGTGATGTGATCTGGGAAGGCTTCGACATGATGCAGGGCGCCATGGCTCAGCCCTCTTTCAGCTGGCATGGCGAAGCCCTGGCTTTCGTGCCCTACAAGGGCTACCAGGAAGAGGTGGCCGGCTTCATGAGCGGCCAGCCCGTGCACCTGCGCCGCCCGCACGACGCCGGCCGCGCAGCGCAGCCAGAAACTGCCAGCGCGGCACGCATCGAGGTCGAGAAGATCGCCGCGCCGCTGCTGCTGATTGCTGGCAGTGACGACCAAGTCTGGGATTCCGGCGGCATGGCCCGTGCCATCGCGTCCCGCCGGGCAGCCGCTGAACTGCCCACCGAGTTGCTGCTGTTCGAAGGCGCCGGGCACGGCATCATCGGTCTGGGCAAGCTACCCACCACACTGAACAATGCCGGCCCGATGAAGATGGGCGGCCAAGCCGCCGCCGATGCCAAGGCCCAGCGGCAGGGCTGGGTGCGTACTTTGAGTTTCTTGCGTGAGGTATTGAGGTGAGGGTGGGTGAATCGTGAATCGTGAATCGTGAGTCGTGACGGCCGCCCTTGCTCGCGACATTTACCTGTTCACCCAACCATTCACGACTCACCAATCACGATTCACCCTCCCCTCACCCCCGATCAAACTTGAACACCGCCATGCTCGCCAGCAGGTTCGGAAAAGTCCGCACGGTCTGGCCGTTCTGGATGCCAAAGCTGTCCAGCACGCGCAGGCGGTTCTTGCGCGCCAGCACTTCAAAGTCGGCGTAGGTGCCGACGCGGATATTGGGCGTGTCGTACCACTCATAAGGCAGCACGCGCGTCACCGGCATACGGCCCATCAGCACCTGGGCCCGGTTGGCCCAGTGGGCAAAGTTGGGGAAGCTGACGATGCCCATGCGGCCGACACGCGCGGTCTCGCGCAGCATGGCCTCGGTATTGCGCAGATGCTGCAGGGTTTCCAGCTGCAGCACCACGTCGAAGCTCTGGTCCTCGAAGATGGACAAGCCTTCTTCCAGATTGAGCTGGATGACGTTGACGCCGCGCTGGGCGCAGGCCAGCAGATTGGCGTCATCAAGCTCGACGCCGTAGCCGCTGCAGCCTTTGTGGCGGATCAGGTGATCGAGCAGGGCGCCGGTGCCGCAGCCGAGGTCGAGCACGCGCGAGCCTTCGGGCACCAGGGCGGCAATCTGTTGCAGGACCGAGCTCATTGCAGTTCTCCGGCGATGCGTTGGAAGTAGGCGCGCAGCACGCCGTGGTAGCGCGGGTCTTCGAGCAGAAACGCGTCGTGGCCATGCGGCGCGTCGATCTCGGCATAGGAGACATCGCGCTTGTTGTCGAGCAAGGCCTTGACGATCTCGCGCGAGCGGGCTGGTGAGAAGCGCCAGTCGGTGCTGAAGCTGGCCAGCAGGAACTTGCAGCGGGCGCTGGCGAAGGCGCGGCTGAGGTTGCCGCCATGCTCCCGCGCCGGGTCGAAGTAATCGAGCGCGCGCGTGATCAGCAAATAGGTGTTGGCGTCGAAGTAGTCGCTGAACTTGTCGCCCTGGTGGCGCAGATAGCTCTCGATCTGGAACTCGATGTCCTGGGTGCTGTAGCCGAGCTCGGAGGCGCGCAGCTCGCGGCCGAACTTCTGCTCCATCGCATCGTCGGACAGGTAAGTGATGTGGCCGATCATGCGCGCCACACGCAGGCCGCGCTTGGGCACCACGCCGTGCTCGTAGAAATGTCCGCCATGGAAATCGGGGTCGGTGATGATGGCGCGGCGCGCCACCTCGTTGAAGGCAATGTTCTGTGCCGACAGGGCCGGCGCCGTGGCGATCGCGATGCAGTGGCGCATGCGCTCGGGGTAGCGCAGCGACCAGTCCAGGGCCTGCATGCCGCCCAGCGAGCCGCCCAGCACCGCGGCCAGCTGCTGCACGCCCAGCGCATCGAGCACGCGCGCCTGGGCATCGACCCAGTCCTGCACCGTCACCACCGGAAAGTCGGCGCCGTAGACCTTGCCCGTGGCCGGGTTGATGTGCATGGGGCCGGTGGAGCCGAAGCAGGAACCGAGGTTGTTGATGCCGACAACGAAGAACTTGTCGGTGTCCAGGGGCTTGCCGGGGCCGATCAGGTTGTCCCACCAGCCTTCGCTCTTGTCCTGGCCTTCGTAGGTGCCGGCCAGGTGGTGGCTGGCGTTCAGGGCGTGGCAGACCAGCACGGCGTTGTTGCGCTCGGCATTGAGCGTGCCGTAGGTCTCGTAGACCATGTCGTAGTCACGCAGCTCGGCGCCGCTGCGCAAGCGCAAGGGCTGGGCAAACGCCATGCGCTGGGGGGTGACATGGCCTAGCTGTCCTGCATGAGGCATGGAGAGACTCCTGAAAAAACAAAACCGGCGCCGCTGAGAGGAAAGCGGACGCCGGCTGCGCGGAGTCCCTCTTTAGCGGCATTTTTTGAGCGCCCGCAATTCGGAACAAATCGGCGCTGAGCTGCAATTATAGGGAAGCGCCGAGCGGCGCCCCCTCCTTCACATCGCCATCTTCAGGGCGCCGTGCACAGGCAATGGACAAAGGTGCTGAAGGGTCGGCCACCCTCGGCACGCTCGCTGACAAAGGCCAGGTCGCGCTGCAGCTCCTGCGCCGCCTGCGGCAGCAAGGCCGCGCCGGCACTCAGGCCCAGCTCAGCACGCACGGCGGCGGCGATCGAAGGCGCGACGATCTGGTCCAGGCTGGACAGCAGGCGTTCGACACGACCCATCTCGCGCTCGACATAGATCAGCTTGGGCGCGCCCTCAAGCTTGGCCAGGCGCGCGGCCGCGCGCACGGCGTCGTCGAAGCTGCCCAGGCGGTCGATCAGGCCGCGCTGCTTGGCTTGCGCACCGGTCCAGACGCGGCCCTGCGCCACGGCGTCGATCTCGGCCACGCTCTTCTTGCGCGCGGCCGCCGTCTTGGCCGTGAACTCGCCGTAGATGTGGTTGATGCCTTGCTGCACGGTCGCCGCCATGCGCGGGTCCAGAGGGCGGCGCGGGTCGAAGCCGCCGGCCGTCCAGTTCGTGGTGTAGCCGCCGGTGTGGATGGACAGCTTTTCGAGCAGCTTGTCACCCGTGGGCAGCATGCCGAAGACGCCGATGGAGCCGGTGATGGTGGCCGGGTCGGCAATCACCTGGTCGGAAGACATGGAGACCCAGTAGCCGCCCGAGGCCGCCACATCGCCCATGGAAATGACCACCGGCTTGCCGGCCTTCTGCGTCAGCTCCAGCTCGCGGCGGATGATCTCGGACGCGAAGGCACTGCCGCCGGGCGAATTGACGCGCAGCACCACGGCCTTGACCTTGTCGTCCTCGCGCGCCTGACGGATCAGGCGTGCGGTCGAGTCGCCGCCGATGCGGCCGGCCGAGGCGTCGCCGTCGACGATCTCGCCCTCGGCCACGACCACGCCCACCGAGTCGCCCTGAGGGCTCTTGGGCTTGATATAGGCTTGGTAGTCGGACATGGACACCTGGCGGAAGCTCTTGCCCTTGTCGTCCTTGGCGCCGCGCTCCATCAGCAACTCGCGCATCTCGTCGCGGGTCTTGAGGCCATCGACCAGCTTGGCCTGCAAGGCCAGCTGCGCCGTGTCGCCCTTGAGCGCGGTGAGGGTCTCGGGCAAGGTGTCAATGCCTTTGGCGAGGCTGCCCTTGGGCAGCTTGCGCGCCGTTTCGACCGCGCCGGTGTAACGCTCCCAAAGGTCGCCGTAGAGATACGCCTCCGCCTCCAGCGCTTCCTTGGACGGGCCGTTGGCGAAGTAGGGTTCGGCGGCGTTCTTGAAGGCGCCCACACGCAGCACATTGGCGCTGACGCCCAGACGGTCGAGCGCGTCCTTGTAATAGGTCCGGTAGCGACCGAAGCCTTCGATCATCACCATGCCCATGGGGTGCAGATAGACCTCGTTGGCACGCGCGGCCAGGTAGTAGCCGCGCTGGTTGTAGCCGTCGCCATAGGCCAGCACCGGCTTGCCCTTGGCCTTGAAGCGATCGAGAGCCGCCGCCACCTCGCCAAGTCCGGCCAGGCCCGCGCCCGAGAACTCATCCAACTGCAGCAGCACACTGCCGATCTGAGGGTCGAACGCGGCCGCATCCAGGGTGGCCAGCACATCGCGCAAACGGGTCTGTTGCTGATGCTTGCCCTGCAACTGGGCCATGGCCTGGTCGCGCGCCGAGCCCGAGAACTGCTCGACCAAGGGGCCTTGCAGATTCAGCACCAAGGTGGTCTTGTCCTTGAGCGGTGTGGGGCCACGCGAAAACAAACCCACCAGGAGCAGCACGACCAGCAGCAGCAAAAACAAGTTGAGCAAGGCGCGCCGGCTGGCATCGAGCAGCCACCAGAACTTGCCCACCACCCACCACAGACCCGAAAACACTTGCTTGACTGCCATGCCGGCTCTCCCTTTCGAAGGACGTACGCAGTGCCCTCACTGCGATGCCGCCGATTGTGCAGCAGGCCCCGCGGCCCCGCCGGAAGCCACGGCAGCTTCGGTTCAGCTCAGCTCTACGGCCTCGCGCCAGACGGGCTGCTTCACCATCACCGCCTCGAACAGCGGCGTGGCCAGCAAGCGCTGCAGCCAGGCCTGCACGGCGGGCAGCGGCGCCGCCGCAAAAGCCGGTAGGTCTACCGCCGCAAACTGGCGCACAAAAGGCAGCAGCGCCATATCGGCCAGACCACAACGCGGCCCGCAGAGAAAAGCCTGCGCTCGCAAGGCCTGCTCCATGGGACGCAGCTGCAGCGCCAGGGCGGCCTCGAACATGGCCGAAGGTTGGTCGGGCGGGTCCTGGCGCTGCGGGTATTTGTAGCGGTCCAGCAGGCGCTTGAATGGCCCATCGTTGCGCTCGACCCAGGCCAGCTGCTGCTCGATGGGCGCCGCGCTCAGCCAGGCATCCGGGTCGGCCTGCCCCAGGGCCCAGCGCATGATCTCCCAGCTTTGTTCCAAGACCTCACCATCCGGCAGAACCAGCACCGGCACCGTGCCCTTGGGCGAGGCCTGCAGCATGGCAGCGGGCTTGGCGCGCAGCTCGATCTCGCGCGCCTGCACAGCAACCCCGGCCTGCTGCAGGGCCAGGCGAGCCCGGATGGCGTAAGGGCAGCGCCGGAAGGTGTAGAGCACAGGCAGGGGCACGGGCAATGTCTGGGGCTGGGTCATGGTGGCGGCCGATTGTGCGGCAAGTGCATCAATCGACTGCGCGAGGCTGCCAGATGGGTTTCAACACCCCGGATCGCGGGATTGCTGCCCCGGGAGGGCGCTGCACAATGCAGCGCTTGCCCCCTGCCCATGCCCATGTCCTCCGTCTTCCTGCTGCGCCGCGCTGCCAAAACCCTCGAGACTTCGCGCGCTTCCCTGTTGGCAGATGGCCGCTGGGAGCTTGCCGGTAGCAGCGAACGGGCGACCGATTGCATGGCCGCGCTGCACAGCAGCCGCGCGCAGTACCTGGCCTGTGACCTGCGTCTGGCCGACGGCCATGTGCGCCGCCTGCTGCAGCAGCTGCGCCGCTTGCCGCAAGCCCCCAAGGTGCTGCTGCTCAGCTCCTGTGCCCACGACACCATGCTCTTCGACACCCTGGCCGATGGCGCACATGGCTATATGGTCGAGTGCGAGCGCGGCAGCAGCCTGCCTCAGGCCTTGAGCCAGTTGCAGGCCGGCCAAGCCCTGATGTCCCCCGAACTGGCCCGCCAGACCCTGCACAGCATGGGGCTGAGCCGCATCAGCCTGGAGCGCGCCCAGGCCCTGTCTGCCGCGCAAGACCTGAGCCCCGCAATCGGCTCCGCCTGCGAGCCTGAGCAGGCCTTCAACGAACTGACCCGGGCCGAACAACATCTGCTGAGCCTGATCGCCCTGGGCCGCCTGCCCGGCGAAGTCGCGCAGCTCTGGCGCCTCGCCAGTGAAGACGTGGGCCGCCGCATCAGCGCCATCTACGGCAAGCTGCACCGCTGGCAATCGGCTCGCAACCTGGATCTGGCATTGGCCTGATGAAGGGCGGCTGACGGCACAAAGCTGTCGCTCAGATTGGGCGGCGATCGGGCCGACTGGGCACTCTGCTCCGTTCATGTCCCCCGTCGCCCGACTGCATCGGGCGCCTCCTCCTTGACTTCACTTCGCAGAGCACCCAGCCGTCCCGATCCAGCAAGGACTGACCCCTTCGACGAAGGCGCCGACCGTTTGAACTGACAAGGGGTGTCGGGTGAGTGCTGAAGCGAAGTTAAGGAGGAGGTCCGCGCGCAGCGCGGGCCGGGGGACTGAGCCCGGACTCAAACAGTCCTGAGGACTGTTTGAGCCAGGCGAAGGGCTGGGCCGCTGGCCCAGACATGAGCGGAAGCACTCGCCCGGCGCCCCTTGGCACCAGCCCTAGAGTCAAGGTCTGCTATGTGCCAGAAGCGTCCTTCAACCTTCAAAGCCCAAACGAAAAAGGCCTTGCATCTGCAAGGCCTGTTTTGCTGCGACCTAACGATCAGGCTGCAGGTGGCGCGGTGTCGACGAAGCTGGCGCGGGCGCTCAGCTTCTCGAAGTGGCGGGCCAGATTGGCATGTTCGCTGCGCCAGTCCAGTTGCGGAAAGCGGAAGTCAAGGTAGCCGAGGGCGCAACCGACCGCGATATCGGCCAGCGAGAAATGCGTGCCCGAGCACCAGGCACGCTCACCCAGACCCTGGTTCATGGCGACCAAGGCAGCCCCAACCTTGTCCATCTGGCGCTGCACCCAGGCCGCGCTGCGTTGCTCGGGCGTGCGCCCGGCCCAGTGCTCTTCCAGGCGTGCAGCCACGCAGGCATCGAGCACACCGTCGGCCAAGGCTTCCCAGGTGCGCACCTCGGTACGCTCACGGCCGCGCTCAGGGATCAGGCGACCGACCGGCGACAAAGTGTCGACGTACTCGACGATCACCCGCGAGTCGAACACCGCGCCGGTGATGGAGTCCTGGCCTTCCATCACCAGGCAGGGCACCTTGCCCAGAGGATTCATCTTCAGGATGGCATCACTGGCCCAGACGTCTTCCAGCACGAACTGGTAGTCGAGCTTTTTCTCGGCCATCACGATGCGCACTTTGCGAACGTAAGGACTGCTGAGTGAACCGATCAATTTCATAGCGTTTACATCCCTCTTGGATTCATTCTAGCCATGGGACTGTTGCGCCCCAGCCTGTACAAACACCCCGGACTCGGGCAGGCAAGGCTTTCATGCGCGCGACACAGAAAGAAAGAAACACAGCATCGCCGCCACCGGCTCGCGCGCAGCGCAAGAAGTAGCGGTAAAAATGCCGCCACTCACAAAAAGCTGGAGGGATTGCCATGACACACCCGGACGCCCCGCCGCCTGCCGCCGCACAGACGCGCCAGCAAGCCCTGCAGAACAGTTTCAACAGCGAGGCGGGCGGCGTGGCCGCCGTCTTCTCAGGCAAGGCGGCCGACTACCAAGCCGCCCGGCCCGACTACCCCCTGGCCCTGCTGCAGCACTTGCGCCAAGGCTTGCCAGCCTCCGCCCATGTGGTGGATCTGGGTGCGGGCACCGGCTTGCTGAGCGCCGGGCTGCTGCAGCAAGGCCTGCGCGTGACGGCCGTCGAGCCCAGCCCCGCGATGCGCAGCGCGGCTGAGCAGGCACTGGGCCAAGAGCCCCGTTTTGCCAGCAGCGCCGGCAGCGCCGAGGCCACCGACCTCGCCCAGGGCTGTGCTGATCTGATCACCGCGGCCCAGGCCTTCCATTGGTTTGACATCGAAGCTGCACGGCGCGAATGCCTGCGCCTGCTCAAGCCCGGCGCTCAGGTGGCCCTGATTTGGAACGACCGCGAGCGCGAAGACCCGCTGCAGCAAGAACTCGACGCGCTCTTCGATGCCTTCGGCGGCGCACGCCGTGCCGCCCAGAAAGAGCATATGGGCCAGGGCGACGAGGCCGAACGCGCCGGCCTGCCCCTGTTCTTCGGCGGCGTCGTACCGGCCCGCCTGCATTGGCCTCACGAGCATTGGCTGGACGAGGCAGGCCTGGCCAGCTTGGCCTTCTCGCGTTCCTACATTCCGGCGCGCGCCAGCGACGAGGGTCAGGTCTTGCTCGGGCAACTGAAGCGCTTGTTTGCCCGGTTCGCGAATGGCCCAAGGCTGGCGATGCGCTACCGCACGCTGGCCGTGATCGGTCGGCCGGCCGAATGAGGCGGCAAGGGACGCAGCTTGGTCCCTGCGTGCGGGTCCCTTGCCCCATGACCTTCGTGCCAGCGCCCGCCCCGGGGCCAGAATCGCCCACCCTCAACCTCACCCTGGCTGCCGCGCCCCTGCCCCACATGAACACCGCCACCGCACCCCTGAGCCGCACCACCGTCACCCTGCACTGGCTGATGGCGCTGGCCATGATCGGCCTCACATCGGTCGGCCTCTATATGGCCGAGTTCGAAGTCTGGGCCCTCTACCCCATCCACAAATCGGTCGGCATTCTGGTGCTGCTGCTGGCCGTGCTGCGCGCTGCATGGCGGCTCAAGGAAGGCTGGCCGGCCCCCACCGGGCAGGCCTCGGCCCTGCAGCAGACCCTCGCCAAGGCGGTGCACTGGCTGCTGCTGCTCAGCACCCTGGCCATGCCCATCAGCGGCATGATTTTTTCAGGGGCCGGCGGCCATGGCTTCGGCATCTTCGGCCTGACGCTGATGGACCACCGGCTCGACCCGAACAAGCCCGGCGAGGTGCTGCCCCTGAACGCCGGACTGAGCGAGCTGGCGCACAGCCTGCACAGCCTCATCGGCTATGTGCTGATCGCCGCCGTGTTGCTCCATGTGGCCGGGGCGCTCAAGCACCATCTGCTCGACCGCGACGCCAGCCTGCGCCGCATGTTGGGCCGGTCCACGCCCTGAGCCCGGGCATCCTCCCTGGCGGACGCCTTGGAGCCAAGCAGAATAGAGGCTTCATGCTCCTGTCCTGTCCGAGGCTCCACTTGCTGTCCCACGCCGCCCCCTCACCTCGCCCTGAAACGCACTCTGCCTGGCGCCAGCGCAGCGCTCTCGTGCTGCTGAGCCTGATCGCCAGCACCGTCCTCGCCAAATTGCCTGATGCGCCGCTGCAGCTGCCCGTCAATGCCCGCCATGCCCTGGTGCTGGAGAACGGCAGCGGCAAGGTGCTGATGGCCAAGGATGCCGACACCCAGGTGCCGATCGCCTCGCTGACCAAGCTGATGACGGCCATGGTGGTGCTCGATACCAAGGCCGACCTGAAGGCGCGCATCCGCATCCAGCGGGAGGACGTCGACACCCTCAAGCACAGCCCCTCGCGCGTGCCCGTGGGCGCCCAGATGACGCGCGGCGCGGCCCTGCAACTGGCCCTGATGTCCTCGGACAACCGCGCCGCCGCCGCCCTGGCCCGCACCTTGCCCGGTGGCCTGCCGGCCTTCGAGCAGGCGGTGCACGCCAAGATTCGCGCGCTCGGCCTGACGCGCACCGAGATCGCCGAACCCACCGGCTTGTCCTCACGCAACCGCTCCACCGCGGCCGAGATGGCCAAGATTGCCGCAGCGGCCGCGCGTTACCCGCAAATCAGCAAGATCAGCAGCGACGCCAAGGAGAAGGTGCTGATCAACGGCCGGCCGGTCGAGTTCCGCAACACCAACCGCCTGGTCGGCCGCAAGGGCTGGGACATCCGCCTGTCCAAGACCGGCTACACCGAGGAAGCCGGCCGCTGCCTGGCCCTGCGTCTGAAAGACAAGACCGGCCAGGACCTGACCGTGGTGCTGCTCGACGCCGAGGGCTCGGCCGAGCGCCTGGCCGACGCGACCAAGATTCGCAAGACCCTGGAACGCCACCGCAAGCACAGCTGAACTGACTCACCGGAAGCGAGATTGCCGCATGCACCCGACACCATCCTCCAGCCCTATCACGTCCGCACCACGCGTGCTGCTGCGCCCAGTCAGCGAGGACGACCTGCCGCGCCTGGCCGCCCAGGCCGCCGATCTGAGCGAACGCAATGAGTTCGAAGGTTCGATGCTGCGCGGCCCGCAGTTCTTCAAGAAGCGCTTTGCCGAAGACGGCTTCTCCAGCAACGAGGCCGAGCGCCTGGTCGTCTGCGATGCCGACAGCGGTGAGCCGATCGGCTCCGCCTCACATTTCCTGGCCCACCGCTACTCCAGCGCGCGCGAGCTTGGCTGGAAGATCGACGACCCGGCCCGCCGCGGCCAGGGCTGGGGCACGGCGGCCGCGCGCGCCCTGATCGACCATGTGTTTCATAACTTCGAAGTCCACCGTGTCTGCGCGGCCCTGGCGCCGGGCAATCTGGCCTCGCGCCGGGTGGCCGAGAAAGCCGGCCTGCAGTTCGAAGGCCGGCTGCGCGGCGTGATCTTCATCAACGGCCTCTACCTCGACAGCGAGGTCTTCGGCCTGCTGCGGCCGGAGTGGCAGGCCCGCCGTGCCGGACCGACCCGGGCAGACCCTCTCCCCCTGAGGTAGGAGTGCGTTGCCAGCCGCGTCGAGGCTGGGGCACACTGCGCGCCCGTGGCGGCTGCCGATCGCTGCCGCTGCAAAACAACGACGAATGCCTCCGTTCGAGAGGCGCCAAGGGAGAGGACCCCACCATGTACGAACTGCCCGACGCGGGCTGCTACGCCGCGCCCGCGCCCACGGTCCAGACTCTCGCGATCCGCTTCACCGGCTCCGGCAGCGAGTACTTTCGCATATGGATCGTCAATCTCCTGCTGACCTTGCTAACCCTGGGGCTCTACTTGCCTTTCGCCAAGGTGCGGCGCCTGCGCTACTTCTACGCGAACACAAGCGTCGGCGGCCAGGCCTTGAGCTTCCATGGCCGCCCATGGCCCATGTTCCGCGGCTTTGTGCTGCTGCTCCTGCTCGCCGGCGCCTATGGCCTGGCCGGGCGTTTCTCGCCACTGGCGGGCTTTCTGGCCTACCTGCTGCTGTGCGCGCTCTGGCCGGCGCTGTGGCGCTCGGGTCTGCAATTCCGCTTGGGTAACACACGCTGGCGCGGTCTGCGGCTGAGCTTCCAAGGCGATCTGGCTGGCGCCTACAAAGCAGTGGCGTCGCTCTACATCCCCGCCATGATGTTGATGGCCGGCACCGCTTGGCAAGCCTGGAAAGATCCGATGGCCCGCACGGGAGCGGGCGTCATCGTCGGGATGGTGGGCCTAGTCGGCATGGTGCTGCTCAGCCCCTGCTTTCTAGCCTGCATCAAGCGCTACCAGCATGTGGGCTATGGCTATGCCGATCAGCGCGGGCAGTTCCTGGCGGGCACGGGGAAGTTCTACGGCTTGGTGCTCAAAGGGCTGATGGCGTCCTTGCTATTCCTGGCACTGGCAGTTGGCATTGGCGCGGGTCTGACGATGCTGCAGAAACCCGGTGTGACCGTGACTCCAGCCATCGGCGTGGGCATCGGGATGTTCGGCTATCTGCTGTACTTCATGATGGTCGGCCCCTGGATCACCGCGCGCCTGCAGAACCTGGTGTGGTCCGGCACGCGCAGCGAGCAGTTGGAGTTCCATAGCACGCTGAGCTTTCGCCGCCTGCTCTGGTTGACGATGGTCAACTGGCTGCTCACCGCCCTGACGCTGAGCCTGTACCGCCCCTTTGCCGCGATCCGCACAGCGCGCCTGCGCCTGGAAGCGGTGTCATTGACGGTCCATGGCGATATCGAGGCATGGCAGGTGCGGCCCCAGCAAGAAGCCACCGACGCCACCGGCGAGGCGGCCGGCGACTTCTTCGGCTTTGACATGGGATGGTAAGCCCCGACCTTGCATCGCTGCGCTGGCGCGGCGAGCCCCGCCTGCAGGCCCGGTGGTTTGATGGCCGCAGTGCGCAGGCCCAGCCGGTCTGGGCCTGGCTGAGCGAAGACGGGAAGGGGCTGCTTCTGCAGGCCCGGCCCACCGACGGCGGGGATGACGGCGGGGATGACGGCGGTGACGAAGACGGCGACACACACGCGCCGCAACGGGCAGCAGCACCCGTGCTGGCCTGGCATGCCACTCGCCAGGTGGTCTGGCCCGAACGTCTGCGCCACGGCGAACGCCAGGCCTTGTTGCCCGATGGCAGCGTGCTTTGCGAAGACCCGGCGCCCGAGGGCCGCCAACGCTGGGATGACTGGGCCCGTCAATCCGGCCTGCGCGACAGCTTGACCGTGCGCAGCATGCGCAGCTGGCGCCTGGTCGGCGTGAGCGTGCTGCTGACTGCGGGCCTGCTCGCATCGGCCTGGGTCTGGGGCATTCCCTGGGTGGCTCAACAAGGTGCGGCCCTGATCCCCAGCGCGGTGGAGCGGCAGATCGCCAGCGAGGCGCTGGACCAGGTCGACCGCATGTGGCTCAAGCCCAGCACGCTGAGCGAGGCACGGCAGGAGGAAATCACACGGCGCCTGGCCGCAGCCGTGCGCCGCGACGAAATCCTGCGCGCCGGGCTGGAGCCGCAGGCCGCGCCGCTGCCGGCCTACCGCGTGCATTTCCGTGCCGGCCCCAAGGCCCTGGGGCCCAATGCCTTTGCCCTGCCCGGCGGCGATATCGTGCTGACCGATGCCCTGGTCGAGCTGGCCGAGGACGAGCCCGACATCATCACCGGCGTGCTGGCCCATGAGCTGGGCCATGTGCGCCAACGCCACGGCATGCGCCTGGTGCTGCAGGCCGGCATGGTGGCCGGCGTGAGCGGGCTGCTGGTCGGTGATTTCTCGGCCCTGCTGGCCGGGTTGCCGGCTTTGCTGGCGCAGGCCGACTATTCGCGCGAGTTCGAGCGCGATGCCGATCTTCATGCCCGCCAGATGCTGCAGGCGGCCGGCATCTCACCGCGTGTGATGGTGCGCTTCTTCGAACGCCTCGAGGCCCATCAGAAGCGGCAGGGCCAGGACACATCGCCCCTGCCCATGGCCTTCGCCAGCCATCCGGCACATGCCGAACGGATTGCGTTCTTCAACGCGGCGCCTTGACAAAACAGCGCCGCGTTGAAGCGCGGTGGCTCAGGGCCGCACAAACACCACCGCCGTGCGGGCCGGCAGGCTCAGCACACCGCTGCTCGCATCAAAACTGGCCTGGCGCGCGCGGGCATCGGCGGCGCCGGCCGCGCGGTGCACCGGGTGCAGCTGCAAGGCATGGCCGAGCAGACCCGGCACCGTCAGCTGCTTGGCCTGCTTGTCCACATTGATGGCATAGACCAGCTCCTGGAAGCCGGCGCCGGCATAGCCCTGGCCGTCGATCTGGCCGATCAGCACCGTGGCTTCCTGGGCGGAGCCGGTGTTGTGGAACTTGAGCCGGGCCTTGATGTCCGCAGCGCTGCGCAGACGCAAAAGGCTGCTGCTCTTGCGGATGGCCAGCAGGTCGCGGAAGACATCGCGCGTCCAGACGATGTCCGCCGCGGCAGGCTTGATCAGCGGGTCGGCCAGCAACGGGCGCAGCAGCGACCAGTTGTCGCCGTTGTCGCGCTGCGGCGGCAGGCCGACGCCGAAGTTGTTGTCGGCATAGCTCCAGTCCAGGCGGTTGAACCAGTCGCCCGAGTCATAGCTGTTGCGGTCCATGGACTTGCTGCGCAAGGTGTCCACGCCGGCATGGAAGTAGGCCACGCCCTGGCTGAAGGCATTGATGGCCATGCCCAGCGCCTGCACGCGGGCGCGGTCTTCGCGGCTGGTGCCGGCGGGCAGCTTGAAAACGTTGTTGTCGAACAGGCTGGTGTTGTCGTGGTTCTCAACATAATTGACCACTTCTCCGGGCTCCAGCACATAGCCGGCCGGCAGGCCACCAACATTGATCTGCTCCAGGCGCAGGTTCGCATCCCAGCTGGTCTGCAGCTCGTAGCTGCGGATGGAGCCGGCCAGCGAGGCCTTGATCTGGTCGCCATGCCACATCAGGTCGCCCCGGGTCTTGCCGCCGCCGAAGGCATTGGCGTCATAGAACAGGCCGTTGATGAAGCCCTGGTTGGCGAACTGGTTGTTGCCGCTGTCGAAGGAGCTGCCGCCGCGCACGGCGTCGCGGATGAAGGGGTTGAAGCTGCCGATGCCGGTGCCGTTCAGGCCCAACATATCGGCCTGCACAAAGCGCGCGCCATTGGCCACTTCGCCGAAGTTCCAGCCCTCGCCGAGGATCTGCACCGGGCGGCCGCTGGCGCGTTCGACGGCGGCCTTGAGGTCCACCATCACCGAGCGCGGGTGGTGACCCATGATGTCGAAGCGCAGGGAGCTGATGTGATAGTCGCGCACCCAGACGATGGCCGAGTCCATCATCAGCTTGGCCATCATGCTGTTCTCGGCCGCGGTGTTCTCGCAGCAGGTGGAGCGCTCGATGCCGCCGCTGGCATTCAGGCGGTGGTAATAGCCTGGCACCACCTTGTCCAGCACCGAGGCGCTGTTCAGGCCCGAGGCACTGGTGTGGTTGTAGACCATGTCCATGCCCACGCGCAGGCCGGCGGCGTTGAGCGCCTGCACCATGCGGCGGAACTCGACGATGCGCGCGGCCGGGTCGGCCACGCTGCTGGCGTAGCTGCCTTCCGGCGCGGTGAAGTGGTAGGGGTCGTAGCCCCAGTTGAAACAGTCACTGCCGGCTGTGGCGCTGACCAGGGCCTGCTGGGCCTCGCCGTCGGCGCTGCCGCTGGGATTGGGCGTCAGGCAGCCTTTCTCGGGCACGCTGGCGATGTCGAAGACCGGCAGCAGATGCACATCCGTGAGGCCGCTCTGGGCCAGGGCGCGCAGATGCTTCATGCCGTTCGAGTTGCTCTCAGCAAAGGCCAGGTACTTGCCGCGCTTGTCGGCAGGCACGGTCGGGTCGTTGACCGAGAAGTCGCGCACATGCAGCTCGTAGATGCTCATGTCCGGCGTGGCCAGCACGGTGGCGGGCGCTTGGCTGGCGTCCCAACCGGCCGGCTTGAAGCTGGCGCTTTGCAGATCGGCCACCACGCTTTGCTGGCTGCCCAGGGTCAGGGCCAGGGAATAGGGGTCGGTGACCAGGCTGCGCACCAGGCCGACGCCGCGCACGAACACCGTCACGGCATAGCGGTAGCTGCGGCCGTTCAGCTCACCGGCCAGGCTGCTGCTCCAGGCGCCGGTGGCCGGGTCATGCTGCAGGTTCACGGTCTGGCTGCGGCTGAGGAAGGGGTTGCTGCTCGGTGCGGTCACGATCACTTGCACGGCCTGGGCCGTGGGCGCCCAGAGCTTGAACTGGGTGCGGCCGTTCTTGACCGTGGCGCCGTAATCGTTCACCTCGGCGGCGGCGCTGTAGAGATCATCGAGCGCCCCGGCGATCTGCGCGGTGCTGGCGTTCTGCACCTGGCCAGCTGCGTTTTCCTGCACCAGCACCAGCTGCTGGGTGTGCAGCTGCGGCAGGCGCGGGAGATCGGCCTCGCGCACCTGGAACACACCGCCCGCAGCCACGTACTTGAAGCGCAGGGCCTCGGCCGCCGGCACATTGCCGCTGAAGGCATCGAGAGTGATGGCGCCATCGGCGCCGCTGACTGGCGCGTCCTTGGCCACCACGATCTGGCCGGCGGCCGAGTGATAAAGCTTGACCACCGTGCCGGCCGGCGCCGCAGCTGCGAACACGCGCGGCCACTGCAGCAGGCGCTGGTTGAGCCAGACGGCGCGGGCGTCGCTGCTGGAGACCGAGCGCAGATCGGGCTGCGCGGTGTAAACGGTGGCGTCCTGTTGCACCAACCAGATCTCACCGACCTGGTTCTGGATCTTCAAGCCGGCGTAGTCGACGCGGATGTTGTTGTCGCGACCGTCCTTGTCGTTCTGGTTCGGCGCCATGCCGTGGATGATGAATTCCAGGGCCTTGCGGCCGGCATCGTCACGCGGGTTGAGCACGGGGATGTCAAAGACGATCTCGCCCGCGCCGGCTGCATGGCCGGGCATGGCGTTGAAAGCCACGGGCGCACCCCATTGGTCGATGGGCAGGCCGGCAGGCAGGGCCGCGACATTGAGGCCGCTGCCGTTCCACAGATGCAGGCCCCAGCTGCTGTAGCCACCGTCGAAGCGCTGGTAGTGCACGCGCACGGTGTGCAGATTGGGCACGGGCAGGCCCAAGGGGTTGCTGTTGTAGGTGACGCTGTCGCCTTCGACCCGCCAGATCTCATTGGCGCCGGGCTTGAGCACATAGCTCTGGTCCGCACCGCCCCAGTCCTTCCAGTCGCCCTTGTGCAGCAGGTAGCCGACCGTGCCGCTGTCGGCGGCCAGGGGCACGTCGTAGATGGCGCCGAAGTCGTCACTGCCGCTGGCGTTCCAGCCGCCGTTCCAGGCCGGGCTTTGCGCCGCGCCCCAGCTGTGCAGCTGCCAGCCGCTGGTGTCGCCATCGGCGCGGCGGTAGTGCACGCGCAGCGAGCTGCCCGCGGCCGTGGCCACGCGGGCGGCGGCGGCCTTGGCACGGGGGGTGTCGGGCACCGGGACGGCGGGCACGGGCACCAGCACCGTGGTGTTGGCGTCGATCACGCGCGGCCCGGCCACGCTGGCATCCGCCGCTGCCGCCGTGGCCTGGCTCATGGACGCGGCCCCAGGCTGCTCCGTCTGGCCGCCGCCGCAGGCGCTCAGGACCAGCAAGGCCAAGCCCGCCAATGCCCTGCGTACCTGACCACTCCAGCCCCGTGCGGGCGCCGTCTCGATGTGCGTGTTCATGTGCATCCTTGCTTGGTTTCTTCCAGCTGAAGCAGCGCCCGGGCACCCGTCCGCATGCCGCGGTCGGTTCAGGCGAGGCGATGCTAGTGGAGTAAAACTACATTCGATAGATGGTGGTTTCCCGGTAATTTCTCACGATCAATTGCCAATTTGTAGTCAAAGTACCGATCTAAGCGAATGGAGATCCGGGGCAATAGCGCTCCGGTTCGGGCGCCCACCGGCGCTTTTCATCGCCCTGTCATCCGCGGCTAAAATCTGCGGGTTTTTCCCGAGCCGAGGGCCGCTGCGAGAGCAGGGCCAGCCTGGCGGCGCGGGCAATCGCACCTCCCCCTCATCAGCCCTGGCGGCCCGCAGCCGCCCACTGCCATGACCACCCAGTCCACCGCCTCGCTTTCCTCGATCAGCGCCCTCTCGCCCCTGGATGGCCGCTACGCCGCACGCGTGGCGCCGCTGCGCCCGCTGCTGTCCGAGTTCGGCCTGATGCACCGCCGCGTGCAGGTCGAGGTGGAATGGTTCATCGCACTGTCTGACGCCGGCTTTGCCGAGTTCAAGCCCCTGAGCGAAGCCGCGCGCGGCCTGCTGCGCAGCCTGGTGGCGCGCTTCTCGGAAGCTGACGCGCAAGCGATCAAGGACATCGAGAAGACCACCAACCATGACGTCAAGGCGGTCGAGTACTGGCTCAAGGCCCGCTTCGACGCCAGCACCGAGTTGAAGGCGGCCGGCGAGTTCGTGCACTTCGCCTGCACCAGCGAAGACATCAACAACACCAGCCACGGCCTGATGCTCAAGGCCGCACGCCAGGATGTGTTGCTGCCCACCATCGACCGCATCATTGCCAAGCTCGGCGCCATGGCCCACGCCACCGCAGCCACGCCCATGCTCAGCCGCACCCATGGTCAGACTGCCAGCCCCACCACCGTGGGCAAGGAAATCGCCAACGTCGTGGCCCGCCTGCGCACGGCACGCACCCGCATCGCCGAGGTGAAACTGCTGGCCAAGATGAACGGTGCCGTGGGCAACTACAACGCCCACCTGAGCGCTTGGCCCGAGTTCGACTGGGAAAGCTTCAGCCAGCGCGTCATCGAAGGCCAGCTGGGCCTCACCTTCAACCCCTACACCATCCAGATCGAGCCGCATGACTACATGGCCGAGCTGTTCGACGCGACGACGCGCCTGAACACCATCCTGATCGACTGGTCCCGTGATGTCTGGGGTTATGTCTCGCTGGGCTATTTCAAGCAGCGCACGGTGGCCGGCGAGATCGGTTCTTCGACCATGCCGCACAAGGTCAACCCGATCGACTTCGAAAACGCCGAGGGCAATTTCGGCCTGGCCAATGCCTTGCTGACCCACCTGAGCCAAAAGCTGCCGATCAGCCGCTGGCAGCGTGACCTGACCGACTCCACCGTGCTGCGCAATATGGGCGTGGCCATCGGCTACGCCGTGCTGGGATATGAGTCTCTGCTCAAGGGCCTGGACAAGCTGGAGATCAACGAAGCCGCGCTGGCGCAAGACCTGGACAGCGCCTGGGAAGTGCTGGCCGAGCCCATCCAGACCGTGATGCGCCGCTATGCCTTGCCCAACCCCTATGAGCGCCTCAAGGAGCTGACCCGCGGCAAGGCCATCACAGCCGAATCGATCCGAGAGTTCATCAACGGCCTGGAGCTGCCCGAAGCCGAGAAGACCCGCTTGCTGGCCATGACGCCAGGCAGCTACACCGGCAAGGCCGCGGAACTGGCCAAGCGCATCTGACTGCAGAACTTCCGCTGACTTCACAATTCAGCGGATGGGTCGAGGAGGCACCCTGCGGGGTGCTTTTTTTTCGACCACATGCTGAAACAGGGTGACGTGAGCTGGGGATCATCCGAGGTGGTCTTTGGCGCTCCGGCGTGGGACCCTGCAGTTCGTGCCGCCACCGAAGCGAGAATGCCAAGCACGTTCTGCCCGCATGAACGATCCAAAGTTGCGGCAGCCCAAAACAAGACCGCTCCCGAGGAGCCTTCATGGAAATACTTGTTCAACCCTATGACGCCGAATGGCCAGGCCAATTCGAAGCGGAAGCCCTGGGCCTGCGCCAGGCCTTGGGCGACCAGGTGCTGGCCTTGCATCACATCGGCAGCACCGCCATCGTCGGCATCCATGCCAAGCCGGTCATCGACATGCTGCTGGTGGTGGCCGAGCTGAGCGAACTCGACGGCCCCGCCTGCGCGCAAATCCATGCGCTGGGTTACGAGGTCATGGGCGAGTTCGGCATCGCCGGCCGGCGCTATTTCCGCAAGACGCGAGCGGACGGCCGGCGCAGCCATCAGCTGCACAGCTTCGCGCTCGGCAGCGCCCACATCGATCGCCATCTCGCGTTTCGGGACTATATGAACGCACATGGCGACGCGGCCCAGGCCTACAGCGCCTTGAAGCAGCGCCTGGCGGCCGCCCACCCGGACGATATGGCGGCCTATATGGACGGCAAGGACGGTTTCATTCAGGAACAGCAGCGCCTGGCATTGAGCTGGCGCCAGCGCCAGCGCGCACCGGGCCCTCGCCCCTTTGTTGCCTTCTCCTCCATGCCCTTCTCGCAAAACCTCCAACTTCGCTACGAACACGACAGCGACGGCAGCGGCGAGCTATTCGCCGAAGCCCAATGCGGCGCGTTTTCGGGGGCCGGGTCGGCCTGGTTCAAGCAGGCCGAGTTGTTGGCCTTTGGCGAGAGCCTCTACCGCAGCTTCCCCATTCCCACCGGGACCGAGATCCGCCTCGAAGGCGGCGAGTGGAAGCGCGACGGAGATCACTATCGTCTGGCCGATGTCTGGCTGGGCCTGCGGGTCTACCCGCTCGGCCTGACCGGCACGGTCGCCATTCACGTCGAGCTGGCCGCAGTCGACAGCCGAGAGCAGGCCCGCCAAGACAGCCAAAGCCGGGCGCGCTTTGAGATCTGCACGGGCTATGAGGAGATTCGCCGCTTCGGGGGAGAACTCTTGCAGATGATGCGCACATCGACAGGTACAGCCACCCTCTATCGCGACGCGCCATGAGCCACAGCGCAGCGCTTGGCCATCCGGCCTAACATCCAAACCACACAGATCCACCAGAAGCGCGCCATGGCTGCAAAATCGATTGAACACTGGCTCGAAGACATCCGCCTGCTCAACGAAGAGGGCCACAGCCTGGCCGTGGCGCTGCGCGCCTTGCTGCAGCGGCAGTTCCAGCCCCTGGAGGAGGAGATCAAGTACGGCGGCCTGTTGTTTGCCAGCGGCCCGCACTTCTGCGGCGTGTTCGTCTACCGCCAACATGTCTCGCTGGAGTTCGGCCATGGCGCGGCCATCGCCGATGCACTGGGGCTGCTTGAAGGCAGCGGCAAGCTGCGCCGCCATCTGAAGCTGCGCAGCCTGGACGATATCGCCAGCAAGCAGGTGGCGCACTACCTGGCTCTGGGCCTGGCGGCAGCTCAGAGCGCCGAGGGTCCGCCATGAAGGGGCCAGGGCCGCGGCGCGGCCGCTTGCTGTGGCTCGCCCTCTTGCCATTGCTGCTGGCACTGGGTGCCTGTGCCAGCTCGGACCTGGATGCCCGCCTGGCCTATTGGCAACAGGAGACCACCCGCAGCCTGCCCCTGGGCAGCAGCCTGGCCGACGCGCAGGCCTTCTTCAGCGCCCGCGGCGCCACTTTGCTGTGCTGCGTTCGCATGCCGCCCCAGGCCGAGCGGCACTATGTGCTGGAGCGGCGCCTGGGCCAGGGATTCATGAGGGAATACGACGTGGCGGTGCTGGTCGAGCTCTCGCCTGCGGGGCGTGTCGCCTCGCTCAGCGTGCAGCGCTGGGGTGTCGGCTGGTAGGCTGGCAGCCCATCGCCAACGCCATCGCTGGAACCACTGCACAGGATTTGCATCTTGAAGACCCTGCACACCGAACGCCTGAACATCCGCCCCTTGCGCCTCGCCGACGCGGGCTTCATGTTGCGCTTGCTCAACGAGCCCAGCTGGCTGCGCTTCATCGGCGACCGCGGCGTGCGCACGCTGGAAGACGCCGAGCGCTATCTGCAGCAAGGTGCGCTGGAAAACTACGCACGACTGGGCTTTGGTTTTTGTGCGCTTGATTTGCGCTCCGGCGGCGTGACCGTGGGCATGTGCGGCCTGACCCAGCGCGACTATCTGGACAGCCCCGACATCGGCTTTGCCTTCCTGCCCGAACATGCCGGCCAAGGCCTGGCCTTCGAGGCCGCCAGCGCGGTGATGCAGGACGCCCGCGAGGCCTTGGGCCTGCGCCGCATCCTGGCGACCACACGCCTGGACAACCAGGCATCACAGAAACTGCTGCTCAAGCTCGGTCTGCAGTTCGAACGCATCATTCGCAGCCCCGACGGCAGCCGCGATCTGCAGCTCTACGCCTGGCAGGCGAGCGCGTCCTGATGGCGCAGCCCGCCCTCATCAGCTTGCGCTCGGCCGAGCTGGCTCGCGACCGCGCGGCCTTGCTGCAGCTGAACACCGAGTACATGAGCTGGGTGATGGGCCAGCTGCAGCAGCATCTGGGCGTGTCCACCGAACAAGCCCTGGGCATGCCCTTGGCGGACTATGTGGCGAAGCATCTCGATGAGATCTGCCAGCCCCCAGGCGGCCGCTTCTACCTGGCCTACCTGGGCGGCGAGCTGGCCGGCATGGGCGGCTTGCGCGCCTTGACGCCTGGGCTGGGCGACCTCAAACGCATCTACCTGTGCCCGGCCAGGCGCGGCCAGGGCCTAGGCGAAGCCCTGGTGAAGCAGTTGATCGGCGATGCGCGCAGCCTGGGCCTGAAGCAGCTCTGCCTCGATTCCGCGCCTTTCATGACGGCGGCGCATCGCCTGTACCGGGCCCAAGGGTTTCGCGACGCTAGGCCTTACCCCGGTGCCGAAGTGCCCGAGCATCTGCACCCCGGCTGGTGCTTCATGACGCTGGATTTGAGCGGACCGCAAGATGCGGGCTGACGGCGCAATAGGCCGCGGCCTGGCAAGCACTGATGATGAAGTTCCGCGGCCTGTACGGCGGTGAACGCGAAACCCTGCCTTCACGCTTGGCACAGGGGCCCGAGAAGCGCTATGCACCCTGGAATGCCAGGCACCAGGCTTGAGCTCCGCAGCTGCCGTGCAGAATCAGGGCCACACTGCCGATTGAAATCAATTGCCAAGCTCTCATCTCATCAGTCCTGCTCAGCCCCGCCAGGCCACGACGGCCATCCTGACCCTGTGCGGCAGCCTGCGCCAACACTCGCGTTGCAAGGCCTTGCTGGAGGCGAGCCGGCTGCGCGCCGGGCCGGATCTGCGCTTCAGCCACTTTGAGGGTCTGGGTGCGCTGCCGCTGTTCAACCCCGACCTGCTCGAGGCCCAGGCGCCGCCAGCCGTTCAAGCCTTCTGGCGCGCGGTGGACGCGGCCGATGTACTCCTGATCGCCAGCCCAGAGTACGCGCACGGCGTCACGGCCGTCATCAAAAACGCGCTCGATTGGCTGGTCGGCCACATCCCCTTCACCGACAAACCGGTGGCGGTGTTCAACCCCTCGTGCCGCGCCAGCCATGCCGATGCGGCTCTGAAGGAAACCCTGCGCACCATGTCGGCCCGCTTGATCGAGGGCGCCTGCCAGCAGCTGGATGCCACGCGCAGCCGCTTGAGCGCCCAGGACATGGCGGCCAGCCCCGACTTTGCACCCACGCTCGATGCCGCCCTGCAAGCCATGCGCAGCTTCGCGGCCCAACACCTCCACGCCGACACGCAAGCCCCATGCTGATCCCCACCCTGCACACCGAGCGCCTGAGCCTGGAACCGCTGAGCGCCGATTGCGCCGCGCTGTACGAACGCTTCTACACCGACGCCGAGGCCTCGGCCTTCTACAACGGGCCGCTCAGCCCGGCCGCCGCCTGGGCGCGCCTGGCGTCCGATCTGGGCAGCTGGCATCTGCAAGGCTTCGGGGTCTGGGCCATCCGGTTGCGGCTGCCCGACAGCCCGGACAAGTTGGTCGGTGTCTGCGGCTTCTGGCAAGGCCAAGGCTGGCCGCGCGAGCTGACCTGGTGGCTGCTGCCCGAGTTTCGCGGCCGTGGTCTGGCGCAGGAGGCTTCGGTGGCGGCCATCGCTCATGCCTACGAGCAGTTCGGCTGGGAGCAGGTGCAGACCTACACCAAGGATGACAACCACGCGGCGCGCCAGCTGGTGCAGCGGCTCGGGGGTCAGGTCTTGCGCCGCGAGCTCTTTCCGGACGGGGTGGAGCGCCATCTCTATCTGCTGCCCCGGCCCGCGCCTGGCCAGCCCTGTGCGCCCGCACACCTGCAGCTGCTGCTCAGCGAAGAAGCCGAGGAAGCGCTGCGCCAGGCCATCGTCCAGCCCCTGGTGGCCTACAACCAGAGCCACGCAGCGCCCAGCCAAAGCCGGCCGCTGGTGATCAGCGTAAGCGATCCGCGCAGCGGCGCCGTGCTGGGCGGGCTCTGGGGCTACACCTCCTATGGCTGGCTGTTCACCCAGCTGCTGGTGGTGCCGGAGGAGGCGCGCGGCCAGGGCCTGGGCCGGCGCCTGCTACAGATGGCCGAGGCCGAAGCCCAGGCGCGCGGCTGCCACGGCGCCTGGCTGGACACCTTCGAGTTCCAGGCCCGCGGTTTCTACGAGAAGCAGGGCTACCACTGCTTCGGCGAATTGCCGGACTATCCACAAGGCGGCTCGCGCTTCTTCATGCAGAAGGCCTTGCCGCCTGCCATCTGAAGCGCGGCCAGTCCTTTACTTTTTACTTCTTCGCCAGCAGGGTCTCCAGCTGGTCGATCGCCCGGTTCATGCGGCGCAGCAGGGCGCGGTATGGCTCGGGCGTGGCCAGGTCCAGACCGGCGGCTTTGGTCAGTGCGTAGGCATCAGCCGAGCTGCCGGACTTCAGCAAGGTGAAGTAACGCTCACGGAGCGCGGTGTCGCCCTGGCCTATGCCCTCGGCAAAGAAGGCCGCGGCGCTGACGCAGGTGGCGTACTGGTACACGTAGAAATCGCGGTAGAAGTGCGGGATATAGGCCCACTCGATGCCGTAGAGCGGGTCGATCTTGACCACGTTCTGCGCGTCGCCGTGGTAGCGCTTGAGCAGGTCCAGGTAGATCTGGCTCAAGCTTTCGCCGGTGACGGCCTCGCCTTTTTCCACCGCCTCATGCGAGGCCAGCTCGAACTCCGCAAACATGGCCTGGCGGAAGAAGGTGCTGCGGATGTTCTCCAGCTGCTGGCTCAGGGCGAAGATCTTTTCCTCGCGCGTCTTGGCGTTGGCGATCATGTAGTCGGCCAGCAGCAGCTCATTGGCGGTGGACGGGATCTCGGCGATGAAGGTCGAGTAGTCGGCCGTCTCGAAGGGCTGGTTGGCGTTCGAGTAGACCGAGTGCATGGCATGGCCCCACTCATGGGCCAAGGTGGACATGCCCAGGTAGTCGCCGTTGTAGCTCATCAGCAGGAAGGGGTGGACGTCATAGGCCGCGCCGTTCATGTAGGCGCCCGAAACCTTGCCGCGCTGCGGCACCGAGTGCATCCAGTTCTGCTTGAAGGCCGCAGCCAGCTTGCCCGTGTACTCGGCGCCCAGCGGCTGCAGGGCTGCCAGCGTCAAGCGTTCCGCCTCGGCCTGGCTGTACTCACCCGAGGGCTTGGCCAGGGGCACATACATGTCCTGGTAGCCGGGCTTCTTCAGGCCCAGCACCTGGCTGCGCAGCTTCAGATAGCGGTGCAGCGTTGGCAGGCCGGCATTGGCCTCTTGCACCAGGCTGCGGTAGACAGCCTCGGGGATGTTGTCGCTGCCCTGGGCCATGGCCACGCTGCTGGGGTAGTTGCGCGCCCGGGCCATGAAGACGGTGCCGCGCAGATTGGCGGCGTAGACCGCGCCCAGCGTGCGCTCGTACGCTTTGTAAACCGGCCAGAAGGCCTTGAACACCTGCTCGCGCACTTTCGGGTCGGCGTCCGAGCGGTAGGCGGTGTACTGCTCCTGGTCCAGCACCACCTCCTTGCCGCGGATCTTGATCTTGGGCCAGGGCAGATCGGCATTGGTCAAGAGGCCGTAAATGGCGCCGGGCTGCTGCAAGGGATCGGCGGCGCCGGCCAGCAAGGCCTCTTCCTTGGGGCTGAGCGTGTGCTCGGCCAAGCGCAGCATGGTGCGCAAGCCCTGACGGTGCTTGGCCAGGCCCGGCTCGGCAGCCAGATAAGCCTCAACCTTGACGGAAGCCATCGCGCCCACCTCGGCGCTCACGAACGACGCCGCCTCGCCGAACTGGTTGCCCACGGCATCGGCCAGCTGGCGGCGCGCCTGGTTGTCGCTGTGCTGGGTGTTCTCGTCGGCCTTCTGGGCGGCATAGGACTGCAGGCGATTCAGGCGCAGGCGCAGGGCCGAGATCTGGTCCAGGCCAGCGCGCAGGCTTTGCGCGCTCTGGCCCAGGGTGCCCTGCAAGGCCTTGATCTTGGGAAGCTCGGCCAGCAAGGCCAGGCGCTCGGCGTCCCAGGCGGCGTCGCTGGCGTAGAGCTGGCTCAGGTCCCAGACCTGGGTGCCGGCGGCGCTGGCCTGAGCCTGCTTGGCCGCGGGTTTGGCGGCAGCCTGGGCCGGCGCAGTGGTTTGCAGCAGCATCAAGGAGGCGGCGGCGAGAGCAAGAGCGGTACGTTGCATGGCGATGAGTTCCCGGGAGGCGGAGCTGAGGAATATGCGGAGGCAGGCATTGTGCGCGGGCGCGAGCGGCCCAGCCGCTGGTCACGGACGGGTATTCCCTGGGCTGCGGCAGACCGCCGCCGTGACTCGCTCAGGGCGCGCCCAGGCCCGGCGTCGGCACGCGACGCGTCAGGTTGAAAGCGCGCATGGCCGGGCCGTAGAGGCGCTCGACTTCCGGCGTGGTCCAGCGCGATTCCGGCAGTCCGAGGCCGGCCGTGCGCGCCAGTCCAGCCACCACCGCGTCGATGCGCAGGATCGCCTCGCGGCCCCAGGCGGTGCGGGGGCAGAAGGTCGACACCACATTCATCGCGTCATTGCCCTGGATGGGCACGGGCAGCAGATCCTCGTACTTGCGGCCGTCCTGGCGCTGCCGATGCAGGAGCATGAAGTCGTAGTCGATCGTGTAATCGGCGCGGTCCAGACGCAGCATTTCGAAGAAATTGCCGCCCATATTCGTGCCGCCCAGCACCTCCACCGTGGCCTCCGCCGGGCGCTTCGCCAGCTGCGCATCCAGCGCCACGCCGTAGCTGCGCTCGCGCACCAGGAGACCGCGCAAGCCGGGCCGGGCCAGCAGCTCGGGCAAGCGCACCCGCCCCGCACTGTCGCGCGGCAGCTGCTTGAGCGCGCGCCGGTGCGCAATCAGCTGCAGCGGCGGCACCAGCTGCAAGTCGCTGACCCAGTAGCGCTGCTCACGCTCGGGCGTGCGCAGGCCGCCGACATAGCAAAGCGGCTCGCCCGCATCGAGCAAGGCATAGATGCGCGCCGCGCTGGCCACCACATAGCGGTGCTCGATGCCGGGCAGCTCGCGCACGATGGCTTTGAGGATCGCATCGGTGCTGCCCTCGCCCGGCTTGCCATCCACCGGCATCGACACCGGCGCGAAGTCCTGCAAAGCCCAAATCATCACCGGCTGGGCGCGGCAGCAAGCAGCGGCCAGCGCGAGCACCACGGCCAGGGGCCAGAGTCTTGGAGAGGCGATCCGCATGCCCCGATGCTATCCAGATTTCGCAGCTGCGCAGCCATGCTCTTGCACGCAGGCCCGCCGCCATAATTCGCGCCACGCGGGCTTGCGCAGGGTGAGCTCGGTCCACCCAGGCCCAAGGATTGCGCGATGACCCCCCTGTTCAAGAAACTCAACCTGGGCCAGCAGCGCCAGCTCACCGTGCTGAACGCCCCGGCCAGCTTTGAGCCCGAACTGAGCGCCCTGCTGACGCAAGACCCGACCCTGCAGCTGCAGCGCGAAGCCGGCCCGGCGCCGCTGCACTTTGCCCTGGCCTTTGCCATCACCCAGGCCGAGCTGGACCAGGCCTGCCGCGCACTCCTGCCCCTGGCCGAGGGCGACGCCCTGATCTGGATCGCCTACCCCAAGCAAAGCTCCAAACGCCTGCGCGGCGAGTTCAACCGCGACAGCGACTGGGCCCTGCTGCGTGCCGCCGGCTTCGACACCGTGCGCCAGGTCGCCATCGACGAAGACTGGTCGGCGCTGAGGTTCCGGCTGCAGGAATACATCGGCTGAGGCGCAGGCAAGGGAGCAGCGCGCTGCACCGCTCTGCACAAGGCTCCGCTGCGTCTATCATCCCCGCCGACACAGGGACGGAAGAGAGGCGGAACAGCCCATGACGATGCTCCAACAACACCCCCATCAGCAGGCGCTGCTCGGGGCCGACGCGCGCGTGGCCGTGCTGGTCGACTGCGACAACACCACCCCAGACATTCTGGAATTCGCCCTCCGCGTGGTGGCGCAGTTCGGCCGGGTGGTGCTGCGGCGCGGCTACGGCAACCACAGCACCTTGGCCAACAAGTGGCAAGAGGCGCTGGTGCGCCTGGCCTTCACGCCCTGCCTGCAGTACCAGTACGCCGCCGGCAAAAACACCTCGGACATCGCCCTGGCCATGGACGCCATCGAGGCCCTGTTCGACCAGCGCGCCGATGTGTTCTGCCTGGTCACCAGCGACTCCGACTTTGCCGGACTCTGCCGCAAGCTGCGCGAGCGCGGCGCGACGGTGCACATCGTGGGCGAGGCCAAGTCGCCCGATGCGCTGCGCAATGCCAGTGACCAGTTTTTTGAATGGGCCCCGCCAGCGCCGGCGCCTGCACCGGCTGTCGCCGCCAGCACAGCCAGCAGCACGCCAGCGGCCGTGGTGCCGGCTGCCACCGTCGCCGCGCCGGCTGCCAAACCCGCCGCCAAAAAGCGGCCCAAAGCCTTGCTCAGCGCCGTCAGCCTGCTGGCCGCCGACACGCCCGATGGACGGGTCGGCTTGGGCGCCCTGGGCCAGTACCTCAAGCGCACCAACCCCAGCTTCACGCCCAAGATCTACGGCCACACCGCGCTGTCCGATATGGTGCGCTGTTACCCCGAGCTGGCCCTGTCGGTCGAGAACGGCTCGGGCCACTGGGTCAGCCTCAAACCCAAGGCCGAAACGGCCGCCCCTGCAGCCACGGCCTGAGCCTTGCAGGCACCCCGCCCCTTTCCCCGTTCACTTCCCCATGCTCGACGACATCAAGAAAACCCTCTGGGCCACGGCCGACAAGCTGCGCGCCAATATGGACGCGGCCGAATACAAGCACCTGGTGCTGGGCCTGATTTTTGTGAAGTACATCTCCGACACCTTTGCCGCGCGCCGCGCCGAGGTGGTGGCCCGGCTGGCGGACCCGGCCGATGAGTACTTCTACGGCGACGCCAGCCCCGAGGACCTGGCCGCCGAAGCCGATGACCGCGACTACTACACCGCCGTCAACGTCTTCTGGGTGCCCGAAGACGCACGTTGGGAGAGCCTGCGCGCCCAAGCCAAGCGGCCCGAGATCGGCAAGCTGATCGACGAGGCCCTGAGCCTGATCGAGGCGGACAACCCCAAGCTCAAAGGCATTCTGGACAAGCGCTATGCGCGCGCCCAGCTGCCCGACGGCAAGCTGGGCGAGCTGGTCGATCTGGTGTCCACCATCGGCTTCGGCACCGACCCTGGCGCTGCACGCGATGTGCTGGGCCAGGTGTATGAATACTTCCTCGGCATGTTCGCCAGCGCCGAGGGCAAGCGGGGCGGGCAGTTCTACACGCCGGCCAGCATTGTGAAAACGCTGGTCGCCGTGCTGGCGCCGCACCACGGCCAGGTGTATGACCCCTGCTGCGGCTCGGGCGGCATGTTTGTGCAGTCCGAGCGCTTCATCGAGGCGCACGGCGGCAAGCTCGGCGATGTGTCCATCTACGGCCAGGAAGCCAACCCCACCACCTGGCGCCTGGCCGCCATGAACCTCGCCATCCGCGGCATCGACTTCAACCTCGGCCGCGAGCCTGGCGACACCTTCACACGCAACCAGCACCCCGATCTGCGCGCCGATTTCATTCTGGCCAACCCGCCCTTCAACATCAGCGACTGGTGGCATGGCAGCCTGGAGGGCGACCCGCGCTGGCAATACGGCGACCCGCCGCAAGGCAATGCCAACTACGCCTGGCTGCAGCACATGCTGCACCACCTCAAACCCAGCGGCCGCGCCGGCATCGTGCTAGCCAATGGCTCCATGTCCAGCAGCCAGAACAACGAAGGCGTGATTCGCGCCGCCATGGTGGACGCCGATGTGGTGGAGGTGATGATCGCCCTGCCCGGCCAGCTGTTCTTCAACACGCAGATTCCGGCCTGCCTGTGGTTCCTGGCCAAGAGCAAGCCCGCCGCCCGCAAGGGCCAGGTCTTGTTCATCGATGCGCGCAAGCTGGGCCGCATGATTTCTCGCGTGCAGTGCGAGTTTGCTGACGAAGAGATTGAGCGGATTGCGGCGGTGGTGGCGGCGTGGCGCGGTGAAGCACCGGCCGGCGAGGCTGTGGGCCATGAGTACGCCGATGTGCCGGGCTTCTGCCGCAGCGTGCCACTGGCCGAGATTGCGCAGCATGGCCATATGCTGACGCCGGGGCGCTATGTGGGCGCCGAAGCGGTGGAGGACGACGACGAGGCCTTCGCCGAGAAGATGACACGGCTGACTGAGAAGCTGGGCGAGCAGATGGCCAAGGGGGCTGAGCTGGATGCGCTGATCCGGGCGAAGCTGGGGGGGCTGGGGTATGAGTTCTGATTGGCCGCTAGTTCAGCTTGGCGCCCTGCTTAGTATTCGCCATGGGTGGCCATTCAAGAGTGAGTTCTTTCAGCCAGATGACGAGTCAAGTGCCAAACTGCCAATCGTCGTCGCCATCGGGAATTTTGAGTACACGGGCGGGTTCAGATTCGGGTCGACGCAGATCAAGCGATACGCCAGCACCTTTCCGACGGAGTACATCCTCAAGGCTGGCGACATTCTGTTGGTAATGACATGCCAAACCTCTGGTGGCGAAATACTCGGCATTCCCGCACGTGTGCCCGATGACGGCAACGTCTACTTGCATAACCAGCGACTCGGTCGCATCCATATATCGACCACCGCACTCGACACCTCGTTTGCATATTGGCTATGCTTAACGCCGGCCTTCAATAAGCATCTGGTTGACTCAGCCACTGGTACGAAGATTCTTCATACGGCGCCTAGTCGAATCGAGTCGTTCAAGTTTCGGCTGCCTCCCCTTCGGGAGCAAATTGAAGTCGCGGCGACCTTGGATGCCCTCGACTCGCGCATTCGGCTCCTCCGCGAAACCAACGCCACGCTGGAAGCCATCGCCCAGGCGCTGTTCAAGTCCTGGTTCGTGGACTTCGACCCCGTGCGCGCCAAGCTCGCCGGCCGCGCCCCCGAAGGCATGGATGAAGCCACCGCCGCCCTCTTCCCCGACAGCTTCGAGGACTCAGCGTTGGGGGAGGTGCCGAGGGGGTGGCGCGTTCAATCGCTTGACAGCATTGCAACCTACTTGAACGGGCTCGCTCTTCAGAAGTTCCCGCCCGAAAGCGCAGGGGAGTACTTGCCCGTGGTAAAGATCGCACAGCTCCGGGCTGGCAACACGACCGGCGCCGACCGTGCGAGCGCGCGGCTCAAGCCCGAGTACGTAGTTCGCGATGGCGATGTGCTTTTTTCGTGGTCAGGCTCATTGGAAGTTGAGTTCTGGTGCGGCGGTGACGGTGCTTTGAACCAGCACTTGTTCAAGGTGACTTCGAGCACCGTTCCTAAATGGTTCTATTACTTGGCGACTCGGCATTTCCTGCCTAGCTTCCGTGAGATCGCTGCCCACAAGGCCACGACGATGGGACACATCCAGCGCAAACACTTGACCGAGGCCAAACTCGCTTTGCCTTCCGCCAGGAATATCTGGCCCACTCCATCAGTCCCGTTCAAATCATCACAAGCAGAGGAGGACCCCATGGAAGACACCGTTCGAGTGCCATTCAAGGTTGAAGAAAACGGATCGCTCACCTACTTCTTCCCGGATTGCCGCGACAGCAAAGGCTACAAGGTCGGCCCCAAAGAGGCCGCGACGTATCACACCGACTACTGGGCCGCGCTTGCGCATGTCATGAGTTTCGGTCAGCCCGAGTTCAGGCGAAAGAACGCCAATGGGAACCGAGGCCGTGTGGTCTGCAACCCAGGCGATGTACGAGCCTTCCCCAGGAGCCACATTCAGCGGATGTTGTCGAATGACTGAGCGCGCGAGCAACAAGGGTTTCGATTCAAAAGACCGCCAAGAGTTCTGGACGGCCGTCCTGACCCGGTGGCCGCTGCAGGCGCTTGAGCAGCTGACTCTGCAGGACTACACCCAGACCGAAGACCGCGAGAACTGCCGTTCAACCTGGGTGAAGTACGGCTGCGAATCGCTTGGCGCAACTCACACCCGTGGTACTTGGTACGACACCATCGGCATCTTTGCGGTACCTCAAGGCATGGACCTGAGCCGCTACCTTGAAAAAGGCCGGCGGCTGAGGGATGCGCAGGAAATGAGTCAGAACGTCGATCTGCTGCCGGGAGCGCAGGCGCTCAACGAGGAAGCGGTGGCATGAGTCCCGCACAATACGCGTCGGCCGCATTGCCCTGTCTGGGCGCCGCGCCTGCATCCCCCCTGTAGAAAGCCCGACATGCTGCAATCCCTGACCCTGAAAGGCGTTGGACCGGCCAAGCAACTTGGACCGGTGGAGTTCGCGCCTCGCATGAATTTCTTAACCGGCGACAACGGCCTGGGCAAGAGTTTTTTGCTGGATGCCGCCTGGTGGGCCTTGACGCGAACCTGGTCCAGAGGCGTACCAGCGGCCCCTCAGAAAGCGGCCAAGAGTTCCAGCATTGCGTTTCGCTACAGCAAGTCCACACCCGGGGCCTATGACGAGTCGGTCACTTTTGACCACCTTGACGGGGTCTGGCCGCTCAAGCAGGGGCGCCCCCCGATCCCCGGCGTGGTCATCTACGCAGGAGTGGACGGCAGCTTCTCGGCCTGGGACCCCGCCCGCAATTACTGGAAGGACAAAGACGCATCGCCCTCGGTCAAGCCACGCGGCTTCAACTTCTCGCCGGAACAAGTCTGGAAGGGGCTGCAGGGGCCCGATGGGACCTGGTACTGCAAGGGCCTGATTCACGACTGGGTGCTTTGGCAAAAAGGAAAGGACCCTGCGTTCAAGGATCTGGTCACGGTCTTGGATGCCTTGTCCCCTTCAGGGATCGAGAAGCTCACGCCGGGTGACCCGGTGCGCCTGGGTGAAGATGTGACCGACCACCCCTCGCTGCGCATGCCCTACGGCCAGGATGTGGCCCTGGTCCATGCTTCGGCGGGCATGCGGCGTATTGCCGCCCTGGCCTATCTATTGGTGTGGACTTGGCGCGAGCACGAGCGTGCGTGCGAGCGCACGCGGCAGAACAAGGCCAAGGAAGTCATCTTTCTCATCGATGAGATCGAGTGCCATTTGCACCCGCAATGGCAACGCCGCATCGTGCCGGCCTTGCTGCGTGTCATGGAAGCGCTCACAGGCAAGAAGGTGCCGGTGCAACTGATTGTGGCCACGCATTCGCCGCTGGTGCTGGCATCGGTGGAACCCGCGTTCGACATCGAAAAAGACGCCATCTTCAACATCCGTCTGAAAGACCATCAGGCCGTGATCAATGCCGAGCTCTGGGCACCCGAGGGCGACGTGGTCAATTGGCTGGTGTCGCCGGCCTTTGGTTTGCAGCAGGCCCGATCGGTCGAAGCCGAGCAAGCGATTGAGGCTGCCGAGGCCTGGATGCGGGGCGACACGGACAATTTGCCGCAAGAACTCAATACACGGGACAAGATTCACAAGGCGCTGCTCAAGAGCGTGCCGGGGCATGACATCTTTTGGCCGCGTTGGGTGGTGCGGACCGAGCCCAAGGGGCGCAAGGCATGATCCCGGTCTCGCGCAGCGTGCTCAAGAAGGAGCCCGTCGGCTTTGATGAGAAATGCCGAAAAAAGGGTGCCGGCTGGCTGGCCCGTAACCCCAAGGCGACACGCAAAGCCAAACGTCCCAAGGACTTTTGGAGCCCCTTCCGGCCAGCCCTGGCGGAGGCCTTCACAGACCGCTGTGCCTACAGCGCGATGTACGAACCGAATGGCACGGTGGACCATTTCAAGCCTGTCAACACCGATGAGTCGCTGGCCTACGAATGGAGCAACTACCGTTACGTCACAGGCTGGATCAACAGCAGCAAGAACAAGCGGCCCAAGGTGCTGGACGCGTTTCAGGTCAAGGCCGGATGGTTCGAAGTGCTGCTGCCCTCGCTGCAATTGGTAGCCATCAAAGCAAACATCCCGCCCAGGCTCCATGCGCTGGTGGACCGAACACTGAATGATCTGCATCTGGTCGACGACGAGCGCATCGTGCGCCTAAGGCGGGAGTGGTTGCGGATGTATGAAGACCAAGAGATCAACCTCGAAGGCTTGAGGAAAAAGGCCCCGTTGATTGCTGCGGCGATCGAGAAAAGAGATGCCGTGGCCTGATTTGGAACTCTGCGTTTTCTATTCGCATGCCTTGCCGGGTAAGGCGTGCTCGATCCGCTTTGATTGCGCCCACGCTCATTAAAGAGTGCTTTAACAGGCCCGCCCCCATTCAAGACTGCTTTCATACCGACCACCACCAGACCTATCTTCGTGCACCCCTATACCAAGATTCAATTCTTGGTCGATGCGGGCATTGCCAAGCGTCAGACGGCATCCAGCTATTTGCAAACACTGGCAGGTTTGGGACTGCTGCGCGCCAGCAAACAGGGTCGGGAGATGTATTACATCAACGATGCCCTGTTCGCGGAGCTGGTGGCTTAAGGGGGAGCATCTGTCGATGCAATCGACGGATGCGCCAGACATGTCGAAATTCTTGCTAAATTTCGACGCATTCCGGCTTCATGTCGATCACATCGACATGTGAATTCAAACAAGAGCCATCGCCTGGGGAGGCGCGTGTGACCGAAGATCAACTAGAGAAAGAAGCACTGTCATGGCTAGTTGAGACCGGCTACACCCACCGCCATGGCGCCGACATCGCGCCCGATAGCCCGGCTCCCGAGCGCAGCGACTACCGCCAAGTGTTGTTGCGCGGCCGGCTCAGCTCAGCCATCCATCGACTGAACCCCGACATCCCGACCAGCGCCCGCGACGATGCGCTCGCGCAGCTGCTGGACCTGGGCATCCCTGCGCTGCTGTCGGCCAACCGCGCCTTCCACAAGCTGCTGGTGAGCGGCGTGCCGGTGCAGTACCAGAAAGACGGCGAGACGCGCGGCGACTTCGTTCGCTTGATCGACTGGGGTGATGGGGCGGCCAACGAATGGTGGGCGGTCAATCAGTTCACCATCAAGGGCGCACACCACACGCGCCGGCCAGACATCATCTTGTTCGTCAACGGCCTGCCCCTGGTGCTGATCGAGCTGAAGAACCCGGCCGACACGCAGGCCGACATCTGGAAGGCCTTCGATCAGATCCAGACCTACAAGGCGCAGATCCCCGATGTCTTCCAGTACAACGAGCTGCTGGTGATTTCGGACGGCAGCGAGGCGCGCATGGGCTCGCTGTCCAGCGATGAAGAACGCTTTCAGCAGTGGCGCACGATCAGCGGCGTGGACCTGGACCCGCTGGGGCAGTTCAACGAGTTGGAGACGCTGGTGCGCGGCGCCTTGGCTCCGGCGATGCTGCTGGACTACCTGCGCTACTTCGTGCTCTTCGAGGACGACGGGCGGCTGATCAAAAAGGTTGCGGGCTATCACCAGTTCCACGCGGTGCGCGCAGCGATTGAGCACGTGGTCGCAGCCAGCCGGCCAGACAGCAACGCGGCCCAGCGTGGCAAGGGGGGTGTGGTCTGGCACACCCAGGGCAGCGGCAAGAGCATCACCATGACTTGCTTTGCGGCGCGGGTGATGCAAGAGCCGGCGATGGAGAACCCGACCATCGTCGTGATCACCGACCGCAACGACCTAGACGGCCAGCTGTTCGGCGTGTTCAGCCTCGCGCAGGACTTGTTGCGCGAGCAGCCGGTGCAGGCGAGCACGCGGCAGGAGCTGCGCGCGCTGCTGAGCAACCGGCCCTCGGGCGGCATCGTCTTCGCGACCATCCAGAAGTTCATGCCCGGCGAGGATGAGGACCTGTTCCCCATGCTCTCGGACCGGCGCAATATCGTCGTCATCGCCGACGAAGCGCACCGCACGCAGTACGGCTTTGAGGCCAAGTTGAAGGAGGTGAAGGTTCGCGGCGGGCAGGCATCAAGCGCCTTGACCACAGACGGCGCAGCGCCAGCGCACGCGGCGGGGGATTTTGAGTCCCCCGCGTACAAGACCAAGTACCAAGTGGGCTATGCCCAGCATCTGCGTGACGCCCTGCCCCATGCCACCTTCGTGGCCTTCACCGGGACGCCGGTGTCAGCGGCAGACCGCGACACGCGCGCGGTGTTCGGTGACTACATTCATGTCTACGACATGCAGCAGGCCAAGGAAGATGGCGCCACGGTGGCCATCTACTATGAGTCGCGCCTGGCCAAGCTGCGCCTGAAGGACGAAGAACTGCCCACCATCGACGACGAGGTGGACGAGCTGGCCGAGGACGAAGAGGAAAGCACCCAGGCCAAGCTCAAGAGCCGCTGGGCGGCGCTGGAAAAGGTGGTCGGTGCCGGGCCGCGCGTGGCCAGTGTGGCGGCCGATCTGGTGACGCACTTTGAGGCGCGGGACGCGGCCCAGCGCGGCAAGGCCATGCTGGTGGCCATGAGCCGGGACATCTGCGTCCACCTCTACGACGAGATCGTCAAGCTGCGGCCGGGTTGGCATGACGCCGATCCTGAGCGGGGCGCCATCAAGATCATCATGACCGGCTCAGCCAGCGACAAGGCGCTGCTGCGCCCGCACATCTACAGCAGCCAGGTCAAGAAGCGGCTGGAGAAGCGCTTCAAGGACCCGGCCGACCCGCTCAAGCTGGTGATCGTGCGCGATATGTGGCTGACCGGCTTTGATGCGCCTTGCGTGCACACCATGTACGTGGACAAGCCCATGAAGGGCCACAACCTGATGCAGGCCATCGCCCGCGTGAACCGCGTGTTCAAGGACAAGCAGGGCGGCCTGGTGGTGGACTACATCGGCATCGGCAACGAGCTGAAGGCGGCCATGCGCGAGTACACGGCCAGCCACGGGCGCGGCCGGCCGACCGTGGATGCGCATGAGGCCTATGCCGTGCTGGCGGAGAAGCTCGATGTGCTCAGGGCCATGCTGCATGGCTATGACTGGAGCGGCTTCCTGACCGGCGGCCACAAAACTTTGGCGGGCGCAGCCAACCATGTGCTGGGTCTCAAAACAGAAGGCAATCGCGACGGCAAGAAGCGCTTCGCCGACGCAGCCCTGGCGATGAGCAAGGCCTTCACGCTGTGCTGCACGCTGGACGAAGCCAAGGCCGTGCGCGAGGAAGTGGCCTTTCTGCAAGCGGTGAAGGTGATCCTGACCAAGCGTGAGATCTCACAGCAAAAGAAAACCGACGAGCAGCGCGAGCAGGCGATCCGCCAGATCATCAGCCAGGCCGTGGTGTCCGACGCCGTGGTGGACATCTTCGATGCGGTCGGCCTGGACAAGCCCAATATCGGTTTGCTCGATGACGAGTTCCTGGCCCAGGTGAAGAACCTGCCCGAGCGCAATCTGGCGGTGGAGCTGCTGGAGCGGCTGCTGGAAGGCGAGATCAAGTCAAAGTTCGCCAGCAATGTGGTGCAGCAGAAGAAGTTCTCCGAGCTGCTGGGCAATGTGATCACCCGTTACCAAAACCGCTCGATCGAGACGGCGCAGGTGATGGAAGAGCTGGTCGAGATGGCCAAGAAGTTCCGCGACGCGGCCTCACGCGGCGAGGCGCTGGGGTTGAGCGACGATGAGGTGCGCTTCTACGATGCCCTGGCCAACAACGAATCGGCTGTGCGGGAGCTGAGCGACGAAACGCTGAAGAAGATTGCCCACGAGCTGACCGAGAACCTGCGCAAAAACCTGAGTGTGGACTGGTCCGAACGCGAGAGCGTGCGTGCCAGCCTGCGCCTGATGGTCAAGCGCATTCTGCGCAAATACAAATACCCGCCGGATATGCAGGATGCAGCGGTGGAACTGGTGTTGCAGCAAGCTCAAGCCCTCGGGGAAAGCTGGGCCTGATCAAGCCCGCGCAACGCACCTCACGACTCACGACTCACGACTCACGACTCACGACTCACGATTCACCCATTCACCCATTCACGCCCCCCGCCCACCTCCACCGATCCCGACCCGCCGCCTTGGCTTGGTACAGGGCTTCGTCGGCGCGGTGGCAGAGTTCGGCGATGGTGTCGCCGGACCGGGCCAGAGTCAGGCCGGCCGAAGCGGTGTAGCGCATGGCTGCTTGCTCGGGCGCCAGGGGCGCGGCCTGGCGCGTGCGTTCGAGCAGGCGTTCGATCACGGCCTGGGCCTGCTCGGCGCTGACGTCAACCAAGAGCAGCGCGAACTCCTCGCCGCCCATGCGGCCGCAGGCGTCGACGCGGCGGCTGCAGGCTTGCAGCTGGCGGGCGAAGTCGCAGATGACAGCGTCGCCGGCGGCATGGCCGAGGCTGTCGTTGATGCGCTTGAAATGGTCCAGGTCCAGCAGGGCCACGGCCATCTGGCCGGCGCCGATCTGCACACGGCTGAGCTGCTCTTGCATCTGCTGCAGCACATGGGCGCGGTTGCTGATGCCGGTCATGGCGTCGGTCTGGGCGGCACGCAGGGCACGGTCGCGCTCTTGGCGCAGGGTGCGGCCGTCGATCTTGAGCGCCGTGATGTCGCTGGCGCTGCAAAACATCCAGCCGTCCGGCTGCGTGGTTTCGGTCATCCAGATCCAGCGGCCATCAATCAAATCGGCCTCGAAGGCGCGGAAGGGCTGCTTGCCGCGCCGTGAGGCGGCACCGGCCAGCCAGGCCTCGGCATCGGAATCGGCCGCGCTCATGACATTGCCACGGCCGCTGGCGAGGTTGCGCCGCATCATGTCCAGCCAGCGAGTTTGGCCATCGGGCCGCACATCAAAGGTCTGGCAAAACGCTTCGTTGGCGAAACGCAGCACGTCTTGGTCGTCAAACAGGGCCAGCAGCTGCGGGCTGGCTTGGTGCAGGGCCAGGAGCTGGCGCGCCAGCAAGGTCTGCTCGGCATCGGCCTGGCTGAAAGGGGCGGCGTCCATGCTTAGGGTGGGCTATGTGGCACAGCAACTGCAGAGCGCACATCTTCGCCGCAAATGGGCGGCCTTGTGGCGACATTGGGGAGCGGCCGTCGCGTTCCAGCACAGAGAATGTGAGCCTTGCTCGCGACGGTACGTTGCCCCATGACCGAAGAACTCGCCCCGCTGATCCTGCGCCTCGAAACGCAGCGCACCCAGGCCCTGGTCGCCAAGGACCTGGCCACAGCCGAGCGCCTGCATGCACCCGACTACCAGCTCATCACGCCCGGCGGCGGCAGCTTCGACAAGGCCGGCTATTTGCAAGCCGTGGCCAGCGGCGAGCTCAACTATCTGGACTGGCTGATCGAATCGCCGCAGCTGCGGCTGGCGCCCACCATGGCCTTGATCCGCTACCGTGCCACCCTGGAATTTGCCAGCGGCACGGTGCGCTGCTGGCACACCGATGCCTATGAATGGCGCGACGGCCAATGGCAGGCCGTTTGGTCGCAGGCCACCGCCATCAAGTAGTCACGGCCGACACTGCGAGCTTCTCTTCCTCACGCGCCACTTGTTCGGTCAGCCCCAGCGCGAAGGTCTCAAGGCGCGGCAAGGCCGAGTGCGGGAGCACGGTCTGCAAATGCTGGCAGATGCGCAGGGCATAGCGGGGCCGGGTCAACACGGACAGGCGCTCCAGCACCTGCTCCAAGGCCTCCATCAATTCTTCTTCATTGCCGCTGGTGTGCACCAAGGCGGCGAGCGCCTGGGCCTCAGGGCCGCGGATCATCTGCAGGACATCGACGATGTACATCTTGGCGGCAGCCGAGGAGCGCCGCTCGGCCTGGGCGAAGAGACGGGCAGGTGCCGCGCGGGGCGCAGGAGCGGCAGGCCGGTCCAGATTCAGAAAACCCAGGCCGGCCAGGCGCTCCATGGCGGCAGCGCCGCCCACACCCACCATGCCGGCCAGCTCCTGCAAGGCCCGCTCACCATTGGCCAGCACCAGGATCTGGCGGTCACGGGCATTCAGGGCGGGGTCACGCAAGCGCAAGGCCTCGCGCCCGGCCTCGGTCTTGGTGGGGTATTTCATGGCGGCAGCTCCGCAGGAGAGGAATCAGCGCGGCTCAGCCGCTGGAGTCACTTTGTAGCGCCACCCAATGACGCCCATGTGAAGCCCCTCACCCCCTCACCCGTTCACCGATCTCCATTCACCCCCAACACCGCCAACATATCCTGCCCTTCCGCATCCAAGCCCTCTTCGACAAAACCATGGCGGGCATAAAGCCGGCGCGAGCCTTCGTTGTCCAGGTGGTAACAGATCTCCACTTCACGCACCACCGGGTCGGCGGCGATCTCGCGGATGGCGGCTTGCAAAGCCAGACTGCCCAGGCCGCAGCCCTGGTGCGGCAGCGCAATCATGAAGCGCCAGATGGACACGCGGTGCACCGACTGCGGCACCCACATCATGAAACCGACCAGCTCCGTATTGGCATGGATGGCGCGCACCTGGTAGCCGGGGTTGTAGGCGGCCTCCAGCAGCGACCAGGTGTTGCTGGCCAGCATGTCTTTTTGCGGATCGCTCAGGGGCAGGTCGCAGATGGCTTCGTAGTTGTCGCAGGTCACGGGCTGCAGGCTGACTTCGGGTGTCGGGGTGTGCATCAGTTTTGGGGGTAGCTGTCAGGAATGCCCTGCACACCCGTGCCGCGCCGGGCCATGCGCAGCAAGGGCTTGCTGAGGCAGGCATCGGCCAAGCATGCCAGGGCCGACAGGGAGAAGATCAAAGTCACGGTCAGGCCAAAGACCCATGGCACCCAGTTCATGGGCAGCAGCGCCAGCAAAGCCGCAAAGACCCAGGCATTGCGGTAGTAGCCCAGGGTGCGCCGCTGCGTGGGCGTCTTGCGTCGCCACCACAACTGCAGCCACTTCAGCGGCAGGGGCTCGGGCGGCGGCAAGCCGAACTCGCGCCGGCGGGCACGGTCGACAAGGCGCCTGCGGACTGCCACCAAGACGGCGCAGCCGAGCACCACAAAGCCCCAGGAGACCCAACTCCAAGCCCCATGGAACAGAACATGCACAAGGCTGGGGCTGGCAAGCGACCACGCATTTGGCAGCCCCGTCAGCAGGGCCCGCAGCAGCCACGGCCCCTGGCCCTCACGACTGAGGCCGAAGATCACCGCCAGCGCCAGCAAACTCAGGACCGCCTGACGCCCCACCGGCCCCCAGAGCGCCAGCAGGCGCAGAAAACGATGGTGGCCCGCGCGCAACAAGCGCTCGCGGCGACGCATGGCGGCAGGATCGGCGAAAGGCGGCTCATAGGGCGCTGACGGTCCATGCGTCCAGCCGGGGTGATGGGCCAAGGGCGATCCGACCTGCCGCAAGGGCCCCAGGTTCTCTTCGGCCTGCAGATAGCCCTGACGGATCAAGGCCTCGGCCTCCAGATCGCTGAAGGCATCGAGGTCGGTGCGCAGCCGGGCCAGCAGGCGGCGCTCGCGTTCGTCGGCAAGGCGCAGGCGCGTGGCTGGCGGCAAGGTCTGCTCAGCCTCGGGCGAGCGCCCGGCGTGCGCGGTCTCTTCCATCATCTGCCGCCCTCGTTGCCCGGGCACCCCGGATTCGATGCGGAAGTTGATCACGGCCTTGAGCGCGCGCATGTTCAGGAACTCTTGCGCCTGCGGACTGAGCCACTCCAGCGACAGCCGTTCGCTCAGACGCTGGCGCTCGCGCAGCTCATGGCGGAAGAGATTGAGCGGCAGCTCGGACAGGATGGCCGTCAGCCGCGCGCTCAGGCCCAGTCGGCCGACCGAGGCCTCTTGCTGCTCGGTCTCGAAAATGCCGCCGGGGTCGCTGGCGATGATGAGGTTGCATTGCTCATCCAGCAGCGCCATCGTGCCCATATTGTCGAAAACACCCCCATCGGTCAGGCCCAGGGTGCGCACGCGGCGGTCGTCGTAGAAATCGGACAGCAAATAGGGCGGGAACACCGGCGGAAACGCCGCCGAAGCTGTCACGGCCTGGGCCAGGGGCAGCGCATCCCACTCGGACTCCGCTCGGGGCGAAACCATCCAGGCGCCACGGAGCTTGTAGACCTCCAGAACGAGGCGACACAACTGCTCCAGCGCCATCGTTTGCAGGGGGCGCTGGCTGAACTCATTGCCGCGCCCCACCAGGGCCACTCGGACGCGCGCGCCCAGCTCCTGGTCAAGCCCTGCGAGCGCCTCCCAAAACCGCTCCCGATGCTGCTCACGAGACAAGCCGTCATCCACCCGGGGCTCACGCTTCGCGCCCACGGTCAAGAACCAAGCGGCCGTCTTGAGCAACCGCAAGCGCCCTGCCTCGGCATCGCTGAAGGCCTGCACCAGCGCCAAGGTCTGGGCAGGTGCATCGTGACCTCGCCCTTGCAAGCACCAGCTCAAAGCCGGGACCAGACCACTCAGCGGCGCGACATCGCCCTGGCCCCAGCAGGCGAGCACGGCATCGGCCCAGGCTCGATCGCCCGGCTGCAGCGTTGGCTGCGGCAGGTCCGGATCATCGGGATAGAGCAAGCGCTTGCGTTTCAGCAGTTGGTCGCCAATCTCCTCATAACGGAGATGGCCAACGTACCACTCACCCAGCTCCGCATGCGAGAACCAGAAGCGCGCGCCGGAATTGAGCGAGGTGGCGTTGATGATCAATCGCGTCAATGCCGAGCCCGGAGGACGCCATGGAGAGGGCGCCCACAAGGCCTGGTGGTTGTAGTTTTCCGAGCCGCCCGCCCGAGCCGAAGCGGGTGCACGCAGGCGCAGGGCACGAATGGAAATGCCCACATCCGGATCTCCGGGCAGCTGTCCAACAGCGCGCGCGACAGAGGCGCGCATCTGAAGCCAAAGGCTCCGGAACGTCGAGCGCGCTCGTTTCAGTACCTGCCACCATGCGAGGCTCACGACCGGCGGCGCCGGATCCAGGTAGCCCCTGGCTCGGACCCGTTGCACCGCGCCTGCCAAGAGCTCTCGCTCATAGACTTTGGCCATGGCGGTCGCCAGGGATGAAGGACCGAGCACAACCCAGGCCAGTTTGAACGGGTGCATCAACAAGCGCGTGCGCAGATTGCGCTGCGCCGCACGACGCATGTCTTGCTCCACCCGCAGCACCAGCTGCAGATATTCCGCACGGCTCAGACCGGCCTGACGCGCTGGCAGGTTGGCCAGCATGGGCTGCTCCAGCTCCGCCTTCAGATGCATCAGGTACAGCGCCCCCACCACCGAGCCGCCTGACACGGTAGACAGCACCTCGACATAACGCAGCAGGTCCAGCTCGGCCAGGCGGCGCAGCACGCCGACATGGAACAGCGAGGCGCGAAAGCCTCCGCCGGCCAGGGCCAGGCCGAGCTTGTGGCGGGAGGCAGACTGGCTGGCGCAGGACGCAGCAGGCGCAATGGTGGGGGCGGGAGAGCTCATGAACAAAGGAACCGACAGTTCGGGCGCTGACTGTACGCGCTGCAGAGGCTGCGGGCGCTCGGTGGATGCACCGAGCGAGGCTGCGCTGCTCGATCTTGGTGTTAGCCCTCTCACGGCGCTCCCACAGGCGGTGCCAGCATGCCAGCCGCTGGCAGCTTCTGCGTCGTGAGCCGAGTTGAAGGCGGCCGCACCACCACCACAACACCGCCAGCACTGCAGCCGGCTGAACCCACAAGGAGACAGACCTTGCCCATGCCAAACACATCGCTGACCCGGCCGACGCGCTTCGCAGCGGACCGCGGAGCTTGGGTCCTGCTCGCGGCCCTGACGATGAGCGCCTGCGGTGGCGGCGGTGGCGGTGCGGGCAACAGCACCCCGCCTTCGCCAAGCACGCCGAGCACACCCGCCACGCCCAGCCTGCCCGACCCGGCCACCCTGTGGCCCACACCCGGAAAATTCGGCCAGCTGCAGCTGGAGCGCATGGCCGCCTTGGCCGAGATTGCCGCCAATGTGCAGTACTTCCACCCCTCCGACGGCGTGGCGCAGACCGACTGGGACGCTTTCCTGCAGTACGCCATGTTGCGCAGCTCCCAGGTCGGCACCGATGCCGAATTCCTGGCCCTGCTGCGCAGCTTGTTCGCGCCGCTGGCGCCCGATTTGCGCTTCAACGAACCCACGGCCGAATACAAAGTCTCACCCCAGGACGAGCTGAACTACTGGTACCAGAACGGCTACATCGAAGGCGGCATCAACGACACCAAGGATGTGTACGAGCGACGCCGCAAGTCCTTGCGTGCCGCCGAGCTGGGCAGCGCCCCCGGCCTGCCCGGCGAGGCGGCGGCGCGCTACAAGGCGGCCGGCATCGAGGTGCTGCAGCCCCTGGTTCAGCCCGTGGTGCTGGGCAAGACCAGCCCGGCGAGCCAAGGCTTCAAGCCCCTCCCTGCAGGCTGGTCACCGGATCAGGACTTCAACCAGCCCGCCGCCTGCCTGGCCGCCATGGCCAAGGCCTGGGGCGTGATCCAGAACTTCTTTCCCTACAAAGAGAGCCTGCAGCTGAACTGGCCGGCCGAACTGCGCCCCATGCTGAGCAGCTGCGACCCGGCACAGGGTGCCGACCGCGTGCCGGCCGTCAACGCCCAGTTGCGCCGCAGCCTGACCCTGCTGCGCGACAACCATGTCGGCCTGAGCGCCAAGAGCCTGGAGCGGCGGCGCTGGTTCATGCCATTCTCGGTGCAGCTGGTGCAAGGCAAGCCGCTGCTGGTGGAGCCCACCGCCTCGGTTGCCGGCCTGCAAAAGTACGACGAGCTGCTCAGCATCGACGGCCGAACGCCACAGCAGTGGGTCGAAGGCTTGCTGCCCCTGAGTCTGTCCAACGAGCACACCCGCATGGGCTGGACCCTGTACCAGGACCTGATGTACAGCTCCGCGCCGCAGAGCTACAGCCTGAACGTGCGCCACGCCGACGGCTCAGAAGCCACGGTGAGCGTGCCCAGCATCAACTCTGCGCCAGGCGGCCAGCCGGCCGACGCCTATATGGCCTGGCACGACGTGGCAGGCCAGTTGCCCCTGCTGGACCCCAAACCCGACGGCACCCTCTACCTCAACCTGTCCAAGATGACCAAGGCCGACCTGCCTCGCGCGCGCGAAGCGCTGGCCCAGGCCAAGGCCTTGGTGCTGGACCTGCGCACTTACCCGGTCGAGTTCAGCGCCTGGTACAGCCTGCTCGGTCATCTGGTGGACAAGCCCATTCAGTCCCTACCGCTTTACCACCACCAGCCCTATGCGCCTGGGCCCAAGGTCTACCGACAGCGGGTGCAGCAAGCCATCCAGCCGGCCACGCCCTATTTCAAGCTACCCATGGTGGCGATCTACAGCCGCTTCAGCCAGAGCCAGAACGAACATGCGCTGGGCTTTCTGCAATCAGCCGGTGTGCCGCTGATGGGCGAGGCCAGTTCGGGTGCCAACGGCAACATCACCGAGATGCGCTTGCTGCCCGACGCGCAAGGCAAGAACCCACTCGCCACCATCACCTTCACGGGCATGGAGGTCACGCAGCACGACGGCAGCCGCTTCATGGATGTGGGCATCCTGCCGGACATCCAGCAAGGCCGCAGCGTGGCCGGCGTGCGCGAGCAGCGCGACGAGGTGCTGGAGGCTGCGCTGGCCTGGCTGCGCAAGCCGCGCTGAAGCAGGGGCGCTGAAAAAGGGGCGAAACTGGCGGCTCAAGGCCTGCGCTATATTGCGCCGCACCCCGCCGTCACTTTTTTCTCGGATTCGCCTTCCCCGCCCCTGCCCATGGATTCCGCCTGGATCGCCCTGGCCCTGTCGCTCAAAGTGGCGGGCTGGGCCACGGCCGTGAATCTGCTGCTGGGTACGTCGGCCGGCTACGGCCTGGCGCGCTGGCGGCGCTTTCCCGGGCGCGAGCTGCTGGACGCGCTGCTGACCCTGCCCATGGTGCTGCCGCCCACCGTGCTGGGCTACTACCTGCTGGTGCTGCTGGGCCGGCGCGGGCCCATCGGCCACTGGCTGGACACAAATCTGGGCATCCAGCTGGTCTTCACCTGGCAGGGCGCGGTGATCGCCGCGGCCCTGGTGTCCTTCCCGCTGGTGATGAAGTCGGCGCGGGCCGGCTTCGAAGGTGTGGACGCGCAGCTGGAGCAGGTCGGCCGGGTGCTGGGCCTGGGGCCCTGGGCCCTGTTCTTTCGCGTCAGCCTGCCGCTGGCACGGCGCAGCCTGATGGCCGGCCTGCTGCTGGCGTTTGCGCGGGCGCTGGGCGAGTTTGGCGCCACGCTGATGTTGGCCGGCAGCATTCCGGGCCAAACCCAAACCCTGTCGATCGCCATCTACGAGGCGGTGCAAGCCGGCCAGGACGAGAGCGCCAATTTCCTGGTGGCCCTGAGCTCCATCGTTTGCGTGGTGGTGCTGCTGGTGGCCGGCCGCCTGATGCCGGCACGGAGCCCGACATGACGCGGGAGACTTTCTTCGAAGTGCAAATCGAGCAGCAGCTGCACAGCCGCCGCGGCGCCGCGGCATTCCGCCTGGAGCTGGCCTTCGAAAGCCAGCAGGCGCGCACCGTGCTCTGCGGCCCCTCGGGCGCCGGCAAGAGCCTGACTCTGCAAGCGATTGCCGGACTGAACCGACCCGACCGGGGCCGCATCCGCTGCCGGGGTCAGGTCTTGTTCGACAGCGTGCGCGGCATCGACCTGCCCGCCGCGCAGCGCGGTTTCGGCTATCTGTTCCAGGACTACGCCCTGTTCCCGCAGCTCGATGTGCGACAGAACATCGCCTTCGGCCTGAGCAAGGGTTGGCTCAACCCATCACGGCGCGCACGCGACCCGCGCGTCGAGCACTGGTTGCAGGTGTTCGAGCTGGAGCACGTGGCAGGCCAACGGCCCGAGCAACTTTCGGGCGGCCAGCGCCAACGCACGGCCCTGGCGCGCGCCCTGGTTGGCGAGCCGCAGGCCCTGCTGCTGGACGAGCCGTTTTCGGCGCTCGACCCGGCCCTGCGCGGCCGCCTGCGCGAGGAGTTGGATGCGCTGCTGAAACGTTTGCAGATCCCCATGCTGATGATCACCCACGACCCCGAAGACCTGGCCTTCTTCGGTGGCCTGGCGTTGCAGCTGCAGGGCGGCAGCCTGGTGGGCCGCCCGGTAGGCGGCGAAGCGCAGCCATGAACCTGTTCGTCTCGCTGAAGTACCTGGTCGCGCTGGACGACCACAAGCATTTCGGCCGCGCCGCCCTGGCCTGCCACGTCACCCAACCGGCGCTCTCCAACGCCTTGAGGGCGCTGGAGGAAAGCTACGGCACGGCCATCGTCAAACGCGGCCGCAGCTTCGCCGGCTTCACCGAAGAAGGCGAGCGCGTACTGGCCAGCGCACGCCGCACCCTGCGCGAGCAAGAGCTGCTGCAACAGGAGCTGGACAGCCGCAGCGGCTCGCCCAGCGGCCACCTGCTGATCGGCTCCGTGCCCACGGCCATGCCCATCGCTGCCCGCTTCGTGGCGCGGCTGCAGGCGCGCCACCCGGGCATACGGCCGACGCTGCGCTCGATGAGCTCGGTCGAGCTGGAGACCGGCCTGGAGAACCTGGCCCTGGACCTGGCCCTGGGCTACACCGAGCGCATGGAGCAAAGCCGAGCTCAGCTGCGCGTGCTGCCCCAGTACACCGAGCACTACTTTCTGCTGCAACAAGCCCAGGCAGAGCCAAGCGCTGCGGGCCTGCAGATCGGCGCTGAGATGCGCTGGCAGGACGCCGCCGCCCAGCCGCTGTGCCTGCTCAGCGCCGAGATGCACAACCGCCGCATCGTCGACCGCGCTTTTGCCGAGGCCGGCGTGACAAAGGTGCAAGCGGCGATCGAATCCAACTCCACCGGCGCCTTGGTCGCCTGTGTGGTCGCCGGCCAGGTCAGCAGCGTGCTGCCCGGCGCCCTGCTCGGCGAACTCCAAGCTTACGGCCCGGCCCGCTGCGGCTTGCAAGCGCGACCCCTGGTGGCGCCCCAGGTGGCCGTGCCCATCGCCCTGATACTGCACCAGGGCAGCCGCCCCTCACGCACGCTGGAAGCCGCCCTGGCGCTGGCCGAAGACCCGGCTTGGCTGGCGGAGGCGGCGCAGCACAGCGGCTTGTTGCAGGGGCGGTGAAGCCTTCAGTTTGGGGCGGTCGGCCGGAGCATCTCGCGGTGCAAGCCCCAATGTTCAACTGCGGCGACGAGCACGGTCGATTCGCCCTCGTCGACATGGGCGTCGGCCTCTGCAAGTGCAACGCAAATGCGCAACAAGGTCAGCCGCAACGCGGGGTCCTGGATCTCGCCCATCAGGTCTGCCAGCGTGCGTTCGTCCACCGGGCAGGCGCCGGCCCATTGCAACTGGCCGCTTGAAAGCAAGTCTTCGCAGAAGGTGTCCATCAGTGCGTGCAACTCATGCCGCTCCAGGCCCAGTTGCTCATGCACGGCCAGACGGTCCAGCCACTCGATTTCGGCGGCACCAATGTCGCCGTCGGCCACCACCGTCAGGGCGACGATTCGAGCGGCGGCTTGTGGGCTGTTCGCGGGATAAATGCGCATGATGGGTCTCCCTTAGATGCTGTCGGTCGCGGGTCAGTCGAAGATATTGCTCAGCCAGGATTTATTCCGGCCGCCCTGCGGGCTTCGGCCATGCTCGTAGTCGGAATCCTGGAACTGGGGCTGTGATCGGGCCGCACTGCCGCCGGAAGGCGTCGACGCTGCTGCCGTGGCCGTGGCCGCGGTCGAGCGCTCGATCAGCTTGTCGAGTTCGCCTCGGTCCAGCCAGACGCCGCGGCATTGCGGGCAGTAGTCGATCTCGACGCCCTGGCGATCGCTCATCACGAGTGCGGTGTCGGTACAGCTGGGGCATTTCATGGTGTGCTCCTGGTGAAGGTTATTCGTCTGAGCCGCCGAAGCCGAACAGGCTCAACAGGCTCGTGAACAGGTTGAAGATCGATACGTACAGCCCGACGGTGGCCAGCACATAGTTGCTTTCACCGCCGGTGACGATGCGACTGGTCTCGAACAGGATCAAGCCCGCCGACAGCAGTGCGACCATCGCGGCGACGGCCAGGCCCAGCGCCGGAATCTGCAGGAACACGGCGCCCAGGCCGGCAATCAACGCGATGACCATGCCGGCGAACAGGAAGCCGCCCATGAAGCTGAAGTCGCGCCGGGTCGACAAGACCCAGGCCGACAAGGCCAGGAAGGTGGCGCCCGTGGCCGCCAGGGCCAGGGTCACGACTTGTGCTCCGCCGGGCAGCGCCAGAGATTGGGTCAGCACCGGCCCGAGGGAATAGCCCATGAAGCCCGTCAGCGCAAACACCGCCGGCAGGGCCCAGCCGCTGTTCTTGAACTTGTAGACAGCAAAGAGCAGGCCGAAGTAGCCGCCCAGAGTGAGCAAGAGGCCCGGCGCCGGCAACTGGAACGCCACGCTGGCAGCGGCGACGGCTGCGCTGAACAGCAAGGTCATCGACAGCAAGGCATAGGTGTTGCGCAGCACACGGCTCGCAGCGGCGACATCTGTGGGTGTCGCGCTGCCTGCGGCGATTGGCGCCATATGCGTAGCCTGCTGTGCCTGCGAGGCCTGCGCGGGAACGGTCGAGGGGATGGGTAGTTTGGTGTTCATGGTTGTGAGTCCTGAGGTCGTTCGAGTTCAGCGTTCGTACTTGAAGAGCACTTACATCGCATATCTCCACCGCTTGACGGACAGACCGAATATGGGGCGCCAGGGGGTTCTGAAAAAGCAGGCTTTCAAGGATGCGAACATCGGATAAACCTGAACACAGACGGGCGCTTCGGTCGCACACTCCGGGGTTCGGCGGCTCGTTCCTGCGCGCTTTACAGCTCGCGAGCCTTCTGACCCGTCAACCTTTGAGAATCACCCGATGCCCAACGCTCGAATTGCCAATGCTGCCCGTCTGGAGTTCACTCCTGACTCCCTGGTTCAATCCAATCTGTCCGGCGCGGCCTTCACCGGCGACTGGCTCTGGGTGGCGGGCGACGAAGCCTGCGGCCTGGACCGCCTTCGCCGGCTCAACCCGGTGGGGGGTGAGGCTTTGCGCTTCGGCGAGGTGCGCGACTTCCCGCTCGCCGACCTGCTGGACCTGCCCGGCGCGCCCGAGGAAGAGGCCGACCTGGAAGGCATGGCCGTGGCCGATGGCTTCCTCTGGGTGGTCGGCTCGCACGGCCTGAAGCGCAAGAACACCAAAGCGGAGCGGGACCATGCCGACAACGCCAAGCGCCTGGCGAAGCTGGCGCTGGACGGCAACCGCCGCCTGCTGGCCTGCCTGCCCATCGAGCCCGACGCCAAGGGCGAGCCCTGCCTGGTGCGGCAGGCCCAGGACGGCCGTCGGGCACTGCGCCTGAAGGGCGATGCGCAAACCAATCTGCTCACGCGTGCGCTCGCCGATGACCCCCACTTCGGCCCCTATATGGCCATCCCTGGCAAAGACAACGGCTTCGACATCGAAGGCCTGGCCGTGGACGGCTGCCGCATGCTGTTGGGCCTGCGCGGCCCGGTGCTGCGCGGATGGTCGGCGCTGCTAGAGATCGCGATCGAAACCCGCGGTGAACACCTGCGCCTGGCGCCCCTGGACGACAGTGGCACCCTGATCCGCAAGCACTTTCTGCAACTCGACGGCCTGGGCGTGCGGGACCTGCACTTCTCGGGCGACGACCTCTACATCCTGGCCGGCCCGACCATGGTGCTGAACGGCGACATTCGCGTCTTCAAATGGCCTGGCGCCCGGCCCTTGCTGGCTGCCAACCGCGAGCCGGTGCGCTTCGAGTCGGCATTGACCGAGTCGGCGCCACTGCCACACGCTCGCGGCAGCAACCGCGCCGAGGCCATCTGCCATCTGCCGGCTGAACTGTCCGACAGCAGCAAGGCGAGCTGGCTCGTCCTGTACGACGCACCCGGCGCCGATCGCAAGGAAGGCGATCACACCGTCTTCGGTGACTTGCTTCGCCGCGTTTGAGATCGTCCGCCACGGTCTTACTCAGCTTGTCCTCCGGATGATCTGGATCGAGCAGGCACTGAAGCTGCGGTCAGATCGTTGCTTGAATTCAATGTCAGCTCTATTTAAACGTTACCAATAATGGAAAAACTACTCTCAGGGGTCGGTTCGCTGCTCTACGGCATGCGATTCACCATGCTGTTCTTCTATGTGGGTCTGGTGGCGATCATCTTCGGCATCCTGGGCAAGTTCCTGCTGGAGACCTACAAGCTGATGAGCACCTTGCTCTTTGGCGACCTTGCAAAGATCGACCTGATCATCAAGGTGCTTGAGCTGGTGGACATGACGATGGTGGCGCAGCTGGTCTGGGTGGTGGCGCTCGCCGGTGTGTCGCTGTTCGTGACCACGGGGCACTTCGACAAAAAGGACATGAAAAAGCCCGACTGGCTGGACCACGTCAACACCTACAACCTCAAGTTGAAGCTGGCCTTCGCCATCATCTCGATCTCAGGCGTGCATGCCTTGAAGACCTATCTGAGTGGCGACTTGAGCTTGGAGAATGTCCAGGTCATAACGATGGTGGCCGTCATCCACTTCACCTTCGTGCTCTCTGCCATCGGCATCTCCTTTGCTGAACGTTTGACGCGGGAGAAGACCTGAGCGAGCCTAGAGCCATGGCCGCGCTCCCCGAGATCGACCTCGCGTCACCGCTGCAGTTCGTCATCAACGCGGCAGCGGGCAGCAGCGATGCACGGGCGAAGCGCGAGGTCGTCGAGGCCGCGCTGCAGGCAGGCGGACGGCGAGGTGACTTGCTGTTCTGCAGCCCTGCCGAGTTGAGTTGCGTGTCGCACCAGGCTGCGGCGAAGGCGATCGCTACCCACACAGCCGTGGTCGCCATCGGTGGCGACGGCACACTCAACACCGTGGCGCAGGCTGCACACGCCGCGGGCTGCGCCATGGGCGTGGTGCCACAGGGCACGTTCAACTACTTTGCCCGCACGCACGGCATAGCCGAGAACCCGGCCGATGCCGTCCGCCAACTGCTGCGTTCGGTGCCAAGGCCGGTTCAAGTGGCCGGCATCAACGAACGGGTGTTTCTTGTCAACACCAGCCTCGGGCTCTACCCCGACCTTCTGCAAGACCGGGAAGCCTTCAAGGCCCGCTTCGGTCGCAGCCGCTGGGTCGCTTTCTTGGCAGCCTGTGCGACTTTGCTGCGTGCGCAGCGCCGTTTGCGACTGCACATCGAGATGGGTGGCCAGGCGCGCGAGGTGCAAACCCTGACGCTCTTCGTGGGCAACAACCGCCTGCAGCTGCAGCAGTTCGGCGCGGAGCCCGATGACACCCTGGCGGGCACGCCAGGCGAGGGCAGCATGGCCGCGCTCGTGCTGCGGCCTATCGGAACACTGTCAATGCTGGGCCTGATGTTGCATGGCGCCATGGGCAGGCTGGGTGAAGCCGCAGGGGTGGAGCGCTTCGAGTTCGAGCACTTGGTGGTGCGGCCAACGCTGCCGCAAGGCCGCCGCGGGGTGAAGGTGGCCTTCGATGGCGAGGTGACCATGATGCGCGCGCCGCTCGACATCAGGGTGCTCGCCAAGCCCCTCTATCTGCTGAAGCCACAGCTCGACGCTGCCCTCATCGATGCACAGGCCTGTGCCGAAGGGGTGGCGCCTTGAGCGTTCTGCTGCAGATTTCCGACACGCACTTTGGCACCGAGCAGGGCGCGGTCGTAGAGGCCCTGGGCACGCTGACCCAGCGGCAGCGACCTGATGCTCTGGTGCTGTCGGGGGACATCACGCAGCGCGCTCGTCCAGCCCAGTTCCGCGCGGCACGTGCGTTCGTGGACCGCCTGGGGGCGCCGGTTCTGGCCGTACCAGGCAACCACGACATCCCACTCTTCGATCTGTGGGCGCGGCTGCGCAGACCCTATGGACGGTACAGCGCCGCCTTCGGCACCGATCTCGAGCCGGTGCATCGCTCTGCGGAACTCCTGGTCGTGGGCGTCAACACCACGCGACCATGGCGACACAAAGATGGCGAGCTGTCTGCGCTGCAGATCGACCGTGTGACCCGACTTCTGAAACAAGCCGAGCCTGAGCAGCTGCGCGTGGTCGTGGTGCACCAGCCTATCGCCGTCACGCGCGCCGAGGATGAGCCCGACCGACTGCGCGGGCATGCGGCCGCTCTGCAGCGTTGGGCTGAAGCCGGCGCCGACCTCGTCATGGGCGGGCACATCCACCTCCCCTACGTCATGCCACTGCCAGGCCTGGTGCGTCCGCTGTGGGTTGTGCAGGCGGGCACCGCCGTGTCGTCCCGGGTGCGTGACGGCTCACCCAACTCGGTGAACCTTCTGCGCTGGGGTGCGGATGCGGCGCCGGGATGCTGCCGGATCGAGCAGTGGGACTACGAGGCCGACGACCGGGCCTTCCGGCTCACCAAGATCAGCGAGGTCCGGCCAGACCGGTCATGAGTGCGGCTTTGCGCCCGTCGCATCATGTTTCGGCGAATTCGCATTTTACTGAGTTGGAGTCTCGGAAATATCGGTTCTTCCGAACTTTGATTGGATGCATATTCCAGTCTTTCATCACATCCGAGCTCATCACCATGAAGCCTTCTCTGCGTTTTCCGTCCCTCATGCTTGCCTGGATCAGGGAGAACCTTCACTTGCTGAAGGAGGAACTCAGGCAGTGGGTGCCTCAGCCAGCGCCGGTGCTCGTGCCCATCCCGATCCCGGCCGCGCGTCGTACACGCCAGTTTGACCGGCGGCATCCAGCCCGAGTCGACTGAACTCAGAACACAAAACAAAGAACAAAGAACACAGCTTGTCAGCCCAAGCTTCGGTTCTTCAAGGGAGACCCATCGTGCGTAGCTACCCCCGTAACAGCCCAGAAGCTGCCGCGCGCATCGTCGCGTTGGTGCTCATCTCCGACGGTCAGGTGTGCAGCTACGAGTTCGAGATCCTCAAGAAGTTGGGCGCTGAGCGCGAACTCGGGCTGGATCCGCAGCTGCTGCCACACATCGTTTACACCTTGCGTGAAGAGCTGCTGGCGGGTGGCTACGAGACAGACTCGCTCATCGGTCAGGTCGATAGCAGCGAGATGACGTCATTGATGGCCGAGATCTCCGATCCGGTGCTGCAAAGGACGGTGTTGCGTCTATCCCTGGCCGCGGCGCGAGCCGATGGCCACCTGGCCGATGGTGAAGCCAAGGTCGTGGAGGCCGCGCGGCACCATTGGAAGCTGATCGACGGAGAGGAGCCGCTCTCCAAGAAGGCGGCCCGTGGCAACGCTCGCTGATGGGGGTCGAGCAAGACGCGTTCAGGGGCGAGCCGCCTTGCCACTGGCCGCTTCGCGCACCTCATCCGGGATGCCCTGGCCCTGCTGAAAGATCAGCTCGGCGCGCGCGAAGGCGTCCTGGGTGACGACACAGAAGTCACTGCGAAGACGGCCGCTCAGCATCTGCACTCCGATTCTGAAAAACCGAAGTTGAATTGCGCATCGGCGTGGTTTATTCGAATCGCATAGATCCCCACACTCCGACTCACCCGAACGCCTCGGCGAGCCCGATCATGTTCCACGCCCTAAGCGGCCTGTCGCTTGCCGCCGTTGCCGCAATCCCTTGAGGTGAATCATGGACTTCCTGCATCCCTTCCTCACAGCCGACTTCATGGGCACGCCGACCTGGGTCTGGCTCACCTTCGTCGGCATCGTCATCGCGCTGCTGGCCTTTGATCTGGGCGTCCTGCACAAGGACGACAAGGAAATCGGCGTTCGCGAGAGTCTGCTGCTGTCGGCCGGCTACATCAGCGTGGCGCTGTTGTTCGGTGCCTGGGTCTGGTGGTATCTGGGCGCACAGAGCGGCATGGACTACTACACCGGCTTCATGATCGAGAAGTCGCTGTCGATGGACAACGTCTTCGTCATCGCCCTGATCTTCAGCTTCTTCGCCATCCCGCGGCAGTACCAGCACCGGGTGCTGTTCTGGGGCATTCTGGGCGTGATCTTGCTGCGCGCACTCATGATCGGCCTGGGGGCAACGCTGGTGAGCCAGTTCAGCTGGGTGCTCTACCTGTTCGGTGCCTTCCTGATTTTCACAGGCATCAAGATGTGGATCATTGCCGACCACATGCCCGACATCGCCAAGAACCCACTGCTGAAATTCCTCAAGCGCCATGTGCGCGTGACTGAGGGCTTGCGCGGCAATGCCTTCTGGGTGCGCGAGACCGACACCAGGACGGGCAAGCTGGAACGCTTCGCGACACCGCTGTTCCTGGCGCTCGTGCTGGTGGAGTTCGTCGATCTGATCTTCGCGGTTGATTCGGTGCCGGCCATCTTCGCGATCACCACCGACCCCTTCATCGTCTACACCAGCAATATCTTCGCGATCCTGGGCCTGCGCGCGCTCTACTTCGCGCTGGCAGCAATGATCCACCGCTTCAAGTACCTGAAGTACGCGCTGGCCCTGGTGCTGGTGTTCATCGGCAGCAAGATTTTCCTGGTGGGCATCATCGGCAAGATCCCGGCGGTGATCTCGCTCAGCGTGACCTTCGGACTGATTGCCGGGGGGGTCCTGGTATCGCTGTGGAAGACGCGCGGGCAGCCCGCGGTCGCCGAGTCCACATGAGGCTGCCAAACGTGCAGCAGCCTCGCGACGCAGCCGCTGCCGTGCGTGAGGAACGGGGTCGATGCAGGCGATGGCACAAGCCCACGGCACGGAGGCGCACGACCTTGCAACTGCTGGCCATGCCCCTGCCTGCCACAAGGGGTGGCCAAGCTCGAATTGCTGCGCCACTGGGCCCTGCGCGTGCGGGTCGGCTTGCCTTCTGCCTACACTCGGGCCGGGCGCCACGCCCGGGCCCGACTGAGCCATCTCGCCATGTCCGGCCCGAGGTGGGCGACGGCGCTCGCGCTTGGGCTTGGGCTGATGGCCATCATCGTCGCGATGCCGATTCCCTCGGCAAGCTGTTTGCGGCCGGGGCGCTGATGTTCATCGAGCTGGGGCTGGTGTTTCGCGATGGGCTTGGCAGTGGCGGCCACGAACGGCCTGCTGCTGACGGCATGGGTCTGAGGTGGCGAGTGGCTTCTGGACTGGGTTTGAACTTGAACGGGACTGATCGATGATTTACGCGACTCTCAAGACTTTGCACGTGCTGTCCATCGTCGTTTGGATCGGTGGCATGGTGTTTGCACACTTCTTCCTACGACCGGCGGTCGCTCAACTGGAAGCACCGCTGCGCCTGCGGCTGATGCACGATGTGCTCGGGCGCTTCTTCCAAGCGGTGCTGGTGGCCTCGCTGCTGACTCTGGCCAGCGGCGTGTGGATGCTGGGTCGTGTGGCCAAGCAAGTGGTGCAGTCGGGGGGCAACTTCGAGATGACGCTGGCCTGGACCGTCATGGCGGTGCTGGGTGTCGTCATGGTGGCGATCTTCATGCACATCCGTTTCGCGCTTTACAAGAGGTTCAGCCGGGCTGTAGCAGTGTCTGAGTGGGCCACGGCTGGCGCGGCCCTGGCGCAGATTCGCACATGGGTGTCCGTCAACCTCGGCCTGGGTGTCCTGGTGGTGATCGTGGCGCTGATGCGCTGGTCGACGTGAGTCCGGAGCCGGCAGATCATTGGCCACATACTGGCGCATAGCTGTTGCGGACAAGTACGAGAGTAGGTTTTTGATTCGAATCGAGGATTTGAATGGGTGGTCCACATTTGACTCGGCACCGTTGGAGCAGCAGTTGCTGCTCCAGAGCCGGGGTGGCCTGGGCAAGGAAAGCTGCATGGTGCAGGGCTGCAGCCAACTCGTCGTCCTGAGTTCTGCGTTCTGCCTTGCGCACACCTATGAACGAGATGTCCGAAAATGAGCTTTAACCTATCAGTCAAGCGCGGACCGCCTGCGGCGTCCGATTACTCTGGACGTTTTTCGGTGCCACACACACCACCCGCTCAAGCATGTCTTTAAGCACATACCTCGGCGCTCAGCCATCTCTTGCAGCAGGCGTATACGTCCATAGCTCAGCCCAAGTGATAGGTGACGTGAAAGTCGGTCGCGACAGCTCTATTTGGTGTAACACCGTGCTGCGGGGGGACGTCAATCACATCGTCATTGGCGATTGCAGCAACATCCAAGACTTCGCCATGGGACATGTATCCCACAAAAGCACGGCCAAGCCGGCCGGCTCGCCACTCCTCATCGGAAACTACGTCACCGTCGGGCACTCGGCGATCCTTCATGGATGCACGATCGGCGACGAGTGCCTCATTGGAATGGGCTCGATCATCATGGACGACGTCATCATCCAAGCCCACGTCATGGTGGGTGCAGGCAGCCTTGTGACGCCGGGAAAAGTGCTTGAAAGTGGCTACCTGTATGCAGGCAGACCGGCAGTACGGGTGAGGGCACTCACCGTGGAAGAGATGGTCTATCTCAAATACTCTGCCGAGCACTATGTACGCGTCAAAGACAACTACGCGTCCGAAGCGAGCGGCGGCTAGAGCCTGTTAACACTACGTCGATCGGCCGGGAAGGCGTTCCTTGGGACATCCATTCCTACGGCGTTGCCGTCTCAACATGGCGGGCCTGCTGCGAACGGCAGATCGAGTTCAGCTGAAGCCGGCCGGTCGCCCTCGCAGGCCACCATGCGCCCGAGGCTCGCTTCTCCGCCTGGCTCGGGCAAACCCTGATTTTCCAAACTGATCGCCCCATTTCCCGAATCAATTGGACGGGCGGCGGCCGCGCGGCCAACACTCCGCCTGCACCGACGAGTGCACAAGCAAAAACGATTCGGAGACAAAACTTATGTCCACTGTGATGACAGGCGAGCCTGGCCGCCTGAGCGGGGCCAAATCCGGCTTCCTCGACAAAGAGCGCATCATTGCCGCCCCCGGCTTCAACCGCTGGCTGGTGCCACCGGCCGCCCTGGCCATCCATCTGTGCATCGGCATGGCCTATGGCTTTTCGGTGTTCTGGCTGCCTCTGTCCAAGGCGCTGGGCATCAAGGAGGCGATCAAGTGCGGGCCCGATGTGGGCTTCTTCCAGGAACTGTTCATCAGCAGCTGCGACTGGAAGATCTCCACCCTGGGCTGGATGTACACCTTGTTTTTCGTGCTGCTGGGCAGCTCGGCCGCCATCTGGGGCGGCTGGCTGGAGCGGGCCGGCCCGCGCAAGGCCGGCGTCGTCAGCGCCCTGTGCTGGTGCGGCGGCATGCTGATCTCGGCCCTGGGCGTGCACCTGCATCAGTTCTGGCTGATGCTGCTGGGCTCGGGCGTGATCGGTGGCATCGGGCTGGGCCTGGGCTATATCTCGCCGGTGTCGACCCTGATCAAGTGGTTCCCGGATCGCCGCGGCATGGCCACCGGCATGGCCATCATGGGCTTTGGCGGCGGCGCCATGATTGGCTCGCCGCTGGCGGCCGAGCTGATGAAGCAGTTCGCCACCCCCACCGACGTGGGCGTGACGCAGACCTTCATCGTCATGGCCCTGGTGTACTTTGTCTTCATGATGGGTGGCGCACTGTCCTACCGCGTGCCGGCCTCGGGCTGGAAGCCGGAAGGATGGACGCCGCCCAAGGCGCAGGCCAGCAACACCATGATCACGCAAAACCATGTGCATGTGAAAAAGGTCTGGGGCATTCCACAGTTCTGGCTGATCTGGATGGTGCTGTGCATGAACGTGTCGGCCGGCATCGGCGTGATCGGCATGGCCAGCCCCATGCTGCAGGAGGTCTTCGGCGGCAGCCTGATTGGCTTGAGCGGTGAGGCGGCCAAGTTCGGCAATCTCGACAAGACGCAGCTGACAGCCATCGCCGGCGTGGCGGCGGGCTTTGCGGCGCTGATCAGCCTGTTCAATATCGGCGGCCGCTTCTTCTGGGCCAGCTTGTCGGACAAGCTGGGCCGCAAGATGACCTATGTGGTCTTCTTCGTGCTCGGTGGCCTGATGTACGCCAGCATCCCGGGCAGCGCCATGGCCGGCAACAAGCTGCTCTTTGTGGGCGCGATCTGCATCATCCTGAGCATGTACGGCGGCGGCTTTGCCACGGTGCCGGCGTATCTGGCCGACCTCTTCGGCACGCAGATGGTGGGCGCCATCCACGGCCGCCTGCTGACCGCCTGGGCCACCGCCGGCGTGCTGGGCCCCATCGTCGTGAACTACATGCGCGACTACCAGCTGGGCCTGGGCATCCCGCGCGAGCAGGTCTACAACCAGACCATGTACATCCTGGTGGGCATGCTGGTGATCGGCCTGATCTGCAATCTGCTGGTGCGGCCGCTGGACCCCAAGCACTTCATGAGTGCGGCGGAGCTGGCCGAGGAAAAGCGCCTGGCGCATGACCGCGCGGTCGCCTCCGAGCTGGGCAATGTCACCATGACCCATCACCAGAGCAGCCTGGCCCTGGTGCTGCTGGCCTGGGCTGCGGTGGGCATTCCGCTGGCCTGGGGTGTGTACCGCACCGGTCTGAGCGTCACCAAGTTCTTCAACTGAAGGCCTGAACGCATGAAGTCAAGCGAGACGAGCCCGATATGACGAGCAGCCGACCCCACCGGGTCGGCTTAAGCTCAGCGGCGGGCTCGCTCTCTTGCTCTCTCTCAGTCTGTTTTGCACTTGCTGTCTTCGCTTTACCCCACAATTTCCCCATGGACGAATCAATACACGAACTGCTGGCCGCGCACCCGGCCCGAGACGGCGCCCTGCTGCCCCTGCTGCATGCCGTGCAGGAAGCCCTGGGCCATGTGCCGCCGGCCGCCGTGCCCCTGATTGCCGAGCACCTGAGCCTGTCCCGGGCCGAGGTCCATGGGGTGATCAGTTATTACCATTTCTTCCGCAGCACAGCGCCGGGCAAGCAGGTGCTGCAAGTCTGCCGTGCTGAAGCTTGCCAGGCGCGCGGCGCCGAAGCGCTGCTGGCCCATGCCGAGGCGCGCCTGGGCTGCGCCTCGCACCACACGCGCGCCGATGGCGCGGTGACGCTGGAGCCGGTCTACTGCCTGGGCCTGTGCGCCTCGGCCCCGGCCCTGCAGATCAACGAGCGCCTGCATGCCCGCATGACGCCGGCCAAGCTCGACGCCCTGCTGGCCAAGGAGGGCCTGTGATGACGAGCGCTATCGTGACGAAAGTGTTTGTGCCGCGCGATTCCGCCGCGCTGGCGGTGGGCGCCGACGAGGTGGCCGAGGCCTTGCGCCATGAATGCCAATGCCGCGGACTGAGTATCGAGCTGGTGCGCAATGGCTCGCGTGGCCTGTTCTGGCTGGAGACCCTGGTTGAGGTGCAGACGCCGCAAGGCCGCATCGCCTACGGCCCGGTCGAGGCCGCCGATGTGCCGGGCCTGCTCGATGCCGGCCTGCTGCAGGGCGGCGAGCATCCGCTGCGCCAGGGCGTGACCGAGCAGATCCCTTTCCTGGCCCTGCAGGAGCGATTGACCTTCCGCCGCGTCGGCGTCATCGACCCGCTCTCGCTGGCCGACTACGAAGCCCACGAGGGCTGGGCCGGCCTGCGCCGCGCGCTCAGCCTGGACGGCAGCGCCATCATCCAGGAGATGCTGCACTCAGGCCTGCGTGGCCGCGGCGGCGCGGCCTTCCCGGCCGGCATCAAGTGGAAGACCGTCCGCGAGGCGCAATCGGCACAAAAGTATGTGGTCTGCAACGCCGACGAAGGCGACTCGGGCACATACTCCGACCGCATGACCATGGAGGGCGATCCCTTCATGCTGATCGAGGGCATGACCATCGCCGCGCTGGCGGTGGGCGCCACCGACGGCTACATCTACATCCGCTCCGAGTACCCACATGCCATCGCGACGATGAACGAGGCCATCGCCCGCGCCACCGCGGCCGGCTTCCTCGGCGACAGCGTCTGCGGCAGCGGTCAGGCCTTCCATCTGGAGGTGCGCAAGGCGGCGGGCAGTTATGTTTGCGGCGAAGAGACCGCCATGCTGGAGAGCATCGAAGGCAAGCGCGGCGTGGTGCGGGCCAAGCCGCCGCTGCCGGCGCTCTCGGGCCTGTTCGGCCAGCCGACGGTCATCAACAACGTCATCACCTTTGCCAGCGCGCCCATCATCCTGGCGCGCGGCGCTCAGGCCTACCGTGACTTTGGCGTGGGCCGCTCGCACGGCACCCTGCCCTTCCAGCTGGCCGGCAATATCAAGCATGGCGGTCTGGTCGAGAAAGCCTTCGGCCTGACGCTGCGCGAGCTGCTCTACGGCTTCGGCGGCGGCACGGCCAGCGGCCGGCCGATCAAGGCGGTGCAGGTCGGCGGCCCGCTGGGCGCCTACGTGCCCGAGTCGCAATGGGATGTGCCGCTGGACTATGAGGCCTACGCGGCCATGGGCGCCGTGGTCGGCCACGGCGGCATCGTCGTGCACGACGACACGGCAGACCTGTCCCAGCTGGCCCGCTACGCCATGGAGTTCTGCGCCATCGAGTCCTGCGGCAAGTGCACGCCTTGCCGCATCGGCTCGACCCGCGGCGTGGAGGTCATCGACCGCATCCGCAAGAACCAGAACCGCGCCGAGCAGGTGATCCTGCTGCGCGACCTCTGCGACACCATGACCCACGGTTCGCTCTGTGCCATGGGCGGCATGACGCCGTTCCCGGTGCTCTCGGCGCTGAACCACTACCCGCAGGACTTCGGTCTTGCCGCGCCCGACCAGGCCGCGGCCTGAACACGGCCCGCTCAGGAGCAGATCACCATGTTGGATCATCTCAAGCAAGACATCGACCACGGCACCCCGCGCCGGGAATCGACCGAAGAAGTGACGCTGGAAATCGACGGCTTCCCGGTCACCGTGCCCAAGGGCACCTCGCTGATGCGCGCCGCTGTGGACGCCGGCATCAAGGTGCCCAAGCTCTGCGCCACCGACAGCCTGGAGCCCTTTGGTTCCTGCCGGCTCTGCCTGGTGGAGGTGGAGGGCCGCAAGGGCTATCCCGCCAGCTGCACCACGCCGGCCGAGGCTGGCATGAAGGTCAAGACCCAGAGCCCTAAGCTGCAGGATCTGCGCAAGGGCGTGATGGAGCTCTACATCTCCGACCACCCGCTGGACTGCCTGACCTGCTCGGCCAATGGCAATTGCGAGTTGCAGGACATGGCCGGCGTGACGGGGCTGCGCAATGTGCGCTACGGCGTTGGGGCCGCGGCCGGCGCCCACCACTGCGATTCGAAGAAAGACGAGTCCAACCCCTACTTCACCTACGACCCGAGCAAGTGCATCGTCTGCAACCGCTGCGTGCGCGCCTGCGAAGAGACGCAAGGCACTTTTGCGCTGACGATCTCGGGCCGCGGCTTTGAGTCGCGCGTGTCGCCGGGCCAGGACCAGCCCTTCATGGAATCGGAATGCGTGAGCTGCGGCGCCTGCGTCGAAGCCTGCCCCACGGCCACGCTGCAGGAAAAGTCCGTCATCTGGCTGGGCCAGCCCGAGCACAGCGTCATCACCACCTGCGCCTACTGCGGCGTGGGCTGCGGCTTCAAGGCCGAAATGAAGGGCACGCAAGTCGTGCGCATGGTGCCCTGGAAGGACGGCAAGGCCAACGAAGGCCACAGCTGCGTCAAGGGCCGCTTTGCCTGGGGCTATGCCACCCACCAGGACCGCATCACCAAGCCCATGATCCGCGCCAGCATCCAAGACCCCTGGCAAGAGGTCAGCTGGGAGGTGGCGCTGAACCACGCGGCCAGCGAGTTCCGGCGCATCCAGGCCAAGCATGGCAAGGATTCCATCGGCGGCATCACCTCCTCGCGCTGCACCAACGAGGAAACCTACCTCGTGCAGAAGCTGATCCGCGCAGCCTTCGGCAACAACAACGTTGACACCTGCGCCCGCGTCTGCCACTCGCCCACCGGCTATGGCCTGGGCCAGACCCTGGGCACCTCGGCCGGCACGCAGACCTTCAAGTCGGTGGAGAAGGCCGATGTGATCATGGTCATCGGCGCCAACCCGAGCGAGGCGCACCCGGTGTTCGCCTCGCGCATGAAGCGCCGTTTGCGCGAGGGCGCCAAGCTCATCGTCGTCGACCCGCGCCGCATCGACCTGGTCAAGTCGCCCCACATCCAGGCGGCTCACCATCTGCAGCTCAAGCCCGGCACCAATGTGGCGGTGATCACCGCCCTGGCCCATGTCATCGTCACCGAGGGCCTGGTCAATGAAGCCTATGTGGCCGAGCGTTGCGACCCGAAGAGCTTCAATCAGTGGCGTGAGTTCGTGGCCCGGCCCGAGAACTCGCCCGAGGCGCTGGAGGCCGCCAGCGGCGTGCCGGCGGCCGAGCTGCGCGGCGCGGCGCGGCTGTACGCCACCGGCGCGAGCGATGGAACGGCCGCCGTCACGCGGCGGCCGAATGCGGCCATCTACTACGGCCTGGGCGTGACCGAGCACAGCCAGGGTTCGACCATGGTGATGGGCATTGCCAACCTGGCCATGGCCACCGGCAATGTCGGCCGCGAAGGCGTGGGCGTGAACCCGCTGCGCGGCCAGAACAATGTGCAGGGCAGCTGCGATATGGGCAGCTTCCCGCATGAGCTGCCGGGCTACCGCCATGTCTCGGACAGCAGCGTGCGCGCGCAGTTCGAAGCGGCCTGGGGCGTGAGCATCAACCCCGAGCCGGGCCTGCGCATCCCGAATATGTTCGACGCGGCGCTCTCGGGCAGCTTCAAGGGCCTGTACTGCGAGGGCGAGGACATCGTGCAGTCCGACCCCAATACGAAACATGTGGCCGCGGCCATGATGGCCATGGAATGCGTGGTGGTGCAGGACATCTTCCTGAACGAGACCGCCAAGTACGCCCATGTCTTCCTGCCCGGATCGAGCTTCCTGGAAAAGGACGGCACCTTCACCAATGCCGAGCGCCGCATCAGCCGCGTGCGCAAGGTCATGCCGCCGCTGGCCGGCTATGCCGATTGGGAGGTGACCCAAAAGCTGGCCCAGGCCCTGGGCTACCCGATGGATTACAAGAATCCCGAGGAGATCATGGCCGAGATCGCCGCGCTGACCCCGACCTTCGCCGGTGTCAGCTACGAGAAGATCGAACGCCTGGGCAGCGTGCAATGGCCGTGCAACGAGCACACCGAAGAGGCCGGCACGCCCATCATGCACGTGGACAAGTTCGTGCGCGGCAAGGGCCGTTTCATCATCACCCAGTACGTGCCCACCGATGAAAAGGTGACGCGCAAGTTCCCGCTGCTGCTGACCACTGGCCGCATCCTGAGCCAGTACAACGTGGGCGCACAGACCCGGCGCACGCCCAACAACCAGTGGCACAGCGAGGACCGACTGGAGATCCACCCGCATGACGCCGAAGAACGCGGCATCAAGGACGACGACTGGGTCGGCATCGCCAGCCGCGCAGGCGACACCGTGCTGCGCGCCACCGTCACCGAGCGGGTGCAGCCGGGCGTGGTCTACACCACCTTCCACTTCCCCGAGTCCGGTGCCAACGTCATCACCACCGACAACTCCGACTGGGCCACCAACTGCCCCGAGTACAAGGTGACCGCCGTGCAGGTGATGCCGGTGCAGCAGCCGTCCGACTGGCAGCGCGAGTACAGCCGCTTCAACCAGGCCCAGCAAGACGCGCTGCAACAGGCCCGCCAGCCCGAGGGCGCCCATGGCAAGTGAGCGCAGCGGCAAGCCGCCAGCCCCGGCCCCAGCGCTAAGCGCCGGGGCGGGCGCGGCGCGGCCCACGTTCTGCGAGGGCGCACGCGTGCTGCCGGTGCAGGGCGTGCGCGCGGGCGCGGCCTTTGCGGTGGACGACTGGGTGGCCGAAGAGGTGCCGGTGGCCCTGGAGTACAACGGCATCTCGCATGCGGTGATGCTGGCCACGCCGCTGGACCTGGAAGAGTTCGCGCTCGGATTTTCGCTCAGCGAAGGCATCCTCAGTGCACCGCATGAGCTGTTCAGTGTCGAGGAAGAAAGCAGCGAGCAAGGCATCACCCTGCACCTGCGCATCGCCGGCGAGGCCTTCGCCCGACTGAAAGACCGCCGACGCTCCATGACCGGCCGCACCGGCTGCGGGCTCTGCGGCACCGAGAGCCTGGCTCAGGTGGCGCGCCATCTGCCGGAGCTGGCCATGCCGGGCCAGGGCCGGCTGTTCAGCCGCGCTGCGATTGCCCGGGCCATGGGTCAGTTCGTCGAGCACCAGACCCTGCAGCAGGCCACCGGCGCCGTCCACGCGGCTGCTTGGTGCTCGGCCGAGGGCGAGGTGAAATGGCTGCGCGAAGACGTCGGCCGCCATAACGCCCTGGACAAGCTGATCGGCGCCCTGGCTCGGCATGAAGTCAAAGCCGGTGAAGGCTTCATCGCCGTCACCAGCCGCGCCAGCTTCGAAATGGTGCAGAAGACCGCCAGCGCCGGCGTGCCCCTGCTCGCGGCCGTGTCCGCCCCCACCTCCTTCGCCGTGGCCACCGCCGCGCGCGCCAATATGACCCTGGTCGGCTTCGCCCGCCGCCAGGACCTGGTCGTCTACTGCCACCCCGAGCGGCTGGACCTCCACGACTCCGAACCTCAGCTTCTGCACCCTCCCCATGGACATTGAAAAACTCGTCCGCATGGCCAACCAGATCGGCACCTTCTTCCAGGCCATGCCCGACCACGCCGAAGCCCTCGACGGCATCGCCACCCACATTCAAAAATTCTGGGAGCCGCGCATGCGGCGGGAGCTGCTGGCGGCGATGGAGGGCACCGGCGCAGCCAGCGAGCTCCTGCCCATCGTCAGAGAGGCGATTGAGTTGCGCCGGGCCAGCTTGGCCTGATCGAGAAGCGCGGTCAACCGGCTTTCATCTGCAACGTTCATGAATCACCTGCTCCATGTTCTTGAGCCGGCAATTCGAAGCAACGATTGAAAGAAAGCCAAAGCACCATGACCACGCTGACCCTCACCTTCAATGGCGCACCGCTTCAGGCTCGCCAGGCCTTGGGTGAACTGCTCTTGCGTTTCAAGAGCGCCTACTTCGTCGAGCGCAGCAACACCGAGTTTCTGGTCACCGCCGATGAAGCCACAGCCTCGGAACTGGCCCGGCAGAAACAATGGTCGAGCGCGGTTTCCCACAGCGAAGCAGGCAAGAGCCCGAGCATGGGCACAGTGGCCCGCAAGCGCACGCACTGAGTGAGTGAGTGAGGGGGCGCCGGCAGCGGCTAAGCTGAGCGCCTGGACACCTGACCTGCCGCCATGCCCCAAGCACCCCTCTCCGGTCTCACCATCCCCAGCTTCGAGTCCGAGCGCCTGCGGCTTCGGCCTTTTGCCGAGGCGGATTTCGAGGGAATGGCCCGATTCTTTGCCGACCCAGTCTCGGCCACCTACGGCGGGCCCTGCGGGCGCGACGAGGCCTGGCGCAAGTTCGCGGCCTATTTCGGGCATTGGGCTTTGCGTGGCTACGGCCCCTGGGCGCTGGAACGCAAAGCCGACGGTGTGTTTCTGGGCCTGTCAGGGCTCTGGTTCCCGGAGGGCTGGCTGGAGCCCGAGATCACCTGGGCCTTGCTCCCCGAAGCCCAAGGCCAGGGCTATGCCACCGAGGCCGCCCGCGCCGCACTGCGTGCGGCATACAGCGACTTTGGCTGGCGCAGCGCGGTCAGCGTGATCGCATCGGGCAACCAAGCCTCGGTCCAGGTCGCTGAGCGCCTCGGCGCCACGCTGGAGCGCAGCATCCCCTTCCGTGGCGGCGAAGGGCTGGTGTACCGGCATCTGGGGCCTGAGGCGCTTGAGGCCTCGCACCCGCACTGAAGGCCAGCGCCGTCACATTCAGTCAAAGTCGCTGCACACAAGGGCCACGGACAAATCCGGCTCAGTTTTTGACAATGCGTCTCCTTTCCCTGAAGCCCGCTTCGTTCCGTCCATTTCAATGACGAAGCACGCAGAGACGACGCATGAAGATCCTGAACCCCAACCACAAGCACCTCGATTTTTCTTGGGTGAAGCTAACTGCTTCCGCCCGCAGCACGCTGACGCTGATCGCAGCGGTGGTGGCTTTGTCGAGCGTGTCGACACTCTTCGCCCTCTTGCTCTTCACCAAGGCTGCCGCCGCCTCGGAACCGGGCGCCGCCAACACAGCCCTGGCTGCAGAAGAGTCGCTCTGAACGCGAACTCAGGCCTCGGTGCGAGGCATGGGCAGTGCCAGTGACATGTGCACCTTGCCCTTGAGGCCAGCGTCGGTGCGAATCGCCTCCGCCTGAATGCCCCAGGTGACGAAGCCCACGGAGCGATACAGCCGAAGTGCGGGTTCATTGCCTTCGGTCAGAGTCAGGTTCAAAGACAGGATGTTCGGTCGCGACGCCGCGGCCGCCAATGCCGCCTTCATCAGCGCCAGACCTACGCCCTGTCCACGCTGAGAGGCTTGGACATACATGCCCAGCACCAGCGCTGCATGGCGGGTCTTGGGTTTGGCCGAGTACTCCAGTGCCACCGTGCCGACCAATTGCTCGTCTTGCCACGCCCCCAAGCTCGTGGCCAGGCCGACAGCGCTGCCGATCCGCTTGATCCACCAGGACTCGGGTTCCGCGCGGCGTTCGGCAGCCGTGGTCGTGAACGCATCCGGCGCTTGCTCGTAGGCCTCGAGCATGAGGCTGCGGTAGGCGCTGGCGTCTGCGGCGGTGAGGATGCGGATCGGGGGCATGCCGGGCTCGATGAAATGCATGGCGGAAGACAGGGAACCCGCGGAGCCCCCTGCGAACTTGGGATCTGTGCAGAGGCCTAGGAAATCCGGATCCGAAACTCGGATTCGATCTCCTGGTCCGCTGCTGCAGGCAAGCACTCGAAGGCGCGGATGGACTCCGCAATGGCACGGCGGAAGCTCTCGGGGCCCTTGCCCTCCACCGTGATCTGCTCGATGGCGCCGTCGGCCTTCAACAGATATCTCGCCTTCATGAAGAACTCGCCGTTCGGCAGCCGCTTGTCGCTGAGCTGCGGCGGTGGCATGATCGGGCAGCGCCAGCGCTCCAATTTTGATGGAGCCGCGCTGGCCGCCGAGGCCACCGCGCTCAACATCACGGCCATGACAAATTCAAGAGCTCTCATCTTTTCTCGTCCTGCAATCTCGCTTCGCCAGGCGTTTCCGCGGCGAAACCCACCCCTGAGATGAAGCCAGCATGGCGCCAGATTCTCACAGGCATTTGAGCATGGAAAATCGGCTTCACCGGCGATCCAACGCCAAGAATGAGCGGCATACCAACGCGGCAGCGGCAAGACATTGCAGGCCTTCAATACGTCCCTCAGTTCGGCGCGGGCTCCCGAAGCCGCAGCAAAGCACGCTCCAACTCGACAAACGCTTCGGCGCTGCGCAGGGCGCGGCGGCCGGCGGCTTGCAGCTCTCGCACATCCGCGGCTTCGATGGTGAAGGCGGTGGGCACGCGCAGCAGTCGGTCGCGGATGCGGTCGTCGCGCTCGTCATGCAGGCTGATGCTGACCACTTGCAGCTCCGCATCGGCCGCGAAGGGGCTGCCCGGCTGGCCACGGCTGCGCTGCAGTTCCCCGCGCCAGCGGCGCAGGTCGTCGCCGAGGATGCCCAAGGTGATCTGTGATTCGCGGGCGCCGGCCCCAAAGATCAGCGACTCCAGCACCTGGCCCGTGCTGGGCACGCGGTCGCTGCTGTCGATGCGCTCGGCCAGGCCCCGCTCGGAGTTCACCGTCACCAGCACCAGCTGACGGATCGATCCGGGCGGCGCGTCGGCAAAGTTGGCGTGCATGGAGCCACGAGCCACCAGGCGGTCGAGCAAAAGGCGCACGCCCAGGTTGTCGGTCACGCCGCCGTCCACCAGGTGGATGAAGGGCCGCTCGGCCGCATTGCGGTAGCCCTCGACCGAGCGCTTGAGCAGCTCAGCGCGGTAGCTGCCCGCCGCGCCGTCGCTGGCCAAGGCAGCGCGCGCGGCGCCATCGGGGCAATGGCTGGCATGGTTGCGCACCGTCATCGGCGACAGCAGCAAGGGCACGGCCGAGGAGGCGGCCACCGCGAAGGACAAGGGGGTGCTGTCGAGATCGGAGCAGATCAATTCGAACTGCTCGGCCGTGAAATCAAAGGGCGCGCCGGTGGTGAGATCGGTGGCGGTGATCATCAGTTCGGGCGCGCCGGGGCGGCGTCGGACATCGGCAAAACTCATGCCGCGGTACAGCGCGTCCAGACGCGCAGCCAGGATCTGGCTGCGCCCATACCAGGGCGAGCTCAGCTGGTAGAGCCGCTGTGGCCAGAGCAGCTCCTGCAGCAGCCGGCCCTCAAAGGGCGCGAGCAGAAAATCATGCTCAAAGCGGGCCAGGCTTTCATCCCCCAAGGCGGCGTAATGTGCGGCCAGGATGCTGCCGCCGGACACCCCGCTGATCAGGCTCACCTCGTCGAGCAGGTTGGTGCGGCGCCCCGGCAAATCGAACTCGGTCGCTTTCAAGGCCTGCAGCACGCCCAAACCAAAAGCCGCCGCGCGAGCGCCGCCGCCCGAGAGCGCCACGGCCACCACCACCGGCCGCGCAGGGGCGGATGCCGGCGCCACCAGCGTAGCGGCAGTGGGCGCCTCTGGGGCGCTGGGCAAGCGCACTTGGTTGATCCAGGGCCGGTAGCTGGAGCAGGCACTGAGCAGCAAGGCAAGGGCGAACATCGCCGCCGCCCGTGCGGCGCGCCATCGCCGGCCTGCTTCTTGGAAGAGCCCCGCCATGCCTCAAGCCGGCTGCCAGGCACCCAGGGCCAGCTGCACCTGCACGAAGGCCTGCAAGGCCTGGGCCTGTTGCGACAGGCTGCGCTGGCGCGCGTCCAGGCGCTGGGCCTCGGCGGTCAGCGCCTGAATGGCCGGCTCCATCCCGGCGCGCTGGCGCTCGCGGGCATAACGCGCCGCCTCGGCGGCTGCTCGCTCGGCCGCCTGGGCTTCTTCCCAGCCGCGGGCCTTAGCGTTCCAACCGCGCAGCGACGAGTCGCCTTCGGCCAAGGCCTGCAGCACGGTCTGCTCAAACTGGGCCCAGACCCGCTCGCTGCCGGCCCGGGCTGCAGCCTCGCGTGCCTGGCGGCGGCCGGCATCGAACCAGTCCCACTGCAGAGCCGGGCCGGCGGCATAGCGCAGGGCGCCCGCCTGGCCCAGGCGCGAGGCGCTCTCGTTCAAGCCCACCGTGGCCGCCAGGCTCAGGCGCGGCAGGTGGGCGCGCTCGGCCAGCACCTGCTGGCCCAGGCTGGCGCGCAGGGCAGCATCGGCACGCGCCACCTGGGGCAGCTTCTGCAACCAGCCCTCGCCGAGCTGCACGCTCTGTTGCAAGGGCAAGGCCGGCAAGGCCTGCGGCTGGCGCAAAGCCGCCAGCTCACGATCCAGGGCCGCCGGCGCATGGCCGCACAGCAGGGCGATGGCGACCAGAGTTTGCTGCAGCTGGGCCTGCAGGCCGGCGCGCTCGGCGCTGCGCTGGGCCTGCTCGGCCTCGACAGCGCGCAGCTCGCGCGCATCGGCCAGGCCGGCGTTCACACGCGCCTGCAGCTGCTGGCGGCGGGCCTCGGCCAACTCCAGCTGCTGGGCACTCAAGCCTTCCAGCTGCTGCAAGGCGCGCAGCTGCACATAACGGTTGACCAGCTCGGCCTGCACCAGGGCCTGGGCGGCATGGAGATCGGCTCTCGCCATGTCCAGCTCGCGCTCGGCCACGGCCTGTGCGGTGGCCACGCGGCCGAACAGATCGAGCTCCCAGCTCAGGCTTTGGCTGAGGCCGATCAGGCGCTGCTCGGGCGGGCGCGGCTGGCCGCTGCGGTAGGGGTCGACCTCGGGCATGGAGGCGCGCGAGACCTGGGCCGTGGCGCCCAGGCTGGCCTGCGGGCCTCCCTCGCGGCGGGCCAGGCCGGCCAGGGCGCGGGCTTCCTGCACGGTGGCCAGCGCGGCCTTGAGGTCCAGGTTGCGGGCTTGCGCCTGCTCGACCAGGGCGTTCAGTTGCGGGTCTTGCAAGGCCTGCCACCAGGCGGTGCTGGCCATGGGGCCGGGCTGCAGCCCGGCGGCGGCCGGCAGGCGGCTGTCGTGGCGTGCTTGCAGCGCCGGCAGCTGGCTGGGCGGCGCCACGCTGGCGCAACCGACCAGGCTCAGCGCCAGCAGCAAGGGAAAGAGAGGCGTTTTCATCGGCAACATGGCAGGCAAGTTCAATGGCTGACCGTCGCCTGGGGCGCCGGCACACGGTAGAAAGCGGCATACAGGGCCGGGATCAGGCCCAGGGTGATCAAGGTGCCCAAGGCCAGACCGCCCATCATCACCACAGCCAGGCTGGTCCAGACCGCGCCGCCGAAAAAGTAGAGCGGCATCAGGCCCAGGATGCAGACCGCCTTGGTCATGACGATGGGGCGCAGGCGCTTGGAGGCCGCATCCTCGATCGCGGCGGCGGGCTCCAGGCCATGGGCGATGGCCTCGTCGATGGCATCGAGCAGCAGCACCGCGTTGTTGACGATGATGCCGGCCAGGGCCAGCAGGCCCAGGGTGCCGACAAAGGTCAGGGTCGTGCCGGTGAGCTGGAGCGCCAGCGCCGCGCCGATGCTGACGAAGGGGATGCTGGTCATCACGATCAGGCTCTTGCGCAGGCTCTCGAACTGCCAGACGAAGAGCAGGAACATGGCGACGACGCAGGCCGGCAGCAAGGCGGTGATGGCCTGGTTGGCGCTGGCGCCCTCTTCGATTTCACCGCCCAGCTCGATCTGCACCCGGCCGTCCTTCTGCAGACGATCCAGCTCGGGCTGCACCGCATCGGCCAGGCTCTGTGCCGTCCAGCGGGCATGGCGGGCGCTCAGGGTGACCACGCGCTTCTGGTCCACGCGCTGCAGCACCGAGGGCTGGCCAGCCAGCTCGACCCGAGCGATCTGGCCCAGCAGCACGCGGCCTTGCCCATCGGCCCGTTCCAGCGGCGCTGCCTGCAGCTGCTGCAGCCGCTCGCGCAGCTCCAGCGGGCCGCGCACCAGCACCGGCAGCAAGGTGTCGCCCTCGCGGAACTGCGTGACCGCCTCGCCCGAGAGCAGGCGCTCCAGGCTGCGCGCCACCTCGGCACTGCTGATGCCGGCGGCGGCCGCCTTGACCTGATCCAGCTCCACGGCCACATGCAGGATCTGGCGTTCGGCATCGCTGCGCACTTCCACCATCTCGGGCAGGGCATTGAGGGCTTGGCTCAGCTGCTCGGCGGCGGCGCGGTGCGAGTGAGCATCGCTGCTGCTGATGCGGAACTCGGCCGTGCCCGATTCGGTCGAGCCCATGGAGAAGCGCTTGGGTTCAAAACGCACCTCGGGGAAGAGCGCGGGCAGCTCGCTGCGCAAGCGTTGCAGCGCCTGCTCATGGCTGTAGCCGGGCGCCAGGGTCAGCACGGCATAGGCGCGGTGGCTGGCCGGCGTGGGCGGGTTGAGCGCCAGGATGAAACGCGGGCCGCCATCGCCCACGTAGACGGCCTGGCTTTGCAGCTCGGGAAAGCGCTTGTCGTCGCTCAGGGCCTGGCTGATGCGCTGGGCCGTGGCCAGGGTGGTGTTGCCGCTGGTGTCGGGTGCGAGCTCGATGGCCATCTGCAGCTGGCGGCGCTCGGAGGCCGGCATCAGCTCGGACGGCACATGGGCGAAGAGCCAGCCGGCAGCGGCCAGCAGCGCCACCATGGTGCCGATGTATTGCGTCTTGTGGCCCAGCACCCAGCGCACCTTGCCGCGATACCAGCCGGTCAGCGCCTCGACGGCAAGCGCCATGCGGCTCAGCTCGGCATGGTGGTGGGCGAAGCGCTGGCACAGCAGCGGCGTCACGGTCACCGCCAGCAGCAGGGACAGCAGCAGCGCAATCGCCATCACCAGGCCCAGGCTGCGCAGGTACTCGCCCGTCTCGGTCTGGCTCAGCACCAGGGGCATGAAGGTCAGGATGATGGCCAGCGATGACACCAGCAAGGGGATGAACATGGTGCGGCCGGCCGCGGCGGCGGCCGAGCTGCGGTCTTCGCCCAGGGCGAGGCGGCGCTCCATGTCCTCGGCCACGACGATGGCGTTGTCCACGAACAGGCCCAGGGCAATGATGATGGCGCCGATCGAGATGGTGTGCAGCTCGATGCCCAGCAGCTTCATCACCACCAGGCTGCCCAGCACCGTGGTGGGCACGATGGCCCCGACGATCAGGCCGGTGCGCAGGCCCAGGAAGAGCACCACCACCCCCATGACGATGATGGTGGTCTCCAGGAACACCTGGCTGACCTGCTTGAGCTGCTTGGTGACGATCTGCGCCTGGTCGGTGATGGGCACCAGCTGCATGCCTGCCGGCAGCTGGGCCTGGATCTGCGCCACCTCGCCGCGCAGGCGCTCGGCAAAGCTGATCACATTGAGGCCGCTGTCCATGGCCACGGCAATCACCGCGGCCGCCTGGCCATCGACAAAGGCGCCGGTGGACGCCGGATCTTGCGGCACGCGCTCGATGCGGGCCAGCTGGCTCAGCGGCAGCCAGCCGCCGCCGGGCAAGGCTACGGGCGTGCGGCCCAGATCGGCAATCTCCTGCGCATCGCCGCTGACCGTCAGCGCCAGCTCGGCACCGCCCACCTGGGCGCGACCAGCCGGAGCCAGCACATTGCGCTCGGCCAGGGCCTTGGACAGGGCCGCCACCGACAAGCCCTTGGCTTGCAAGGCGGCGATGTTGGCGACCACCTGCACCTGCTCCTCGCGCAGGCCATGCAGGCTGACCCGGTCCACACCGTCCAGGCGGTAGAGCCGGTCGCGCAGCTGGCGGACCTGTTCGCGCAGCTCGCCAGCGCTGTAGCCGGGTCCGGTCAGGCCCAGCGTCAGCACGGCAACGCGGCCGAACTCATCGTCCACCAGCGGGCCGGTCGCGCCTTGCGGCAGGCGCGGCTGCAGCTCGGTCATGCGGTTGCGCAGGCGCTGCCAGACGCCGGGCAGGGCCTGGGCGCTGACCTCGGGCTTGAGCTCCACATAACTGAACACAAAGCCGGGTCGCACCGTGGTCTTGATGCGCTTGACCTCGGCGATGCTGCGAATGGCTTCCTCGGTAGGGCGGGCCACCAAGTCCTCCATGCGCTCGGTGCTGGCACCGGGCACCAGGCTCAGCACGGTGGCGGTGCGGATGGTGACTTGCGGTTCTTCGGTGGACGGGAAATCCAGCGCCAGCCACAGGCCCGTGAGGACCAGCAGCAAGGCGGCGAGGAATGCGAATCGCGGGCGCTGGAGCGCGTAATCGGAAAGACTGCTCATGATGGGTGGGTTCTGACGGCTCTTTCCGGGCTCAGCGCAAGCTGCTGACGGGCTTGACGCGGGCATCGGCCGCCAGGCTGTGGCCGCCAGCCAGCACCACGCGCTCGCCGGCCTTCAGGCCCGACACCACCTCAACCAACTCAGCGCTCGTGGCACCCAGGCGCACCTCCACGCGCTCCAGCGACTGGCCGTCGGCCTTGAGGCGCAGTACCTTGGCGGCGCTTTGTGCGCTCGGGCCCTCGATGGCCCGCAAGGGCACCCAGACCGTGCCGCTCACGGCCGCCGGACCGAGCAAGCGCAGGGACACGGTGTCGCCCACGCGGGCCTGCTCCGGCAGCTCAAAGACCGCACGGCGCGCACCGCCAGCTTCCTGGCGCGCAGCCAGGCGCAGCAGGCGGCTGTCCAACTCACCTTCAGCGGTCAACAGGCGGGCCTGCTGGCCCACGCTCACGCCCCTGAGGCCTGCGGGCAGCAGGGCCCAGAGCTCGCGCCCGGCGCCGTCTACCGTGATCACGGGCAGGCCCGAGCCCACCGCCTGGCCCACTTCCAGCTGGCGCACAGCCACCACGCCGTCAAATGGCGCGCGCAGCTCGGCCTGGGCACGGTTCCAGGCGCTGTTTTCGCGCTGCGACCGGGCGGCGGCCAGTGCGGCCTCGGCCATGCGCAGTTCGGCTTGTGCGGCCGTCCATTCGGCTTCGCTGGCGGCCTGGCGCTCGCGCGCGGCCTGCAGGCGCTGCTGCTTGCGGCGGGCCTCGTCCAAGCCCGCTTGCAGGCGCTGGATCTCGGCCTGGGCGGTGCCCAGCTGGGCTTGCACCGGCGCCGGGTCCAAGCTGGCCAAGAGCTGGCCGCGCTTGACCGCATCACCGGGCTCCACCAGAACCTGGCGCACCAGGCCGGACAGCGCAAAGGCCAGCTCGGCGCGCTGACGGGCGTGCACCTCGCCGATGAACTCCGGGCCCTGACTGGCGGACGACTGAGCGCTGGCCACCAGCACAATGCGCGGCGGCTGGCTGGCGGCAGCGGCCGCACTTTCCTCCTTGGCTGCCGGGCTGCAAGCGGCCAGGCCGAGCAAGGCCAGCGCCAGCATGCACAGCACATGGGCAGAAGGAACAATGGGCATGCGCTGGGCAGGAGAAGAAGAAGGTGACATGGCGGTTTACTTCGAGGACGTCGGTCTGAGGCGAGGAGGCATTGGCTCATTCGTGAACGGGCGAACTCTAGTGGCACCATTTCCCTGATCAAGGAACTATTTCGGCCATGCATGGCGCACTTTCGGACAAGCAATATGACGCTGCTGTCACAGTGCGAATTGCGCCCGCATTGCGGCGTGTTTTTGAATTTACATAGGTAATAAGAACACTCCAGCCGCGAAAATGGCCTTGTGAGGCAGCCACAGCGTGCGTCCAAGATGGCACAAAATCGGTCAAACTTTTCAGTTATCCGTTCTGTTCATCTCCAGTTCCGTGATCATTCCCCATGAGCTTCAAGAGCCCCCTGTCTGAGAACGAGGCCCATGCCGACCCGCGCAGCCAGGCCAATCTGGTGCCCTCGGTGGCGCGCGTGCTGCTGGCCCTGGCCGAGGAACGAGGCCTGTCCATTGAGCGCCTGTGCCGTGGCCTGGGCCTGACGCCGCAGACCCTGGCCGAGGAAGACGTGCTGATCTCGCACCAGCAAACCCGGACTCTGATCCTGCGGGTACAGCAGGAGCTGAACGAGCCGGCCTTGGGCCTGGCCGTCGGTGCGCGCGAGACGCCGGTGTCATGGGGCCTGGCCGGCCTGGCCATGCTCAGCTGCGAAACCCTGGGCGAGGCGGTCAGCTACGGGCTGGAACGCCAGACCGTCATAGGCACCATGACGCCGCATTTGCTCAGTATCGAAGGCGATCGCCTCTACCTCAGCTCCACCCCCCACATCTTCGACCGCGAGATCGAGAGCTTTCTGGTCGAGGAGTCTTTCGCCGGCGTGGTGGCGGTGACGCGGGCTATGGTGGGTGCGAACTTCAAGCCACTACGGATTGAGTTCGCCTTTGCCTGCCCGGCACAGCCACGGCTGTACGAGCGCTTCTTCCGCTGCCCGGTTCATTTCAATGCCGACGAGCACCGCATGACGGTGGACGCGCAATGGCTGCAGATGCGCATGCCCGGTTACGACCGGCTCAGCAGCGAGCTGGTGCGCAAGCAGCTCAACCGCCTGCTGCCCGCGCCCATCGGCCGCGACGATCTGCTGGCCTCGGTGGTCAGCCGCATCCGCTACGGCCTGCAGGACAGCCCCTCGCAGCGCGAGATGGCGGCGCAGGTCAATGTCAGCGAACGCACGCTGAGACGCCGCCTGGTGGACCAGAACGCCAGCTACCGCGATCTGCGCGACGAAGCCCGCTACGAGCGCGCACGCGACCTGCTGATCAACTCAGAGCTCAGTATCAGCGAAGTGGCCCAGGCTCTGGGCTATGCCGACCCGCGCTCCTTCCGGCGCGCCTTCAAGCGCTGGTCGGGCGAGTTGCCCACGGCGTTTCGCGCCAGCTGAACGCCGGCTCGCCGTGGCAAGATCAGCCCCCCGTTCTCGGCCGCAATTCTTGGCAAAGGTATGCAATGAAAGCTCTGACCCTGGCCCTGGTTCTCGCGCTGGGCGGCCTGAACAGCAACCCGGCCCTGGCCGCAGACGGCGGCGCGACGGGCGTCCGCTTCATCCTGCTCGGTGAAGTGCACGACAACGCCGAACAACACCGCCTGCGCGCGGCCTGGATGGCCGAGCAGCTGAAGGACGGGCGGCGCAGCACCGTGGTGTTCGAGCAGATCCCTGCAAAGAACGCGGCCGCCTTGGCAGCGCTGCCGCCCGAGGCGCTCACGGACGTCGAGGCCCTGGTGGAGCTCGCCCAACTGGACAAGAAGAACTGGCGCTGGCCGCTGCACAAGCCCCTGTTCGAAGCCAGTCTTCATGCTGGCGCGGCGGTGGCCGGCGGCAACCTCAGCCGCGAGGAGCTGCGCCCGCTGATGAAGGGCGTGTCGGCCGAGACTTGGCCCGCTGATCTGCGCCGCCTGCTGGAGCAGACCCCTTGGGGCGAGGCCCAACAGACCGCCATGATCCAGGCCATCGACGAAGGCCATTGCGGCGCCCTGCCTGCGGCCATGCAAGCGCCCATGGCCCTGGCTCAGCGTGCGCGTGATGCCGCCATGGCCCGGGCCATGCTGGCGGCACGCGAAGGCGGCGCCCAGCGCGTGATCTTGATTGCCGGCAACGGCCATGTGGACCGCGAGCTTGGTGTGCCGCGCTATCTGGAGGCGGCCGGTGTACCAGCCAGCGAGATCCGCGCCATCGGCTATCTGGAGCAAGGGCAGGAAGGCCCGGGCCGCTTTGACAGCCGCGTGCTGACGGCGCCGGCCGAGCGCGAAGACCCCTGCAAATCGCTGCGGCGCTGAGGCTAGATGCCAGCGCCGGTCACAGTTGGTCAAACTCGGCGCACGCAAGCGCTACAGACATTCAGGGCGAGGTTTTTGACAATGCTGTTCATCGACACAACAGCTTCATCGGAGACCTCACCATGCACGCACTGGCCACCACCCTCAGCCCCTTCCAGCGCAAATTCAGCAGCCGCCTCGCCCGCCCCCAAGCCCGGCCCCTGCAGAACCTGCCCGTGTTGGCGGAACAGGCCATCGCCGACCGCAGCGCGGCGCAGAACATTGCCGCCAGCGCCCTGGCACTGGCCTTGAGCGCCGTCTTGTTCGCCGGCCTGCCCGCCGAAGTCCGGGCGCAAACCCTGGCCCCGCAAGCCAGCAGTGGCAGCAGCACCTTGGTGCGCGTGATCTCATCCACCCCGAATCTGGAGCGCATCACCGAGACGCGCCAGCAGTGCAGCTATGAGACCCAGCAGGTGGTGCAGCCGCCCGTGGCCAGCCAAGCCGGCATGGGCAGCACCGGCGGCGCCTTGCTCGGCGCCCTGGCTGGCGGCCTGCTGGCCAGCCAGGTCGGCAAGGGCAATGGCAAGCATGTGGCGATCGCCGCCGGCAGCGCCACCGGCGCCCTGATCGGCAAGAACATGGCCGAACAGTCAGGCTCGACGGCGAGCTACCCCAGCTACAGCCAGCAGCAGGTGCAGGTCTGCCGCCCGGTCAGCGTGCAGCGCGAGCAGGTGCGCGACTACTCGGTGCGCTACGAGCACCAAGGTCAGGAGTACCAAGTGCAACTGCCTCAGCAACCAGGCCAATGGCTGAAACTCAATATCAGCCACACCGTCCAACCGGTTTAAGGCTGACGCCCGGGGCTCACCAGCCCGGCGGCAGCTTCTTCAGCAAGACCATGCGCCGGCCCTGGCGCTCGATATAGCCACCCTTGACCAGCTGCTGCAGGATGCGGCTGATCATTTCGCGTGAGGCACCGACGCGTTCGGCCAGGTCTTGCTGGGTCAGCTTGTGCGGCACAACCAGGCGGCCGCTGGCATCGGGCTCGGCCATTTCCTGCAGCAGCTTGGCCAGGCGCGAATAGACGTCGTCCAAGGCCAGGCTCTTGACGCTGTCGGTCGCGCGGCGCAGCAAGCCGATCAGGTGGCGGATCAGGTGCAGAGCGAAATCCGGGTGCTGCGCCAGGAAGGCGCGCATCTCGGTGCCGCGCACCAGCACGCAGTGAACCGGCTCCAGGCTCTGCACCGAGGCCGAGCGGGGCGACCCGTCGAGACTCAGCTCGCCGAAATACTCGCCCGGACCCAGAGTGTTGTAGACCACTTCACGGCCCTTGGCGTCGGTGCCGAACACTTTCACCCGACCCGAAAGCAGGATGTAGAAAGCGTCGGTGGTGTCGCCTTCGCGCAGCAAGGTGCTCAAGGCCGGAAAGGCGCGTACATCACCGCGCCGGGCAATCTCGCGCAACATTTCGTCCTGCAACACGTCGGTGTATGGGCTCAACATCATGGTCGGTTCAGGGATGAATTCCGGGCTGGGTTCGGTTGGCCGTTCAGGCATTTGCGCAAACAGTCCGGCGCTATTCTCTGTCAGGCCAGCGCATCAACAGGCGAGCGCCGGCCAATTCGGGCGCTTTCTGCATCAAGGCCTGGCCGCCATGGGCTTCGGCAACCCTGCGCACGATCGCCAGACCGAGGCCGAAGCCGCGGCTGCCGCGCTCCTTCGGGCCGTCCAGGCGCTTGAAGGGCGTGAACACGGCCTCGCGCTGGGACTCGGGCACGCCCTCGCCGTCATCGTCCACGGCCAGGCAAATCTGACCGCGCTCGTCCAGCCAAGCTGACAAACGGATCCGCTCGCGCGCATGGCGGGCCGCATTGCGCAAGCCGTTGCGCAATGCATAGGGCAAGAGGCGGGCGTCGAAGCGCAAGGGCTGCGGCCCGAGACGAATGTCGGTACTGAGCTGCTTGCCGTCCAACAAGGGAGCCAGGCTGGCCGCTTCCTGGGCCAGCAAACTGCCCAGGTCGCCGGGGGCGCAGGCCACTTCAAGTGCCCCCATGTCCAAGCGGGCCAGCATCAGGCTGGCGTCGATCAAGGCATCAAGTTCGTCGATATCACGCTCGCAGGCCTGCACTGCGAGCTCGCGGCGGCCGGCATCGTCCTCATCCACCAGGGCGTCAATAGCGAATCGCAGGCGGGCCAGGGGTGTGCGCAACTCATGCGAGACCGCACCGGTCAGTTCGCGCTGGGTGGCCAGGGCCATGGCCAGGCGCTCCAGCGTGGCGCGGGCACCGGCGGCCAAAGGGGCAAACAAACGACTCTCGGGCTCGCGGATGGTGATGTCGAAACGGCCGGCTGTCATGCCCTCAGCCGCCTGTTGCAGGGCTCGCATATCGCGCCAGACCGGGCGCAACAGCCAGGCGGCCAGCCCAAACACCGTCAGGCCCAGCAGCAGCGAAGCCGCGAGCTGCAGCCAGAGCTCGCGCGGCACCTGCAGATGACCGGCCGGGTGGCCGTCAGCGTTCAGCGGCCCGAGCAGCAAGACCTGACCCCCGACTTCGTTAAGCCCGGGCAGGGAGGCATAGATGCGCCGGTTGAAGCCCTGCACCACCAATTCACCACGGCTCAAGGTCACCAAGTCCTCAGGCCGCAAGCCGGCCGCAGGCACCAGGGTGACCGGGTAGGCGAACAATTGATCCAGCACCTGCACCCGGCGGGCACGCTGCTCCGGCTCCAACGGCGCCAGCTCGTGCTGCAGCATGTCCACCGTGCCGCGCATGAAGCGACGCACATAGTCATCGGTCACGCCGTCCACGGCCAGCATCAGCAGGCCCTGGACCAGCAGCACCAGGGCCAGCACCGACACGCCAAGGCCCAGGGCGACCCGGGTCATGGGTGAACGGATGCTGAGGGCGGGCATGGCGGGGCAGAGTGGGGGGTCAGGCGATCCGTTGATTGATCCATCGATCAATCACGCGCGAACAGATAGCCCTGGCCGCGCACGGTCTTGATGCGCTCGGCGGCCTGGGCGTCGTCGCCGATCTTCTTGCGCAGGCGCGAGACGCGGGCGTCGATGGCGCGGTCCAGGCCGTCGAACTCCAGGCCGCGCAGGCCTTGCATGATGTCGTCGCGGCTGACCACCTGGCCGGCCCGCTCGGCCAGAAAGAGCAGCAGCTCGTACTCGGCCGTGGTCAGCTCGACCCGCTCGCCGCCGCGCAACACATCACGTGCCGCGGGGCGGATCAGCAGCTCGCCGAAGCGCAAATTGGCGTCGTCGTCTGCCTCGCTGGCCGCCGCCACCTCGCGGCGCAGCAAAGCCTTGAGGCGGGCCAGCAACACGCGCGGTGCCACCGGCTTGGTGATGTAGTCGTCGGCGCCGCCCTCCAGGCCCAGGACCTGGTCGATGTCGTCGTCGCGCGCGGTCAGCATCACGATGCGGCCATGGAACACCGGCCGCACATCGCGCAGCACATCGAAGCCGTCCTTGCCGGGCAGGTGGCCGTCCAGCAGCACCACATCGAAAGGCTGTTCGCGCATCAGGCGCTCACCCTCGGGGCCGGTGGCGGCGAGGCTGACCTCGTAGCCGGCCTTGCGCAATGCCTCAGCCACCAGTTCGGCCAGGCGTTCATCGTCTTCCACGAGCAGGATGGAGGAGGCCATAGTTCAGAGGGTCATGTCTTGACAGCCCGCAGTGTAGCCAGCCCCTTGCGGCGCAACCCCGCTTTCAAAGCTTGAGAATTTTTGTAGCGAGCGGCGGCACGGCTAGGCTGAGCCCGGACAGAAGCAGTCCTGAGGCCTGCTTCTGCCTGGCGAAGGCCGAGGCCTCTGGCCGAGGCGGACGGAGCGCAGGAACCGGAACGTACTTCCTGTACATGAGGATTCCGACAACGAAGTTGCGGCGAGACTCATATTCGCAGAGCGAATGTGATGTCGGAGCCAACACCGGACCAACGACGCATGACAGTCGCGCAGTAGAAAATTCACAAGCCCTCAAGCTTGATCTTGCCAGGCCATGGCGGCGATCTTCCAGCGCCGCCCCGGCTTGACCAGCTGCACGGTCTTCTCGCCCGCGCCCTCGAAGGGCTCGCCGTCGAGGATGCCGCTCTTGCGGTAGCGCAGCCAGACTTGCGCAACCCGGCCGCTGATCTGCACCTGCTGCTCGGTTACCCACTCGGAAAACTCCTGCAGGCGGCCGCCTTCGGCGAGCATGCGGGCGCGCGGCTCGACGAAGTCACGCACGCTCATGCGTTCCACGCCGGCCGGCTCCCCGGTTGCGTTGGCACGGCTGAGCACCGCCTCGGGCAGCAGAAAGAAAGGCAGGGCCGCCAGCGGCGCGAGGCGGCCGACCCGGTTGTCGAAGACGGCAAAGAAGCGCGCCAGCAAGTCGCGCACCTGACCGTCGTCATTGAGGCGCCCGGCCTCGCCGACGCCGTAGAGATGGCTGGGCTCGGGGCTTTCGCCCAGAGGCCCAGTGGACAGCAGGTGCATGCCGATGTCCTTCAACACCGCGCCCGAATCCTCGTTGAAGGTGGCCGTGGTGCCGAACAGCAGGGGCTCGCCCAGCACCTCATGGGCATAGGCGCGGCAGGCTCGGGCGGCCTCGCGGGCATATCCGGCACCCTCATAGCGCGGCAGCAGGGCGTAGCCGATGTCGGGCGCCTGCAAGTGATCGCGCTGCAAGAGGCCGCACATGCCGACCACCACCCCGTCACTGAGCCGCTCCACGGCCCAGAGACCCAGGCCCTGCGGCCAGTACCAGTTGTAGAGCTTGGCCGCCATCCAGTCATGGGCGGCGGCCAGATCGCTGACGCCGGGATCGCTGATATTGCGCTTCCAGCCGGCCTCGTTGATCTGCTCCAGCACATAGGGCGCATCGGCGGGCTCGAACCAGCGCAAGCTCAGTCTCTCGGTCTTCAACACCTGCATGATGGCGCTCCCGGATTGAAAAATTGGACAATATGCCACCCAGCCCTGCCACCACCTCAAGGTCATAGCCCCCATGAACTTCATCCAGCAACTGCACGCCGCACAAACCCTGAACGACTCGCTGCTGTGTGTGGGCCTGGACCCGGAACCGAACAAGTTCCCAGGCGCATGGAAGGGCGATACCTCGCGCATCTATGACTTCTGCTCGGCCATCGTCGATGCCACCAAGGACCTGGTGATCGCCTTCAAGCCGCAGATCGCCTACTTCGCCGCCCACCGCGCCGAGGACCAGCTGGAGCAGCTGATGGCCCACATCAAGCGCGTGGCGCCAGGCGTGCCCGTCATCCTCGACGCCAAGCGCGGCGACATCGGTTCCACCGCCGAGCAGTACGCCCGCGAGGCCTTCGAGCGCTACCAAGCCGACGCCGTGACGCTCTCGCCCTTCATGGGTTTTGACTCGATCGAGCCCTATCTGCGCTACCCGGACAAGGGCGCCATCCTGCTCTGCCGCACCTCCAACCCCGGCGGCAGCGATTGGCAGAACCAGCGCCTGGCCGATGTGGCAGGCCAGCCGCGCCTGTACGAGCATCTGGCCCGTTTGGCTCAGACCGACTGGAACCAGAACGGCCAATTGGGCCTGGTGGTGGGCGCCACCTACCCGGCCGAGATCGCACGCGTGCGCGAGCTGGCACCGACCCTGCCGCTCTTGATCCCGGGCGTGGGCGCCCAGGGCGGCGACGCCGAGGCCACGGTCAAGGCCGGCTGGCGCGCCGGCGCCGGTGGCCGCGAAGGCCAGGGCGGCCCCATCATCGTCAGCAGCTCGCGCGCCGTGCTCTACGCCAGCGCCGGCGAGGACTTTGCCGCTGCCGCCCGCCGCGTGGCCCTGGCCACGCGCGAAACTCTGAACGCTGCCCGCCGCTGAGTCTCGGCGGCAGGGATGCCACTTCCTGCACGCTTTGCGCCCGGCCGTGCGTCGGCGGCGAAATAGCGTGGTTTTACCCGTGCAGTCCCGATGTTCAGGCGCCCCGGAGTCGGGGAGACTGCGTTGTTCGTCGGGGGCAGGCCCCGGCGTGAGCGGCATTGCCGCCAAGCCAGGGCGCAGATGTGAGCAGCAGCGGTACCGATTCCCTCGATGATTTGAGCAGCCTGGTCGGCCAGGACCTGAGCCCGGCCGAGCAGCAGGCCGCCATAGAGCGCAAGGTGCGCTGGCATGCCGTGCGCTTGTTCCTGATGACTTGCGGCGTGATCATGTTCTGCGGAGCCCTGGTGCTGCTGCTGACCCGCCCGGGCAATGAACCGCTGGACGGCTTGCTGCCACCGGCCGCCTGCGCCTTGCTCGGCGGCCTGAGCTTTCTGAGCCTGTGGAAGCTGCCGCGCCAGCATGGCGGGGCCGTGGTGGCCAGCTTGCTGGCCCTGGTGATCGGCGTCGCCACCCTGATCGCAGTCTCACGCGGGGTCGGCCTGTACTCGATCGCCCTGGCCGTGGGCGGGCTGATCGCCGCGTTCGCAACCGGCATGCTGGGCCTGCGCATTGGCCTGGCCCTGGCCGGCCTGGGCCTGGCCGCCATCCTGGGCTTGGGCTGGGCCGAATATCAGGGCTGGGCGACCAGCGTCACGGCCATGCAGCCCCTGGGCACGCGCATCGCCATCCACACTTTGCTGCTGTGCGCCGGCGTGTTGGTCGGCGTGGCCACGGAGCGCATGGTCAAGCGCTCGACCAAGGCCGCCAGCGACCGCAGCGCCCGTTTCCGTGGCCTGCTGAGCATGGCGGCCGACTGGTACTGGGAGATGAACCGCGACTACCGCTTCACCCATCTGGCCGAGGACAAGGCCGGCAGCTCGGGCCTGGACCTGCAGGCCCGCCTGGGCAAGACACCCTGGGAGGTGGACCAGATCGGACTGAACGACGAGGACATGGACGCGCACCGCGCCGACCTCGAATCGCACCGCCCCTTCAACGGCCTGGTGGCGCGGCGCCGCGCCCTGGACGGCAGCGTACGCTATGTCTCCATCAGCGGCGAGCCACGTTTCGACACGGCCGGCAATTTCCGCGGCTACTGGGGCGTGGGGCGCGATGTCACGGCCGAGGTGCAGGCCGAACAGGCCATCCACGCCACCGAGACCCGCTACCGCGAGCTGTTCCGCCGCTCGCCCAGCCCCCTGGTGCTACATCGTTGGGGCCGGGTGCTGGACGCCAACCCGGCCGCCATGGCCATGTTTGGCTACACCCAGCGTTCGAGCATGATCGGCCAGGACCTGTTCTCCCACTACGAGCCCGGCGACGACGAACGCGCTCGCCAGCGCGCTGCCAAGATCGAGGCCATGCCGGTCGGCGGCATGCTGCCCATGGCCGAGTTCCGCTTGCGCACCCTGTCGCGCCGCCACCGCCTGGTGCAGGCCACCAGCGTGCGTGTGGACGCCGCCAGCGGCCCGGCCACCTTGTCCTTCTTCATCGACCAGACCGAGCAGTCGCGCGCCCAGGACGCCCTGCGCCGCAGCGAGGGCCTGCTCTCGCATCTGGTGGCCACCAGCCCCGATGTCATCACCCTGACCGAAGTCGCGTCCGGCCGCTACGCCATGGTGAACAAGACCTTCGAGCGCCTCAGCGGCTACAGCAGCGAAGAGGTGCTGGGGCGCAGCTCGGAAGAGCTGGGCATCTGGAAGAACCGCGCCGAACGCGAGCACATGCTGGAGCTGATCCGCACGCAAGGCCGGGTGTCGGAGCTGCCGGTGACCTTTGTCTGCAAGAACGGCGAGGCCATTTCCATGCTGATGTCGGCGGCGCCGTTTGCGCTCGACGGCCAGCAGTACCTGGTCATCAACGCCCGCGATGTGACCGAAACCGAGCGCACGCGCCTGGTGCACCAGGCGATTCTCGAAAACGCCTCGATCGGCATCACCCTGACGCGCGAGCAGCATTTCGTGCAGGCCAACCGACTGGTCGAGACCATGTTCGGCTGGCCACCGGGCGGCTTGGTCGGCCAGCATGGCAGCGTGGTCTGGCCCAATGCCGAGGACTACAGCGCCATCGGGCGTGAACTGGGCCCACGTCTGGCCCTGGGCGAGCAGGTCGAGACCGAACGGCCCATGCGTCGGCGCGACGGCACGACCTTCCTCTGCCGCCTGCTGGCACGCGCCGTGGACCTGAATCACCCGAGCCGCGGCGGCACCATCTGGATCATGGAAGACGTGACCGAGCGCCGCCGTGTCGAAGCCGCCCTGGCCCAGGCCAAAGACGAGGCGCAGGCCGCCAACCGAGCCAAGAGCGCCTTCCTGGCCAACACCAGCCACGAGATCCGCACGCCGCTGAACGGCCTGCTGGGCCTGGCCCGCATGCTGCAGCAGCCCGACTTGCCCGAGGCCACGCGGCGCGAGTACCTGGACCAGATGCTGGACAGCGCCGAGAGCCTCTCGGGCCTGATCTCCGACATCCTCGACCTGTCCAAGATCGAGGCCGGCCGCCTGACCCTGGAGGCTGCGCCCTTCGCCCTGCGCGACATGCTGGCCACCATGCGCATGGCCTACCTGACCCTGGCCCATGCCCATGGCCTGGCCTTCAAGATCGATGTGGCGCCCGAGATCCCGGCCTGGGTGGTCGGCGACCAGGTGCGCATACGCCAGATCCTCAGCAACTACTTGTCAAATGCGCTGAAGTTCACCGAGTCGGGATCGGTGGCCGTGCGGGTGATGGCGCTGGCCGGCGAGCGCGTGCGCATCGAAGTCAGCGACACCGGCCCCGGCATTGCGCCCGAGCTGCATGAGCGCCTGTTCGAGGCCTTCACGCAAGCCGACGAATCGACCACGCGCCGCTACGGCGGCACCGGCCTGGGCCTGTCGATCTGCCGCGAGCTGGCCACCCTGATGGGCGGCGAAGTCGGTGTGCAGAGCGCGCCGGGCCAGGGTTCGACCTTCTGGGCCGAGCTGCCCCTGCCCGCGGCGTCCACGCCCATCAGCAGTCAGCCACGCGAGGCACGCGACAACCAAGACCTGCAAGGCCTGCGCGTGCTGATGGTGGAAGACCACCCGGTGAACATGATGATTGCCGTGGCCCAGCTGCAGCAATGGGGGCTGGAAGTCTCGCAGGCCAACGACGGCAGCCAGGCGGTCGAAGCCATCTTTGCTGCTGCCAGCATGGGCCGGCCTTTCGACGCGGTGCTGATGGATGTGCAGATGCCGGTGATGAGCGGCCACGAGGCCACCCGCCAGGTGCGCCAGCGTTTCGACGCCGAAGCGCTGCCCATCGTCGCCCTGACCGCCGCCGCCCTCGTCTCCGAGCGCGACGAAGCCCTGGCCGCCGGTATGAACGAGTTCCTGACCAAGCCCATCGACGCGCCCAAGCTGCGCGCCACCCTGGTGCGCCTGATCGGCCACAAGGACAACGACCAGACGCGTTCCTGAGCGCCGCGCCGGCCTAGCCCGGATGTTTCACGAGCTCGGCCCTGGCCGGTCCGCAGCACCGATGAGCACGATGATCTCTCGCTTCGAGCTTCGATCCATTTTGGACACTGGGCCTACGCGGGCTTGCGCGGCCCAGACCTTGCCCCTGACGCCTCAACTCCTCGCCGATGCCACTGGGCATCGGCTGCGGCCTGGATGCACGCAATTCCCGCGTCCCTCGTGAAATAGCTAGAACAGAACACAACACCGCCCGTCTAAAGCGCGGAAATGCGCCTCCGAAACGGCCGCTTCGATGCAGCGGGCTCAGTCCACAAGAAGGAAGATGGCTCAGCGATGGGTGCCAGGCCGGTGCACAGCGATTGGGGCCCGCGGAGATTCAATGCCATGCGCGGTTCCCTGCTGGCACCGAAAGGCTTAGGATGAAACGAGCCGAAGGGGCAGGTCTGCAAGGCTCGCCCTGAAGCAGAGCTCTCGGTCAAGCGCCGGGGCCTCTGGCCTGGCCCTCCGTCGTTCACCCTCAATCAGGAGCAACCGATGACATTCTTCAGCGCACTCAAAAAAGTTCTGCACATGATGCTGGCCAGCCTGGCCAGCCTCGCCTTGGCGGGCGCTGCGCATGCGGTCGAGAACGGCACGGCGGCGGAGGCTGAAGCCATGGTCAAGAAGGCAATCAGCTACATCAAGGCCCAGGGGCCAGAGAAGGCCTACGAGGAATTCACCAACGGCAAGACGTTCAAGGACCGGGACCTGTACATCATCGTCTACGACCTGAACGGCAAAAACCTGGCCCAAGGTGCCAACCCCAAGCTGGTGGGCAAGGACCTGATCGGCCTCAAGGACCCGGATGGCAAGCCGCTGATCCAGATGTTTGTGGACCTGGCCAAGACCAAAGGCAAGGGCTGGGTCGAAGGCTATAAATTCCTCAACCCGGTGTCCCAGAAGATCGAGGGCAAGGCCATGTATCTGGAACGCGTCGGTGACACCCTGGTCGGCTGCGGCATCTACAAGAACTGAAGCCGGCCCAGCCTGCGCACTGTTGCAACGCCCATCTGCCACCCTTGAAGGCTGGCAGGTTTTTGAACGGCCTTCCGGAGCATGCGGATGAACTTACGCGATATGAAAATCGGCCTGCGCCTGGGCCTCGGCTTTGGCGCCATTCTGCTGGCCGCCATCGTGCTGCTGCTGGGGGCGCTGCTGAGCAATCGCTCCAGCAGAGCCACACTTCTGGATACCCTGCAGCGCTCGGTCGCCCGCGAAGAGCTGGCATTCGAAATGCGCAACTCCCTGCTCAGCAGTGCTGTTGCGGTGCGCAATATGGGTCTGCAGACCGAAGTCAGCGGGGTACAGAAGGACGAAGCGGAAGCGAAAAAGCAACGTGCCGCTTACCTCGCCGCCAAAGGCAAGTTGGAGTCGGCCGAGCTCGTGGCCGAAGAGAAAGCCATCTTCGCCCGCCTGGCCGACATCGATCAGCAGATGGATGTGCAGTTCAAGGAAGCCGTCGATCTGGCGGCACAGTTCAACACCGAACAGGCGGCCAAGGTCATCACCAGCAAAATCGATCCCTTGCTCAACAAAGCGGTGGTCGAGCTGCTGGCCTTCATCGACCTGCAAAAGCAGCGTGGCAGCGAGGCGACCGCCCAAGCCAATGAGCGCAACGCGACCACCGTCGGTGTGATCAGCGTGGCCGGTGTGCTGGTCCTGGCCATGTCGGCCCTGATGGCCTGGCGCCTGACGGTCAGCATCACCCAACCGCTGCAAACAGCCCTGGGAGCCACTGCCCGCGTGGCCAACGGCGACCTGGTCAGTGAAATCGAGATCAGCGGCAAGGACGAGGCCGCGCAGTTGCTGAGTGGCCTGCGAGATATGCGCAACGGCCTGGCCCGTATGGTCAGCGAGGTCCGCAGCGGCGCCGAGAACATCTCCACCGGCGCCAGCGAAATCGCCAGCGGCAACTCCGATCTGTCTCAGCGTACCGAAAGCCAGGCCAGCAACCTCGAACAGACGGCCGCCTCTGTCGAGCAGCTCAGCGCCACGGTGAGAAATAACGCTGAAACTGCACGCCAAGCCAATGCGATGGCCAGCTCAGCCAGCACGGCTGCGGTCAAGGGCGGCGAGGTGGTCGGTCAAGTCGTGGCAACGATGCAAGAGATCAGCACCTCGTCGAAGAAGATCTCCGACATCATTGGCGTCATCGATGGCATCGCCTTCCAGACCAATATCCTGGCGCTCAATGCTGCGGTCGAAGCGGCACGGGCCGGCGAACAAGGGCGCGGCTTTGCCGTGGTTGCCAGCGAAGTGCGCAGCTTGGCCGGGCGCTCGGCCGAGGCCGCGCGGGAAATCAAGACCCTGATCGGCGCCAGCGTCGAACGGGTCGAAGTCGGCAGCCGCCTGGTGGGTGCAGCCGGCGAATCGATGGGCGATATCGTCGATCAGGTCAAGCAAGTCGCCAGCCTCATCAACGAGATCAGCAGCTCCGCTCAGGAACAGACCAGCGGCATTGGCCAGATCAACCAGGCGATCACTCAGCTGGATCAAGTGACCCAGCAGAACGCCGCCCTGGTCGAGGAAGCGGCGGCAGCCGCCGAGAGCCTGAATGGCCAAGCGGCGCGCATGGTGGAAGTGGTCAGCGTCTTCAAGCTTCGCTGAGTCGGAAGGTCCGGGGTCGGCAGGGGCGGACTTTCAAGCCCAGCGACAATCCACGCCATGAGTACCCCCCAACGCTCCCAAGCCCTCGCCCTGCTGCCCGACAAAGGCCTGCCCGAGCTGCTGTTTCTGCTGCTGCACGGTGCCGGCGCCGACGCCGCGCAGATGCGGCCGCTGGCGCAGGCCCTGCGCGCCCAGTACCCGCAGGCGGCCGTGGTGTCGATCAACGGCCCCGAGGGCTTCGACCAGACCCCCGGCAGCGCTGAATCTAGCAAGGGCCAGCAGTGGTACTCGCTGCAAGGCGCCAGCGATGACGACCACCCCGAACGTGTGGCCGCCGCCCTGCCCGGCTTCGTCGCCACCGTGCGCGCTTGGGCTGAGCAGTTCGACATGGCCTGGGAACGCGTGGCCCTGGCCGGCTTTTCACAAGGCGCGGTGATGGCCCTGGAGGCGGTGCAGGCCGAGCCACAGCTGGCCGGGCGCGTGCTGGCCTTCTCTGGCGCCTATGCCAGCCCGCCGGCCCACGCGCCAGACCAGGTCAGCCTGCACATCCTGCACGGCCAACGCGACCCCGTACTGCCCTACCAGGACCAGGTCACGGCCGCGCGCCGTCTGGTGCAGCTGGGCGCCGATGTCACGGCCGATGTGCTGCCCGAGCTGGGCCATGAGCTGCACGCCGAGCTGATCGCCCGCGCCATGGAACAGCTGCGCACCTTTGTGCCGGCACGGGTGTGGAAGGCGGCGATGGAGGCGGCCAAGGAACAAAAGCTGGACTAGCCAAAGCCAAGCACCACCGCGCGGCCATGCCGTTATGGCACACTCGAGGCCACAGCGCCTGCCGGGGCGCTGCTGGATCCGCAGGCAGGGCTGAGCCCACCCGGCAGGACGCGCGTGCTCAAAGACACGACGCGTCCACAGCGCCACCAGCCATCCCCTGCCTTTGTGCGGCCTGAACACGCGGATCTCGGGCACTCATTCGCATGGAGGTGTCCCTTGATGACCCGTCACAACGGGGCTGCGCCGCAGCCCGTTCAACTTTCTCTTCCCGAAGCCGCCGATCTGCAGCAGCTGAAGCGCCGCGCGCGCGAACTGCTGCGCGCCTGGCGGGCCGGCGAGGCCGAAAGCCTGGCGCGCGCCGCGCCTCACCACCGGGCGGACCCGGCTACTCCGCCGCGCCTGAGCATGGCGCAGTTGGTGATCGCACGTGAAATGGGCTTCCCCAGCTGGCCAGCCCTGCAGCGTGCCGTCCATGCGCAGCTGGAGGCGCGCCAGCTCGACCAGACTGCCCTGCTCACACGCGCCCTGACCCTGGCCATCGGCCGCGGCTGGGACAGCCCTCAGCCGGAACGCGCGCTGGCCCTGATTCAGCAGCAGCGGCATCTGAGCCGCGCCTGCCCGCCCGGTCTGCGCACCGCGATGGCCCTGGTTCAGGGCGATCTGGATGCAGTCGCTGCCCTGCCCGATGCCATGCAGCTGCTGCCGCCCTTCGACGCGCCGGCCTTGGCGTACGTGTGCTTCTCCAGCCTGCATCGCCTCGGCGAACCTTGGGCCACAGGCCTGCTGCGCTGTGCGCAGGCCTTGCTCGCCCGCTGCCCCAAAGGCGCCTTGAGCGCCATGCACATGCCGGACCTGGAAGCCGGTGTTGCCGAGCCGACGCCGATCCGCCTGCCCTTGCTCTACGGCGCCATCAGCCGCGCACGCAGTCCCGCGCTGGCCGCCACCTTGCTGGCCGCGGGGGCAGAGCCCAACGACGGCGAGTCGCTGTACCACGCCTGCGAGGACCCCGACCGCGGCCGTGCCGCACTGCAGATCCGCCAGTTGTGCGCCCACGGCGCGCGTTGGCAGGGCACGAATGCCTTGCTGCGCATGCTCGACTTCGAGGACCCCAGCGGCCTGGCTTTAGCGCTGAGCCTGGGCGCCGATGTCAATGAAGCTGGGCCGCAGGGCGGCGCTGCCTTGCACCATGCTTTGCGCCGGGGTCGCTCGCTCGAATGCCTGCGCCTCCTAACATCCCAAGGTGCCGATCTCGCGGCCCGCGACGCCGAGGGCCGCACGCCCGCCACCCTGGCGGCCCTGCTGGGCGAGACTGAGGCACTCGCGCTGCTGGCGGCGCGAGGCGCGCAGCCAGAACTGCCCACGGCAGGCGAGCGCTTCCTCGCCGCCTGCGCGGCTGCCGATGGGGGCACGGCGCGGGCCTTGCTCGATGAACAGCCCGAGCTGCTGCAAAGCTTGAGCGCGCAGGAGCTGCGCCTGCTGCCCGACCAAGCGCAGCGCCGCGCCGGAGCCTCGGTGGCGCTGATGCTGTCGCTGGGCTGGCCGGTCGCCGCGCCCGGTGATTGGGAGGCCAGCGCCCTGAACCAGGCCGCATTCAACGGCGACGCGGCCTTGATTCAGCTGCTGCTGGCGCATGGCGCCCAGTGGCAGGAACGCAATGGCTATGGCGGTGATGTGATGGGCAGCTTGCTCCACGCCGCCGCGCACCTGCCGCAGCCCGAGGGCGATTACCTGGACTCGCTGCAGCGGCTGCTGGCCGCGGGCGCGCCTTCGCCCTCGGATGAAGAGTGGGACGAGCTGCCTGCCGAAATGCAGGCCTGGCTGGACGCTCAGGAGTGCGGGGACCGAACTGTCGATCCCTAAGGGTCAAGGTGTCTTGCTGCGCGGGAGGCAGGCTCAGGAGGAGCCGCCCCGCGCCCGGCCGGACCGACACGCAGAGTCCGAACAGATCAGCTGGGTACTTTCGTTTCACAAATCATGGTCTGAACGGTTCAGAAAACTTGCCGGAGCGGATGCTCTGGCTTTCATGAGTGCTCGCGATAGTGGACTTCCAAGCGCGCTGAAGGCGCACCGACCCGCCCGTCCATTTCCGATTCAGGAGTTCTCATGAAGATTCAGCTCACACGCGCCACTGTGGCCATGCTCTCTCTGACCTGTGCCGTCGCCGCTGCCCAGGCCCAGCCTGTGGCCAGCAAGCAGGTCAACCTGGGCGGCCTGTCCACCGCATCACTGAACTACGGCAACAGCTTCACCGTCAATGCCGGCATCGTCTCATCCGCCGGCGGCAATTCCTTCGCACAGGCCGCCACGTTTTACGACAGCTATGTCTTTTCGGTGCCGGATGCCAGCTACAGCAGCTTCACCGCTTCCCTCGATCTGGGCAACTTCTTCGCCATCCAAGGCCTGCAAGCGCGCCTGTACAGCGGTGCGCCGGTCACGCCCGGCACGCCTGTGTCCAGCGGTGGTGGCTCGGTGTTGCAGGTTTGGAGCGCCGCCCAGAGCAACGCCAGCAGCACGGTGGCCGCCGGCGCCGGCGCCTTCAATATGATCAACCTCAACGCGCTGGCGGCCGGCAGCTACACGCTTGAAGTGCGCGGGCAGGTGACCGGCACGGCCGGTGGCTCCTATGCCGGCGTGATCAATGTGGCCTCAGCCGTGCCGGAACCTTCGACCTATGTGCTGCTGGCCCTGGGCTTGGGCCTGGTGGGCTTTCGCATCCGCCGCCAGCATCGCTGAACCCAGAGCAAGGCGCGCGTCCGACCGCGCCCTTGCGGTCGGCGCCCAGTTGCCCAAGCTCAGCCGCGCCGCCCCGGCCGCTCCATGGCCACGGCGGAGCGGCTGAAGCCGATCTGCTCGTAAAAGCCCGCCACGCCCTCGCGACCGGCGCGCAGCACCCAGGTCATTTCCGGGCGATCGCCCATGGCGTGCTGAACCAGAGCGCGACCCACGCCCCGCCCACGCCGCGCTTCATCGACCACCAGCATGGAGATGTAGCCATTGAAGATGCCGTCCGTGAGTGCGCGCAAAAAGCCGATCACGCGATCACCGTCTTCGCCGTGCTCCACCGCCACCAAGGCCAGCTGCGACTGGCTCAGCAAGCGAGCGAACAACGCCGGATCGGCCACCCGTGTGGCCCAGCCGTTAGCAGACAAGAGGGAGCGGGCGGCCTCGTGCTCGGAGGGCAGGATGGGACGGATGTGCATGCCGATGCTCAAGTCTGTAGCCTTTGCCGCTGCAGGCGATTCGAGTCCTCGATACGGGCCAGCACCGCCTTGAACCGGGGTAATTCACGCAGACTTTGCAGTGCCGGGTCTTGAACCAACCACCAGCCCCGTCGCCAGCCCAGGCGCACCGCGTCTTCCAGGGCTGCCAGCGCCGCATCAGGCTGGCCGCGCAAGGCAGCGATGCGGGCGCGGTGGTAGCCGATGGCGTGCCAGACATTGCCCTGTTTGGCATATCGCTCTACATAGCTGGAGGCTTGCTCGATGAAGGGTTCGGCCTGTTCGCGGTGATCGGTCGCACTGTAGATGACCGCCACATCGAGCAAGGCATGCTGGCCCAGAAAGGTGCTCCATTCGTCGTAAAGTGGCACGGGGTCGGCCAGAACCAGACCGATCACAGAGCTCAAAGTCTTGTAGGCCTGCTCGGGCTGACCCAGCACTACGCGCAGCAAGGCGGTCTCGATGACGGCATCGCGCTCCTTGCTCTGCACCGGTAGTGCGTCGACCGCCTTGCGCAGGGCCGGCTGGTCTTGCGTGCAGACCCACAGCCGCGCAGCCGAGACCTGCGCCCACACTGGTTGCGGGCTTTGCGCCTGGAACTGGGCAAAGGCCTGCTTGGCTTCGTCAATCAAGCCCAGATCCAGGTAGATCCAGGCCAGCTGATCCCAAAAGTAGGCGTCCTTCGGCTTGATCGTGAGGGCTTGGCGATAGCCCTGCACGGCTTCATCGAGCCGCCCTCTGGCAAAGCCAATGATGCCGAAACCCCGAGCGCCGTTGGCATGCTTAGGCGCCAGGCTGAGAGCGCGTCGGTAGGCCTGCTCGGCAAGTTCGTAGCGGCCTGCGTTCGTGGCGGCCCACCCTGTCAAGTGCTGTATTTGCGGCGATAGGGGACTCAGCTCGGCCGCCCGGCTGTAGTACGCAAGCGCGCGAACCGGCCAGCCAGCCTTGTTTTCTGCGGCCCCAGCCCAATACAACAGGCTGGCGTCATGAGGCGCCTTGGCCAAGGCCCGCTCATGCCAAAGCCGGGCCTCGTCATGTTCACCTCGATAGGAATGAAGACTGCCCTGGACACCCTGGGCCAAAGGCAGCACGGGGTCCAATTGCAAAGCCCGGTCAATCAGGGGCTGGGCGCGCGCATCCATGGCGCGAATGCTCAAACCGTTCCCATAGTGATACTCGCCAATCCAGGACGAAGCCTGACCTACATAGGCCAGAGCAAAGCCGGGGTCTGCATCGATGGCGCGTTGATAGTAAGTGCGGGCCTTCAGAATGCCCTCAATTTGGCCGCCGCGTTGATGGTGCAAGCCCAGCAGGTAGAACTCATAAGCATCGGCCAAAGGCACCGGTTTCGCGTCGGCCGGCAGTGGTGTCACGCCCAGGGCCCCAAGGGCCGCATTGGCGACGCTCTCGGCCAGGCTGCCCAGGGCGGCGGCGGGCGACTCCAGCACCTGCTGCCAGAGCACTTCGCTGTCCGCCGCACGGTGCAGGCTGAGCTTGAGCGTGAGGCCCTGCTGCAAGCGCCGCAGCTCACCCCAGAGCACATGGGTCACGGCCAGTTGCTTGGCCTGCGGCGCCAGAGCCTGGGCACTGCGGAACTGGAAAGACGTGGCGCGGGCCGCCACCCGAATCTGCTGATGGCGAGACAGCGCGCTGATCACACTTTCGGCCAGACCTTCGGCGAAGGGCTGCTCCAACTCCTTCGGTGAGGCGTCATCAAAAGGAAGGACGGCCAGGGTGATGTCACCGGCCGGCATGCGAGCAGCACGCTGCCAAGCCCACCATCCGCCAGCGCCGAGCAAGGCCGCCGCAGCGGCCGTGCCACCGAGCAAAAGACGCCGGCTTGGGACGGATGGCAAGGATGGTGCGGGGGAGGCAGGAAGGGTGGGAGGGGCGGGCGGCACAAGCGGCGCCACAGCTTGATCGGTCGCGCGTCGCTTTGGTTCAGGTTCAGTCTCAGGCTGCAAGGGCGCTGATATCGACCCCGCAGCCGGGGCAGGAGTTGCAACGGCCACCACCTCGCTGACCGCAGCCACCAGGCGATAACCCTTGCGCGGCACGGTCACGATATAGCGCGGCTGGCTCGCCTCATCGCCGAGCACGCTGCGCAGCTGCGAGATCGACTGGTACACCGAACTAGGGGTTACTACCAGATCCCCCCAGACCTCGTCGAGCAGCTGATCCAGGGTTACCAGCTGCTGCGGCCGGCGCGCCAGCGCCATCAGCAAGCGCATCTTGCGCGGCTCCAGCTTGAGCACCTGCTCGCCCCGCCGCAGCTCGTCCAACACCGGATCGGCCTGCCATTCGCCGATCTGCAGGGTCCGCGCGACCGGGGAATCGACGCCTGCGCCCGGCGTTAGAGACTCGACCCCGCTCATGAGAAGCACCTGTAAGCCATTGATTTCATTGATAAATAAAACCTTGAGAGAAGCGCAAGAGTTCCGTAAGGACTTGCCGGGCGTGGCCGCCGACCATGGCGCCCTATCGACATCAAGCCAGGGAGTCCCGATGAGCAACAAGCAGCCTCAGCCAGAGTTTCGGAGTCGCACACAAGACCAAGGCAGCGAGCCGGGAGATTGTGCGGGAGCGCAGCACGAGGCCCGGGACGCTCGCCCCCCTAACTTGAAGTTACACGGGGTAGTTCATTCTCGGCCTTGCGCCCTCGCTGAAGTTCTTTCAAGACGGAGCCAAGCCGCCGCCACAAACCCAGTGCGGCAAGTCCGGAGCGCGATGGCTGCGAAACCCTCTTTGACACGCCTCACCCTGGCCTTGCTGCCCTTGCTGTACATCGGCCACGCTCACACGGCCACGGTCACCTGGGTTGCCGGCCTCGAAGGGAGTTGGAGTTTGGCATCCAACTGGAGCGGGAATGCCCTGCCCACAGCACTTGACGACGTGCGCCTGGGGCCGAGCAACGTCTCCATCGACGGGTCGCAGGCAGCAGCTAGTCTGATCGGTACGGGCGCCCTGCGCATCAACCGATTCAACGCCAGTTTGACACTCAGCGGCTCGGCAGAGCTCGGCAGCTTGGAACTGGAGTTGGGCAGCTTCAACAGCCAGGGCAGCACAAGGGTCAGCGGACGCTTCCTATGGGAGGAAGGCGTTTTGTCAGGCGCCGGCAGCACGCTCGTGCTGGGGCCATCCCAATTGGGGAGCGGCCTATTTGAGCGGCGCAGCCTCACGGGCGGACACACGCTGACCCTGGCGGGCAATACGGTGCAGGGCGGCAACCATGGCCAGGACATCAGCGGCGGCAGCCGCATCGTCAACCAAGCCAGCTGGCTAGATCAAACGTCCGCCAACATCGATTTCGGATCCGTGCTGTCCAGCACAGGCCCAATCAATCACTTCGACAACCAGGGAAGCTTCATCAAGTCCGCCGGCTTCACGACAACTTTCAATGACGGTGTTGCGTTTAACAACAGCGGCCGGGTGGACGTGAACGGCGGCACCCTGCGCCTCTTCGGGGGCGGCAGCAGCACCGGCAGCATCCAGGTGGCCGAGGGCGCCACCTTGGCCTTTGGCAACGGCAGCACCTTCACCCTGGGCCCAGCGGTCAGCAACGCCGGCACCCTGACGATCGAGGCCAATGTCCGCGCTGCGCAAGGGCTGCAACTGGCCGGCAACGTCGCCGTGAACTCGGGCGAGCTGAGCCTCGGCGCGGCCAGCAGTTTCGTCAATGTGAGCCTGAATCGCCTCGGCGCCATCACCTCGTCTGCGCCCCTGCTCGTGACTGGCAACTTGGACTTGACGGGCGGCTTCCTGAGCGGGTCTGGCACGACACGTTCGACCGGAGAGTTGCGGATTTCGGGCAGCGACAGCAAATTCCTCAACCTGTCCAATCTGGTCGCGGCCGGCAGCACCCGGCAGACGGGGACGGGGCGTGTGGCGATCGGGGGCGCTGTTCAGAACTTGGGGACTTGGTCGGAGCAGGCGACGAGCAACAACCTGATCGACGGCATCGGCGGCGGCGCCAGCTTTGACAACGCAGGCACTTTCAACAAAGACTCTGCCTTCATCACCACCCTGGGTGGCAATGGCCTGGTGTTCAACAACACCGGCACGGTGAATGTGAATGCCGGCACCTTGCGCATTGCCGGGGGAGGCGGCGGCAGTTTCAGTGGGCAGATCCTTGTTAGACCCGGCGCGACACTTGAATTTGGCGGCACGGGCGTCTTCGACTTGCGCAACCAAGTCAACAACGCCGGAACCGTCACCATCAGCGGGGGCACAGTCAACGCCTCAAGCTCTCTGAATTGGGTCAGCGGTCAGACGGTGTTGGATGGTGGCGCGCTGAACCTGAGCGCAGGAAGCACCTTCGCAGCGCTGACCATGAATGATGATTCGGTTCTCGGCATCTTCAACACCGTGGCACGGGTCCAAGTGATGCAATGGAACGGGGGACGCCTGATGGCTCGGGGCACTACCGTTGTGGACCGACTCACCTTGGACGGCCAGACTGTCAAGACTGTCGACGCCGTCCACTCACTGAGTCTGCCCGGCACCACACTGCTCAATGCGGGCACCCTGCTGATCAATTCGCCATTCAGCCATGACAGCCGTGGCCATTTGTCCATCGCCAGCGGCGCCGAACTGCAGGTCAACCACGCCAGCTTCACCAACGCCGGCACCCTGGCCGGCTCGGGCACGGTGCGCGCGCTGGACACCCTCAGCAACTCTGGCGTTCTGGCACCCGGTGGGGCGGGCCAAGTCGGCCAGTTGCAGCTGTTGGGCAACTTGGCCACCCACGGCAGCTTGCAGGTCGAGCTGGGCCGCAGCAGCGCCGACCTGCTGGCGATCAGTGGCAATGCGGACCTAGGCGGCACGTTGACTTTCTCCGTGCTCAGCGGCCAGCGCCTGCAGCGGGGCAGCAGCTTCACGGTCGTGAGCTGGGGCCAGCGCACGGCCGGCAGCGAGTTCGCCAGCCTGGACTTCTCCCAAGCCTCAGGCTACCGCTTCGCCACGGCCTACGGCGCCAAAGGCCTGGACGTGACCGTCACGGCCGTACCCTTCAACTGGACCGGCGCCGCCAGCGGCGGCTTCTGGGACGTGACACAGAACTGGAACAACGGCAGCGATGGCCTGCCGCAAGCGGGCGACACGATCCTGCTGGGCAGCGCCGACACCCGCCTGCGCACGACCCAGGCAGTGGGCGAGATCACCGGCACCGGCACGCTGCGCCTGGACGGAGGCAGCCACCTGATCCTGAGCGGCAGCAGCAGTGGCCGTGTTGGCGGCCTGGCGCTGCTGCAGGGCGAACTGAGCAACCAAGGCCGCTTGGTGGCCAGCGGCGAAAGCAGCTGGGTCGGCACCCTCTTGCGTGGCAGCGGCGGCGTCACCCGCATGGAAGACAGCCTTGCCATCGCGGGCCCCAACTTTGATGGCACGCCGACCCTGCTCGACAACCACACGCTGGAGATGGCCGGCACCACGACCTTCACCGGCCGGCGCGGCCTCTCCATCGGCCAGGGCTCACGCCTGGTGAACGAAGGCACATGGTTGGACCAGGCCAGCGCCAACGTCAACTTCGGCAACTTCAACGGCGGCGCGAACGGTGTCTTCGTCAACCAGGGCACCTATATCAAGGCCTCGACCTTCACCACCGAGATCGGCAACGGCCTGAAGCTGAACAACACCGGCACGGTCAAGGTCGAAGCCGGCCTGCTGCGGATCAGCGGCGCCGACAGCAGATCCACCGGGCATCTCGACATTGCCTCGGGCGCCGAGCTCAGCCTGCTCAGTGGCGACCTGAAGCTGGGCGGCACCGTGAAGAACGCCGGCACCCTGAGTTTTGACGGCGGCGTGGTGACGCTGACGGGCGACGTTACGCTGCAAAGCACCGGCCTGACGCGGCTCAAGGGCACGATCAGCAACACCAGCGCCTTCGTCATCGACGGCAGCACCGACTGGATGGAAGCCAACCTCACCGGCAGCGGCAGCACGCGCATGAACGGTGCCGTGACGCTGTCCGGCAACAGCGGCCGTGGCCTGACCGGCGGCCAGACCTTGGAACTGGCCGGCAGCACCACGCAGACCGGCACCGGCAGCCTCAACACCGGCGGCGGTTCGCGTGTGGTCAACCTCGGGACCTGGGTGGACGCAGCCAACGGCAATGTCGGGCTGGGCAACTTCGCGGGTGGTGCGGTCAGCCGCTTCGACAACATCGGCACCTTCACCAAGACCTCGGCCTTCGTCACCGACATCGGCAATGGCCTGCTGCTGAACAACACCGGCGCGATCAACATCAAGGCCGGCACTTTGCGCATCAGCGGCGACGCCAGCCTCACGGCCGGGCAGATCCAGATCGCCAGCGGCGCCATGCTCGACCTGCCCAGCGGCAGCATCGCACTCAAAGGCACGATTCAGAACGCGGGCAGCTTGGCCCTGAATGGCGCCACGGTCTTGGTCGCGGACAGCGCCACCGTGCAAGGCGGCCTGACAACGCTCAACAGCAGCACGGTCCACAACACCGGCCGGCTCGTGCTGAGCGGCAACACCGACTGGCTGATGGCCCACCTGACGGGCAATGGCAGCACGCGGATGGAAGGCGCCGTCACGCTGTCGGGCAGCAGCGGTCGCGGCCTGACCGGCGGGCAGACGCTGGAGTTGGCCGGCAGCACCACGCAGACGGGCACCGGCAGCTTCAACACCGGCGGCGGTGCGCGCGTAGTCAACTTCGGCAGCTGGGTGGAGGCGGCGAACGGCAACGTCCACCTCGGCAACTTCCAAGGCGGTGCAGCCAGCCGCTTCGACAACCAAGGCAGTTTCACCAAGACCTCGGCCTTTGTCACCGACATCGGCAACGGCCTAGCGCTGAACAACACCGGCACCATCAAGGTCAACGCCGGCACGCTGCGCATCAGCCAGGCCTTCAACAACCAGGGCCAGCTGAACGTGGCGGCCGGCGCGGAAGTTGCCAGCACCGTCGTGGACTTTGCCAACGCCGGCACCCTGGCCGGCGACGGCACGGTGCGCATGGTCAACGCGTTCTCCAGCCTGAGCAACACCGGCATCTTGGCGGCCGGCGGCCTGAAGGACGCAGGCACGCTGAGCCTCGTGGGCGGCCTGACGCAGCAAACCGGCGGCATCTTTCTGGTCGACCTGGGCAGCACGGCGGCCGGCGGCTTTGATCTGCTGACCATCAGCGGCGCGGCCTCGCTGGCCGGCACCCTGGCCGTCAACCTGCTGGACGGCGCGCACTTCAATGTGGGCGACAGCTTCACCGTCATGACCTGGAACCAGCGCCTGAACAACAGCCAGTTCGCCGGCCTGGACCTGACGCAGGCCGGCGGCTACGACTTCGCGACCGAGTACGGCGCCAACGGCCTGACGCTGCGCGTGACGGCGGCCGTGCCCGAGCCGGGCAGTTGGGCGCTGATGGCCGCAGGCCTCGCGGGCTTGGGCTGCTGGAGCCGGCGCCGGACGGCCACGCGCCGCAGCGCCTGACCCCCGCACAACGAGCGCCACCAGGGAGACCGCCATGTCCAAAGCACTCGATGAGTTGCTCACCAAACTGCCGCAGTGGCTGGGCCAGTTCACGCACTGCCTGACCCACCCCAGCCAGGTCTTGAGTGAGCAACTGGCCACGCCCGCCACGCCGACGGCCGACGACAAACCCGCGCCCCATCCCGTGACGGACGGGGCGGCCTTTCTCATCCTGTCCTTCGCTGTGGCAGCGGGCGTGAGCATCGCGTTCCCGGTGGCCAGCATGTCGTCACTGGAGGCAGTCAAGGCCGACGGCCCGCTGGCCCAGAGCGCGGGCGTGCTGCGCGATCTCTTCGTCCTACTGGGCGCCGCAGCCCTGGTGCATGGCGGCAGCCGGCTGCTCGGCAACCGCCAGGGCTTTGCCGGCTTTTTCCGTGCGGTGGCACGCTTCAGCGGCGTCACCCTGGTGCTGATGGCCCTGGTCGGCGCCCTCACCAACCTCGGCATGGCCGACCCGACGGTGGCGCGCAACTGGCAGGAGCTGCGGCAACTGACCGAGGCCTTCGCCGCGCCAATGGAAACGGTGCTCTGCAAGATCGATCCCAAGACCGGACAACTGCCACCGGGCACCGATCTGGGCGCCTTCAAGCCCGAGGCCCTGCTCCAGGCCCAGGCCCTGTTCCAGGAGACCATGAGCCGCCCGATGGTGCTGATCGCCGCCGGCCTGCAAACCCTCTGCCTGACTGCCCTCTGCCTGTGGCTCGGCTGGGTGTGGTGGCGCTACCTGCGTATCTGCGGTCTGAGCCCCGCGCGCGCCCTCGCTGCCAGCGCCCTAGGCGCCGCCGCGCTGGGTGCCAGCTACTTGCTGCTGTCGCTGATCGACGGCGGGCAGATGAACTCCCAATTGATGCAGCGCTGTTCGTGAACACGTGCTCGCTGGCCCTGATCCCCGAAAGCACTCTGGAAAACCGATGAAACCCTTGACCATCAAACACACCGCCCTTGCCTTGGCGCTCGCGCTGGCCAGCGCCCAGGGCGCCTGGGCCGGCACCACCACGGTGGCGCTCACCGGCAGCGCCGCGCCCGGCACGGGCAGCGGGGTGAGCTTCGCCAGCCTCAACGTACCGCAACTCAACAGCACCGGCCAGGTGGCGTTCAGGGCGACGCTCAGTGGTGCGGGCGTCACCGGCAGCAACGACGGTGGAATCTGGCGCGACGGCAGCTTGATCGTGCGCGAGGGTAGCGCAGCGACTGGCGCCGGCAGCGGGGTGAGCTTCTCCGCCTTCAGTTCGATCCAACTCAACGCAGCCGGTCAGGTTGCGTACTCAGCGGCATTGAGTGGCAGCAACATCACACTGGGCAAGAACGACAGGAGCCTGTGGCTCGGAAACCAGCTGATCGCACAGACGGGCAATGCGGCTCCAGGCGCGGACAGCGGCGTCACCTTCGCTTCCTTCAGCCCCGGGAAACTCAACGCGGCAGGTCAGGTGGCTTACCAAGCCCAGCTCACAGGCCCAGGCATCAGCCTGGGCACTGATTCCGGCATCTGGCGTGACAGCAACTTGGTGGCGCTCGAAGGCAGGCCAGCGCCCGGGGCTGGCAGTGGTGTGAGCTTCTCCTTCCTGGAACTTGAAGATTTCAATGCGGCAGGTCAGGTGGCCTACCGGGCCAACCTCACTGGCACGATCGTCAGCTCGGTCAACGATGTCAGCATCTGGCGAAACAACGCCTTGATCGCCCGCGAAGGCAGTAGCGCCCCGGGTAGCGTCGCCGGGCTGAACTTTGGCAACCTCACCTCGCCCCAGCTCAACGCCTTCGGTCAACTGGCCTTCCAGAGCGCGCTCACCGGCACCGGCGTCGTCACCAACGCCAACGACATCGCCATCTGGCGTGGTGACACCTTGATCGCCCGTAGGGGCGAGGCCGCCCCCGGCACCGCCAGCGGTGTCAGCTTCATCTCTTTGCTCGCGCCAAAGATCAATGACGTGGGCCAGGTGGCTTTCGGAGGCGTTCTCACCGGTGCCGGCATCTCGCCGGACAACAGGGTCGGCATCTGGCGCGACACCACGTTGATCGTTCGCAGCGGCCAGACCGCGCCCGGAACGAGCGGCGGGGTGCGTATCGCCGACATAGGCAGCAACCCCGAGCTCAGCGCGGGCGGCCAGGTGAGCTTTGCAGCGGACCTCGCGGGCACGGGCGTCTCGAGCGCCAACGATCGGGCGCTCTACGTGGCCGACGGCGTGGAGTCCATCCTCGCTGCCCGTACCGGAGACGCCCTCGCTGGATCCACGATCATTTCACTCGCGACCTCCAGCGCGAGCTTCAACGACAAAGCCCAGCTGGCCTACCAAGCCACCCTGGCCGACGGGCGCTTCGGCGTGTTCCTGTTCACCCCCACACTGCACTGGCGCAGCGGCACCGGCGGCAACTGGGACGACGCCGCTCGATGGACACTGGGCGTGAACCCGAGCGACGTGCACGACGTGATCGTGGACGCCGCCAGCAGCCTGGGCATCACCGGTCCCAGTGGCGCCGTGAAGCTGAAGTCCTTGCAGGTCGGCACCGGCGCCGGCCTGGTGACACTGCAGATGGCCGGAGGCTCCTTCGACGCAGCGGACCCCGTGGTGATCGGCCCGCGCGGCGTTCTGACCGGCACAGGCAGCTTCTCGCGCCTGGTGATCAACCAGGGCACGGTGCAGGCCGACCGTCTCGTGATGAGCGAGAGCCTGAGCAACGCCGGCCTCGTGCGCGGCGTGGCCGGTGGCCCGCGCCAAGGCGCAGGCCTGGAGGCCAACCTGCTCAACCAGGCCGGCGGCCGCGTGCTGGTGCAGCCGGGCGAGACGCTGCAGCTGCGCGGCGCCAGCCACCGCAATCTGGGCGTGTTCGAGATCAACCAGGGCCGGCTGGAAGTGACGGGCAGCCTGCTCAACGGCAGCGGCGGCCTGATCGACCTGAACGGCGCCACCGCCGTGGCCAGCGGCGCCTGGAACAATGCCGCCGGCGCACGCATCCTGCTGGGCAATGCCCGGCTGACGGTCAGCGGCGGGCTCAGCAATTCAGGCCAGCTGCTGGTCACCTCGGGCGATAGCGATGTGTTCGGCGACCTGAGCAACGAGACGGGCGGGCAGATCATCTTGTCGGGCCAGGGCAGCACCACCTTCTACGACGCCGTGGAGCTGCAGGCGAACAGCGAGCTGCGCACTTCGGCCGGCGCCACCGCCGTGTTCTTCGGCGCCGTGGCGCAGCGCAGCGGCGCCCTGCTCAGCGGCACGGGGCACAAGTACTTCGAAGGCGGTTTCAGCGTCGGCAACTCGCCCGGCCTGGGCGAGGACGGCGGCGATGTCAGCTTTGGCGCCGCCAACGTCTATCTCGCCGAGCTCGGCGGCACCGAGCTGGGAAGCAGTTATGACCACTACCGCGTGGCCGGCACGCTGACGCTGGGCGGCACGCTCAGGCTCGCCTCCTTCGCCGGCTTCAGCGGCCAGGCGGGGCAGAGCTTCGATCTGTTCGACTGGGGCACGCTGCAGGGCCAGTTCAGCAATATCGACAGCAGCGGCCTGCTGCTGGCCGAGGGCACGCAGCTCGATCTGTCGCGCCTCTACATCGACGGCGTGATCGGCGTGACGGCCGTGCCCGAGCCCGCGCAATGGGCTTTGATGCTGCTGGGCGGCCTGGGCTTGCTGGCCTGGCGTCGCAAAGGAGCGCCGCGGAGTGTTTGTTCGCTTTCGCGACGAGACCTCTGACCCTCCACCGAGCGTGGACAGTTCGATAGATGGTGTCCTCGCCCTTTTCTTGCAGCGACACATACGCTGAGCCCCAACCTGCCGCAGATCCTGCGAGCCGCTGCGCAGCTGCTGCGCGAAGAAAAAAGAAAGCGACTGAGCCATGCCAAATAGTCTTGTACTCAAAGGCGAGGTCTTCTCGCTGGACGCCTCCGCGGGCTTTGATGAAGGCCTGATCCGAGGCAATGTAGGAGCTGGCGCGCGACTCCAGTTCGACACGCAGCAGAGCCTGTGCCACGGGCTGGCGGTGCAAGCGGCCGCGCAGGCCCGGGCCGATGCTTCCGCGCAGCTCGGTCTGTTCGGTTTGCTCTCGGGTGAAGCCGAAGGCGCCGCCTTCGCCGCTGCTGGCGTCAAGCTGGTCGCACAGGCCACGATCGACCCTTTCGACAAGGCGGGCCTGGAAATCAGCGTGGAGGCCTATGCAGAGGCCTCCGTCGCAGGCCGGCTGGCGGTGTCCTTGGACTTCCAAGACCTGGCCCGACTGGCCTCCGAGAAATTGGACGGGCCGGCCCTGGAGATCTTTCTCGCCCTGTTGCGCGAGATCAAGCTGGGCGCTGGCGTGTGGGCGCGCATCGCCGCCGCTGCAATGGCTCGCGGGCATCTGACCCTGCAACTGAGCCTGGCGGACGACGACAAAGCCGGCTTCGTGATCGCAGGCAGCCTGGCGGCCGGCGCCGGTGTCGGCATGGGCGTGGACGTGTATGCCGGCGCCCGCTTCGAGAGCCCGAAACGCTTCTTCCTGAATGCGGTGGACATCGCCATGGGCGCGCTCGTCACCGAGGCGCGGCGCTATCTGCCGCCCAGTCTGCGTGTGCACCTCGCGGCCCTGGAGTTCGCGCTGCCGGCCTTGCTCAATGCCTCGTATGAGATCGCCCAGATCGACTCCGCCAAACTGGGCGCAAATCCGGCGCTGGCTGGCGAGGTCTTTGCAGCCTGCATCACGGCCGAGTTGCAGAGATTCGTGCTCGACAAGCTGGCACTTGGCGCAGCCACCCTGGTCGCCGCACGGCTTGACGCGATCGCGAACCGCCTTTCGGCAGCGCCGCTGCCTGACGCAAAGGCGCGCGCCGCGGCTGCTGCCGTGCGGGCTGCCATGGAGCTTCTGGAGGGCAAGGCGCTGACGCTGACCAGCGCCAGCGAGGCCCTGCCCGCGCTCGTGGCCGTACTCGACGCGGTGGACGCGGCCGGGCGCAGCATCTGGCGCCCTGCGCTGGCCGCCATGTGGCTCAGCCTGGCCGCTGCCGACGCGCTGCGCAAAGGTGTGGTCGCCCGTACCGCCAGCGCCAGTGCCGGCGTCATCGGGCTGGCGACGCAAGTCTCGCAGGCGATGTCGATCGAGATCCGCGATGTCCCGGCCTTTGTCCAAGATGAGCTGCAAGCGCGGCTCGGCATCCCGCGCTCCAGCAAGCTGGACTTCAAGATTCTGGTCGCTTGGCTGGTCGATACCAAGTTGCTGCCGCAGCTGCGCATGGCGGTCCCCGAGGTCTCGCCGCTGCTGGACCTGATCGAGCGCGAACTCGACATCTCGGATGTGCTCACGGCTGCGCTTCGAGGTGACATCAAGGCCGCCTACCCGCCTTGTCGTGCTCTGGCTTCGCGCCTGCTTGACGAGTTGCTGATCAAGCGGCTGTTGCCACAGATCGCGAGCCTGATGCCGGACAACGAACCGGGGCGTTTGTGGGCCGAAGAAGTGGCTGGCCCCAGCTTGCTCATGGTGCGCAACTTCGTGTTGTCGCGCCTGGACGATGCCGTGGCCGGCCGGCTCTTTCAGCAAGAGCCGCTGCGTGCCGCCCTGGGCCTGATGGTGGGCAAGATCGTGATCAGTCATGTGGTGGTGCTGCAAGACATCCTCGTGGACCACATTCGAGACAACGTGGCACAGGCGGCCCGAGATCTGTCTGATCAACTCAGGGACGGGAAGCGCACGCCGCTGGTCAACGCATTCAACACCCTCGCCCAACCTCTGTTGGCGGTCGCCAGCACGGTCATTCCCAAGGCTGTGGTCTTGGAAGCCAGCCAGGAGCTGGCTGCTGATCTCTTGCTGGTGCTGGCCAGCGCGACCGGCGAACAGGTGTGGACCGACGCCCGCCGGGCGCAGGAGCGCGATCTGCTGCGCCGCATCCTGTTCAGCGTCTACGGAGAGGCCGACAAGGCTGACCCCAACACCTTCATGGCCGATGTGGCCGCCTGCACCTATTTGCCAGCGCCACAAGCCGTGTTTGACATGGTGAAGCTGCAAGCCGAGATGATGGCGGCCACCCTGGGTCACACCTTGCCCGCCACGCTGGCAGCGATCGACCGCTTCTTCAGAAGACTGGGTGACAGCGCCATTCAGCAGATTGAAACTGGCATGGCTGCTGCCCTGGCCAGCTTGCGCGACGACCTGGTCGTGATCGGCAAAACCCTGGTGGCGCTGGGCCGACAAGCGGAAGCGCGGCTGGCCGAGGTCGAGCGCTTCACGCGCGAGATTTCCCGGCAGCTCGGCATTGCCGCGACGGCGTGCCGATCGGCCGCCAGGCGCAATCAGATCCTCGACCGGCTGCAACGTGAGGGTGCAGCCAACGCGCGCACTCTTGCACGGCAGGTGCCCGGCTTCGGCATGCTGCCCCGGGAGGCCCGGGCATTGGCACTGACCGCGGCAACGAATGCATTTGGGACCGGCTTCGCGGCCGTCAGGCCCGCCCTCAATGGCGTGCTTCAAGTCTTGGGCGAAGTCGGGGACGACATCGCCCGGCTGTTCGCGGCTGCGGCCGATCTGGCGGCCTTCCTGGCCAGTTTGACCAAAGCGATCACCGACCGACTGAACGCCGCCGTTCGCGCATTGGCGAATCTGAAACTGCCGCGTGAGATTCCCATCCAAGCCATCATCGACGCGGCAGTATCGACCCTGAGCAATTTGCCCCTGATCCGTGATGCCCTGAGCGCCGCATTCGGGGCTCGCCAGAACGAGCAAACGGCCAAAGATCGTCTGCGCCAGATTCGCACCGAGATCGCGAAAAAGGAACTGCTGCAAGACGCCAAGGAGAAGGCGCTGGATGCGGCAACGGTGGGCGGTGCGCTGGGCCTGAGCATCTGCAGCCCGGTCGGCGTGTCGACAGATCCTCAAGCCAACTGCACGTATCACACCAACATCCCGCTGCGCATCACCGTCGCGGGCATTTCTGCAAAGTCCAACAAGGCCATGGACGGCCGGGTGGTCCTGCTGCTCAACGGTCAGCCACTCACCGTTCCGGACAGCGCCTGGCAACTCGACAAGGGGCTGTTCCGCCTGTCGCATTCGCTGAGTGTGTCGAACCCGGGCGTCAAGCCGGGGCTCAATGTCTTGGAGTGCGCCTGCGCCGGCGGGGGGCGCCCGGCCCAACGCGCGCGTAAGACCTTCCTGGTGAACAAGACCGCCCCACCGACCGACGGCCTGAGGGTGAGCGTAGCGAACGGCGCCATCGTGATCAGCGGCAATGCAGCAGCCGCGACACTGCAGGGCTGGCGGGTGATCGTGCCCGGTGGCCGCGTGTTCACCGGCGTTTTGAAGCCAGGGACGCCCACCATCATCAGCAAGCTGGTCAGCAAGCCCACAGCGGGCGCTGGCCCGAGCCCGGTACTGCGCCCCTCCCTACCGACGACCATTTCAATCCCAAGCATCGGCCTGAACACCGAGCTGCGCCCCGTCACATTGGCCCCATGCTTGAGAGCCATCACCGTGATCGACGCCGCCGGACGCCACCGCCTGGACCACTTGACTGGAGACGAGCAATGAGCAGCAGCCAATTCATGGCCCCTTTGAAGCCTGCCTTGAACCGCCTGCTGGGCGTGCTGGAAGACCGGCCCTTGGACGGACGCACGATGAACACGACGTCCATGTTGACCGACTTCGGCATCAACAGCGCGGCCTTGACCGCCGAACACGATCGGCAGATCGCGGAGATCGCGGCGTTCATGCTGAAGCGGCCGGAGGCCTGCATCGTCAGCCTCGTCGGCCGGGCCAGCCAGACCGGCCCTGAAGCCAACAACCGTTCCTTGGCCGCAGCCCGAGCCGAGCAGGTGGCCCTCGCGCTGCTGGCGCACGGTCTCGCACCCTCTCGCATCGGTGCGACCCTGTCCAATGGCTCCCGCCTGCCCTTGATCAGCATCCCGGGACAAGAGGCGGGCCTGAACCGCAGCGTCGAGCTGATGCTGGAATGGCCGGCTCGCATGGCCAGCCCCGCACCGGCGGCCACCGCCGCCACGTCGACCGACTGGGTGCTGGATCTGACGCTGAGCATGACCGTCTCTACCGGGCGCCTCAAATTGCCCCTGGCGGGGCAGGTGCAGCTCGGAGAGCTCAAGCGCCTGGACGCGTCGGGTCAGGTGCTGGAAACCAAGAGTGCCCATCTGTTCATGGGGGGCTTGGATTGGGGCACCTCGTTCAAGGAGATCGAAGCCTTGCCCATCTTTGCCTCCTTCTCGACAGGCACGGGGCTGGGAGGCGAAATCTACATGCCGAACCCACCGGGCGCCGTCGATGCCAGCTGGTTCGATGGTCGCTGCGTGATGATCTTCGGCATGTCGGCCAGCGTCGGCGTCGGCCTTGAGGGCACGGTCCTGCTGTTCCCCAGCGCCGGGGAGTGGCCGGGCACCTTCTACGCGCAAGTCACGACCGGCTTTCAGGCAGGGGCCAGCGTTCTGACCGCACTGGTGGGCGTGCTCACGATTGGCGACTGATGCTGTGGTTCAGGCGCCGTGCGGACGCTGCGCGCTCAGCCCACCCGCTGGCAGGCGGTCGGGCCTTCGATCGGCGTCCGACAAGCCACTTGGCCGAACCCGGACACGGACAGTCCTGAGGACTGTCCGTGCCTGGCGAGGGCCAAGGCCTCTGGCCTTGGCTTGTCCTCGGTCCTCGCTGCGCGCTCAGCCCGCCCGCTGGCAGGCGGTCGGGCCTTCGATCGGCGTCGGACAAGCCACTTGGCTTGTCCTCGGTCCGATCTCAGTCCAGCACCACCTCGGTCCGCACGGTGCCCGCCCGATCGGCGCTGGCGCTGAGTGCCAGCCGCGTGCCCTTGGGCGCGCGCACCACCCATTCGCCGATGGCGCGGTCGGCGGTCAGCTCGCGGCTGGCCAGGAAGGCGAGCTGCGAGCTCTTGGGCGCATGGCCTTCCAGCTGCGGGCCTTCCATGCGCTCCTTGCCACTGACCAGGCTGACGGTGGCATCGCCGGGCGGCAGGTGGATCTCGAACATCACGCCGCGCACCACCTTGCGCTCCAGCGCGCGCTGGGTGACATAGGCCGGCAGATAGCCGCTGTTGGCCACGGCCAGGCGGATGCGCCAGCTGTCGGGGCCGAGCGCGCGCACCTCCGTGCGCAGCAGCTCCAGCTTGGGCAGGCTGAGCGCGATCTGGTTCATCCAGGCCGGGAAGCGCGCGGCCTCGCGCTCGCGCAGGGCGGGCGGCGGGTTGCGCCAGTAGTTCATCTTGTCCCAGCCACCGATCTCGACCTGGCCCAGCTGCGGGTGCAGAAAAGGTTTCCAGTCCACATGGGCCTGGCCACCGCATTGCTCATCGCTCCACTTGAGCAGCTTGAGGTCGTCCTCGACGGGGTGGTCGCGGTACCAGTCGATCCATTTGTAGCCCTCAATGCCAGCTTCCTTGTTGGGCGACCAGAGCTCGACCACCCAGAACAAGGCGCCCAGGTGCTCGTAGACCCAGTCCTGCGTGCCGGTGATGACATCCTTGGGGTGGTATTTGAAATCGTGCCAGATGCTGACGGCGGGGTAGCCGCTGAGCTTCTCGCCGAGGGCCGAGAAGCGTTTGTAGCTCCACAGGTCCTCGGGGATCATGTCATCGTCGCTCTGCGTGCCCATGGGCCGCAGGATCACGCCGCTGTGGGTGTGGAAGCTGATGGCTGCGCCGATATTCGGGTGGCTGCTGATGAACTCCACCATGGCCCGCACCTCGGGCTCGCTGGTCGGGAAGGGGCCGGCGCCCAGCTGCTTGTACTCCTGCCGCCATTCGCTGGGGAAGTTGCGGTTCAGGTCCAGGCCTTCGCGGTCCTTGTTGACGGTGACGGTCAGGCCGTCGTGGTTCTTGATGAAGCCCTCGGGGATCAGGCGGTAGTAGTCGCCGCCGAACTCGCCGGGCTCGCGAGCCACCATCAGGCGCGGCTCGGTCGGATGCTTTTTGTAAGTGCCATGCGGGTCGGGCACGCGCATGCTGAGGATGCGGCCGTCGCCGTCCACGTCTTCGGGGGTCAGGCCGTCGACCGGGTGCTCGTCATAGGGATAGGGCCGGGTGCTGGAGCGGATGTGGCGGGGCCGGTCGGCCAGGGCCAGCTCGGCGCCATCGGGATTCAGGCGCGGCACCATATAAATGACCCGGCTGTCGAGCAGGTAGGTGATCTGCGGGTCGACCGCAAAACCGCTGAGCAGCTGGTGCAGGTAGTACAGGCAGGTGGTCGAGGCGGTCAGCTCAGCGGCGTGGATATTGCCGTCCAGCCAGAAGGCGGGCTTGTCGATGTCAGCGCCGCTGGCGGTGTTGGTCAGCACCAGCACCCAGATGTCGCGGCCCTCATGGCTGCGGCCAATGGAGCGCACCGAGACCAGATTGGGCCGGGCTTCGGCGTAAGCGAACAGCAGCTCGGTGAGGGCTTCGTAGCGGTAGAACTGGTCGAATCGGGGGGTGGGCAAGGCGGCCATGGCTGCTCGTGGGTATGCGGTGCCGGCCATTGTGCCGAAAGCCCGTGGCCGTTGACCCCGGGGCTGACCCTGCCAAGACGGGCGCAGCCGCCTGGCGAACGCTTCACTGCCCCTTGAACAAACCCTGGAACTGGCGCGACACCGGCAGCTTTTCTTCGCGGCCTTTGAGCGTGATGTGCATGGAGTTTTCGTCCACGCGCACGGCGCTGGCGATGTGGCGGCTGTTGACCAGCACGCTGCGGTGCACCTGCCAGAACAGCTCCGTGTCCAAGGTGGTCAGCAGCTCCTTGAGCGGGGTGCGGATCAAGGCCTCGCCGCCGTCGAAGACGACCCGGGTGTAGCGGTTGTCGCTCTCGAAATAGACCACGTCTTCGGGCGCGATCAGCTTGATCTCGCGGCCCAGCGAGGCCTGGATGGGCTTGGGCTTGTGCGGCGCCACGGCGGGCAGCAGCTGCCGGAGCAGGGCGTTCAAGTCGGGGCCACTGCCACCCTCTTTTTGCAGCCGGGTCTTGAGCCGCTCGATGGCCTGGCCCAGGCGGGTGTCGTCCACCGGCTTCATCACATAGTCGACCGCACCGGCATCAAAAGCCGACAGCGCATGGTCACCAAAGGCGGTGACAAAGACCACTTGCGGCGGGCTGGCGGTGGCGGCCATGCGGCGGGCCACTTCGATGCCGGTCAGTCCCGGCATACGGATGTCGAGGAAGCAGACCTGGGGCTCATGGGCCAGGAAATCGTCCCAGGCGTCGACACCATGCTCGCTGGCGGCCACGATCTGCAGCTCGGGCCAGAGGCGCTGCAGGGCGGCACGCAGCTGCTCGCGCGGGCCTTCTTCGTCGTCAGCAATCAGGGCGGTGACAGCAGGTGTGGCGATATTCATCAAAAGTCCTCGCAGAGTTCAGTCAAGTTCAGCTTCGGGGCTGCGGCGCACGCACCCAGACCAGCGCCCGGCAGCCGCCCTCAGGCCGGTGGCTGAGGCTCAGCTCGGCATGTTCGCCGAAGGCCTGCCAGAGGCGCAGGCGGCTGTTCTGCAGGCCCAGGCTGGCCTGGGCATCGCGCAGCATGGCAGCCGGGTCCAGCGGCGGCAGCTGCAAGAGCGCGTCCGAGGGCCCGGGGCCATCGTCCAGCACCTCGACACACAAGCCGCCCTCGGCATGCAGGTAGGCGCGCAGCTGCAGCTCGCCACCGCTGAGCTGGGCTTGCACCCCATGTTCCACGGCATTCTCCACCAGGGTCAGCAGCACGCCAGGCGGCAGCTGGGCGGCGGCGGCGTCCGGGGCGATATCGAGCGCAAAGCGCAGACGCCCGCCCAAGCGGGCCTGCATCACCTCCAGGTAGCGACGCACGGCCTCGGCCTCTTCGCCGACCGAGAGCAGGGGCCGGTCGAACAGGGGCAAGGTCGCGCGCAAATACGAGGTGAGTGACTGCAGCAAAGGCGCGGCGCGATCGTCCTTGACCGCCACCCAGTGCTGCAGCGAGGCCAGGGAGTTGAACAGAAAGTGCGGCTGGATCTGGGCGCTGCTGAGGCGCTGGGCCAGCTCCAGCTTTTGCTCGCGTAGCGCTTCATCGTGCAACCAGTCGGCCATGAATTCGTTGCGCCACATGGCCACGGCCCAGATGGCCATGGTGTAGACAAAGCCGATGGCGCAGCCGCGGATCAGCAGCTCATGGTTCCAGGGCTCATGCATCCACTGCTGAGGTTTGGACGCCATCATGAAACCGAATGCCGCGCCAAGCGGAACGGCGCTGAAGCCGTAGGCCCGATGCAGGCGCCTCTGGGTCGGGCGGCGCCACAGATCGGCACTGACCCACAGAGTCACCAGCCCCAGCAGCAGCGTGCCGCCAAAGACCAGGCGTGCGATGGCCAGGGGCAACTCCACGGCGGCAATCAGGGCGAGAGCCAGCACATTGACCACGGCCGCCACCTTGATGGTGGGCGAGATGCCCGGCAGACGATCCAGGCGCTGCCATTGCTCGGGGGTGAAGCTGTGACGCGGGCCCAAGAGAAAGACCAGGCGCCAATCCACTTCACGAAAGAATCCGCGCAGCTTCGCAAACGAGTTTTTCATGACGAGGCCCCCGTTTCCGAAGACCAAGGCAGCAGCAATTCGGCCACGCAGCCGCCCTGCTCGCTGTTGCGCAAGCTCAGCCGGGCAGCCTCGCCATAGGTCTGTGCCAAACGCAGGCGGGAATTGCTCAGGCCCACGCCGCGGCCGGCGCCGGCGGGTGGCAGCGGCTCGGACAGGCCCGGGCCGTCATCGATGACTTGCAGGCGCAAGACCTGCCCCGCTCCGGCCTCGCCCTCGCGCCGCGCTTCGATGCGCAGCAGTGCGGCGCCCAGCTTGGGCACCACGCCATGCTCGATGGCGTTCTCGACCAGGGTCAGCAGCAGGGCTGGCGGCAGCTGGACAGCGCGCAGCGCCTCGGGCACCTCGATCTCCACCTGCAGGCGTGCACCCAGCCGCGCCTGCATCACCGCCAGGTACTGGCGCACCGCCTCCAGCTCCTCACCCAGGCTGAGCTGGCGGCGGTTGAACAGCGGCAGGGTGGCGCGCAAATAAGCAGTTAGCGCATCCAACAAAGGTGCGGCGCGGGCATCGCCCTGGTGCACCCAGTGCTGCAGCGAAGCCAGCGAGTTGAAAAGGAAGTGGGGCTGAATTTGGGCTTGCGCCAGCTGGGCCTGGGCGGCCAGCGCCAGCTCGCGCTCGGCCAGTTCGCGCTGGCGCGCGCTGATCTGGTGGCGGCGGTACATGGACAAAAAACTGATGCCACCCAGCACCATCAAGCCCAGACCGAGAAACATCAGACGCAGCCATTCGCTCTCGCCGCCCTCGCTGCCATGCTTGATCAGCAGCGCGAACAGCACCATGGCGATGGCGCAGCCCAGGGAACTTCGGACGATGCGCTCGGAGCTGGGCCGCGCCCAGACCCAGCGCGCCAACCAGGCAAAGCCCGCGGCCGATGAGCCCAGCATCAGCAGCAGCAGGCCGCGCGCGGACGCGCTCTGCACCGGCCAGATCGACATCAAGGTCAGCAAGGTCGAGGTGAAACCCAGCGGCCACCACAGGGCCAGCCCACCCAGGGGCTGCAGGCCCAGCCGGCGCATGCCGGCCTCGTCGGGCAGGCGATCGCTGGCGCTCTCGCAAGGCATCAGGCGGCGCCGCGTGGCGCGCCAAAGCGAGGCCACGGCGGCCAGGCTCATGCCGACGCTCCCGAGGCAGGCCAAGGAATCTGCACCTGGGCCAAGGCGCCCGGCGCACGCGGCAGCAGGCGCAGGCTGGCTTGTTCTCCGTGCAGCTGGCGCAGGCGGTCGCGCGAATTGCTCAGACCCAGGCGTTCGACCGGCTCGGCGCTGCTCAGGCCCATGCCGTCGTCTTCCACCTCCAGCACCACCTGCTGATCCTGGCGCCAGGCGCGCACGACTACGCGGCCGCCGCGCAGGGCTGGCTCGATGCCATGCCCGATGGCGTTCTCCGCCAGGGTCAGCAGCAAGCCTGGCGGCACGGCCACAGCCTCCAGGCCCGGTTCGATTTCCAGCTCCCAGCGCAGGCGCTCGCCCAGGCGGGCCTGCATGACCTCCAAATAGCTGCGCACGATTTGCAGCTCCTCGGCCAGACTCAGGCTCTCGCGCTCGAACATGGGCAGGGTGGCGCGCAGGTACTGGGTGAAGGCGCGCAAGGTGCCGCCGGCGCGCGGGTCTTGGGTGTCCACCCAGTGCTGGACCGACGCCAAGGTGTTGAAGAGGAAGTGCGGCTGCATCTGCGCCGTGGCCAGGCGACGGGCCAGCTTGAGAGCATGGGCTTGCTCGTCGAGCTCACGCAGGCGGGCCTCGATCTGCTGCACGCGGATGACAGTCAGGAACAGAAAGGAGGTGTAGACGACGAGAAAGACCGACAGCCCGAACACGGCGAAGAACTTCACGACGCGGCCATACTGGGCGGCCTGCTCAGCAAGTAGGGGCCGGCCAAGCAACGCCACCACCAGTGCCACGGAAAAGGCCATGCCGTAGCTGATCAGGTTCAGCCTGCGCCGGCTCGGGTGGCGCCAGAGGCTGCGCGCCAGGCCGAGCACGCCCAGGGTCACGCCCATGGCCGCGATGCAGATCAACAAGACCCAATGGCGCGACATCTCCCGGTAATTGATGGCCAGCAGCACCAGCACATTGCTGAGCACGTAATAGTCGATCGAAACCGGCCAAGGCTGCTGGCCGGCGCGCGCCAGCTCGTCTTCGCTGAAGACACGGCGCGGGCCGGGCCAGACCCATTGGGTCCAGTCCAGCACCAAGTGGGTGGGATGATCGTGCGACATGGCCGGCAGTCTAGGCCAGCGCAAAGGGCGCGGGCGCGCTCAGGCGGCGAATGGCAGCATGTTGCGGCGAATGGCGGGCCACGCCTCGCGCCCGCTCAGCCGAGCAGCTCGCCACCCACGAAGACCTTCAACTCCCCGGGCTGGAAGGCCACCCAGGGCTCGTCGCGCGTCAGCGGCTGGGTGGCCACCATGGCCACGCGGTCCTGCGCGGTGGTGTCGGGCGCGAAATCGACGCTGAGGTCTTCGTCCTGCAGGTGAACGCGGCCGAAGGGGTGGCGGCGCAGCAGGTAGTGCAGGTGGGTGGAACCATGGGCCCAAAGCGCCTGGCCATTGGACAGCAGCATATTGAAAGTGCCGTAAGCATTCAGCTGGGGCATCAGTTCGGCCAGGGTCAGGCTCAGCTCGGCGATGCTGGGCACGGTGCAATGCGCTTTGGCCAGCTCCTGCATCAGCCAGCAAAAGGCCAGCTCGCTGTCGGTCTGGCCCACCGGCCGGAAGGCGGCATGCAGGCGCGGCTGGAAATCCTTGAGGTTGCCATTGTGGGCAAACACCCAGTAACGACCCCAGAGCTCGCGCACAAAAGGATGTGTGTTCTCCAGCGAGACCTGACCCTGGGTGGCCTTGCGGATGTGGGCAATGACGTTGTCGCTGCGGATCGGGTAGCGCTGAACCAGCTCGGCCAGGGGCGAGACCCGGGCGCTGTGGTGGTCGACGAAATGCCGCAGGCCGCGGCCCTCGAAAAAGGCGATGCCGAAGCCGTCCTTGTGCTCATCGGCGCGATTGGCCAGACCGGTGAAGCTGAACATCACATCGGTGGGCGTGTTGGCGTTCATGCCGAGGAGTTGACACATGGGGCGGGGGTGAATCGTGAATCGTGAATCGTGAGTGGTGAGGTGCTCGAAGAATTGGCGTATTGCGATTCACCATTCACGATTCACCATTCACCAAACTCACTCCAAAAACAGCCGCCTGAAGCCCTTCAGGCTGATCAGATTGCCCGGATTGCTGGTTTCATTCAAGACCCCGCTCATGCGCTGCACCAAGCGCGGGCTGCGCCGAGCGCGCCAGATCAGCAGATCGACCAGCCAGGGGTGAGCGTTGACACGGTTGGCGCGCTCGTACAAGTCGAACTTGGGCTTGAGCGCGCGCAGGCTTTCCTCGTAGGCGGCGCGCACCTGAGCGTCCTGCCAGTTGCGGCTGCGGCCCAGCAGCAAGGCATCGGCCGCCAGCATGCCAGTTTCCATGGCCTTGCCAATGCCTTCGCCGGTGAAGGAGTAGGTGCTGCCGGCGGCTTCACCGGTGACCAACAGTCCGGGGCGGCTCCAGCGCGCCCCGTTCAGGGTGCAACGCAGCGGCGCGCCCTTGAGATCGCCGACCAGCTGGCCTTCACGCATCAGCTCGGCCGCGGGTGGGTAATTGGCAACAAAGGCATCGAAGATGGCGCGCAGATTGAGCTCTTTCTTCTCGCCCTTGCCACCCACAGCCTTGTGACTGTCAGTGACGCCGACGCCGATATTGAAGCAACCATCGGGCGCCGGAAAGATCCAGCCATAACCCGGTCGCACCGATTCATGCCAGACCACGTCCATGGCCTTGATGCGGCCCACCAACGAGGGCGCACGCACATAACCCCGCAGGGCCACGCCACTGGGCGTGTGGCGCTCGCACAGGCCCGCGGCCGTCAGCGCCTTGGGCACGGCACCGGTGGCCAGAATCACCCAGTCGGCGTGAACCTCGTGCTGCTGATCAGCGATCTTGAGCCGCGCGCCACAGACCCGGCCTTGCGCATCCTCCAGCGGCGCTTCAAAACGAGCGGGGGACAGGAAACGCGCACCGGCATCCTGCGCCGCCTGGCACAGCATCTCGTCCAGCTCCCGGCGCGGCAGCACCGCCAGCGTGCCCGGCACCTCGATGCGCCCGCCCCGCGGGCCGACGCAGGCCACATGCTGGACCGGCTGCGCCCGCGCCATCACCTGCTCGAGCAGGCCCAGGCGGGCCAGGGCGGCGTGGCTGTCCGGGATCAGGCCATCACCGCAGATCTTGTCCCGGCCCTGAGGCTGCTGGTCGACCAGCAGCACGTCCAGTCCCGCTTGCGCCAGCACGCGCGCGCAAGCGCTGCCGGCTGGGCCGGCGCCGATGATGAGGACGCCGCAGCGCTCGGGTGGCGCCTCCACAAAACGGGGGGGAGGCTCGTCAGAGAACATCACGGGTACGGTCATGGTCTGGGGCTGGGGCTGGGGTTCGCATTCTATGCAGCACAGCTCTATCAAGTGGGCAGGCTGTAACGCAAAAGGCCCACAACCTTTCGATTGCGGGCCCGACCATACGGGATAGCGCCTTTGAACGCGCTACCTCGGTGCTGTCAACGATCAGAACTTCTTGTTGTACACCGCAGTGAACTGCATACGACGAGGCGCCGTTGTGCTGATGGTCCGGCCATAGTCCGGGCTGACCACTGACTTGTCAGCGCCGTTGTACACCTCAATCACGTTCTGCGTGACCTGCTGGTTGGTCACGTTAAAGATGTCCAAAGACAACTCAAGCCCCTTCAGCATTTCCGGCTTGTGTGTCACACGCAAGTCCAGACGCTGCGTCCAAGGCAAACGACCCACCGAGCCGCGAGGCGACACCTGACCTGCGCAGTAGTGATACGCAGAGCCATAGCCGACTGGATCGGTTTCTGTGGCGCCGTAGAGGCCCAAACAATTGACCGGGCGACCCGATTGGATAGAGGCGGAGCCGCCCACATCCCACTGAGGATTGATACTCACGAAGCCATTGGCGCGGATCATGTGGCGGCGGTCACCTGGCAGGTAGCCAGATGCGTATTCCATCAACTCATAGTGATCCCAAGCTTGTGTCGCAGCAATGTCGGTTTGCGCCACATCTGACAATGTTTGACCTTCCGTGTTGCCCTTGTTCTTGGCCCAGGTGTAAGTCACCTTACCGTACCAGCCGTTGCGGTAAGGATGCTCCAGCGTAAAGTCCAAAGCGGTATAGGTTCGCTTGGCCTTGTCCAGATTGAAGTCCTTTCCAGTCAAGGTGACTTCGGTATACGTCTTGCCAGCGTTCGGGCCGCCATTCTTGAAATCAACCAAGAACTTGTTGGTCAAACCGGGGTTGAAGCTGGCGCAACCAAAGCCATCCCATTCGCTGGTGTCGACCTTGTTGTCAGTCGCCCATTTTTCAAACGGTGCCGCATCGCAGGTATCGTCAATGGTGCTCTTCAACACGCGGTGTGTGAACTTGACACCGGCGCGATAGTCCTGGAACAGAGCCTTCTCGAAGCCCAAGGTCAGCTCATCTTGGAATGAGGGCTTCATGTCCAGCGCCGCCACAACTTTGGCGTCCTTGGCTTGACCGTACTCATTGTTGGCCGAGTAGGGCTTGGCGATGTTGACACGGCCGGTCGGCTGACCATTGGCATCGACGCCTGTGTAAATGAACATCTCACGCGTGAAGGTAGAGCGACTTGCACCGCGCACCGCGATTGCCGTAGGAATCTGGATTGAGTAACGACCAGCACTGCCGTAGACCTTGGTGGAAGAGTCACCCACGGGGTCCCAGACAGCCGCAAAGCGCGGGTTGTACTGGTTCTTCATTTCCAGGAAGGCTTCTTTGTCGCCGTTCAAGTTCTGGTATGTTTCGCGACGCAGACCAGCGGTCAAGGCCAGACCCTTGACCGGCTGATACTTGTCTTCGATGTACTGCGCAGTCTGATCAGAGTAGGCGCTTGTGGTCGTGGTGAAAATCGTTTCACGGCCGTAGAAGCCTTGCTTAGCCAAGGGGCCGTAGGCAGGATTTGCCAACCAGATCTTGTCGCTCGAGCCGCCCAAGGGCCTGAAATTGGGGTTAGCCGCATTGGCTTCGCTGGTCTTCAGGTAAGTGATCGTCGAACCGGCGGCGAGGATAGAGCCGGCATTGGTCGATGCGAGCTTGTTATTGTCCAGACCCGCACGGATTGTGTGCTTGCCCAGGCGATACTCCAAGTCCAAACGGAAGCTGGTGACCTTGTCCTTCGATCCGGGCGCGAGCAAGTTCGAACCGGTGATTGGGTTCTTGACTGGAATCAAAAGGCCTGCTGGTGTGGCGGTGGTCGCATTGGGGCTGAAATTCACACCCTTGATGGCCGGGTCATAGCCCAGGAAGTCGTTCAAATGCTCCGTGGAACTCTTGCCATACAAGGCGGTGACGGTCAGGTCCTCCGTCAACTCACCTGAGTAGCGAAGGATGGCCATGTCCGCACCGACAGCCGTCTGATTGGGCACGTTGGTGTACATCTCAGCCGACTTCTTGACTGAACCAATATCACCCGTAGCGTAGCTATAGCTGTAGTAGGACCGCTCGATTTCAGGCTTGTCTCGGATCAGCGTCAGGTCCAAACGCTGTTGGTCGGTGATGTTGAAGTCGAGCTTACCCAATGCGCGCAGGGTCGACTGCTTATCCTTACGCCAGCCCCCGGACTCCATCGAAGACGCGGATGCAGCTGTGGTTTGGTTGACTTGGTCTGAGCGGAGCTCACGCTTCTCGACAGCAGCGAACACAAAGAGCTTGTCCTTGATGATCGGGCCGCCAACATAGCCACCGTAGGTGTACTCGGTGCGTTCCGTGTCGGAACGACGAAGGCGCAGCTTCCCATCAGTAGCCGGATTCTTGCCTGTGTTGGCGTAGTAAAGATCAACCGGCTTGTCGCGGAAGCTGCTGGGCGTGACCGAGTACTGAGCCCCGGCTTCCCACTCATTGGTACCAGACTTGGTGATGACGTTCAAAACGCCACCAACCGAACGGCCGTACTCAGCGCCGAAGCCACCATTGAGAACTTGTGCTTCAGCAATCGCACCGAACGGCAGTTCGGCCGAGCCCAGTTGATTCAGCGGATTGGTCGCAGGGAACCCGTTGATGTAATACGCATTCTCCGACGGGCCGCCGCCGGCAATGCTGATACCGCCCGAATAACGCGAATCCGCTTCAGTTGTACCCGGGGCCAACAAAATGATGGCGTTCAGGTTGCGCGCCACCGGCAATGCAGCCAGTTGTTGCGCGCTGAAGGTCGATCCCACATCGGCAGAGGACGTGTCGATGACCTTGCGGGAACCGGTCACCGTCACGGTCTCCATACGGGTACCAAACTCAAGGGCTGTGCCTTGACCAATACGAACTTCCACACTGGAAAGAACGCTCACCACCTTACCGTCTTGCAAGAGACTTGCCTTGTAGACACCAGGGGGCAAATTGCCGGCCACGATACGACCATCAGCGCCTGGAGCGATCGTGCGCTTGAAGCCGGTGGCTGTGTTCTCCAGCAGCACAGACGCGCCTTGGGTCTGGGCGAGAACACCATACACCTGGCCGGTCGCGTTCGACTGGGCCTGAACTAGGCCGGTACCCAAGGCCATGCTGGCGGCGATGGCAATGAGGCTGAGGCGCCCCACTGAGCGGATTTGAGATTTCGACATGCTGATCCCTCTTTCAATCAATTGCTCGGAACAGTTAGGGCACTCGACTTTTGATCCAGTGCTGAAAGTCACGCTCTAAAGGGCGCTAGGGCGAATTCTGAGCGCGCCGAGAGTTCGCTCGCATTCGTGACTACCCCCGCTGCGCTGGAGCAACAAGGAAGGGTAAGCACCAAGCAAACTGACAATTAGTTTCAAAAAGTTCTGGCGGTGGGCAGCCTGTTCAAGGATGAATCCACATTCACTACACTGCCCGCCCATGAATCCCCAGGATCCGGCTCGCTTGCTGCATCAGTCCGTCCAGGCCCATCAACAAGGGCGCCTGGATATCGCCGAGGCCGGCTATCGCCAGGTCCTGCAGCAGCTGGCGAACCAGCCCGATGCCTGGCGCCTGCTGGGCCAGTTGCAGCTGGCACAAGCCCGCTGGGCCGAGGCAGCCACCAGCTTGAGCCAGTCCATCCGGGCACGCCCGCAACAGGCCGAGGCCTGGCATGCGCTCGGCGAAGCCCAAGAGGAGCTGCAGCAACTGGCCGAAGCCGAGGCCAGCTACCGACGAGCCGGCGAGTTACGCCCGGGTTGGCCCGAAGCCCATTACAACCAGGCCCGCTTGCTGCGCCTTCTCGAACAAACCGAGCCGGCACGCCAGGCCCTGAAGCGAAGCCTCGAACTGAACCCCAGCGCCGTGGCCGCCTGGCAGCTGCGCGCGCTGCTGGAACAGGACGCGGGGGAGCTGGTGACGGCACTGGACAGCCTGGGGCAGGCCTTGCACTTGGCGCCCGAGCGGGCCGCCTTGCACCACAACCGCGCCGTGCTGCTGCAGCGTTTGCATCGCCACGCCGAGGCCTTGCTGGCCCACGAGCGAGCGCTCGGTCTGGGCCTGCAAGTCGCCGATGCCCATTACAACCATGGCAACACCTTGCAGAGCTTGGGCCGCAGCACCGAGGCAGCCGCCGCCTATCGGCAGGCGCTGAAGCTGGACGGCCAGCATGGCCTGGCGCTCTACGACCTGGCGCGCCTGCGCTACAGCCAAGGTGAGCCGGACTTTCTGGCCGAGCTCGATGCGGCCGAAACCGCGGCGCCGCAGTCAGCGCTGGCTCCAGGGCTGAAAGCCCAGCTCCTGCTCAAGGCCGAACGCCCGAGCGAAGCCGCCGATGCCTACGCACAGGCCTGCCGCCTGGCGCCGCAGAGCTGCGCCTACTTTGACGGCCTCGGTCAAGCGCTCAGCCGCCTGGGTCGGCATGAGGAGGCCCTGCAGGCGCAGCAGCAAGCCCTGCAACTGAACCCGAGCGACGCCAACACGCGCAGCAATCTGGCGCGCAGCCTGCTTGCTGCAGGCCGCGCGGAGGAGGCGGCAGCCATGGCCGAACAAGCGCTGAGGCACCGGCCCGATGACCAGCTGGCGGTCGCCCTGCTTGGCCTGGCCTGGCGCCTCTTGGATGACCCACGCGAGGCCTGGCTCAATGACTACGAACGCCTGGTCCAGGTCTTCGATCTGCCGGCCCCGCCGGGCTGGGCCGGGATGACTGAATTCAACCAGGCCCTCGCCACCGAGCTGAACGCCTTGCACACCGACCGGGAAGCCCCTGTCGACCAGACCTTGCGCCATGGCACGCAGACGCACGACAACTTGCTCGACCAGGGCTGGCCGCGGGTGGCAGAACTCAAGTCCGTTCTGAGCTCAGCCATCCAGCGCTACATCGCCAACCTGCCCGAGGACAGCTCGCACCCGTTCTTGCAACAGCGCCGTGCTGATTGGCACTTCACCGACTCCTGGTCCTCACGCCTGCGCAGCAGCGGCTTTCACACCAACCATGTACATGTCCACGGCTGGATCAGCGCTTGCTACTACGTTGCCCTGCCCGAGGCGACGGTGGACACCGAGGCCCAAGCGGGCTGGATCAAATTCGGCCAGCCGGACCTGGATCTGAACCTGGCCCCACAGCGGCTGGAACAGCCCCGAGTGGGCCGGTTGGTGCTCTTCCCCTCATGTTTCTGGCATGGCACCACACCCTTTGTCGACGAACAGCCGCGGCTGACCATCGCCTTCGACATCAAGCCCGACTGAGGTTCACCACCTCACACAACCGCCTTGTCAACTGCAAGGTCTTGCGGTTTTTGTCTCAAAACGACAACGTCTAGACATGCGCCCGCCCCCTGCTTGCAGGGGCGTTTCATGGGGAAACCGCGCCGTATCGGGGGTGTGCATCGTCATACCCCCCCACTACTAGGGACAACCCCAGAAAGCGCCAGGGGTGCCCATCGTCACACTGCGCCTGCGGAATCTTCGCCCCCAGTCAGGCGGCTGCAAGCATCCGATGTTTATCCGCCTCACCGAGCTTTCAATCAAAACGCCCTCACGAAGGAGTTTTCATGTTCAAACGTAGTGCTATCAGCGCCGCCGCGCTGGTGACGATCGGCGCCATCACCGCCGGCCCCGCCTTTGCCCAAGAAGTCCAGGAAAAGCTGGAACGCGTGGAAGTCACGGGTTCGCGCCTGAAGACCATCGGCAACACGTCCAGCAGCCCCATCACCTCGGTGGGCAAGGAAGACATCAACACCACCCAGCCGGTGGCCGTTGAAGAACTGGTGCGCGGCCTGCCTTCGTCCTACCCGGCCATCGGCCCGGCCATGAACAACGGCTCCACCGGTATTGCTTCGATCGACCTGCGTGGTCTGGGATCGAACCGCACCCTGGTGCTGTTCAACGGCAAGCGCTTCGTGCCTGCCAATCTGGGCGGTGTGGTTGACACCAACAACGTGCCGGTCTCGCTGCTGGAACGCGTCGACCTGGTGACCGGTGGCGCCTCGGCCGTGTACGGTGCTGACGCCGTGTCCGGCGTGGTCAACTTCGTGACCAAGCGCAATTTCACCGGCATTGAAGCCACCACCCTGTACAGCATCTCTGAAAAGGGTGATGCCGGTCGTCGCAAGAACGACATCACCATGGGTGCCAACCTGGCCGACGGCCGTGGCAATGTGGCCTTGCATATCGGCACCACCAAGACCGACCCGCTGCGCTTGGCCGACCGCGACTATTCGCAGGTCGTGATCAGCTCGGCCACCGGCAACCCTGGTGGTTTCTCGGGCACGGCCGCGCCGGCTCAGTTCTCCGGCATGCCCGCACCGATCAACGGTGGCCGCGTGATCGACGCCACCACGGGCCTGCTGCGCGCCGTCGGCGGCACCGAGGATGCCTACAACACCAACCCGCCGAACTACTTCGAAACTCCGCTGACCCGGACGCAAGCGACGGCGCTGGGCCATTTCCGCATCAATGACAACGCGGAAGCCTATGCAGAACTGTTCCACACGCGCAGCAATGTGACGCTGAACCTGGCACCCTCGGGCACCTTTGGCGCTGCTTTCAATGTGCCGATCGGCAACCCCTTCATCACCGACAAGGTTCGCACCCAGCTGTGCGCGGCCTACGCCATTGCCGCAGCCGATTGCGTGGCAGGCGGCACGAAGGAAGTGCGCATGAATATCGCCCGCCGCTTCGTCGAAGCTGGCCCGCGTATTTACAGCTACGACAACACCACCACTCAGTACACCGTCGGCCTGCGCGGCGACATTCCGATGCTGGACAGTTGGAGCTACGACACGTACTACCAGTCGGGCCGTTCGGACCAGACCCAGCGCACCGGCAATGGCTTCTCGTCGACCAAGACCCAGCAAGCCCTGCGCGCCACCAACGCCAACGGCTGCACGGTCACCACCGGCGGCTGCGTGCCCTTGAACGTGTTCGGTGCCGCCGGCAGCATCACACCGGCCATGCTGGCCTTCATCTCAACCCCGACCTTCCAGACCACCCGCGTCGAGCAGCAGGTTACCTCGCTGGCCGCCAATGGTGAAGTCGCCTTCGCCAAGAGCCCCTGGGCGCGTGCGCCGCTGGGCTTGGCGCTCGGTATGGAGAAACGCACCGTGTTCGGCGCCAATGCCTCTGACGCCGTGGTGCAGACCCAGGGCGAACTGCTGGGCAGCGGCGCTCCGACCCCGGATCGCAGCGGCAAGCTGAACTTCACCGAAACCTATATGGAAGCGAACCTGCCCCTGCTGCAGAACCTGCCGCTGGTGCAATCGCTGAATCTGGGTGCCGGCTACCGCGAAACCAAGCTGTCTACGTCGACCGGCGAAAGCCAGAGCTACGGCAGCTGGAAGGGTGGCCTGGACTGGACCCCGATGAAGGGCCTGCGTTTCCGTGGTGAGCGCCAGCGCGCCACCCGCGCGCCCAATATCAACGAGCTCTACGCTCCGGTGACCACGGGTCTGGCCACCTTGGCCGTCGACCCTTGCCAGGGCAACAAGATCGCCGGTGCCGACGCAGGCAAGGCCGGCACCCTGACCAATCTGTGCCAACTGACCGGCGTGCCGGTGGCCCAGATCGGCAGTGTGGCGGCGCCTTCTTCCAGCCAGATCAACAACACCGGCGGCGGCAACCCCAGCCTGGGCCCGGAAAAAGCCAACACCACCACCTTGGGCGTGGTCTGGGAACCGGCTTTCGTCGACAACCTGTCTCTGAACCTGGACTACTGGCGCATCAAGATCAGCGACGGTGTTTCCAGCGCCACCGCCGGCCAAGTGATCAATGGCTGCTACGACGCCACCCTGAACCCCGGTCTGACCAACAATGTGTTCTGCCAGGCCATCCAGCGCGACCCGCTGAACGGCGGCCTGAATGGCACGGGCAGCAAGGGCGTGGTCACACAGTCCTCCAATCTGGGTGCCTATGACTTCTCCGGTGTGGACATCGGCGGCTCCTACCGCCTGAACCTGAAGAGCCTGGGTGCCCCCAAGATGGGCCGCATCGACTTCACGCTGCAACTGAGCCTGTTGAACAAGGCAGACTTCAAGTCCCTGCCTTCGGTGGCCACCCTGGAGCAAGCCGGCTACTACGGCACGGACGTGGGCACGCCTTACGCCAAGACCCGTTTCAGCCAGCGCGCCACCTGGACCTTCGGCGACTACTCGCTGGGCTACAACTGGCGCTATATCGGCGAGTCGGAAATCCAGCAGGACAAGGTTGCCGCCAACAAGGCTGAGTACACCAAGCTCAAGGCCGTCAGCTATATCGACCTGAACGGCTCCTGGCAAGCGATGAAGAACGTCAAGCTCTCGCTGACGGTCAACAATCTCTTCGACAAGCAGCCCCCGTTCACCGCCACCGGTGTGGGCCCTGGTTCCGCCAACTTCGGCAACACCTTCCCGGGCGTGTACGACGTGATCGGTCGTCGCTTCACCTTCAGCGCGCAAGCCGCGTTCTGATCCGGCGGGTCCGCCCCAGCGGGGCGGCGATCCATGCAAAAGGCGGGCCCTCGGGCCCGCCTTCTTTATGGGCGCGACACTCCTCTGCGAGCCTCAGACTTGGCCCGCCTTCACCTTCAAACGCCAGGCATGCAGCAGCGGCTCGGTATAGCCGCTCGGTTGCGCCAGGCCCTTGAACACCAGATCCAGGGCCGCACGGTAGGCCGCCGAACTCTCGAAATGGCCGGCCATGGGCTGGTAGGCAGGGTCGCCCGCGTTCTGGCCGTCCACCACCGCCGCCATGCGCTCAAACGTTTCATGCACCTGGGCGGCATGGGTCACGCCGTGATGCAACCAGTTGGCAATGTGCTGGCTGGAGATGCGCAAGGTGGCGCGGTCTTCCATCAGGCCGATGTTGTGGATGTCGGGCACCTTGGAGCAGCCCACGCCCTGATCAACCCAGCGCACCACATAACCCAGAATGCCCTGGGCGTTGTTGTCCAGCTCCTGCTGCACCTCGGCCGCACTCCAGTTCGCCTGCGCGACGACCGGGATCTGCAAGAGGCGGTCGAGGATGGCGCCGCGTTCGGCGTCGGCATCGATGGCCTCCAACTCCTTTTGCACTGCCTGCACATTCACCTGGTGGTAATGCAGGGCATGCAGGGTGGCGGCCGTCGGCGAGGGGACCCAGGCGGTGTTGGCGCCGGCCTTGGGGTGGGCGATTTTCTGTTCCAGCATGGCGGCCATCAGATCCGGCATGGCCCACATGCCCTTGCCGATCTGGGCCCGGCCGCGCAAGCCGCAGCTCAAGCCGGTCAGCACATTGCTGCGCTCATAGGCCTGGATCCAGGCGCTGGTCTTCATATCGCCCTTGCGGAACATGGGGCCAGCTTGCATGGCGGTGTGCATCTCGTCGCCGGTGCGGTCGAGGAAGCCGGTGTTGATGAAAGCCACGCGGCTGCCGGCCGCAGCAATGCAGGCCTTGAGGTTGACGCTGGTGCGGCGCTCCTCGTCCATGATGCCCAGCTTGACCGTGCTGTCCGGCAAGCCCAGCATCTGCTCGACGCGGGCGAACAGTTCAGCCGCAAAAGCGACCTCGGCGGGGCCATGCATCTTGGGCTTGACGATGTAGATGGAGCCGGCGCGCGAGTTGCGGATGGCCCGTCCGGCCTCGCCCTGCAAGTCATGCAGGGCGATGGCGGTCGTGATGACGGCATCCATGATGCCTTCGGGGATCTCTTGGCCCTCGCCGTAAAGAATGGCCGGGTTGCTCATCAAGTGGCCGACATTGCGCACGAACATCAGCGAACGGCCATGCAGGCTCAAGCTGCCCCCCTCAGGCGCCGTGTAGACCCGATCCGGGTTGAGGCGGCGAGTGATGGTCTTGCCGTTCTTGCTCAGCTCCTCGCTGAGCGTGCCTTGCAGAATGCCCAGCCAGTTGCCATAAGCCAGCACCTTGTCCTCGGCGTCGACCACGGCCACCGAATCTTCCAGGTCGAGGATGGTGGACAGGGCCGCTTCCAGCACCAGATCGCTGATGCCGGCCGCGTCGCTGGCGCCGATGGCGGTGCTGCGGTCGATCTGGAGGTCCAGATGCAGGCCGTTGTGGCGCAGCAGCACCGAACGCGGCGCCGCCGCTTCTCCCTGATATCCGACAAATTGCGCGGGGTCGACCAGGCCGGTGCTGGAACCGTCAATCAAGCCGACGAGCAGGCGGCCACCGTCAATCTGGTAGCTCTTGGCCTGGGTGTGCGAAGCACCGACCAAGGGCGCGGCCTGGTCCAGCAGCTGGCGCGCATAAGCAATCACCTGGGCGCCGCGCACCGGGTTGTAGGCGCCGGCGCGCTCGGCGCCGCCGCTTTCGGAAATCGCATCGGTGCCATAGAGCGCGTCATACAGCGAGCCCCAGCGCGCATTGGCGGCATTGAGGGCATAACGCGCATTGAGGATTGGGACGACCAGCTGAGGGCCGGCCTGCAGCGCCAGCTCCGCATCGACATGGGCGGTGCTCACCTGCACCGCGCCGGGTGCCGGCACCAGATAGCCGATCTGTTCCAGGAAGGTCCGGTAGGCCGGCATGTCCTGGATCGGCCCCGGATGGGCGCGGTGCCAGTCATCCAGCGCTGCCTGCAAGCGGTCGCGCTCGGCCAGCAAGGCCAGGTTCTTGGGGGCGAGGTCCCGGACGATGGCATCGAAGCCCACCCAGAAGCGTTCGCTGCTGATGCCAGTACCGGGCAAGACCCGGTCTTCGATGAAGCGAAACAACTCGGTCGCGACTTGAAGGCTGTGAACTGCCGTGCGTGCAGGGGTGTGGGGGGCGTTCATGAAAGAGCTCCTCGGCAAAACAGTGAATCGGGATGCTCTGCAATTTAGCGCCAAAGCGCGGCGCGATTCGAACCAAAAGAAGACTCAATCACCTGAGAAATCCGCAGGAATACTAGCGATATCAAAATGGAATCGACATAAAAAAACCCGAGCCAGGCTCGGGTTCTGAACGAAGTTCCAAAGCTGCCCGAAGGCAGCCTGGATCAGGCACAGCGTGCTGATTAGAACTTGTAGTCCATGGTGACCTTCACGGCACGCGGACGCAGCACAAAACCATCGCGCAGGTTGATCGGTGCCGGTTCATCGAACAGGTTCAGCACGTTCAAGCCCAGGTTCAGGTTCTTGAAGCCGCTGTAACGCACGCTCAGGTCGGTACGCAGATCACGCTCCTGGAAGCAAGGGTAGGTACCCGTGGGGTTCAGGCGCTTGCGGCAAGCGGCTTCGCTCCAGCTGGCTGCATCGGTCTCGTCGTTGTTGAGTGCACGAGCCGTGGTGTAGTTGAAGCGCAGACCCGCGCCCCAAGGACCATTGCTCCAAGCAGCGCTGAACACGGCGCGGACGCGCGGCTCATTGCGCAGGCCGACACGGTTCGGACGGTACTCGTTGGCTTCGATGTCCCATTCCTTGGCGGTCAGGGCATAGGTGGTGGTCAGACCCAGGTTCAGGTTGCCCAGTTCACCCAAGGCGATGCGGCCCTTGACATCCAGATCGATGCCCGAGCGCTCGGTCTTGCCGAAGTTCTCGTACTGCAGCAAAAGGGTGGTCAGGTCACCAGCAGTCCAGCTGACCTTGGCGGTCGGGTCCAGTTCATTGGCGCGAGCCGCGCGAGCCAGGTCGGTGCCGCTGACCGCAGCGCGAGCGATCAAGTTTTCATAACCGGCTTGGCCTTCACGGGCCAGGACGTAGTCAGGATCACGTGCGCTGATTTCATTGCGACGCTCGATCTTGTAGTAGTCCACAGCGATCGACAGATCCTTGACCGGATCGAACACGAAGCCGAAGGTCATGCTCTTGGACAACTCAGGCTTGATTTCGGGGTTGGCCGAAATCATGGCAGGGATGGACACCAGACAGCCCGAATTGAAAGCGGCGGTCGCGTCGGCCTTGTCATTGGCATTGCCGTTCTTCAGGATGTCGCGGATCTTGGTCGCCGTTTCGCAACGCTTGGGGTCCACCATGCTGTTGTAGAAACCGGTCAGACCGACCTTGCCCATGGCTTCCGGGATGTTGGGCGCGCGGAAACCGCCGGCCACGGTGCCACGCACCTTGAAGTTGTCAGCCACCAGATAGGTCAGACCCACCTTGGGGGAGACACGGCTGCCAGAACCCGAGGCCTTGTCGAAGCGAGCAGCGATATTGGCTTGCAGACCCTTGGCCAACGGGGCTTCCACTTCGGCAAACGCGGAGCCCAGCTTGCGGCTGCCTTCCACCCAGACCGAACCGTTGTTGATGATCTCGGCATTCAGCAGGTTCTGGCCCGACTTGACCAGCACGCTTTCCGAACGGTATTCCACACCGAACGCGCCCATGGCCATACCGGCCGGCAGCTTGTACAGCTCGCCGCTGACTTTGGCGTCGATGAAGTTCTGGTGGTTGCTGCCGTTCAGCTCGGTGGCGCGGAACATCTTGTTCAGCAGCTCTGCGCTGTTGCTGCCGCCGACCTTGTATTCACCGCTGCTGATGGCGTTGATGAAATCGGTGCGGTGCGCGCCAATGCCAGTCTTGGTGCCGTCAGCACCGACGCGGCCGATCGAGGTCTCCCAGTCCCAGCCTGCAATCAAGCCCTTCACGCCGACCAGCACACGGTACTGGCTGGCATCGCCGGGGGTTTCCCAGTTCATGCCGGGATCCATGAAGCGGTATTCCAGACCGGCCACATCACCGGTCGTGTTGGCCGGGTTGTTGGCCGCCAGCACGGGCTTGGGCACGATCTGGATCTTCTTGCCATTGCCGTCGAACCAGCGATAGGGGGTAGCCGGTGCGTTCATGGCGAACGGCAGGGCCAGGTATTCGGTCTTGGTCTTGGAGTAGCTGGCTTCCGCGAAGGCTTCCAGATCGTTGTTCAGAGCCATGCGGCCGCTGACGAAGGCGTTCACGCGCGACGCAGGGTCATAGGTCTGGTTCAGGCCATTGATGTCGGTCACGCAAGCGCCGGCGGCATTCTTGTTCGTGCATCCGGCCATCGGCACACGGGCATTGCCCGACGCTTGGGCGAAGGAACCACCGACCAGCTTGCCCTTGATCAGGTTGCCGGGGTAGGAGTTCAGACTCGGATCGCCAAACGCGGGATTGACGATTTCCTTGTGCCAAGGCGCGAAGGAGGGCAGCACGTCAGCGATGGAGTAACCCTCGCGCTTGTACACCTCGATATTGCCCAGGACATTGAACTTGTCCTTGCTCAGGTCACCGAAACCGGCCACCACCGACGCCGTGGCTTGCTTCTGCAGCTTGGGCTCCACACCGCTTTGGTAGGAAGCGCTGATGCCGACACCGTTGTACTCGTTGCGGGTGATGATGTTGATCACACCGGCCATGGCGTCAGAACCGTAGTTGGCGGAGGCGCCGTCCTTCAAGATTTCGATGCGCTCGATCACGTCAGCGGGGATGGCATCCACGTTGACAAAGTTTTCCTTGGCGCCATCGGCCAGGGCGTAGTACGCCACGCGGCGGCCGTTCAACAGCACCAGGGTCGCGCCCTTGCCCAGGCCACGCAGGGACACGCCCGATGCGCCAGCGGCGAAGCTGGTCGAATTGCCGTTGTCCACCAGCTCGGAGGTCGAGGTGGCGGTGATGGTGTCCAGCACCTGGCGCACGGTGTTGGCGCCGGTCTGCTTGATGTCGGTGCGGCTGTACACCTGCACTGGCGACGCAGTTTCAGCCGACACGCGCTTGATGTTGGAGCCCGTCACTTCGACGCGCTCCAGGCGCTCTGCGGGGGCTGCGGTTTGCGCCTGGGCGGACAGGGCCATCATGGCCAAGACGGCCGCGCTGACCGCGCTGAACTTGCTATTCCTCAACATGTCGTTTCCTATGCTTTATGGCTTTTGAAACAAAACGCCCGACGCGTGCTGGTAAGCATTGCCGTCGGGCGCAACAAAAGTACACATAGTCTAGGAACACCATCTCGGCCAAAAGTAAGGGTTCCCCGCAATATGTGTAACCCTAACAACGACTTGATCGACATATCGCCCACTTGTTTCACCATTTATTCATATATGACTTTTGGCACAGAGTGTCTTTTTAGAGGAAATAGCTGCCAAACTTCATCCATTCATGCTCTCAAAGGTTAGACCCTACGTCCATGGACCGCCTCAAGCAAATCGAATCCTTTGTTTCCGTGGCCAGCAAAGGCAGCTTGACCGCGGCGGCACAGCTGGAAGGGGTGGCGCCAGCGGTGATGGGGCGGCGCATCGACGCGCTCGAGGCCAGATTGGGCGTGAAACTGCTGCTGCGCACGACCCGGCGTATCAGCCTGACACATGAGGGCAGCGCCTTTCTGGAAGACTGCCAACGTCTGCTGACCGAGTTCAACAGTGCAGAAGCCAGCGTCAGCGCCGGCGGCGTCAAGGCCAGCGGGCATTTGCGCATCACCGCGCCGGCGGGCTTCGGCCGCCGCCATGTGGCGCCCTTGCTGCCCGAGTTCCTGGCCGGCCACCCTGAGGTCAGCGTCTCGCTCAATCTCAGCGACCGGGTGGTGGACATCGGCGCCGAGGGCTTCGACTGCGCGGTGCGGGTCGGCGACCTGCCTGATTCCAGCCTGATCAGCGTGCGCCTGGCCGACAACCGCCGCCTGTGCGTGGCCACGCCGGCCTACCTCAAGCGCGCCGGCATTCCCCAGCACCCTTCCGAACTCGCCCGGCATGCCTGCCTGACCCTGAGCTCGGACGCCAGCCAGACTCGCGGCTGGGCCTTTGTCATCGACGGCGACGTCCAGCATCTGCGCCCCAATGGCCGGCTCGACTGCAGCGATGGCCAGGTCTTGCACGACTGGTGCCTGGCCGGGCTGGGCCTGGCCTGGCGCAGCACCTGGGAGGTCGAGGGCGATATCGCGGCCGGGCGCCTGCTCAGCGTGCTCGACCCCTTTGCCGCGCCGCCCAACGGCATCTACGCCCTGTTCCCGCAGGCCAAACACCTGCCCTTGCGCGTGCGCCTGTGGGTGGACTTTCTCAAGCTGCGCTATGCCGACCCGGGCTTCTGGCGCGAGGCCGGCCACGGGATGGCGGGCTGAAACCTCATCCGGCTGGCAGCGCGGCTGTCAGCCAGCTGGCATCCGGGCGCCATTCAGCCATCCAGGCCGGCAAGTCTGAGGCTGGCATCGGCTTGGCAATGCCATAGCCCTGGGCCAAACGACAGCCGAGCTGAATCAGCACGGTGCCATGCGCCACGGTCTCCACGCCCTCGGCGATCACCTCGCAACCGAAAGCCCGGGCCATGCCGATCACGCCCTGCAGGATCGAGATGTCGACCGGGTTGTCCAACATATCGCGCACAAAACTCTGGTCGATCTTGAGCTGGGCCACCGGCAAGCGCTTGAGGTAAGTCAGCGAGGAATAGCCGGTACCAAAGTCGTCGAGGGCGAATCGCACACCCAGGGCCTTGCACTCGGCGATCAGGCGGGTGACGTGGGTGATGTCTTCGATGGCGCTGGTTTCCAGCACCTCCAGCTCCAGCAGCCCCGGCGCCAGCTCGGCGTGGCGGGCCAACAGGCGCTGCAGCCGCTCGACAAAATCGGCCTGCTGCAACTGCCGGGCACCGATGTTGACACTGACCGGCAAGACCTGACCCTCGCTTTGCCAGGCGGCAAGCTGCCGCAAAGCCTGGTCAATCACCCATTCACCGAGCTCGATCGCCAGCGCATGGTCCTCGATCACTGGCAGAAACACCGCCGGAGGCAGCAGGCCGCGCTGTGGGTGCTGCCAGCGGATCAAGGCCTCGGCGCCCACCACATGGCCGGCCACCATGTCCACCTTGGGCTGGAAGTACAGAACGAATTCGCCGGCCGCGAGCGCCTGCGCGATGCGCTGCACACTTTCGTGGTGGCCGCGCAAGCTGCGGTCATGCTGAGCATCAAAGAGATGCATGCGGTTCTTGCCGGCCAGCTTGGCCTGGTACATGGCCTGGTCGGCCTGGCGCAGCAGCTGGTCGGCGTCCATCTCTTCATCCTGAGGAAAGAAGGTCACGCCCAAGCTGGCTGATACCTGCAAGGTCTGCCCGGCAACGATCAGCGGCAGCGCACTGGCCGCCAGCAACTGCTGCAGCAAGGGCTGGGCCTCGGCCACGGTGGCCAAATCGCTCAGCACGGCCACGAACTCATCCCCCCCGAGGCGCGCCAAGGCGTCGCCTTCGCGCAAGGTCAGTTTCATGGCTTCGGCCACGGCGATCAGCAACTGATCGCCGACCTCGTGCCCATGGCTGTCATTCACCGCCTTGAAACCATCGAGATCAAGAAACACCACCGCCAGCAAGCACCCCTGAATCTGGGCCTGCGCCATGGAACGCTGCAGACGCTCGGCCAGCAGGAGGCGATTGGGCAACTGGGTCAAGGGGTCATAGTGAGTCAGGCGCTGCAACCTGACTTCCTGCTCCTGCAGATGGGTGATGTCGGAGAACAAGCCGACATAGTTCTGAATGACGCCGCCGGTGCCGCGCACCGCACTGATGGTCTGCGTCACTGCAAACAATTTGCCCGATTTGTGGCGGTTCCATATCTCCAGCTGCACGGAGCCATCGCGCTGCAGCTGCGACCACATATGGGCAAAGAAGTCCGGGCCATGGCGCCCGCTGCTCAGGAGGCGCGGATTGCGGCCCAGCACCTCGGCGGCTTCGTAGCCGGTGATGCGGGTGAAGGCCTGGTTGACGGCCACGATCTCGCCCTGGGCGGACGTGACCAAGATGCCCTCACCGGCATGGTCGAACATGCTGGCGGCCAGCACGCGGTCGGCTTCGTCCCGCTTGCGCTGGTCAATGTCCATCAAAGCCAGGCGCAGCTGCGGCTGGCCGCGCGCATCAAGCATGGCCACGGCCTGCAGCTGAATCCAGCGCATGGAGCCGTCCTCCAGACGCAAACGCAGCTCACAGCCTTGCTCGGACTCGGGGAGCCCGAGCTCGAGTCGGTAGCGGTGGTAGGTCTCCTGGTCGCCGTCGCAGATGAACTGCTCCAGCTTCTGCCCGCACAGGCTGGCACTGCTGCGCCCGAGCACATGGCCCAGACCTACATTGGCTTCACGGATCAAGCCATGCTCGTCCGTGCTGCACAAGCCCATGGGCGCCAGGTCATAGAGGTCGAAGTAACGGGCCCGCGCCTCGCTCAAGTCCTGCTGGGTGCGGCGCAACTCCTCGTTCTGCAGTTCCAGCTCAATCTGGTGAACCTGCAACTCATGCAAGACGGCCTCGGCACCTTGCAGCTGCAGGGCTCGGGCAGGTGAGTCAAGCACTGGAAGCGCCGCAGCCGCGGCGTGCACAGCGGCCTCGGCACGTTGCCGCAAAGCCGTTGAACCAAGTTCCGTGCCCGATGCGGGCTCAGGCCTTGCAGCTTGTCCGTTCATGAAGCAGACCCTGAAGGGCGATCACTGCGATGTCGCAGCATAGAGCCTACGGCCGCCTTCAGAGCAGACGCGGCAAAAAACTAAGGCAGCAGGCGGCCGAAGGCTCGCGGCTCAGCCCATGGCCCGGCCGCCACTCGTTCGTCTTACTTGCCGGCCGCGTCCGCCACGCACTTCTTGGTGAAGCTGTTCTTGGCCGCGCCGGCCAGCTTTTTCTCGGCCGCCTTAGCGGCGCAGGCCGCTTGCGCATCGCTGGGCGCTGCCGCTTCGGCCGCGCCACCGTCGGCATTGCACTTTTTCAGGAAACTGCTCTTGGCGGCACCGGCCAGCTTTTTCTCAGCCGCTGCGGCATCACAGGACGCATTGCCCGCGGCAGAAGCCGCAGCTGCAGGCATGTCGGCATTGCACTTCTTCAGAAAGCTGGTCTTGGCCGCGCCGGCCAACTTCTTCTCGCTGGCCTGGGCATCGCAAGACGCCATCGGCATCGCCGCTTGGGCCAGGCCAGCAAAGGTCATCAGGCCCAAGGCCAAGAGTTGAATCAGCTTCGTCTTCATATGAGGGAATCCTTCGAGGGCTAAGGGGAAAAGGCGAGCGACGCCGCCGCGCTTGATTCCAGCACGGACATGCGACAGGCTCAAGACGGGTTTACATGATGCGGCGCGGATGCGCCATGGACTCATGCGCGGCATGGAGGCGACGCACCAGCACCTGGATGAAGGCGCGGTCGAAGCGGTGCTGGCATTCCGGGCTCAAGAGGCCCAGGGATTCCGGCGTGAAGGAGATGGTGATGCAGACCTCGCTGACCCGCACGTCGGCGCTGTGGCGCCGAAGATCGGGGTTAGGCGCCAGATAGGCCATTTCGCCGACGGAGGTGCCCTGGCCGAGGCTGGCGACCTTGTTGCCGTCGCGGTACACATCGACCGCGCCCTGGGCCAGGATGTGAAAGGTATTGCCTTCCTGGCCCCGCTTGTAAAGCGCATGGTCGAGCGGAAAGCGCCGCCAGCGCGCGCGGTGCACCACTTCCCAGAGTTCCACATCGCCAAAATCGGCGAAGAACTCGAGTTCACGCAGCATATTGAAGCGCTCGGAATCCTTGACCTCGTAGAGGCGAGCCAGCGGCACCAGCTGCTTGGACACCAGCTCGGACAAGGCCTTGCCGAAGGCTTCCCAGTCGGCATAACGCTCCTGGGGATGCTTGGCCAGGGCCTTCAGGATGACCGCTTCCAGCTCCGGCGTCACGCCGCCACGCAAGCCCTGCAAGGGCGGCGGCGCCTGGTGGTAAATCTGGTGCATCAACGCCATCTGACTGGGCGCATCAAAGGGCGCGCGGCCGGCCACCAGGTGGTAAAGCACGGCACCGAGGGCGTAGATGTCGGCACGGCAATCGACATCGCCACCCTCGATCTGCTCGGGCGGCATATAGGCCAGGGAGCCGACCCGGTGCACCTGGGTCGAGTCGGAGCGCAAATTCAGGGCGCTGCCGAAATCGCTGACCTTCACATCGGTGACCTGGCCTTGGGCATCGAGCACGGCCAGCAGATTGGCCGGTTTGACATCGCGGTGGATCAGCCCCTGGCGGAACACATAGGACAGCGCCATGGCGCACTTGAAACCCAGCTCAACGATCTGGTCCAGGGGCAGCAGGCGGTCGCTGCGGCAGAAATGCTTGAGCGTGACGCCAGGCACGTACTCCATGACCAGGTAGGGCGAGTCTTCCTCAGGCACGGCGTCGAGGATCTGCACCACATTCGGGTGCTGCAGCCGCCCGGCCAGCGCCGCCTCAGCGGCATAGAAGCGCAGACCGAAGTCGCTGCCATGGCCTGCACGGCTGACCGCGGCCCAGGCGCGCATGCGTTTGATGGCCACTTCGTTGCGATGGAACTCGTCCACCGCGAGAAAGACATCGCTGGTGGCACCCTCGCCGAGCCGACGCAGCACCTTGTACTTGCCGATATGGGCAGGCAGATCGGCAGCGCTTTCGAAGGCGAGGTCTGAATCCAAAGACATGCCGAACATCATAAGTTGCCCCAGCCCGCCCCAATTGCAAGCAAATGCACGCACACAAGCCCCAAGCCCCACGATTCACGATTCACGATTCACCATTCACCCGTTCACCCGTTCACCTGTTCACCCCCTCACCCCTTGCCCCGCCCCCGCCCGTAGAATTCCCCCCATGATCCAAGCCAAGCAAGAATTGCTCGCCGCCCTGGCCGAAGCCATTCAAGAACTCAGCCCCGGCACCGACCTGGTTGCCGCCTTCGAATCCCCCAAGCAAGCCGCCCATGGCGACTTCGCTTGCACGGCCGCCATGCAGCTGGCGCGACCGCTGAAAAAGAACCCGCGCGAGCTCGCGCAGGCTTTGATCGAGGCCTTGCAGCGCCGCCCGGCCTTTGCCCGCTGGGTCACGGGCCTGGAGATTGCCGGCCCCGGCTTCATCAACATCCGCCTGAGTGCCGCCGCCAAGCAGGCCGTGGTCAGCGAAGTGCTGTCGGCCACCGCAGCCTTCGGCCAACAGCCAGCCACGGCACAGCATGTGATGGTCGAGTTCGTCTCGGCCAACCCGACCGGCCCGCTCCATGTCGGCCATGCCCGCCAGGCTGCGCTCGGCGATGCCTTGTGCAGCCTGTTCAAGACCCAGGGCGCGCAAGTCACGCGCGAGTTCTATTACAACGACGCGGGCGTGCAGATCGCCACCCTGGCGAACTCCACCCAATGCCGCCTGAAAGGACTCAAGCCCGGTGACACCGGCTGGCCGGAAAGCGCCTACAACGGCGACTACATCCAGGACATCGCCGACGCCTTCCTGGCCAAGCAAACCGTGGTGGCCGACGACCGCCAGTTCACGGCCTCGGGCGATATCGAAGACCTGGACAGCATCCGCCAGTTCGCCGTCGCCTACCTGCGCCACGAACAAGACTTGGACCTGCAGGCCTTCGGCCTCAAGTTCGACAGCTATTTCCTGGAATCCAGCCTCTACAGCAGCGGCCGGGTCGAGGACACCGTGGCCAAGCTGATCGCCAAGGGCAAGACCTTCGAGGAAGGCGGCGCGCTCTGGCTGCGCACGACCGACTACGGCGACGACAAAGACCGCGTGATGCGCAAGAGTGAAGGCGGCTACACCTACTTCGTACCCGATGTGGCCTATCACATCGACAAGTTCCAGCGCGGCTACAGCAAGTGCATCAATGTCCAGGGCAGCGACCACCACGGCACCATCGCCCGGGTGCGCGGCGGCCTGCAGGCGGCCGATGTCGGCATCCCGCAGGGCTTCCCCGATTACATCCTGCACAAGATGGTCACCGTGATGAAGGGCGGCGAGGAGGTCAAGATCTCCAAGCGCGCCGGCTCCTACGTGACCCTGCGTGACCTGATCGACTGGACCAGCCGCGACGCCGTGCGCTTCTTCCTGATCGGACGCAAAGCCGACACCGAATTCATCTTCGATGTCGACCTGGCCCTGAAGCAAAACGACGAGAACCCTGTGTTCTACGTCCAGTATGCGCACGCCCGCATCTGCTCGGTGATCCGCAACTGGGTGGCCCGCGGCGGTGACGAAAGCGCCCTAGCCCAGGCCGACCTCAGCCTGCTGACGGCGCCCACCGAAGCCGCCCTGATGCTCAAGCTGGCCGAGTACCCGGCCATGCTATCTGGCGCCGCAGCCGGCCTGGCCCCGCATGACGTGGCCTTCTACCTGCGCGACTTGGCGGCCAGCTATCACAGCTACTATGCGGCTGAGCGCGTGTTGGACCAGGCGCCCGAGCTGAGTGCGGCGCGGGTGGCCTTGCTGGCCGCCACGCGCCAGGTGTTGCGCAATGCCCTGGCCGTTCTGGGCGTCAGCGCACCCGAGGTGATGTCCCGCGAAGCAATTCCTGAAGCGACGGAGAAGGCATGAGCACGGCTCAATCTGGCAGCAGCAACAAAAACAAAAGCAAGCAACAACGTGGTGGCTTTGTCCTCGGCTTGATCGTCGGCTTGCTGCTGGGTCTGGCCGTGGCGCTGGGCGTGGCGCTCTACATCGCCAAGGTACCCATCCCCTTCATTGACAAGGTGCCGCAGCGCACGGCCGAGCAGGACGCGGCCGAAGCCCAGCGCAACAAGAACTGGGACCCCAACGCCCCTCTGGCCGGCAAGGCCGGCGTGAAGGCCAGCGGTGTGGTCAGCGGCGCGCCGGCTCCTGCCTCACCTGCGCAGGTCACCGCGCCCGCAGCTGCTACCGCCCCGGTCGCCACGGCACCGGCGGTGGCCCCTCCGGCGGCCAGCGCCTCGGCTGCCCCTGCCAAGACCGCAGAGAAAGCACCTGAGAAAGCCGCTGACAAAGCGGCCGACAAGAAGGCCGAAGCCAAGGCTGCCGCCGCCAGCGCCGCCGCGGCTGCCGCCGACCCCAACCTCTACTTCGTGCAGGCGGGCGCCTATGTGAAGAACGAGGACGCTGAGCAGCAGCGCGCGCGTCTGGCCTTGCTGGGCTTCAGCGCCAAGGTCATGGAGAAAGAACAATCGGGCCGCACCGTCTTCCGTGTGCGCATCGGCCCCATCGACAGCCGCGATGAAGCCGAAGGCCTGCAGCGCAAAATCGAAGCGGCCGGCATCGAAGCCAATCTGGTCGGCGTCAAACGCTGAGTTTTCGCCCCAATACTCGGGGCTGCGGCCCCTTTTTGTCCACCGAGATGAACGAGAAGAAGATGATGAAACGTCGCGAGTTTTCTGCCCTGTTGTCGACTCCTCTGGCTTTGGGCGGCCTGAGCCTGGCCCCGCAGCTGGCCTTGGCACAAACCGACCCCTTTGCCGGCAAGTTCCAGACCTTGGCCCAAGCCCTGCCCGTGGCCGTGCCGGGCAAGATCGAAGTGGTGGAGTTCTTCTGGTACGGCTGCCCGCATTGCTACGCCTTCGAGCCGGTGCTGGCACCCTGGATCAAGCAACTGCCGGCCGACGTCGCCTTCCGCCGCGTCCATGTCGGCTTCAACGCCATGATCAAGCTGCACCAACGCCTGTTCTACGCCCTGGAAGCCTTGGGCAAGGCCGCCGAGCTGCAGGACAAGATCTTCAGTGCCTTCCATGTTGAGCGCCTCGAGCTCAACGACGAGAAGAGCCTCACCGAGTTGGTGGTGCGCCTGGGCGTGGACGGTGCCAAGTTCAAAGACGCCTTCAACGCCTTCGGCGTGGTCACCAAGGCCGGCCAGGGCGCCAAGCTGTCCGAGGCCTACCGCATCGACGGCGTGCCGGCGCTGGGCATTGGGGGCCGCTACCTGACCTCGCCCTCGATTGCCGGCGTCCGCGGCGAAGCCGAGGTGTCCAACGGCCGCCGAGCACTGGCCGTGGCCGATCACCTGATCCAGCTGGCCCGCGCCGCCAAGGCCTGAGGCACGGGCGCCCGATCTCAACACCTGCCCCCTGCGAAGCGATGAAACCGATCTCCCGCCGTGATTTCTCCGTCTGCCTGGCCGCTACAGGCCTGCCGGCCCTGAGCCAGGCTCAAGGCGCTGCGCCGGTCGAAGGCAAGCAGTACCTGCGCCTGGCACAGCCCTTGGCAGCCACGCCGGGCAAGATCGAGGTGTATGAGTTCTTTCTCTACACCTGCCCGCATTGCTTTGCCTTCGACCCGCTGGTGTCGGCCTGGGTCAAGCAATTGCCGGCCGATGTCAGCTTCCGTCGGATCCATGTCGGCGTGGGCGCCATGCACAAGCTGCACCAGCGATTGATGGCGACGCTCGAAACCCTGGGCCGGCTGGCCGATCTGCACGAGGCGGTGTTCAAAGCCATCCATGTCCAACACCTGGACCTCAGCGATGAGAAGGCCATCATCAAATTCGCGGCCAGCCTGGGCCTGGATGAAGCCAAGTTCACTTCCGCTTTCAATGACAAGTTCAACACCCAGAGGCGCATCGATCAGGCTGCCAGTCTGGCCAAGTCTTACGGGGTTGAAACCGTTCCTGCAATCGGCATCGGCGGCCGCTATATGACCAGCCCCAGCCTGGCCGGCGGCCCCGGCAAGAATGCGGTGTCCGGTGGCCAAGCGGCCCTGGCCTTGACCAACCAGCTGATCCAACAGCTGCGCAGCGCTAAGTCCTGAAGCCTGCCCTCAAGCGAAGCGACTCTACGAGCCCGCCGCGGCGGGGCACGTACTAGAATGGCCTGCAAGTTTTGTGCCGCCATCCGTCGGCGTCCATGCCTCCGCCTGCCCGACCCTCCCTGCCCATGAAGCTGTACCCGCGCTCCCTCCTCCTGCCCGGCCTGCTGGCGGCCTTGGTCCTGGGCCTGGCCGCCGGCGCAGCCCAGGCCGAGAAGGCCGACCGCGGCAAGCCGCTCAATATTTCCTCCAAGAACGGCGGCAGCGTCGAGATCGCCAAGCAGCGCACCGAGTTCAACGGTGATGTGGTGCTGAGCAAGGGCAGCTTGGTGCTGCGCGCCGAGAAGCTCGATGTGCGAGAGACCGGCGACGGCTACCACCAGGTTTATGCCAATGGCCAGACCGGCAAACAGGTCAGCTTCCGCCAGGCGCGCGACATCCCGGGCGAGGCCATCGAAGGCCTGGCCGACCAGCTCGAATACGACACCCGCAGCGACACCGTGCGCTTCATCGGCAACGCCGTGGTGCGGCGCCTGCAAGGCACGACCGTGGCCGACGAGGTGACCGGCGCGGTCATCCTGTTCGACAACCGCAGCGAGGTGTTCACCTTGGAAGGCGGCCAGAGTTCGCCCCACCCGAGCGGCCGTGTGCGTGTGGTGATGATGCCGCGAGGCGCCGCCTCGGAACCCGCCGCCACGCCGGCCTCGGGCATCCAGCTCAAGCCGAGCACCAGCCTCAGCCCGCGCAAGACGCCATGAGTGCCGGCCCCCACAACGCGCCGGTGTCGGCGCTGGAATCCGGCGTGCGCAGCCGCCTCGAGGCGGAGGGCCTGGCCAAAAGCTATGGCGTGCGGCGCGTGGTCAAGAACGTGCACCTGGGCGTCAACAGCGGCGAGGTGGTCGGCCTGCTCGGCCCCAACGGCGCCGGCAAGACCACCAGCTTCTACATGATCGTTGGCCTGGTGCGCGCCGATGCCGGCGAGATCCGCATCGACGGCCAGTCGGTCGAGCACCTGCCCATCCACCAGCGCGCCCGCCTGGGGCTGAGCTATCTGCCGCAGGAAGCCTCGATCTTCCGCAAGCTGACGGTGGAACAAAACATCCGTGCCGTGCTGGAACTGCAGCGCGACGAGCAGGGCCGCGCGCTGAAAGAGCCGCGCATCAAGGAACTGCTGGAAGCCCTTCTGCACGACCTGAGCATCGAGAAGCTGCGCGACAGCCCGGCACCGGCGCTCTCGGGCGGTGAACGCCGCCGCGTCGAGATTGCCCGCGCCCTGGCCACCCAGCCGCGCTTCATCCTGTTGGACGAACCCTTTGCCGGCGTGGACCCGATCGCGGTGCTGGAGATCCAGCGCATCATCGGTTTCCTGAAGGCGCGCCAGATCGGCGTGCTGATCACCGACCACAATGTGCGCGAGACCCTGGGCATCTGCGACCGCGCCTACATCATCAGCGAGGGTTCGGTACTGGCCGAGGGCACGCCGGACGAGATCGTCGCCAACGCCGATGTGCGCAAGGTCTATCTCGGCGAACATTTCCGCATGTGATGTGATGGCGAGCCTCCTGACAGCGCCGGGCCTGCGGCCATGAAGCAATCGCTCCAGGTTCGCCTGAGTCAGCATCTGGCGCTGACGCCGCAGCTGCAGCAGTCCATCCGTCTGCTGCAGCTCTCGACCCTGGAGTTGAACCAGGAAGTCGAGCAGATGCTGGCGCAGAACCCGCTGCTCGAAACCGAGGACGACTTCTCCGTCGCCGCGCCCGAACTGCCCGAGCTGCGCCAGGCCAGTGCCGCCGAAGACAGCGGCGCCGAGCGCGAACTGGGCGGCGGCGCCGAGGCCGAGGCCACGCCCGAGCTCAAGGCCGAGGACTTCGGCAACAGCGAGCGAGAGGACTGGGAGAACGGCACCGAAGGTGACGATTTCGACGGCATCCGCGAGCTGCCCAGCAACAGCGGCAGCGGCTCGGGCAGCAACGACGAAGACGGCGAGCGCAGCGAGCAGGAGTCGGCCGAGATCTCCCTGCAAGAACATTTGCAGCAGCAGATGGCGGGCATGAGCTTGAGCGAGTCCGACCAGCTGGCCCTGCGCCTGCTGATCGATTCCCTAAACGAGGACGGCCTGCTGGAAGACAGCCTGGAGTCGATTGCCGAGGCCTTGATCCCCGACGCGGGCGAGGACAGCGCGGCCGAACGCGAGGACCTGCTCGACCACCTGCGCATCGCCCTGAAGTGGCTGCACCATATGGACCCTGCCGGCGTCGGCGCACGCGATCTGCCCGAGTGCCTGGAGCTGCAACTGCGCCAGCTGCCACGCAGCGCGCCGCAGGTGATCGCCATCATGATCTGCAAAAAGCATCTGGAGTTGCTGGCCAAGCGCGACAGCCGCCGCCTGATGCTGCTGACCGGCGCCGACGAGCCCTTGCTGCGCGAAGCCCAGGCCCTGATCGTGGCGCTCGAGCCCAAGCCGGGCCGGCGCTTTGCCCGCGGCCAGGCGCCGGCGGTGATTCCCGATGTGATCGTGCGCAAGGTCGGGCGCGAGCTGCGCGTCATCATTAACCCCGAGGTCGCGCCCAAGCTGCGCATCAACGAGCTCTATGCCAATGCCCTGCGCCAGACGCGCGGCGGCATCAGCAACAGTGCCCTGGGCGGCGCGCTGCAGGAGGCGCGCTGGTTCATCAAGAACATCCAGCAACGCTTCGACACCATCCTGCGCGTCTCCACCGCCATCGTCGAGCGCCAGAAGGGCTTCTTCAGCCACGGCGCCGTCGCCATGAAGCCGCTGGTGCTGCGCGAGATCGCCGACGAGCTCGGCCTGCACGAATCAACCATCTCGCGCGTGACCACGGCCAAGTACATGGCCACGCCTTTCGGCACCTACGAGCTCAAGTACTTCTTCGGCTCGGGTCTTTCCACCGAAGCCGGCGGCGAGGCCTCCAGCACCGCCGTGCGCGAGCTGATCAAGCAATTCATCGCCGCCGAGAACCCGGCCAAGCCCCTGTCCGACAGCGCCCTGGCCAATATGTTGGAAGAACAAGGCATCCAGGTCGCCCGCCGCACCGTCGCCAAGTACCGCGAAGGCATGCATATTGGGACGACGACAATGCGGCGCGTGGTTTGAGGGGGAGTGAACAAGTGAAGGGGTGAGCAGCACCCCACGATTCACGATTCACGATTCACGATTCACCCATTCACCTGTTCACCGGCCCCCAGCCCCAAACGTGCACACGCACGCGAATTTCGAGTGATTCCCAGGCCGCGGTATGCCATCATGCCGCCGACTTGGCCCGTTACTTGAAAGGACTGTCGTGAACGCTACTTCTGCCTCCCAACGCCGCTGGCACAGCATCTCCTCCTCCGCCCTGATGATGACGGCCGGTCTGGCCCTGAGCGTTGCCGCGCAAGCGCAGGCCGTCAGCTCGATCAGCCCCCCCGCTTACAGCCGCATCGTCGCCTTCGGCGACAGCCTCTCGGACAAGGGTAATTTCTATCAAGCCACAGGCGGCACCGTGCCGCAGCCCGGCAACTACTACCAGGGCCGCTTCTCCAACGGGCCGGTCGCCATCGAGCATCTGGCCCAAGGCCTGGGCGTGACCCTGCAGGACTACGCCTGGGGCGGCGCCCAAACCGGCTTGCTCAACGGCGCCGCCGTGGCCGCCGGCGCACCGGCCGCCCTGCAGAACACCGGCATGCTGTCCCAGGTCGGGGCCTTCCAGGCCGGCTTGGGTGGTGGCGCGGCCGACAGCCAGGCCCTGTACTTCCTCTGGGGTGGCGCCAATGACTTCCAGTACCAGGGCTATTCTCAGGCGACCGCACAGACGGCCATCCAGAACCTCAGCAACGCCGTTCAGACGCTGTACGGCCTGGGCGCACGCCACTTCCTGATGCCAGGCCTGCCCGACCTGGGCCAGACCCCGGGCGGCCTCAGCTCCGGTGCCGCCGGTCAGCTGCACCTGCTCTCGCTCGGCTTCAACCAGGGTTTGAACGGCGCGCTGACACAGCTGCGCGCCCTGCCTGGCATCGACATCCGCTATTTCGACACCCTGGGCGCGCAGCAAAACCTGATCGACAACGCCGCCCAGTACGGTCTCAGCAATGTCACCGAGGCTTGCTTCACCGGCTATGTCGGCCAGCCCAATGGCAGCACCTGCAGCAACCCTGACGGTTATATGTTCTGGGACCGCGTCCATCCAACCGCAGTCACCCACAGCGTGCTCGGCCAAGGCATGCTGGCCGCCGTTCCGGAGCCGGAAACCTGGCTGCTGATGGGCCTGGGCCTGGGCCTGGTGGCCGTGCTGGGCTTGAGCCGCCGTCGCCGCGCCTGAGTCCGGCCGAGGCGGCCATTCCTGGGACAATCGGAGGATGGCCGCCAAAGAATCCCCCAAAGACCTGCACCACCTCTTCGTCTCCTGCCCCTCGGGCGTGGAGCGCCTGCTCGACGAAGAGGTGCGGGCCATCCTGCCCAAGACGCATATCGAGGTGCTGCGCGGCGGCATCGCGCTGAAGAGCGATCTTGAAGGCGTGATGAAGCTCAACCTCGAGTGCCGGCTGGCCCAGCGCGTGCTGATCGAGCTGATCTCAGGCGGCTACCGCCACGAAGACGACATCTACGCCCTGGCTCGCCGCATCGATTGGTGCGACTGGATCACGCCGGCCGAGACGATTCGCGTCGACACCGTGGCCCAGCGCTCGCCCCTGCGCAGCCTCAACTTCGCCACCTTGCGCGTGAAGGACGCGATCTGCGATGTACTGCGCGACGCCACCGGCGAGCGGCCCAGCGTCGACACCCGCTTCCCCGACCTGCCGGTGATGCTGCACCTCAGCGAAACCGACGCCACGCTCTACATCGACACCTCGGGCGAACCGCTCTTCAAGCGCGGCTGGCGCGAGGACAAAGGTGACGCCCCGCTGAAGGAAACCCTGGCCGCCGCCATGCTGGCCGCCGCAGGCTGGAAGGGCACGCCCGAGACCGGCGGCGCCCTGCACGACCCCTGCTGCGGCTCGGGCACCATCGCCGTCGAGGCCGCGCAGATCGCCTGCGGCATGGCCGCCGGCATGCAGCGCCGCTTTGCCTTCGAGCGCCAGCTGCCCTTCGTGCCCCTGCGTGGCCGCTGGCAGGCCATCAAGCAGGCCGCCAAGGACCGCGAGCATGCGCCCGCCGTGCCCATCTTCTGCAGCGATGTGGCCTTCCGCATGGTCGACTTCGCACGCCGCAATGCCGAGCGCGCCGGCGTGGCCCAGTACATCCAGTTCAACGGCGGTGATGCCCTCGAACGCCCGGCGCCCGAGCTGCCCGAGGGCATGCCCGGCACCATCTTGATGAACCCGCCCTACGGCGAGCGCATCGAGGTGCGCGGCAAGGCGGGCAATGTGCAGATGAGCCGCGATGCCGGCGGCTCCGAAGCGCGCGACGCCGGCGACGACTTCTTCCCCCGCCTGGCCGCGCATTGGAAGCGCGCCTACACCCTGAACGCCGCCGGCTGGACCGCCTGGCTGCTCTGCCCGGACATGAAGCTGCCCAGCAAAATGCGCCTGAAGGAATCGCGCAAGTTCCCGATGTGGAACGGCCCGATCGAGTGCCGCTTGTTCCGCTTCGACCTGGTCAAGGGCTCGGCGCGCAAGCCGCGCGGTGGCGAAGAGCAGGACTCGGCGCAAGTCGACTGATCGCGGCCTTGCGGACGCTAGGCTCGCGGCCTCGCCACCCCGCCCTTCACCTTCCATGCTCCATCTCAGGACCGGCCTTTTGCAAGTCGCCAGCGCCTTGAGCCGCTTCGGGGGCCTGCGTCAAGGCGTTGTCGCCCTGCTGCTGGGCAGCGCCCTCATGGACGGACAGGCCTGCAGCTGCAACATCAACAACAATGACGAACAAGCGTTCCTCCATGCCAGCCTGGTGTTCCGTGCCCGCCTGCTCAGCAGCCGCGAACTGAGCACAGCCGAGCAGCAGACCAGCGCCGGCTGGGCCCGCGACCGCACTCTGCGAGGCCGCTACCTGATGGTCGAATCCTTCAAGGGGCCGGCCACAGAACGCGTCATCGAGGTGGATTCGCCGGCTGGCGGCAGCGCGGCCTGCGGTTTCGACGACGCGCCCGGCAGCGAAAGGCTGATGGTCGCCCTGGGACAGTCCGGCAGTGGCTATTGGAGCGATCTGTGCGTCATGCGGCCGAGCCCGGAATTGCTGCAGGCGCACCGGGCCCAACGCAACGATTTCCAAGCGCGCATCCAGGCCCAGCCTGACGATAGAGCCCTGCATCTGGCCTATGGCAAGTTCCTGCTGCAAGCGCAGTCCTTGGAGCCGGCACGACAGGTGTTCGAGAACTTGCTTCAGCGCTGGCCAGCCGAGCTCGAAGCCCGGCTGGGCCTGGCGCAAGCCCGATTGGCCCTGGGCCAGCAGGGCCAAGCTCTGGCGGACTTCGAGGCCGTGCTGGCCGAGCAGGCCGACAACGCCGCGGCCCGGCGTGGCCGCCGTGAGGTCCTGATGCGCCTGGGCCGCCATGCCGAGCTGGCCCGAGAGGCGGGGCTGGATCTCCAGGGCTACCGGGCCGAACCGGGCGAGGCCGGCAATTTCTCCGGCAAGGACCTGCGTGGAGCCCGCTTCCAATCGGCGCGCTTGCGCGGTTTCAATTTCAGCGCTGCCGATCTGCGCGACAGCGATTTTCGCGGCGCCGAACTCGACAACTGCAGCTTTGTCGGCGCCAAGCTCGAGGGCGCCCGCTTCGATGCTGCGGCGGCTCCGAGCGAGCGCTTCCCGCCAGCGGGCAGCGTGACCACGATGTCAGGCGTCGACTTCAGCCACAGCGAGCTGCGACAGCTGAATCTGTCAGGCCTGCGCCTGAACCAAGCCCGTTTCACGCAGGCAAAGCTTCAAGCGGTGAATCTGCACCAAGCTCAGCTCAGTAACAGCAACTGGCAAGACAGTCAGGTCGACGCGGTCGACCTGAGCGGCGCGCAGCTCGATGGCGCTGATCTGCGCGGCGCCCGCTTCAGCCACAGCGATTTGCGCGGCGCCACCTTCGCCGGTTTCAGCAGCGACTTCTTCGCCATGGCCGATTTGCGGGGCACCGACCTGTCGACGGCGCGGCTGGACGAGATCCGCTGGCTGCCGACCCTGATCGATTGCAAGACCCGCTTCCCCGCCGGGCTCGATCTGCAAGCCCTGCCCTTGCTGCCAATGTGGCAGGGCTGCGAGGGCACGGCGCCGCTGACCGGCCTCAGCGATGGCTTCCCCTATGCGCCCCGGCAGCGCCACAGCTATCCGGCCTATGCCAGCCGTCCCGGCATCAATTTCCGCCACTTCGCCGGCCGAGGCATGCCGATGCAGGGCCGCAAGCTGGCCGGCTACAACGTCTCGGACAGCGACTTCAGCGACAGCGATTTCTCGCACGCCGACCTGCGCGATCTGGCAATCGACCACAGCAACTTCGAGGGCAGCGACTTCCGCCAGGCGAATCTGCAACAGGCGCGCTTCTGGAAGGTCAGCTTGCGCGGCAGCGACTGGCGCGGAGCCGATCTGCGCGGCGCACTCTTGCTGGACCTGGACTTGCGCGCAAGCCGGCTCGAAGGCGCGCGCTTCGAGGGCGCTTGCTACAACGCCAACACCCTGTGGCCGGACGGTTTCCAGATTCGCCGCAGCGGGCTGAAACGCTGCGAGACCGAGCCATGAGGGGCGGGCGATTCCTGGGCCGTTTGCTCTTGCTCGGGCTCGCCGGTTTGGCGCCGCTGATCGCGACGGCCTGCGAGTGCCCAGTGCCGCCGCTGGACCCGAAGGAAGAGCTGGCGTCGGCCGACCTGATCTTCGAAGGGCGGCCGATCAGCAGCCGTGTGCAGTTCAATGGCATGGGCTCCGAACGCGTGCGCACCCGCTGGCTCGTGCTGCGCGTGATCCAGGGCCCGGCCTTGCGCTCGGTGGAGATCGACTCGCCCACCGGAGGCAGCGCCAGCTGCGGCATCGAGTTGCGCCTCGGACAGACCCAGCAGCTCACCGCCCGAGGTTCGCTGCAAAAAGGCTTTTTCACCGACCTGTGCACCCAGAGCCTGGGAAGCCGAGCTTTGAGCTCATCGCCCTGAACTCAGCGTCGCACGGAGCGGCCGATCAGGCCGGCTGAAGCCGCGGCTGGCGAGCCAGCCAGAGCAAGGCCAGGGCAGTCAGCGCCAAAGGCACCAGGGAGGCCCAGTTCATCCAGGCCCAGCCCCCCGTCATCACCAGAGCGCCGCTGGAAAACGAGGTCAGGGTCATGACGCTGTAAATGCAGAAGTCCATGGCCCCTTGGGTCTGGGTCTTTTCCTCGGGCCGGTAGGCCTCGGTGAACAGGGTCGTGCCACCGATGAAGAGGAAGTTCCAGCCCACGCCCAGGGTCAGCAGCGCGCCCAGAAAATGCATCAGATCCAGACCGGACAGTGCAAACAAGATGCAGGCCAGGTTGAGCAGCACACCGACCGCCATCACCGGCAGCGCTCCAAAGCGCTTGATCAGGGCACCGGTGAAGAAACTGGGCACGAACATGCCCAGCACATGCCATTCCAGCACCAGGGCGGTCTTGTCGAAAGGCAGCCCGCATTGCGCCATGGCGATGGGTGTGGCGGCCATCAACAGGTTCATCACCCCATAACCGAGCGCACAAGCGGCCACGGCCACCACAAACACCGGCTGGCGTGCCAGCTCGCGCAGGCTGCGCCCCTGCGGCGCGCCCGGCGCCGGCACCGGCAAGGCGGGGAAGCGGATCAGACTCAGCACCACCAGGGCCAGCAGGCCCACGGCCACCAGAACCAGATAGGCACCGGCAAAAGGCTGGTCGAGCAGCTGCTTGCTGGCATTGGCCAGATTGGGGCCCGTCACCGCGCCCAGGATGCCACCGGCCAGCACCCAGGAGATGGCCTTCTCCTTGTGCGAGGGCGGCACCAGTTCCGTGGCAGCGAATCGGTACAGCGAGGCCGTGGCGTTGTAATAGCCGGCCACCACCGTCGCCACCAGCACCCAGGCAAAGGCCTGATGCGCCACGGCCCAGGCAGCCAGCGCGCAACTCAGAATGCCAACGACCTGGCCGGCCTGAAAAGCGCGCTTGCGGCCCCAGGCGCGTTGATTGCGGGCCACGAGTGGCGCGAACAGGGCGCCGCCTGCCACATAGGCACAGACCGGCAAGGTGGCCATCCAGGCTTGCGGCGCCAGGGCCAGCCCGACCAGGCCGTTGATGGCGATGAAGGTGACGTTGTTGGTCAGGAACAAGCCCTGGCACAAGGTCAGCAAGAGCAACTGGAGATTCATGGCGCGCCCAGGAAACAAGCTCGCCAGCATAGGCTCTGGCGGCCCTGACTCGCGGCGAGCAGGAACGCGATTCGCACCTGGGCTCTGCCCGGGCTCAGCCGATTTGCAAGGCCAGCCAGCCCAGCACCGCCAGCGGCGCCGTGTCGGCGCGCAGGATGCGCGGGCCCAATTGCACAGCCACAAAGCCCTGGGCACGGGCGGCATCTTCCTCGGCCGGGCTGAGGCCGCCTTCCGGGCCGCTGAGCACCAGGGTGTGGCTGGCCTCGGCTTGCGCTGCCGCCAGGGCTTGCAGGGGCTGGGCGGCCGTGGGGCTGAGCAGCCAACGGCGCTGCGTGGCCGGCTGTGGGCCTAGGCTGGCCAACCATGAAGCCAGGGACTGCACCGCGCCTATCTCAGGGATGCGGGTGCGGCCGCATTGCTCGGCGGCGGCGATGGCCACACCGCGCCAATGCGCCTGCTTTTTCTCGGCGCGCTCGCCGCTCAGGCGCAGCACCGAGCGCTCGCTCATCAAGGGCTGCACGGCACTGCCGCCCAGCTCGGTGGCTTTCTCGACGACGCCGTCCATGCGGTCATTGGCCGGCATGGCCAGGGCCAGGGTGATGTGCTGGCGCAGTTCGCGCTGCACCAGTTGGCGGGCCTGCAGATGCACACGCACCTCGCTGCGGCCCATGGCCAGCACTTCCGCCTGCCACTCGGCACCGCTGCCGTCGAACAGGGTCAGCGGGCTGCCCGGTTGCAGGCGCAGCACCTGCACATGGCGGGCCGCGCTGGGCGGCAGGCTGAGCTCGCTGGGCTCACCGGACGAAGGGCCCAGAGGCTGGTCGACATAGAAACGCGGCGGCATGGCAGGAAAAAAGACGAAAGAGAAGCCGCCAGTGTGCCAGCCTTCCGGTCTGCGCTTTCAGTCCAGGCGCCCGGCCGCCGCCAGTGCGAACACACGCGCACAGCGCATCCACACCAGGGCCAGTACCAACAACTGGCCCAAGGCCAAGGCCAGCAATTGGCTGCCCGGGCCCACCGGCGCCAGTTGCGCACGCAAGAGCCCGATCAGTACCGCCACCAGCAGGCCCAGGGCTGTGATCAGCAGATAGCCCAGCAAGCGGCGCGGCTGGCGCCAGAGATCGCGCGTGGCCAGGCGCCAGGCTTTGAGCACCGAGCGGCGCTGCGGCTCCAGAGCCAGACGGGCCCGTGCGGCATCCAGGCTGGCATGAGCGAGCAGGAACAGCAGGCCGGTGAACAGCAGCACCGCACGGCTCCAACGGTCGGCCTCCGTCTCCAGCTGCATCAGCGCAGTCTTTTCGCCCAGCCAGTGCATCAAGCCACCACCCATGGCCGCCACGGCACCGAGCAGGCACAGCGCCCAGAGCCAGAGCCGGCTCATGCGGCCGTACTCGCGCAGCCCGCCCAGCAGCAAGGCTTGGAAGCCCAGCGGCAGGGGTGCGCGCACCACAGCGATCAGGCTGCCGCTGAGCCAGGGCAGCAGCAAGGCCAGCAGCAGCACGCTGCTGAACAGGGCCGAAGCGGCAAAGCCGTTCTGGCCCAGGCCCATCAACGCCTCAGCCAAAACCGGCAACTCGAAGCGCTCCACCAGCACTCGCGCGGCCAGCGATTGATCCAGCTGGGCCGCCAGGGCGCGCCAGAGTGGCAGCAGGGCGAGCAACCAGGGCAAGGCCAAGGCCAGCAGCCACAGCAACAACAAACGCCACTGCGAGGCCAGGCGGGCGCCGCTGCGCAACTGGCCGCGCAGATCGGAAACGGGGGGCAAAAGGGCCGGCATATTCATAGCGTGGCCACCAGGGCGAGAAGGGTTTGCAAAAGGCTGCCGGCATCGCTGGCGATGCGGCGGGCGGCCCGGCCGTCGCTCTTGATCGTGCGACTGTTGTCGAGCTGATTCAGGTCCAGGTAGTGCTGGCGCTCGGGGTCCAACTCGGCGGACACGGCCTTGGCCGACTTGACCCAGCTGAAGCGAGCCCAGGACTGCTGGTCGTCCCAGCGCACCGTCTCCACGCTGCCATCGGCAAAGCGCACGCGCAGGGTCTGCGGCACGGCCACACCGCGCCGGCGCAGCACCACGGTCGTGCGGTAGGGAAAGGGCCCGGGCTCGGCCAAGGTCTCGCCCGTCTGCGGGTCCTTCTTTTTCGCGGCCTGGGCAGGCGCTGGATGGTCCTTCTTCCACTGTGCGCGCAACGTGTCGACCTGCTTTGCGCGGGCATCTTTGTCCAGCTCGCTGCGCCGGCCATCCGGCCCGAGCTGCAAGCCCAGCAGAGGCAGCTCCTCCACGCTCTTGAAGCTCTCGACCCGGTCATCGACCGAGCGGCTGGCGTAGATGTGCTGCTCGAACAGGCGCTGCACCAGGGCCGGCTCGCCGCTGACCTCGGCCAGCACCTCGCGCAGGTCGGCTGTGCTCGGGTGGCGGAACTTCCAACGCTGGTAGTAGGTCTTGAAAGCCAGCTCAAGTTTTTCGCGGCCGATCTGCGCCTCCAGGTCACGCAGGACGGTGGCGGTGCGCGAGTAGACGCTGCCGTAGCTGCCGCTGGAATGGCGGTGCCAGCTGTTCTGGCCCAGGCCGTCCGGCGGATCCTTCAAGCCGGCGCCCAGGCGTTCGGCCTCAAACACATCGACCGTCGTACCCACGCCCAGGCGCTTGAGCGCGGCCGTGGTGACTGGGGCGCGCTGGCCGCGGGCGTGGATCATGCGCTGATCCCAGAACTCGTTCAGGCCCTCATCGAGAAAGGGCTCCTCGAATTCATTGGAAGCCAGGATGCCGTAGAAGTAACCATGGCCGAATTCATGGATGGTGACGAACTCCTGGCCGAAATGGGACAAGGTGCCGGGGGTCTGGTCGGCATAGCTGTCGGCCGTAAAGAAGGTCGGGTATTCCATACCGCCTGCTTCCTTGGCATTGAAGGGCGGCACCACGGCCGTGACCGTGCGATAGGGGTAAGGGCCCAAGGTCTTGGAGAACCAGGCCAGCGCGTCCAGCGTGGCCTTGAGCACCACCGGCGCGTTGTGGGCGTACTCGGGCGGGTACAGCACCTGGACCTGCACCTTGGGGCTGCCTTCGCCCTCGTAGATCGCCTTCAGCGGCGGGGCAAAGCGCTTGTCGGCTGTCCAGGCGAAGTCATGCACATCGCCCTGCACGAAGTGGTGGACGACACGCCCGCCCTGCTTCTTCGGCTCGCCCTGCAGCTCGCCGGTGGCGCCCACCGTGTAGCCCTCGGGCACGTCAATGCGTACGTCATAACTTCCAAAGTCGGCGTAAAACTCGCTGTGCAGATGGAACTCATGCGCGTTCCAGCGCGGCGCCGCGGCGCCCCGCTCGCCTGGCAGCTCCAGCACCGCGATCTTGGGGAACCACTGGCCCACCAGATGGAAGCTGCCGAAGTAGCCGGTGCGAGCCAGCACGCGCGGCAATTGGTCGAAGAAATCGATGTCCAGCGTGGTGCGACCACCGGGCGCCACCGCCTGCGGCAGATCCAGGCGCACCACGGTGCGGTCGGTGGCCGGTCCGCCATCGGGCTGCACAAAATGCCAGGGCACGGCCACACCAGCCTGCTGCACCTTCTTCAGCTCGATGAAGCCCCAGTCGCCCTTCTTGACCGGCACTTCGCTGCGGAAGGAGAACCCGAGCCGGCGCTGCTCACTCATGAAGGTGCTGCCCTCGCCCTCGAATGCGTTCAAGTACAGATGCAGATAGACGGAGCGCACGGGCACGGCGCTGCGGTTGCGCCAGCTCAGGCGCTGTTTGCCCTCGATGGTGTGGGCCTCGGGGTCGAGCTTGGCCTCGATCTGGTAGTCCACCACGCGGTCGGACAGGGTGGTCTCCTGGCCGCTGCGCGCACCTCCCCAGGCCTGCGGGCTGCTGGGCTGGCGCACGGCAGACGCGTCGGGCGCAGCCAGGGCGATGCCGTCCAGCGAAGGGGGCACGGCGTTAGCGACCACCGACGGTGCAGCGGCCTTGCTCGCGGCATCGCCCTTCTGGCAAGCGCTCAAGGCCATCAATGGCCCCAAGACTGCGGCCCACAAGGCAAGCGAGATGCCGGATCGGCGCAGAAGACGTGCAAGCATGAGGACGCTCGGAAGTGACGGACGCGCGATGGTAGGCGTGCTCAGGCACGCCGCCAGCCCGAGGAATCACCGAGCAAGCAGCGTTGCAGCGTGCCAGTCGGGGACAGCTCAGCAATCGACGCGAGCAAACACCACCCGTTCGCCAGGAGGCCGCTACAAGCCCATCGACTGGCGGACCTTGCGCGCCACAGCCTCGCCCTGGGCCTGCCGCACTTCCTCAACAAAGCGCAAGGCCAGTTGCGTCAGGGCTTGGAGGTCGCCGCAGCGCTCCACATCCAGCACCCAACGGTAGCCCTTGATCAGGCCCAGGTGCTCGCGCGCGGCAGCAGTGAGATAAGCGTACAGAGATTGGTAGTCCAAGCTGGGTACGACAGCGGGCAGCGGCGCCGCTGGCGTGGCAGCCGCTCCTGCGGCCGACGAAACGCGTGCCGAGGGCGCAATCAAGCCCTGGTCGACCAAAAAGTCGATGTCTGCCGCCGTGATTCCCTGTACCAGGCCCAGCCATTGCTGGGCGCTCTTGCTGTCATCGATGACCAGCAGGAGATTGCGAAGGCTGCGCGACAAAGGCAGGGCGCGAGCCTTGATCTCGGCGCGGCCTTGCTCGGTCTTCACATAGGCCTGTTCAAGCATCACGAATCTCCCCAGACAGCCCTGACTCTAGGGGAGTTGCAAGCCGCCGGAGTAGAAACCCCTGTGACAACAAGCTCAGTTCTTGTCGCGTAGTTCACGCCGAAGGATCTTACCGACCGGGGTCTTGGGCAGCTCGTTGCGGAACTCGATGATCTTGGGGCGCTTGTAGCCGGTCAGATTGGCTTCGCAGTAAGCCCGGACATCGGCTTCGCTGACTTCCTTGCTGGCACCGGGCTTGCGCACGATGGCCACCTTGACCGCCTCGCCCGCTTTCGCATCGGCGATGCCGACCGCCGCACATTCCAGCACGCCGTCCATCATGGTGATCACGTCTTCCACCTCGTTGGGGTAGACGTTGAAGCCGCTGACCAGAATCATGTCCTTCTTGCGGTCGACGACGCGGAAATAACCTTGTTCGTCCACGGTGCCGATATCGCCGGTGCGGAAGAAGCCGTCGGCGGTCATGACCTGGGCCGTTTCATCGGGGCGCTGCCAGTAGCCGGCCATGACTTGCGGGCCACGGATGGCGATCTCGCCGGTAGCGCCGGGCGCCGCCAGCTGGCCGGCGTCGTCGAGCAGACACAGCTCGGTGCTGGGCAGGGGCAGGCCGATGGAGCCGGTGTAGCGGGTGTGGTTGGTCGGGTTGCAGCTGGCCACCGGCGAGGTTTCGCTCAAGCCATAGCCTTCACAGATGGAGCAGCCGGTCTTTTCCAGCCAGAGCTTGGCTGTGGCCTGCTGCACCGCCATGCCGCCGCCCACCGAGATGACCAGATGACTCCAGTCCACCGTGTTGAAGTCCTTGTGGTTGGCCATGGCCATGAACAAGGTGTTGACGGCCGGGAAGCAGTGGAAGCGGTGCTTGGCCAGCTCCTTGAACATAGCGGGCAGGTCACGCGGATTGGGGATCAGCACATTGCAGCCGCCCATATGCATGGCCAGCATCATGTTCGTGGTGAAACCGAAGATGTGATACAGCGGCAGGGCGGCAATGCCGACCACCTGCTCGCCGGCCGGCACCTTGCTGAGCGCCGGCATGTACCAGGCCTCGGCTTGCATCACATTGGCGACCAGATTGCGATGCAAGAGCACGGCACCCTTGGACACGCCCGTGGTGCCACCCGTGTACTGCAGGACCGCGATGTCGTTGGGGCCGACCTTGGGCACCTTGTAGCTCAGGCTGCGTCCGCGCGCGACCGCGTCGCTGAAGTCCACAGCGCCGGGCAGCTCGAAGGCCGGCACCATCTTCTTCACGCGGCGCACCACGTAATTGACGATCAGGCTCTTGGGGAAGCCCAACATCTCGCCCATGGACGCAAGAATCACATGCTGGGTCGGCACCTGCTTGATCACATGCTGCAGTGTGGCGGCGAAATTCTCCAGGATGACGATGGCCTTGGCGCCAGCATCCTTGAGTTGATGCTCGAGCTCGCGCGGCGTGTAAAGCGGGTTGACGTTCACCACCACATAGCCGGCCCGCAGGATGGCGGCCACTGCCACCGGGTACTGCAGCACATTGGGCATCATGACGGCGACGCGGTCGCCCTTTTCCAAGCCCAGGCTCTGCAGATAAGCGGCCAGGGCGCGCGAAACCTCATCGATCTGGGCGAACTTGAGCGTGCGCCCCATCATGGTGTAGGCCGGCAGCTCTGGGTACTTGCGGAAGGCCGAATCCATCAGGTCCACCAGGGACGGGTACTGCTCGGCATGGATCTCGGCAGGAACTCCCTCAGGGTAGCTCTTGAGCCAGGTCTTCTCCATTGTCTTTGTCTCCATTCGATGCCCGGATTCTGACCGATGGAGCAGCGCCGACTCATCAGGGGATTCGATACAAGACTCTAAGGTGGATGCCGAGCAATGAGCTTTCCCGTGCGCCCATCCTGCGTTCCTAGGCAAGAGCAGGTGCATCCCGGTACCGGCTCGCACTCGAAGATCGCCTGCAAGGAAAGGAATCCCCATGCGCCTGCTCACCTTCTCGGCCACTCTGCTGGCCTGCGCCACCATCTGCCAGCCTGCCCGGGCGGAACTGATCCCGCGCGGCGGCGGGCTCATTTACGACAGCAGTCTCAACATCACATGGCTGGCCAATGCCCTACCGGGCCTGGGTAGTTGGCAGGACGGCGCCGACGGCCAGGCCTGGGGTGATATGAGCTGGGAGCTGGCGCTTGATTTCGCCGCCGGTTACACCCTGAGCGACGAAGTTCGCGGCACGCTCTGGAGCGACTGGCGCCTGCCCAAAGCGCAGCTGGGCTGCTCGGGCTACCGCTGCAGCCAGGGCGAGCTGGGCCATCTCTTCTATGAAGACTTTCGCGCCACGCCGGGCTGGAGCTGGACCTCCCCCTTTGCGCCCGGCATACGCCTGGACCAAGTGGCCCTGTTCAGCAATCTGCAAAACGCGCCTTACTGGACCCAGGACGCCGTCACGCCCGACCCGGTCCACAACCTGGCCTGGGCCTTCATGTCAGACGGGCGGCAGTACGCCAACACACGGATCAGCCCCAGCTATGTGCTGCTGGTCCGTGACGGCGATGTGGCCGCAGTTCCGGAACCCCAGCCGGCCCTGCTGCTGCTGGCCGGCTTGGCATTGCTGGCCGCGTTCAAGAACCGGCGGCGCTCGCAGGCCTGAGCCCCGGGCGAGGGCCAGCCCTCCTGCTCACTCGATCGCCTTGACCATGTCCTCCACCGCCTTCTTGGCGTCGCCAAACACCATCATGGTCTTGTCCATATAGAAGAGCTCGTTGTCCAGGCCGGCGTAACCGGCCGCCATGGAGCGCTTGTTGACGATGATGGTCTTGGCCTTGTAGGCCTCGAGGATGGGCATGCCGTAAATCGGGCTGCCCTTGGTCAGCGCGGCCGGGTTCACCACATCGTTGGCGCCCAGCACGATGGCGACATCGACCTGGCCGAACTCGCCGTTGATGTCCTCCATCTCGAAGACTTGGTCGTAAGGCACTTCGGCCTCGGCCAGCAGCACATTCATATGGCCGGGCATGCGGCCGGCCACCGGGTGGATGGCGTACTTGACCGTGATGCCCTTGTGCGTGAGCTTCTCGGCCAGCTCCTTGACCGCATGCTGGGCGCGCGCCACCGCCAAACCATAGCCGGGCACGATCACCACCGTCTCGGCATTGCCAAGAATGAAGGCGGCATCATCGGCGCTGCCGCTCTTGACCGAGCGCTGCACGGCGGCCCCGGCCGCTGCGCTGGAGGTGTCGCCACCAAACCCACCCAGGATCACGTTGAAGAAGCTGCGGTTCATGGCCTTGCACATGATGTAGCTCAGGATGGCCCCCGAGCTGCCCACCAGCGAACCGGCAATGATCAGCATGCTGTTGTTCAGGCTGAAGCCGATGCCGGCCGCCGCCCAGCCCGAGTAGCTGTTCAGCATGGACACCACCACCGGCATGTCGGCGCCGCCGATCGGGATGATCAGCAGCACGCCCAGCGCAAAGCCCAGGGCCAGGATCAGGCCGAAGTCCAGCCAGCTCTGCGAATGCCAGAAGCCGAAGCAGAAGAACAGCGCCGCCAGGCCCAGGGCCAGGTTCAGCTTGTGCTGACCGGGGAAGGACACCGGCGCGCCCTGGAAGAGGCGGAACTTGTACTTGCCTGAGAGCTTGCCGAAAGCGATCACCGAACCACTGAAGGTGATGGCGCCGATGAAGGCGCCCAGCGCCAGCTCGATGCGGTTGCCGCCCGGGATCGGATCGCCCTTGGCCGTGATGGCAAAGGCCCAGGGCTCCAGCACGGCGGTCGCGGCGATAAAGACCGCGGCCAGGCCGATCATGCTGTGCATGAAGGCGACCAGCTCGGGCATCTTGGTCATCTCGACCTTCTGCGCCATGTAAGCGCCGATGCCGCCGCCGACCACCAAGCCGGCCAGCACATAGGCCAGCCCCAGGCTTTGGCCACCGGCCAGCTTGAGGATCAGGGCCACCGTGGTCAGGGCGGCAATGGCCATGCCGACCATGCCGAAAAGGTTGCCGCGGATCGAGCTGGTCGGGTGCGAGAGCCCCTTGAGCGCCTGGATGAAGCAGACGCTGGCGATCAGATAGAGCAGGGTGACGAGGTTCAGGCTCATGACCGGCCCTCCGCGGCCTGGGTGTTCTTGTCCGTGGGCTTGGGCGCCTTCTTCTTGAACATCTCCAGCATCCGGCGCGTAACCAGGAAGCCGCCGAAAACATTGACCGCCGCCAAGGCCACGGCCAGGGTGCCCATGAGCTTGCCGAGATCGGTTTCGGTCAAGGCCGCCGCCAGCATGGCGCCGACGATGACGATGGCCGAGATGGCATTGGTGACCGCCATCAGCGGCGTGTGCAAGGCCGGCGTGACCGTCCAGACCACGTGGTAGCCGACGTAGATGGCCAGCACGAAGATGATCAGATTGGTGAGGGTGGGACTGACGAGTTCCATGGCAATCTCGGGTTAGGGCCTATTCACACTACGGATACTTGTGCGAGAGGGGCAGAAAGGGCCCCAAGCTAGGCGGACGACGAAGCCCAGGCTAGCCGCCTGGGCGAGGAGTTCAACGACGAATGGGGCCCTTTCTGCCCCTCTCCCGAAGGGTTGCCGCACAAATCACCGTGCACGTTGTTGCAAAGCCTCGCCGGGGGGTGACCCCGGCTTCGTTTTGCGCCTAGCGCACGGTGATTTGTGAGGCAACGCATCAGGTATCCGTAGTGTGAGTAGGCCCTAGCTGCGCTTGACCTCGCCGCCCTGGCTGACCAGGCAGGCGGCGACGATGTCGTCATCGAGGGGCACGCTGAGCGTGCCGTCCTTGGCGAGGACGAGCTTGAGGAAGTCCAGCACATTGCGGGCATAGAGGGCGGAGGCATCGGCCGCCACCAGGGCCGGCAGATTGGTCTCGCCGACCAGGGTGACGCCATGCTTGACGACCGTGCGTCCGGCTTCGGTCAGCGGGCAGTTGCCGCCGATGCCATCGGCGCCACGGCCGGCAGCCAGGTCGACGATGACCGAGCCCGGCTTCATGCTGCGCACCATGTCTTCGCTGATCAGCTGCGGCGCGGCCCGGCCCGGGATCAGGGCGGTGCTGATCACCACATCGGCCTGCGCCACGCGTTTGGCCACCTCGGCACGCTGTCGGTCCAGCCAGCTCGGTGGCATGGGGCGGGCATAACCGCCAACGCCCTCGGCCGCTTCACGCTCCTCTTGGGTTTCGTAGGGCACGTCGATGAACTTGGCGCCGAGCGACTCGACCTGCTCCTTGACGGCCGGCCGCACATCCGAGGCCTCGATCACCGCGCCCAGGCGCTTGGCCGTGGCAATCGCCTGCAGGCCGGCCACGCCGACGCCGAGGATGACGACGCGCGCCGCCTTGACCGTGCCGGCCGCCGTCATCAGCATGGGGAAGAAGCGCTGGTAGCGTTCGGCCGCCATCATCACGGCCTTGTAGCCGGCGATATTGGCTTGGCTGGAAAGCACGTCCATGCTCTGAGCGCGCGAGGTGCGAGGTGCGGCTTCCAGGGCAAAACTGGTCAGGCCGGCGGCGGCCAGGGCCTGCAGGCCGGCGCGGTCAAAGGGATCGAGCATGCCTACGAGCGTGGCGCCCGACTTCATCAGGCCCAGCTCCTCGGCCTCGGGCCGGCGCACCTTGAGCACCAGATCGGCACCCAGGGCAGCGGCTTGCTCGACGATGTCAGCGCCGGCCGCAAGGTAGGCCTCGTCGGTGATGCTGGCGGCGAGGCCGGCCTCGCGCTCGACTTGCACGCTATGGCCTTGCGCCTTCAACTTCTTGACCGTCTCCGGGGTGGCAGCCACCCGCGTCTCTCCGGCCGCGCGCTCGCGCGGAACACCTATCTGCATGAGTCCCTCCTCGGGTCAAACCATGTGACTGTTCAGCTTGCGTCGAGCTTACACAATCAAGGTGACACTCCACCCCCGTAGACACCCCTGTAAGACCGGAGCAAACGACAGATGACAAATCACGAACGCTGGAAGCCTTCGGTCACGGTAGCGGCCGTGGTTGAACGAGACGGCCGCTACCTGCTGGTCGAGGAGGAAACGCCAGAGGGTCTGATGCTGAACAACCCGGCCGGCCACCTTGACCCAGGCGAGACGCCGCTACAGGCGGTGGTGCGCGAGGCGCTGGAAGAAACGGCGCGCGCGTTCACCCCCGAGTTCTTCCTCGGCTGCTATCTGGCGCGCTTCCAGCGGCCGGCCCGCCAAGAGGATGTCACCTACCTGCGTCTGGCTTTCGGCGGCATGGTCGGAGAAGAAATCGCGGGCCGAGTGCTGGACCAGGGCATCGTGCGCACACTCTGGCTCAGTCTGGATGAGCTGCGCACCACCGCCGTTCGCCATCGCAGCCCCCTGGTGCTTCGCTGCTGCGAGGACCATGCCGCGGGCCAGCGCCTGCCGCTGGACGCGGTGTTCAGCGATGCCTCGCTGCTGGAGCCTCAGCTCAAGTCTTGAGGGCGTCGACTCAGACTGGAGTTCTCAGAGCTGCGTCAGCGTCTCGATGACAGGCAGCTCGCTGACCCACACCGCCAGCTGCAGCTGCAAGCCCACATACATGGCGTCCAGCATAGCGAATTTGCGCTTGACCTCGGTGCGCTTGCGCGCAGGCACTTCCTCCAGCACCGGCTGCGGCGCTTCGTCGCAGCGCAGCTCGAAATTGCCGCAGTCGCTGGGCCGCGCGCCAATCTCGGACCAAAGCGCGTCGTAGTTGGAGCTGATCTTGCGGCGGCGCCAGGGGTTGAGGGCCACACGTTCGCGGTTGCTGATCAGGATCAGGCGCTCGCAACCGAGCGAAGCGCCGATCTGACGCACCGCCTGCACCAGCACCACGCCGGGCCGGCAGCCATAGAAGTCCTTGGTGGCTCGCCGCACCAGCTCGCGCGAACCTTCGCTGCGCCCACCCTGCAGACGGCCGATGGCCACACAGGGCCTGCCCTGGCGGCGCATGAAGACGAAGGAGGCGCTGAACACCATCTCGCCATCGAGCATGAGGCGCAGGCAGAGATCCCCTTCGCGGTGACCTTCGTGGACGGCCGAGAGCTCAACCTGGAAGGTGGCGCCCGATTTGCCCTGCAGCTGGCAGAGCACCAGGTTCTCGCGCGCCGCCCGCGCCAGCACCGGCTCCAATCCCTGCTCAAGCAGGAAACCGTAGTGGTCCATCAGCAGCTCCACCCGGCGAGCGCAACCGAGGCGGCGCGAGAAGTAGGGGCGGTAGATCTTGCTCAGCAACTTGGGGTGCTCGCGCACCGCCCCCATCAGCACCGGATGGGCACTGACAAAGTTCATCCAGCGCCGGGTCTGGGTCGGGTGCAGCAGGGCGCCCAGGTAGATCTTGAAGCGATCTTTGGCGCTGATGCGTTCGCAGTGAGGGGTGATTCGAAAGGGATTCAGATTCATGGCCGGCGCTCGCGGGGCGCAAAACGCCGCCGATTCAAGGAAAAACAGGGGACCAACAGGACAGCGCCGATTGTAAAGATCTGTTAATGACGACTTGCCCCGCATTTGCGGGTGTTAAGCACCGCCCCAAGGCGGTGCGAAAGCTGCCACCCGGGCGGGTAGCGCGCCCCTTGCGGGACAATCACGGCCATGAACTCCAAGCAACGCATCGTCGTCGGCCTGTCCGGCGGCGTCGATTCCGCCGTCACCGCCTACCTGCTGAAGAAAGCCGGCCACGAAGTCGTGGGCATCTTCATGAAGAACTGGGAGGACGATGACGACAGTGAGTACTGCTCGTCCAATATCGACTTCGTCGACGCGGCCGCCGTGGCTGATGTGATCGGCATCGAGATCGAGCATGTCAACTTCGCCGCCGACTACAAAGACCGCGTCTTCGCCGCCTTTCTGCGCGAATACCAGGCCGGCCGCACGCCCAACCCCGATGTGCTGTGCAATGCCGAGATCAAGTTCAAGGCCTTCCTCGACCACGCCATGCGCCTGGGCGCCGAGAAGATCGCCACCGGCCATTACGCTCGCGTGCGGCAGCGCGAGGGCCGGACGGAACTGCTCAAGGGCGTAGACAACAGCAAGGACCAGAGCTATTTCCTGCACCGCCTGAACCAGGCCCAGCTGGCCAAGACCCTGTTCCCGGTCGGCGAGTTGCACAAGACCGAGGTGCGCCGCATCGCCGAAGAGATCGGCCTGCCGAACGCCAAGAAGAAGGATTCGACCGGCATCTGCTTCATCGGCGAGCGGCCCTTCCGTGAATTCCTGAACCGCTACCTGGCGCACCAGCCCGGCCCGATCAAAGACGAGCGCGGCCGCAAACTGGGCGAGCATGTCGGCCTGTCCTTCTACACCCTGGGCCAACGCCAGGGCCTGGGCATCGGCGGCGTCAAGGAAAAGGGCGCACCGCGCGGCGGCGGCGAACACGAGCCCTGGTTTGTCGCCCGCAAGGACATGGAAAAGAACACTCTGTATGTGGTGCAGGGCCACGAGCACCCCTGGCTGCTGAGCCAGGCCCTGGTCGCCGACGACCTGTCCTGGACCGACACCCAGCCCGCCTTTGGCGGCTTTGGCGCCAAGACGCGCTACCGCCAGGCCGATGCCGCCTGCGCCTTCCACCCCGACACGCCGGCGCTCGGCCGCTGCCGCGTGGACTTTGCCCAGCCTCAATGGGCCGTCACGCCGGGCCAGAGTCTGGTGCTCTACGACGGCGAGGTCTGCCTGGGGGGCGGCGTGATAGCCGAAGCCATCGCACAGCGCTGATCCCCCCGAGATCGGGGCTGTCTGCATGACCAAACACACATGCCAGAAGCGACCCCGCTGTGGCACCCTGTCGCACAGGCGCCTCGCTGAACAAAGTCTCCCTTGCTGAACCTGCTGAATTCCCCACCGCTGCGCCTGCTCGACCGACAGCTGGACCGCGTGCTGGCCCGTGTGGCGCAGCCCAATGTGGTGTTGCGCGTGGCCGCCCTGTCGATCTGCCTGCTGGAGCTGGCGGCCGCCATCGCCGGCCTGCTGGGCTACCGCACCGACGCGTACGACGGCGCGGTGCCCGCCCTCTACCTGCGCTGGGGCGGCAACAGCAACGACCCCATCCTGCTGATCACCTGTTTCAGCCTGGTGCTGCTGTTCGCCTGGGGCTATTGGCGCCTCGCCCGCGAGGGCCGCGCCGACCAGCCGCCGCCGCGCGCCCTGCTGCGCCTGGTGATGATCGACCTGCTGGCCATCGCCGTCACGCCGGGCCTGCCTTTTCTTGTCACGGCCCTGGCCGCCGTGCTGCTGCGCGCGCGCACGGCTTTTCTTTTCGCCCTGACCCAAATCGCCATCAACCTGGCCATGAACTGGCTGCTGCCCCTGGCCGAGGTGGTGACACCGGGCAGCAGCGGCGTGCCCAACTGGCTGGACAATATGGGCCTGCTGATGGCCATGGTGGCCTTGCATGGCATGGCCTTCGGCCTGGGCCGCATGGCCGCCGCCGAATCCGAGAAGCGCCGCTGGTTGCAAGCCATGCTGGCCGAACGCCTGAGCGCCGAGCAGCTGCAAGCCGAGCAACTGCGCTACAACGAGCGCACCCTGATGGCGCGCGAACTGCACGATGTGGTCGGCCACCATCTGACCGCCTTGAACCTGCAGCTGCAGCTGAGCAGTGCCCTGCTGCAGCGCGCCGATGGCGAAGGCGCCGCCTTGGCCGTCGACAAGGCGCGGCAGAGCGCGGCCAACTTGCTGGCCGATGTGCGCCAGGCCGTCAGCCAGCAGCGCAGCTCGCAGCGCATCGACCTCAGCACCGCCTTGCAAGCCCTGGTCGACGGCATTGCCAGCACCCAGATCGAGCTGAGCATTGCCCCCAGCGCCCGCGACCTCAGCCCGCGGGTGGCCCATGCCCTGCTGCGCTGTGTGCAGGAGGCGGTGACCAACAGCGTTCGCCATGCCCGCGCCTCGCGGGTGAGCATCGAAGTGGCCATCGAGGATCACGATATGAGCCTGGGCATGGACTGCTTGCCACAAGGCGAAGTCCGCGTCAGCATTGACGACAACGGCCTGGGTGCCAGCCACCTGAAACCAGGCAATGGCCTGCAAGGCATGGCCGAACGCATGAGCGAGCTGGGCGGACGCATGGATGTGCGGCGCAGCCAGCCCGGATTCCGAATTGAACTGCGGTGCCCAAGGACAGCATGAACACCAACAGCAACAACCTCCCCCACCTCAAGCCCGCCAGCGCCGCAGACGCCTCGGCCAAAGGCAGCATCCGCCTGCTGCTGGTGGAAGACCAGCAGCTGGTGCGCGATGGCCTCAAGGGCCTGCTGGCCCTGCACGAGGACATCCAGATCGTCGGCGAGGCCAGCGACGGCGCCGACGCGCTGGAGCAGATCACCCGCCTGGGCGGCGAGCCGCCGGACCTGATCCTCTCCGACATGCGCATGCCTCGCCTGGACGGCCTGGGCCTGATCCGCGCCCTGGCGGCCCGCGCGCTGAGCATTCCGGTGGTGCTGCTGACCACCTTTGACGACGCCGCCGTGTTCGACGAGGCCGTGCGCGCCGGCGCCCGCGGCTTCCTGCTCAAGGCCATCAGCACCGACACCCTGGTGCAAGCCCTGCGCGATGTGGCCGAAGGCGGCACCGCCCTGCGCCCCTCGCTGACCACCCGCATGGAGCGCCCGGCCAGCACGGCCGAACGTGCCTTCCTGGCCACCGAACAGCCCGACCCGCTGTCACCCAAGGAGCTGCAGGTGCTGCGCCTGGTGGCCAGCGGCCGCAGCAACACCGAGATCGCCGCCCTGCTGGGCAACAGCGAGGGCGTGATCAAAAATCACTGCTCGGCCATATTCTCCAAGATGGGTGTGCGTGACCGCACCCAGGCGGTGTTGCGCGCGATTGACTTGGGTTGGATCTGAACCACCGACCAGTCCCCGCTTTGGCTTGAGCGTTTTCGTCGCGAGCGGCTGTCAGGCTAGGCGGACGGAGCACAGGAACCGGAACGTACTTCCTGTACGTGAGGATTCCGAGCACCGGACCAACGACGCATGGCGGCCGCGCAGTAGAAAACGCTCAAGCCTTCAGGGGTCGACCGGGCGGCCCAGGTGCAGCACCCAATAACGGTCATAACGCCCCGGGCCGACGACACAGGCCAGGCCCACATCGACGAATTCTGCCTGCATCAGGTTCTCGCAATGCTGGGCGCTCAGGGTCCAGGTGGCGAGCACCTCGTCCAGACTTTCCTGACCCGCCGCCAGGTTTTCGCCGGCACGGCGCATGACATAGCCGCTCTGGCGAAAGCGCTCGCGCAAGCTGCTGCCCTTGAGGCCGACATGGCTGAGCTGGTCGCCTTGCGCCAGTTCGGCGGCAAAAGCCAGGGCCGAGGCCTCCAGGCGAGCCTCCCAACGCAAGGGCGGCGCGGCGGGCAAAAGCTTGCGACCGCAGGCCTGGGCTTGGGTCCGAAAGGCGTTCAGGCGCAGCAGTTCGGCATGGATGTCTGCCGGGCTGGGGCAGGACTTGGCCGCGCCGGCCTCGGCCACCTGGGCACCGGCCAGTCCGAGCACACCGAGGCCACCGAGCTGCAACAGCAGGACGGCGCGGCAGAGCTGACGGGACAGTCGGCGATCAGAAAGCGAAGTCAAATACATGGGCGAACGCATCCTACCCAATGGCGGGCCGTCACCGGGCGACTAAGCTACGAGAAAGTCCTTGGAGCACCTATGCCCGTGTCTACTTCTTGGTCTGCCGCTCTGCTCGGCCTGAGTCTGCCCCTGGTCCTGCTGGCCGGGGCCTGCAGCAGCGCCCCCAACAAGGCGCCAGCGCTCTCTGCGGCGCCGCTCAGCCAGCGTTTGCTGCAAGAGCTGGAAGTGGAGATCGGCGACGCCCGCTGCAACAGCGATGCGCAGTGCCACAGCCTTGCGGTCGGCGCGAAACCCTGTGGCGGCCCCGAGGGCTACCGCGCCTGGTCCAGCCAGGGCAGTGAAGGCGCCAAGCTCAAGACAATCGCCGAGCGCCAGGCCGCTGCTCGCCGGGCCGAGAACGAGGCCAGCGGCCTGATGTCCAACTGCGCCGTCGAGCCTGAGCCCGCTGCCAGTTGTCAGGCCGGCCGCTGCAGCCTGCGGCCGCGCACGGCCGGCACAGTCAACAAGTCCGCGGTCTGAGTGAGACACCGACACATTCAATCAAGGTGAGCCGGAGGTCTGACTGTCAGACAAGGGGGCGCTGGCCGAGGGTGAGGATGCGGTGGCACCTTCCGGTCGCCCCTGGAACACCCAGTCGCTGGCCTTGGCCAGGGGCTGCCCATCGGGCCGGCTCTGGCGCAGCAAAGGGCGCTCGGAACGGCTGTGCACCGCACTGAACGCCTGGGGCTGGCTGGGCTCGGGCACCAGCACCCAATCGGCCTGGCCGGTGAAGGGGTCGACGTAGGCGCGACGCAGGTGATGGCGGGCCTTGCCGGCGCGCTCATCGACGAGCAGATCCTTCAGGCTGCGCGGGTACTGCGGCTGGGCACCGCCCCCCACCTTGGCATAGCTCTGGATGGCCCGGGCCAGCTCTTCGCCGCGAAACTCCAGCTCGCGCTCCCGCTCGCGCTGCGCGGCCGTGCTCCAGCTCTGCCCCAGCGCCGCCAAGGCCGCCGCCGTCAGCGCGACGAAGAACAGCAGGCCGAGGTAGGTGAAGCCGCTGGGGGCAGAGGGGGCGCGGGGCATGGGGGGGTGAATCGTGAATCGTGAATCGTGAGTTGTGGTGGAGAGGGGGATTCACGATTCGCCATTCACGAATCACCAACCGCCAGCCCCCCCTTCACCAATCCGCAAACAGCCGCCCGTCACTGGCGCGACCGGCGGCACCGCTGCGGACATCGTAGACCTGGCCATTGGCCTGCATATCGCCGGGCGGAGGCAAACTGACCCAGGTATCGCGGCTGCCGTTGAGCGGGTCTTCCGGGATCTCGCGGATATAGCGCGCCGTGGCGAGCTCTTCCAGAGAATCGGGATAACGACCTTTGTCAGCGGCAAACTGGTCGATGGCGTCGCGCATGACATTCAGCGAGCTACGCAATGCAGTCTCGCGCGACTTCTGCAAGCTGTTGAAGTAACGCGGGGCGGCGATCGAAGCCAAAAGGGCCACGATGGCCATGACCACGATCAACTCGATCAAGGTGAAGCCTTGGCGGGCGAGCTGGCGTGAGGAAGACGGGGTTTTCATATCGGCGCCTCACCAGTCGCGCAAGCGCGTGCCATCGAGCGCACGACGCTCGGAGCGGGAATAGACATCGAACACATCCCTGCCCGAACGCGGCTCGTCGGGCGGGCTGTCGGCCGCGCGCAAGCCCCAGGTGTCGGCGGCCGGCAGGGCCGGGTCGGCAAAGGGGTCGCGCGGCAGGCGACGCAGAAAATAGAGCTTGCGGCCATCGGGCGTTTTGATGTCCACCACGCCCGCGGCCAACAGCTGCAAATTGGGCGGGTAGCCGCTGTCCTCGGGGCTGGTCTGGATCTGCCCGGCCTCGACCGCCTTTTTGTAGGCATCGAGCGCTCCGCGCAGCTGGCGCAAGCCGCTGCGCAGCTCGTGCTCACGGGCGCGCTGCACCGACATCTCGAGCAGCGGCCGTGCCGACGTGGCCAGCATGGCCAATATGGCCAGCACCACCAGCATCTCGATCAGCGTGAAGCCGCCTCGCCTTTTCATCGCCATGCGCTCGAACTTGCAGCTGCCGCGCGCTCAGCGCGCCGCCTCCACATTGACCAGGCCCGAACCTTCCAGGCGCACGCCGGCGCTCTCGCCATTGGGGCTGGTGGCTTGGACGCTGCCCAGATCGATGCTGGTGGACTTGCCGATGGCGGCCGGCAAAGCCCGCAACACCAGCACTTTCTCGCCGCGCGCCGGCAGGTCCACGGCGATGCGGCCGTTGCCAGTGGTGCCCTGCAGGGCCTGCAGGAGGCTGGCGTCGAACTCGACTTCACCACGGACATTGAAACCCGAATCATTGCGCAGGGTCACCGACACCGTGCCGCCCGGTGTGACCTGCGGCGTCACCTCCAGGCGCACGGTGGCTTCGCTGGGCGCAGGCGCGGCCGCCGGTGCCGCCGGCGCCGCATCTCTGGGCGCCGCCAGGGCGGGCTGGGCAAAGCCGCCACCTGCACTGCTGCTGGGGCCGACACCGACCTTGGCATTCGGCTTGAGCAGGCCACTGAATGCGCCCGGCGATGCATCAGTGCCGCTGGCGGTGCGCGTCAGGCTGGCCTCGGGCAATGACAGATTGCGAACGATGCGCGGCGTGATCAGCAAGACCACCTCGGTCTTGGCCCGGGTGTCGCTGCGCACACCAAACAGGCTGCCCAGCAGCGGGATGCCCGACAGCCCCGGAATGCCGCTGGCCGTGCGCCGGTCTTCGTCATTGATCAGACCGGCCAGCACCTGGGTCTCGCCATCGTTCAGGCGCAGGGTGGTCGAGGTGGTGCGCTGGCCGATCTCGTAGGCCGTGGTGCCACCCGGGCCGGTGACTTGGCGGATCAGATTGCTGACTTCCAGGCCCACCTTGATCACCACGTCGTTGTCCAGCTGAATGGTCGGTTCGACATCGAGCTTGAGGCCAATGTCCAGATAGGACACCGACGCCGCCACCGAGGTCTGGCCGGTGAAGTTGGTGGTGGTGGTGAAGACCGGCAGCTTCTGCCCGATGTGGACCTTGGCCTTCTCGCGGTTGCGCACGCGGATCTTGGGGTTGGCCAGCAGATTGACATTGCCGCTGCTGCCGCGCAATGTGGCGACAACGCCGGGGTTGGCGACAAAGCCGCGGAACTCGTCGCGCTGGCCCAAGGGCACCTGGCCGGTGGCCAAGCCGCCGCCTACCGCTGGCAGACCGAAGCTGAGCTGGTCGGGCCATTTGAGGCCCAGATCGTCGACCCGGTCGGTGGCCAGCTCCATCACCTCGACATCGAGCATGACCTCGGGCTCGGGCAAGTCGACCGAGGCGATCAGGCGCTCGACCAGACGCAGCACCTCGGGGGTGTCGCGCACCACCATCAGGTTCAGGCGCTCGTCCACATGGATGTCCCGCACCTTGGCAATGGTGCGCACCATGGCCTGCACCTGCTTGACGTCGGCGTTAGCCAGGTAGAGGGTTCGGGTGATCAGCTCCTGGTGCTCTCGCTGCTTGGCACTGGTGTTGGGGAAGATCAGCACCGAGCTGTCATTGAGCAGCTTGCGGTCCAGCTGCTGGGTGCTCAGCACCACGCGCATGGCCTCATCCAGCGTGACATTGCGCAGGAAGATGGTGATGCGGGTGTCGGAGCGCACGTCCTTGTCGAACACGAAATTGATGTTGGAGCTGCGCGCCAAGGCCTCGAAGACCTGGCGCAGCGGTGCGTCACGGAACTCCAGCGTCACCGGTTTCTGGAAGGCCGGGCCCAGCTCATTGCTGCCTTGCTGCTCCAGCGGCCGCGCCTGCGCCACCTGGCTGAGCAACTGGCGAGCGCCCGGATGCTGGGGCGACTCGGCCAGGATATCGCGCGCCAAGGCTTCCACCCGTTCCAGGCGGCCTTCGCGCAAAAGGCTGCGCGCGGTCAAGAGCGTGGCTTCCTGTTTCTGGCCGCGCTGCAGCTCGGTCTCGAAATAGGCCAGACGCGGATGCTTGGGGTCGACCTCGCGCAGGCTTTGCATGGCGACCTGGGCCTCAGCCCAGCGGCTGCTGGCGCGAGCGCCTTCGATCTGCATCAGCAAGCGGTTGCTGAGCTGGCTGCGCAGACGGAGCTGAGCAGCACGCAAGGCATGGTCTTGCGGCTCCTTCTGAACAGCGGCATCCAGCACGGCATAGGCCTGCGTCAGCTGGTTGGCACGACTCAAATCATCAGCCTGACGCAGCGCCGGGTGGGAGCAGCCCGCCAGCAAGAGCAGCACGGCCAGGGACATGGCCGCGTGCTGGGGCGTGGTGCCGCGCATGAACAGGGAGGGGGCTTGCAGCTTCATGGGGTTGCGGCTCGAAAGTTGACGCTCTGGGTGAGCTTGGCGGGCAGCCAGGTCAGGTCGAGCCCGCGTTCATGGATCTGGTCGACTCGCCACTGGCCGTCGATCACCTCGCCGGGCTTGACGGCCAAGGTCTTGCTGGCACTGGACAAGAGGGCGACGCTGCCGCTGCCCTCGACCAAACGGCCGATCAGCTGATAGGGAAAGGGCGGCGCCACCGGCGCGGCGGGTGGCGGCGGTGGAGACGGTGGCGGTGCGGGCGGCGGTGGCGGTGGCGCGGGCGGCGCCCAGGCGGCGAACTGCCCGGCGCTGGACGGCGCCCAAGCGCCACGTTCCGCGGGCGCCCAGTCGGTCGGCGCGGCGCTGGCAGCCGCAGTCGCAGCAGCAGTAGTAGTTGCAAGGCGAGCGGCACCGCCGGTCGGCGCGCCTGGCGCCGGGCTGCGCCGTGTGGCGGCCACCGGCTGGGCCAGATCGGCATCCTCGCGCTCGCTCTGGGCCACCCACAGGGCCGCGGCAACGCTCACGGCCAGGCCCGCTGCCAAAACGATCTGACGCGGACCCACGGTGTTTGCTTTGGGCTCGCTCATCGCGTTTCGCTCCCGGCGGCCGACTCGGCTCGACCATGCAAGGACCATTGCAGCTCCGCCTCCAGCTCGGCGGCCTGCGGCGAAGCGCGGCGCAGCTTGAGGCCATCGAGGCTCAAGCCGGGGTCGTGGCGCAGGGCGGCCTCGATGTACTGGCGCAACGGCTCATAGCCGCCACTCAGCGGCATGGTCACGCGCAAACGCTCCAGGCCGGTGGCAGCGTCAACGCTCAGGCGGTGCTCGCTGCGGCTGCTCTGCAGGCCCAGGCGCAAGCCCATTTCCAGCAGATCGGCCAAGCGCTGCTGGCGGGCGCTGGCTGGCGGCAGGGCCTGCCACCACTGGGCCGCCGTCGCGGGCGCGGTCTCGCTGCTGGCAGGTCCGGCGGCGCGCTGCAAACGCAGCTGGGCGCGCAGGCGGTCCGCCTGGGCGGCGTTCGCCGCAGCTTCGCGCTCCCAGCCCTGCCCCAGCCAGGCCAGAGCGGCGGCCAGCAGCAGACCCAGCAAGGCGAGCACGCCGGGCAGGCCCAGGCTGCGCAGGAATCGTTGAACAGCAAGTGCCTTCATGGCCGGGCCTCCGCCATCGCTCCGCCCGGCGGGCGCAAAAGCTCCGGCTGCAGCTTGGCGTTCAGCTCGAAACGCTGGCCGCTCAAACCCTGCTCGGCGTTTTGCAACCGGCTCAAGATGACGCTTCGAAAGCCGCCTTGCGCGGCCAGTCGGTCGACCAGCTGCAAGGGCGCCAACTTGTCAGCGGCCAGGCCTTCCAGCCGCAGCTCCTGCCTGGCGCTGTTCAAGTCCAGGGCCAACCAGGCCAGCGGCGCCGGCTGCATGGCCGCACCGGCCTGCTCAACCTGCACCAGCAGCGATTCCCAGGGCTGGCGCAACAAAGCCTGCACCTCGGCGGCCGCCCGCAGCCGCTCGGCCTCGAGCTTGCGGGCGCTGTCCCTTCCACCGGCCTGAGCGGCCAGCGCAGGCAAGGTGGCCGGTGCACGCGCGGGCGCCGGCTTGGCGCGCAAGCGCGCCTGCAAGTCCGCCAGCTGCTGCTGGCCCTGCGCGCGCTCCTGCTGGGCTTCCCAGGCGGTCCAGCCGGCCGTGGCCAGCACCAGCAGGCTGGTGGCCGCCAGAGGCCAGGCCAAGGGCGAACGCAAGCGAGGCGCGCCCAAGAAGTCGGGCCGAGGTAGACCGGGCATGGGCTTGGCCGATACGGGCTCCAGCGCTGCGAGATCGGGCTCGGGCGCATCGAGGCGGCCGTGCACATGGATGGCAGGGCCCAGCTTCACGGACGCAACCGCCACCTGCAAACCATAGCCGGCCACACGCACCTGTGCCGCGGCCAGACCCGGCTGCAGCGCCAGCTGTTCCTGCAGCAGCTCGGCCAGGGTTTCAACACTGGCCTCCTGCAGGCGCAGCTGACGCAAGCCGCTGAGGCGCCCCGCCGTGAGGCTGAGCCAGGTCACGACCGCGCCCTCCAGCCAGACCAGGGCGGCCTGCTCGGCAGCCGCCCACTCGGGCTCCTCCCCAACCAGGCGCTGCAGGGCGGCGGCCCAGGCCGGCTGCACCTGCAGCAGGCGCACCTCATGCTCGGCGGCCACTTCGCGCCAGCCTTGGGCGGCCGGGCCATGCAAGGCCAGGGCGCCACATTGCTCGACCCGACCCGGTTCAGCCGCGAGGCGCCAGCTGGCCAGCGACCAGGCTTTGGCCGCGGCCCCGAAGTACTGACCGAACTGCTGGCGTGCGTAGGCCAAAAGCTGGGCCTCGTCGGCCAGGGGCAAGCCCGGCTGGCAGACCAGCTCGTGCAACAAACGGCTGGACAGCAGCAGGCGCACGGCGCTGCCGTTCTGCTTGCGACACCAGTCGGCCCAGGCTTCGGCCTTGCCGCCGGGACGCGCGAGCAAGCCCTCGGGCGTCAGGAACAGGGTCTGGGGTCGCGCCAGGCGGGCGCGCAAACGCCGCCGCATGCGGCTCAGAAAGGAGGGCGGCGCGCTATTCATCCAGGGTCACTCGTTCCAGCTCGTCAAAGGTGGTCTCGCCGCGGCAGACCGCTTGCAAGGCGACGGCCCGCAGCGGCTTCATGCCGCGGGCGCGCGCGGCTTCCTTGATTTGCGACATGGGCGAGCGCGCGGCGATCAGGTCGCGCAGGCTGTCGTCAAGCTTGAGCAGCTCGGCCACGGCACGGCGGCCGCGATAGCCGGTGCCGCGGCAATGGCCACAGCCCTCGCCCTTCATGAAGCTGTGCTCACCCGCCTGCAATCCATAACGCGCCAGCGTGGCGGCATCGGGCTCGAAGGGGCGCGCGCAATGCTTGCAGGTCAGGCGCACGAGGCGCTGGGCCAGCACGGCATTCAGAGCCGAGACCACGTTGTAGAGGTCCAGGCCCATGTGCATGAAGCGGCCGATCACGTCAAAAGCGTTGTTGGCATGCACGGTCGAAAACACCAGGTGGCCGGTCAACGCCGCCTGGACCGCGATCTGCGCGGTTTCGGCGTCACGGATTTCACCGACCATGACCCGGTCCGGGTCGTGGCGCAGGATGGAGCGCAGGCCACGCGAGAAGGTCAGCCCCTTTTTCTCATTGACCGGGATCTGCACCACGCCGGGCAGCTGGTACTCAACCGGGTCTTCGATGGTGATGATCTTGTCGTCGCCGGTGTGGATCTCGGCCAAGGTGGCGTAAAGCGTGGTGGTCTTGCCGCTGCCCGTCGGGCCGGTGACCAGCAACATGCCGTGCGGCTGGCGCGCCTGGTGGCGGATGGCGGCGCGCTCCTCGGCATCGAAGCCGAGCGAATTGAGCGTCAGGTTTCCGCCGGTCTGCTCGATGCGGGCCCGGTCGAGCACGCGCACCACGGCGTCCTCGCCGAAGACGCTGGGCATGATGGACAGGCGGAAGTCCACCTCCCGGCCTTGCACCTTGAGCTTGAAGCGGCCGTCCTGCGGCAGGCGGCGCTCGCCGATGTCCAGCTCGGACATGACCTTGAGACGCGACACCAGCTGCTCGGCCGTGGCCGCGCCGTCCACCGTGCGCACCATGGACATGACGCCGTCGACGCGGAAGCGAATCACCGCGCCGCGCGCCGTGCATTCGATGTGCACGTCGCTGGCACCGTCCTGCAGCGCGTCATAGAGCGTGGCATTGAGCAAACGAACCACGGGACTGGCCTGCTCGGACATCAGCAGAGCGCTGAGCTCCTCGGTGCCGCCGCTGGCCTCGCCGTCGATGACCGACTCCTCGACATCGCTGAGGGCCCGGAAATCGGCCTCACCGGCACCGAGCCAATGGCTGATGGCGGCGGGCTCGCACTGCAGCCAGCGTACCGGCGCTTGCAAACGCGCCTCAACGCTTTGCAGCAGCAGCTCATCGGCCGCCCGCTCGCCCAGCAGCATCTTGCGGCCACCGGCGCCCACGGCCAGCACGGCACGCCAGCGCTGCGCCTGGGCTTGCGGCCAATGCTCGAAATCGAGCGCCCAAGGGCCATGCTCGGCAGGCAGTACCGCGGCCAGGGAATAAGAAGAGGCCTCAACGGTCATTGAACTTGTTCCACCAGTTGGAAGATGGGCATGTACATCAAGACGATGATGCCGCCGATGAGCACGCCCATCACCAGCATCAGGGCCGGGTTGATGGCCCGGGTCAGCAGCTCGGTCAGGCGCACGGCTTCTTCGTCATGAAAGGCAGCGGCGCGTTCCAGCATGGAGGCCACCTCACCGCTGCGTTCGCCGACGCGCACCATGCGGCGCGCCACGGGCGTGGCCAGGTCCTGGGATTCGAGCGCTTCCGACAGGCGCTCGCCGCGCTCGATTTGCTCGGCGGCAGCGGCCACGGCGGGCCGCCAGGGCAAGGCCACCACATCCTCGACGATGCGCAAGCTGGCCAACACCGGCACGCCCGAGGCCAGCAGCATGGACAGGCTGCGGTAGAGCCGAGCCAGAGCCAGTACGCGCAAGCGCGGACCCAAGCCCGGCAGGGTCCAGAGCGAAGCCTGCAGACGCTCGCGCAAGCCCGGGTGGCGCCACAGGCTCGCGGCACCCAGCGCCAACAAACCGAGCCCCCCGAGCACCCACATCGGATGCGCGCCGGCGGTCTGGCCGAAACGCATCAGCACCATGGAGGCCCAGGGCAGGTCATTGCCCAGACCGTCGAGGATGCCGGCAAAGCGCGGCAGTACGAAGAGCAGCAGGAACAGGATCACCGCGCTGCCGACCGCCAGCAGCATGACCGGGTAGACGCAAGCGGCGATCAGGCGCGAGCGCAGGTTATCCACCCAGGCCAGGTATTTGGCATGCTGGGCCAGAGCGGTGCTGAGCTGACCGGTGCGCTCGTTGGCGGCGACGATGGCGCAGATCAGTTCGTCAAATGCCTGCGGCTGCTGGCGCAAGGCCACCGACAGCGGCTGCCCCTGCTCGACCTGGCTGACCACGGCGTCGAGCGCTTGGCGCACCGAGGCCTGGGCTTCTTTCTCGCGCAAGGTGTTCAGCGCTTCCAGCAAGGCGATGCCGGCATCGAGCAGCACGGCCAGCTCCTGGCTGAACAGCTGCAGCGGGAAGGCGCGCGTCGAGCGCCGCCCGGCACGGATGCCGGTGCCGGTTTCGCCCAACTCTTGTACATCCAGCACATGCTGCGGCGCCACGCCCAAGGCGCCGGCGACCGCATGGGCATCCAGCGCGTCGACGCGCACCGTCCTCACCCCCTCGGGGTGAAAGACGCGGACCTGGTAGCTGGGCATGGGGAGGTGGAATCAGTGGCGGGCAGTCCAAGGGCGACGGGCACAGGCCGCGGCGCCGCTGGGATTCACCAGCTGGTGAGGTCAGCGTCTTCGCCTTCGCCGCCCGGACGGCCGTCGCGGCCGAAGGAAAACAGGTCGTACTCGCCATGCTCACCGGGCGAGCGGTACTGGTAATCGCTGCGCCAGGGGTCTTGGGGCAGGGCTTTGCTCAGATAGGGGCCGGCCCAGCGCGGTTCGTCGGCCGGCTTGGTCACCAGCACGGCCAGGCCTTGCTCGGTGCTCGGGTAGCGGCCGACATCGAGCCGGTACTGGTCCAGGGCTTTTTGCAGACCGTCGATCTGGGCGCGCGCCGCCTTGACCTCGGATTTGCCGATCTGGCCGAAGAACTTCGGCCCCACATAGCCGGCCAGCAAACCGATGATGACCATCACCACCAGCAGCTCCAGCAGAGTGAAGCCACGGCCGGAACGGCGGGCTTGGCGCTTGGATTGGATGCACAACATCTTGTCAAAAACCCTCAAAAACTTCGACCCAGCGGCCCCGTCCGGCGGACCGGTTGCTACCCACTCACTCAGCGCACCGCGGCGCTGAGGCCTGAACTGTGACAGCCGCGACCCGGACCAGCCATTGGGACTTGACCCCCCATGCTCCATAAGGGCCAGCCTGGACGCGCGGCAATGCCACGCACTGTACCGGCTCAATGTGAAGGATAAAGGTCGGCCCAGGCGCGAGGCAGAGCGCCGAGGCGCCTCGCCGATTTATCGCGCAAATTGCCTGCATTTTGGCGAAAAGATGCGCATCACCCTGTTTATGCACAAGCCGCATAGTTGCATGTGCACTCGGCTTTGAGACCAGGCCGGCGCCGTACCGACTTCGCGTTACCGTTCGCCCCGTCCAAAAAGTTACGGAGCATTACCGAATGTCCAACCTGTCTTTCGTGGCGCCTACGCGCAACAGCCCCTGGGGCACCTATCTGTCTCAGATCGACGCTGTGGAACCCTATCTGGGCCACCTGGCCCGTTGGGTGGAGACTCTGCGGCGGCCCAAGCGCGCCTTGATCGTGGATGTGCCGATCGAGCTCGACAACGGCACCATCGCCCACTACGAGGGCTATCGCGTCCAGCACAGCCTGACCCGCGGCCCGGGCAAGGGCGGCGTGCGCTACCACCCCGATGTGACGCTGGAAGAAGTGATGGCCCTGTCGGCCTGGATGACGATCAAGAACGCAGCCGTCAACCTGCCCTACGGCGGCGCCAAGGGCGGCATCCGCCTCGACCCCAAGGTTCTGTCCAAGAAAGAACTCGAGCGAGTTACGCGTCGTTACACCAGCGAGATCGGCATCATCATCGGCCCGCAGCAGGACATCCCTGCGCCTGACGTGAACACCAACGGCCAGATCATGGCCTGGATGATGGACACCTACTCGATGAACGTCGGCGCCACCGCCACCGGTGTGGTCACCGGCAAGCCCATCGCCCTGGGTGGTTCGCTGGGCCGCGTGCAAGCCACCGGCCGCGGCGTCTTCGTGATCGGCCGTGAAGCCATGCGCCGCCTCAATATCGACATGGAAGGCGCCCGCGTTGCCGTGCAAGGCTTCGGCAATGTCGGCTCGATCGCCGCCAAGCTGTTCGCCGCCAGCGGCGCGCGCATCGTGGCCGTGCAAGACCACACCGGCACCATCCTGAACGAGCGCGGCTTCGACATGCAGAACCTGCTCGACCACGTGGCCCAGACGGGCGGCGTGGCCGGCTTCTCAGGCGGCGACCGCATCGCTAACGAGGACTTCTGGAAGGTCAAGAGCGATGTCCTGATCCCGGCCGCCTTGGAAGGCCAGATCAACAAGGAACGCGCCGAAGGCCTGCAAACCCGCCTGGTGCTGGAAGGCGCCAACGGCCCGACCACCCCGGACGGCGACGCCGTGCTGGCCGATCGCGGCATCGTCGTGGTACCGGACGTGATCGCCAACTCGGGCGGCGTGACCGTGTCCTACTTCGAATGGGTCCAGGACTTCTCCAGCTTCTTCTGGACCGAGGATGAGATCAATGTCCGCCTGGACAAGATCATCACCGGCGCCTTCAAGCACATCTGGGATGTCTCCGAGCAGCACCGCGTCTCGCTGCGCACCGCCGCCTTCGTGGTGGCCTGCACGCGAGTCCTCGAAGCGCGTGAAGAGCGCGGCCTGTATCCGTAAAGTCGGGCGAGGGAGGGCCTCTACCGCCCTCCCGGCACTCATGGGAAGCGCTGGCCACAGGCAAAACCAAGGGCTCTCACGAGCCCTTTTTTCATGACCGTGGTGGATCCAGGCTCACGCGCTGCGTCGGTCGCGCCCAGCTGGCCGGCAGATCGCGCAGCACCGTGCCGGCATCGAGCGAGCGAATCGGCACGCTGAGGTCGGCGGGGATGCGTTGCTGGGCTTGCAGCGCCATGTAGCGCAGGGCGCTGACCCGCAGGAAGGAGGCGAAATTGCCCACCGCGCCGCGGGCCTGGACCAGCTCGTCGTAGAGCTTTTCGATCAGCTGGGTGACGTTCATGCCGTCACGCGCGCCAATTTCCTCCAGCACCTCCCAGTGCAAGTTTTCCAGCCGGATGCTGGTGACCACGCCATGCAGGCGGACCGAGCGGGTGCGTGACTCATACGACTGCGGGTCGGCGCTGATGAAAACCTGGCACATGCTGTCTCCCAAAGGCTGGTGCACGATCTTCTCAGAGCCGGATCTCTGTGCCCAGCACCACCAGGAACTGCGCAATCCAGGCCGGATGTGCCGGCCAGGCCGGAGCGGTGACCAGCTTGCCGTCGGTGACGGCCTGGTCCACGGGGATGTTGGCATAGCTGGCGCCGGCCAGCTCCACCTCGGCCGCGCAGGCCGGGTAGGCCGACACCTGCTTGCCGCGAATGACGCCGGCCGCGGCCAGCAGCTGGGCGCCGTGGCAGATGGCAGCGATCGGCTTGTCGGCGCGGGCGAAAGCCTGCACCAGGGGCACCACGCCGGCCACGGTACGCAGGTACTCGGGCGCACGGCCGCCGGGGATGACCAGGCCGTCGAAGTCCTCGGCCCGCACCTCGGCAAAGCTGGCGTTGAGCGTGAAGCGGTGGCCGGGCTTCTCGGAATAGGTCTGCGCGCCCTCGAAATCGTGGATGGCGGTCAGCACGAAATCGCCTGCTTGCTTGCCGGGGCAGACCGCGTCCACCCGGTGGCCCACGGCCTGCAGGGCCTGGAAGGGCACCATGATTTCGTAGTCTTCCACATAGTCACCGGCCAGCAGCAGCAGCTTCTTGGCATTGCTCATGTTTGTCTCCTCGGGTGGGCGTGGCGCTCGCGGCTGCGGCGCCTGCCTGATTGTGGAAAGGCGCAACCCCGGGCGGGTAACAGCCGGGTATGACGCCGCTACACTGCCCGGCTATGAGTACAGTCCCGCCCTTCGACCCCGATCTGGCCCTGCAAAGAGGCCGGCAGGCCCTGCAGATTGAAGCTGCCGGCATCCAGGCCATGGTGCCGCGCCTGGGTGAATCGTTTGTGCGGGCGGTGCAGGTGGTGCTGGCCTGCCAGGGCCGCGTCGCGGTGATGGGCATGGGCAAGAGCGGCCATGTCGGCCGCAAGATTGCCGCCACCCTGGCCTCCACCGGCACGCCGGCCCTGTTTGTGCACCCGGCCGAGGCCAGCCATGGCGACCTCGGCATGGTCACCGCCAAGGACGTGGTGCTGGCCCTGTCCAACTCGGGTGAGAGCGACGAGCTCAACGCCGTGCTGCCCGTGCTCAAGCGCCTGGGCGTGACCATCATCGCCATGACCGGCCGCGCTGAATCCAGCCTGGCGCGCCATGCCACCATCGTGCTCGACAGCTTTGTGGCCGAAGAGGCCTGCCCGCTGAATCTGGCCCCCACAGCCAGCACCACGGCTCAGATCGCCCTCGGCGACGCCCTGGCCGTGGCCCTGCTCGATGCACGCGGATTCAAGCCGGAAGACTTCGCCCGCTCCCACCCGGGCGGCGCGCTGGGCCGCAAGCTGCTGACCCATGTGCGCGACCTGATGCGCAGCGGCGCGGATCTGCCGCGCGTGGCGCCCGACACCCCCTTCACCGACATGATGCGCGAGATGTCGGCCAAGGCCCTGGGCGTGGCCATCGTCGTCGACGCGAGCGACCGGGTGCAAGGCATCTTCACCGACGGCGATCTGCGCCGCCTGGTGGAAAAGGGTCAGGACTTGCGCAGCCTCACGGCCGCGGCCGTCGCCTCCAAGAAACCGCGCACCGTCAGCGCTGAAGCCTTGGCCGTGGACGCGGCCGACCTGATGGAAGAAGCACGCATCACCGTGGTGCTGGTGGTGGCGGCCGACGGCACGCTACAAGGAGCCATCACCATCAACGACCTGATGCGGGCCAAGGTGATCTGATGGGCACGACCCCGCTGCAAGCCGCGCTGCGTTTTCCGCCCGAGCTGCTGCTCAAGGCCCAGGGGCGCGCCCTCGGGCTGAAGGCCGCCATCTTCGATGTCGACGGCGTGCTGACCGACGGCCGCATCTACATCGGCGAACAGGGCGAGACCTTCAAGGCCTTCTCCACCCTGGACGGCCATGGCCTCAAGCTGCTCGCCCAGGGCGGCATCACCCCCATCGTCATCACCGGCCGCGATTCGCCGGCCGTGCGCCGCCGCGTCGCGGATCTGGGCTTGCAACACGCCGTCTACGGCGCCAAGGACAAGTACGCCGTGGCTCAGCCTCTGCTGGACCAGCTGGGATTGCACTGGGATGAGGTGGCGGCCATGGGCGACGACTGGCCCGACTTGCCCCTGCTGACCCGCGTCGGCTTTGCCTGCGCGCCGGCGCAAGCGCATGCCGAGGTCAAGGCCGTGGCCCACTACATCACCGCCGCTGCCGGCGGCCATGGCGCCGCACGCGAGTGCTGCGACCTGATGCTGCAAGCCAATGGCCGCTACCAGCAACTGCTGAACGGCCATCTCGACACCCTGGACGGAGGCCATCCCTGATGGCCACGCTGGCACCGGCGCCGAGCGGCCGGGCCCGCCCGGCCCAGAGCTGGCTGTGGCGGCTGCAGCAGCTGGTCGCCAACTACCTGCCTCTGCTGCTGATGGCCATGCTGGCCAGCGGCACCTGGTGGCTGGTCAAGCACACGCCCGTGCCCGAGGAGGCCACCCAGGCCCCACCGCCGCGCCACGAGCCTGACTACCAGATGCGCAACTTCGAGCTGCAGCGCATGGGGGGCGACGGACGCCTGCGCGCCCGCATCGAGGGCGCAGCCCTGCGCCACTACCCGGACACCGACACGCTCGAGATCGACCAGATCCATCTGCGCAGCTACTCGGCCGATGGCAGCTGGGTCCTGGCCAGCGCCCGCCGCGCCGTGGCCAATGCCGATGCCAGCGAGATCCAGCTGTACGGCGATGTGGAAGTGAAACGTTATGAAGCCCAGCAAGCCGACTCGCCGCAAGCGGCGGCCAAGCTAGACATCCGTGGGGAGTTTCTACAAGCCTTCGTCAACCGCGAGCAGCTGCGCAGCCACCTGCCCGTGCAGCTGCGCCATGGCGGCACCACGGTGCAGGCTCTGGGTTTCGAGTACGACCACCTGAACGGCCGCCTCAGCTTCCAGGGCCGCACCACGGCCAACCTGGCAGCCAAGGGCGGCAGTCAAGCCAAGGCCAAACCATGAGCCGTCTCGTCTACATCACTGGCGCCTCCAGCGGCATAGGCCAGGCCCTGGCCCTGCAGTACGCGCGCGCCGGCTGGCGTCTGGCCCTGGTGGCACGCCGCACCACCGAGTTGCAGAACTGGGCGCAGGCGCAGGGCCTGAGACCGGAGAACTGCGCCATCTACGGCGCCGATGTCTGCGACATCGCGGCCATCACCGGCGCCGGCCGGGCCTGCATCGCCGCCCAGGGACTGCCCGATGTGGTGATCGCCAATGCGGGCATCAGCATTGGCATCGACAGCGCCCAGTACGAAGACCTGGCCGTGATGCAGCGTGTCTACGCCACCAACAACCTCGGCCTGGCAGCCACCTTCCAGCCCTTCATTGAGGCAATGCACGTGCGCGGCAGCGGCGCGCTTGTGGGCATTGCCAGTGTGGCCGGCATTCGCGGCCTGCCCGGCCATGCGGCCTACTGTTCCAGCAAGGCCGCGGTCATCAGCTACTGCGAAAGCCTGCGCGGTGAATGCCGGCCCTTCGGCGTCAAGGTGGTGACCATCGCCCCTGGCTATATCGACACGCCGCTGACGCGCGAGAACCGCTACAGCATGCCTTTTTTGATGCAGCCCGAGGCCTTCGCTGCGCGCGCTTTCGCCGCCATCGAAGCTGGCGCGGCCTTCCGTGTCATTCCCTGGCAGATGGGCTGGGTAGCTCGCTTGCTGCGCCTGCTGCCTAACAGCCTGTTTGACCGGCTGCTGGCGGGCAGGCCAAGAAAGCACCGCCAAGGCAGCTGAAAGTCAACTCCCCGCGGCGAGGGGGTAGTTGTGCGCCCGGGACAGGGTGGTAGAACTGACAGGTCAGATGGACACGCCAGACTCATAAACTGCGCCGGGGTCTTGGCGCGCCCCTGCTGAGCGCGGATCGACAGCGATGCCGACCAGCCAAGCCGCTGTGACCTTGAAACCTGGCCACCGATGAGATCAATTTTCCTGAGCCTGGCTTTGTGCGCGGGCTGCTGCTCTGCCTGGGCCGCCAACCCCCAAGCCCTGCGTCTGAACCACGATGCCGACGCCCTGCGTGTCGATGGCAAGCTCGACGAAGCAGCTTGGTTGCGCGCGCCGTTGTTCGACCAGTTTGTCCAGTACCAGCCCGAAGACAAAAAGCCTGCTGCCTGGCGCACCACGGTGCAGATTCTGATCACCCACGATGCTCTGATTTTCGGTATCCGGGCCTATGACCCGGCACCCGAGCTGATCCGGGCGCCCCTCAAGCGGCGTGACACGGTCGCCCGGGACCAGGACTTTGTCTCGGTCGTGCTGGACCCTGTTGGCCACCGGCGTTCGGCCCAGTTCGCCCGCGTCAGCGCCGCCGGCGTGGTCGGAGACGGCATGTTCACAGCCGAAGATGACGGCGAGGACTTCGCGCCCGACTTTGAAGTCGAGGCTGCCGCCCAGCGCTTGAGCGATGGCTACAGCGTCGAACTGCGCTGGCCCCTTGCAGCCCTGCGCTACCCCTACAGCGAAGGCCTGCCCTGGCGTCTGATGGTGGTGCGAAACATTCCGCGCCAGGAAGCCAACACCCTCAATGTCAGCGCGCCCCTGACCAAGGAAGCGCTGAGTTTCATTGCTGAGTTGCAGCCGATCGAGGGCCTTGGCGATATGGTCGAACAGGTGCGCGAGCGCAGCTTCCTCAGCGTGCGACCGGAGCTCACGCTGCGCCGGCGTGAAGACTCGGAACCCGGTCATCCGAGCACAAGCAAGCGCGAGTCCAACTTTGGCGCGGAGCTCAAGTGGCGGCCGCGCGCCGACTGGGTGATCGACGCCGTGCTCAACCCGGACTTCTCACAGGTGGAGCTGGACGCGCCGCAGCTCTCAGGCAACACCCGCTTCGCCTTGAGCCTGCCGGAGAAGCGGCCCTTCTTCCTGGAAAGCACCGACGTCGTGGGCCAGACCAAGGCCGACGATCAAGGGCAGAACCGCAGCCTGGCGGCCTTTTATTCACGCGCCATCACCGACCCGGACTGGGGTGTGCGCAGCACTTGGCGCGGCGCCTCGGCCGATGCCACGGCCCTGAGCCTGCACGACGCCGGAGGGGGTCAGGTCTTGCGCCCCCATGCCTACGGCACCGACAGTTTTGCCCAGCCGCGCGATTCGCAAGCGAGCTTTGCGCGTGGCCGCATGCAGGTGTCCGGCCTCAATCTGGGCCTGCTGGCTTCAGATCGCAACTACGGCCAGGGCCAGTACAACCGCGTCGCCGGTTCCGACTTTTCCTGGTCGGCCAGTGATGTCGATCGGGTGCGCGGCCATCTGCTGCTGTCCAGCACCCGGACCCGCCTGGACCCGGACGCAGCGGGCCTGAACCCCGAAACCGAGCAGGGTCACCACCTCTGGCTGGGCTGGCGCCGCCGCACCGAGCAATGGAACACCGAGTTCAATGTGGAAGACGTCGGGCCACGCTTTGCCAACGACAACGGCTTTGTCAGCCAGGCCGGCTACCGGCGTGGCAGCCTGCACCTGATCCGCCGGCTCAGCCAGGACAGCCTGGCCCCGCTCGGTGAATGGTCGCGCTTCCCAACCTATGAGTTGGAACTGGACTTCAAACTGGCACAAGCCAGCACGGTCAAGGACGAACTCCACGGCGTGCCAGGCGGCGAGTTGATCGAGCGGCGCGTGCAGCCGGGCTTCTGGATCGCCACCGCGCGCAACACCGGCATCTGGGGTCATCTGGGCCTGGACCAGCTGCGCGCCAAGACCGGCGGCCGCCTGCATGAGCCACGCACCCTGACCCTCGGTTTTGAGTCCAACCCCCACCCCATCCTGGCCTTCGTCAGCGCTGAACTGGAATGGGGGCGCCGCCTCGACGTGGAGGCCGACCGCCTGGGCCGCGGTGCCAACTTCTGGCTGCTGGCCAAGCTGCGCGTGCCCATGCCGACCGGCCTGGGGCTGGAAGTCGAGCAGCAATGGAGCGAGGGGTTTGTGAACGGGGCCAACAGCGGCCGCAGCTTCACGGACAAATACCGCCAGACCCTGGCCGTCCTGCACTGGAGCGCACGCGACTCGCTGCGCCTGATCGCGCAATCGACGCATTTCCAACGTCAGGGCGAAGTCGGTCTGGAGGCCAGCGCCTTCAGCGGCCGCCACACCTCACTGATGTACCAGCACCGGGTCGGCCTGGCGCGCGTCTTCAGCCTCGGAATGACCCGCTTTGACGACAGCCCAGGCCGCAAGCGCAGCACCGAGATCTTCGCCAAGGCTCAGGTGGCCTGGCAGCCCTGATCACGGACCCCGAAGCAGGCGCCACGAGGCGCTTGCCTCGGAGCCGAACGTCTTGCGACACGGAAACAAAAAAAGCAGCCGAAGCTGCTTTTTTGTTGCATCCAGTTCAGGCCGCCCGCAAGAGCCACCTGATCAGGGATTTCAGTAACCGCCGGAACGGCCACCGCCGCCGTAGCCGCCGCCACCGCCGGAACGGCCACCGCCGCCGCCGCCGAAGCCGCCGCCACCGGAACGGCCACCGCCGCCGCCACCGTAGCCGCCACCACCGCCGCCGCCGCCGTAACCGCCGCCGCCGCCGAAGCCGCCGCCGCCCGAACGGCCACCGCCGCCGAAGCCGCCGCCACCCGAACGGCCACCGCCGCCGAAGCCGCCCGGACGCTCTTCACGAGGACGAGCCTCGTTCACCACGATGGCGCGGCCATCGAGGTCTTGACCGTTCATGCCGTTGATGGCCGTTTGCGCTTCGGCATCCGAACCCATTTCCACAAAGCCGAAGCCCTTGGAACGACCTGTGTCACGATCCATCATGACCTTTGCGGAGGTCACCGAACCAAATTGCGAGAACGCTTCGTGCAAAGACTCATCACGCACGCTATAGGCAAGATTGCCGACGTAAAGCTTGTTTCCCATGGGGAAGCCCTTTCAATACCAAGAAACCATGTGGACTTTCAACCCATCGTGAACCATTCAAGCGAAGGTGCGGCGTCCATACACAGGTAAACGATTATGGGCGATGGGTCCAGCCGCAAGCACTTGAGCGGGGGGAAGTGTTGTTTTTCGGCCGATAGAAAAAACCCTCGGGTTTTACCGTGCGATTTACGGACTTCTGCCGCTGAATCAAGCCCAGGGGCCGCATGAAATGCGCTGGCTATGATGACCGCCATGTCCCAAACACTTTCCTTGCACGCACTCAACCGCGTGCTAGCCAGCATCGACGCGCCGCGCAACGGCCGCGCCCTCTACGCTCTGCTCTCGGCCTTCTGCCTGGCAGGCCTGATGCTGGCCTCGGCCGAGTCGGCACTGGCCAAGGCGAACACGGTGATCGGCGTGATCTGGGCGGTCGGCGGATTGTTGACAGCCTTTGTCGGCGTGAATACCACCGGCTTGCTGCTCATGGACCAGGCTCGCGGCCGCGAAGTGCGCGAGGTGGCCGATGCGTTTTACGACGCCTTGCGCAGCGCACCTCGGGTGCTGCTGACCTTGCTGCTGGTGCTGAGCACCCTGGGCCTCGCTGCGGCCGCTCTGATCGCCTTGCTCTACAGCGCTCGCTTGCCAGCCGTCGGCCCGGCCTTGTTTGCCCTGCTGGTGCCGATCAGCGTGACGGGGCTGGGCGTGATGGCTTTCAGCGGAATGGTCCTGATCGGCCCCTTGACTGGCCCCTCCATCTGGTCCGGCAAGACCCCCCTGCAAACCGCCCGCATGCTGGCCCGACAGTTGCGCCAAGGCCCCTTAGAGGCCGGTGCACTGATGATGGCCGTGTTCCTGATGACCGCCCTGGTCAGCGCGGCGGTCAGCTTCGTGGTGATCAGCGGCGGGCGGGCGCTGGCGCTCCTGATGGTCTGGCTGATTGGCATCGATGTGCCGGCCCAGCAGCTGATTGCCGGCCTGTTCGGCTACGGCCTGCGCTCCCTGGGCGCCAACGGTGCGCCGGTCGCCACCACCCCGCTGGCGATCGCGGCGCAAACCGGCGGCGGCGTGGTCTTCGCGGTCGCCCTGGTGCTGCCCACCTTGGTCTACCTGCGCGGCTGCTGCGCCGTCTATCTCGCCCTGCAGGACACGCCCGGCGACGACGCGGCCCTGTGATGCGAAACGCCGAGCCTCGCATCGCCAGCCTGGTCCCCAGCATCACCGAGCTGCTGCTGGCCCTGGGTCTGGGCCCCTGGATGGTGGCGCGCACCGGCTTCTGCATTCATCCCGCAGCGGATGTGGCCGCCATTCCCAAGGTCGGCGGCACCAAGGATGTCAATCTGGACAAGCTGCGCCGCTTGGCACCCAGCCATGTGATCGTCAACCCCGACGAAAACCGTCGCGAAACCGCCGAGGCTCTGCAAGCCTTTGTTCCAGAACTGATCGTGGCCCACCCGCAAGGGCCCGAGGACAACCTGGTCCTGCTGGACCAGATGCTGCAGCACTTCGGTCATCTGCCCGGCGTGCAAGCAAGGGCCGAGCCCCTGCGCAGCGACTTGCAGGCCAGCCTTGAGCGCTGCCGCCAACAAGCCTGGCCCGGCGAACGCGTGCTCTACCTGATCTGGCGCGAACCCTGGATGACGGTGGCGCGCGACACCTACATCGCCCGCATGCTGGCCGAAGTCGGCTGGCAGACCTGGCCCGAGCAGTTGGGCGGCGACACCGGCGCCGCCCGCTACCCGCAGCTGCGCGGCGATGAGCCCTGGCTGCAGCAGATCGACCGTGTGCTGCTGAGCTCGGAGCCCTACAGCTTTGACACCAGCCACCTGCCGCTGGCGCAAGCCCTGTGTCCACAGGCGCGGGTACAGCTGGTCGATGGCGAATTGCTGAGCTGGTACGGCCCACGCGCCAGCCAGGGTCTGGACCTGCTGCGCCGCCTGGCCGCCGAGCGCGCTCAGGGCGTCCAGACCGGCAGGACGACAAAGACCGGGTAATTCGGGAGCTCAGCGCACCCTGGGCTGGCGCCAGCCGGCCCACAATCGCCGCCATGGACATCTACAAGCCCCTCGTTGCCCTGCTCGCCATCGTCAACCCGATCGGCGTGATCCCCTTCTTCATCCACTTCACCAGCGGCTTCAACCGCGAGCAGCGCCAGCACACCATCCGCGTCAGCAGCTTCAGCGCCTTTCTGGTCATCGGCATCAGTGCGCTGTTCGGCCTCAAGGTGATCGAATTCTTCGGCATCTCGCTGGCCTCCTTCCAGGTCGGCGGCGGCACCTTGCTGCTGATCAGCTCCATCCAGATGCTGAACGCGCAGCCGGCCGAGTCGCGCAAGGAAGACCTCAGCGAAGGCTCCAGCAAGCTCAGTGCCGGCGCCAGCATCGCCGTCGTGCCCCTGACCATCCCCCTGCTGACCGGCCCGGCCACCATCTCCACCATGGTGATCTACGCCGAAAAGACCCGCCACTGGTGGGAGCTGGCCATCCTGGTCGGCTACGGCGTGGTGGTAGGCCTGGTGACCTTCGGCGTGTTCTCGACCGCCGGCCGCATCGCCCGCGTGCTGGGCCAAACCGGCATCAACATCATGACCCGGCTGATGGGTCTGATCCTGGCCGCGCTGGCGGTGGAGCTGCTGGCCGACGGCCTGATCAAGCTCTTCCCGGTCTTGGCCTCGCATCTGGCGCGCTGAAACCCACAGCGCGCCCACCATGTTCGACTACATCATCGTCGGCGCCGGCACGGCCGGCTGCCTGCTGGCCAAGCGGCTCTCGGCCGACCCGAGCAAGCGCGTGCTGCTGCTGGAAGCCGGCGGCAAGGACGACTACCACTGGATCCACATTCCGGTCGGCTATCTGCACTGCATCGGCAACCCGCGCACCGATTGGCTCTACCAAACCGAGGCGGAAGCCGGCCTCAAGGGCCGCGCCCTGCGCTACCCGCGCGGCAAGGTGCTGGGCGGCTGCTCCAGCATCAACGGCATGATCTATATGCGCGGACAGGCGCGCGACTACGAGGCCTGGGCGGCAGCCACCGGCGACCCGGACTGGCGCTGGCAAGCCTGCCTGCCCGATTTCATCAAGCACGAAGACCACTGGCGCCTGGACGGCAAGGCCAGCAGCGCCAGCACTGCCTTCAAGGCCGCGCATGGGCATGGTGGCGAATGGCGGGTCGAACGCCAGCGCCTGCGCTGGGACATCCTCGATGCCTTTGCGGCGGCGGCGGTACAGACGGGCATCCCGGCCAGCGAGGATTTCAACGCCGGCAGCAATGAAGGCGTCGGCTATTTCGAAGTCAACCAGCGCAGCGGCCTGCGCTGGAACACGGCCAAGGCTTTTTTACGGCCGACCTGCTACGCCAGGCCCAACTTCGAACTCTGGACCCTGGCCAGCGTGCAGCGCCTGAGCCTGGATCGCGAAGACGGTGCCCTGCGCTGCACCGGCGCCGAAGTGCGCACGCCGCGCGGCCTGGAAACTGTCATGCTGAACCCCGGCGGCGAGCTGATCCTGGCGGCCGGCGCCATCGGCTCACCGCAGCTGCTGCAGCTCTCGGGCCTGGGGCCGGCGGCCTTGCTTCAAAGCTTGGGCATTGCCGTGCAGCAAGACCTGCCTGGAGTCGGCGCCAATCTGCAAGACCATTTGCAGATCCGCAGCATTTACAAAGTCGAGGGCACGCGCACCCTCAACACCTTGACGCAAAGCTGGTGGGGCAAGGCCAAGATCGGCCTGGAGTACGCGCTCAAGCGCAGCGGGCCCATGAGCATGGCGCCCTCGCAGCTGGGCGCGTTTGCGCGCAGTGGCCTGGACCCGGATGGGCCGGATCTGGAATACCACGTGCAGCCGCTGTCGCTGGACGCCTTCGGCCAGCCCCTGCACGCCTTCAATGCCTTCACCGCCAGCGTCTGCCAGCTGAACCCGACGAGCCGCGGCACGGTGCAGATCCGTTCGCCCGACGCGAGTGAGGCGCCGCGCATCCAGCCCAACTACCTCGCCACCGAGCACGACCGCCAAGTGGCCGCGGCCGCCCTGCGCCTGACGCGCCAGATCGTGGCCCAGCCGGCCCTGGCCGGCTACCGGCCCGAAGAGATCAAGCCCGGCCCGCAGCTGCAGAGCGAGGACGATCTGGCGCGGGCTGCGGGCGAGATCGGCACCACCATCTTCCACCCGGTGGGCACCTGCAAGATGGGCCGCGCCGAGGACGCGCAAGCCGTGGTGGACAGCCATCTGCGCCTGCGTGGCGTGGCCGGGCTGCGCGTTGTCGATGCCAGCGTCATGCCCAGCATCACCCACGGCAACACCGCCTCACCGACGCTGATGCTGGCCGAAAAGGCCGCGGCCTGGATCCTGGCCGGGGCCTGAAGCCGCGGCTTCAGTTCTTGGCGCTGAAACGCTGCTCCAGATAGGCCAGCAGAGTGCGGATGGTCTGCGCCTCGCCGCCCACCGGTCGGCCGGCGCGGGCCACATCGTTCCAGGCGAACAGGTCGATGTGCAGCCAGTCTTGGTGCTCGGGCACAAAGTACTCGAGGAAGAGCGCCGCGTTGATGGCGCCGCCCAGGGCATTGCGGCCGGTGTTGACGATGTCGCCGATGCTGCTGGCGATGCCCTCTTTGTAGGGCGCCCACAGCGGCATGTGCCACATCGGATCTTCCAGCTTCAGGCCCAGGTCGACCAGGTCGCGCGCGGTGTCGAAATGTTTGCTGAACAGGGCCGGCAGCTGGGCGCCCAGGGCCACGCGAGCGGCGCCGGTGAGGGTGGCCAGGTCGATGATCAACTCGGGCTTGTGCTCGGAGGCATAGGCCAGCGCATCGCTGAGCACCACACGACCTTCGGCATCGGTGTTGCCGATCTCGATGTGCAGGCCCTGGCGGGTCTTGATGACATCGCCGGGGCGGTAAGCATTGCCCGAGATCGAGTTCTCAACCGCCGGGATCAGCAGCTGCAGGCGCACCGGCAGCTTGAAGGCCATGACGAGAGCGGCCAGGCCCAGGGCATTGGCAGCACCGCCCATGTCCTTCTTCATCTGGCGCATGCCGTCGGCGCCCTTGATGTCCAGGCCGCCAGTGTCGAAGCAGACGCCCTTGCCGACGATGCTCAGCAATGGCGCTTTGGGGTTGCCCCAGTTCAGCTCGATCAGGCGCGGCGCGCGCGTGCTGGCGCGGCCAACGGCATGGATGGCCGGGAAGTTCTGCTTCAGCAGCGCGTCACCGACGATCTGCTTGAACTTGGCGCCGTGCTGCTTGGCGATCAGCTGGGCGGCTTGCGCCAACTCTTCCGGGCCCATGTGCTCGGCCGGGGTATTGACCAGATCACGGGTGGCCGCGATGGCGGTGGCCAGGGCAATGCCGCGCTGGGCGCTGGCGTCATTGGCCAGGTAGAGCGCAGCCGGCGCACGGCGGCGCGGCTTGTAGAGGTCAAACTGGTACGCCCCCAGCTCCCAAGACAGGGCAGCCTGTTCGGGCAGCAGCTGCAGGCCATGCTCGGACAGCACATAGTCACCCTCGGGCAGGGCTTGCGGCAGGGCCGACAGCGCAAAGGGATGGGCGGCATGCTCGACGCCGGCGAACACCTGACCCAGCTTGCCATCGGCGCCTGGCACCAGGGCGTAGCTGTCGGCCGCGCCCTTGAAGCCCAGGGTGGCCAGCCAGTGGCGTGTCGGCACCGGAAGCTCGGTCACCAGGGCCTGGAAGGCGGCGCGATCGACCACGGTAATGGCAACGGCGCCGCTGGGCGCCTTGGCTTTCAGGTGAACAGTCATGATGCGAAGTGAGCCTTGTGGGCGGCTGATCAAAAGCGGCGATTGTCCGCTTTTGGCGCAGGCCCGGCTGCCGCCGGCTTCAGCAGCTGCTTTGCAAGCGCATCAGCAAGGCCTGGGCGGCGGGCTGAGCGGCCGCAGTCGGCAGCTCGGCGGCAGTGGCCAACAGGCGCTGGGCCGTGCTGAGATGGGGCGTGACCGGGCCGACAAAGCGCAGCTGTGCGCCCTGGCCGATCAGCAGGGTGGGGAAGGTTTCGACATCCAGGTCACCGACCAGTTCCTCGTCGTCCTCGATGTCCACCCAGATGAAACGGTGCTGCGGAAACTGTTCGCGCAAGCTGGCCACCACCTCGTGATAGCCGTCGCAGGTGCGGCACCAGGCCGCACACAGGCACGCCACCAGCAAAGACTCGGGCGATGGAGCAGCGGACGAAATGGAGGAGGCGGGCGACATGGGGTCGAAGCTTAGCGATAAAGCCGCCGCCGCCCTGAAGCCAGGCGCGAGACGTTGCTAACTGGCGACGAGGTGTCGCGGATAAATTTCTGCCTGCGGCTGTCAACCGAGGGTTTTCCGCCGGCGTTGTGCCTGCAAGCGACAGCCAAGGCAGATCTCCTGCAAGCCGTCGCTACCGTCGTAGCAGCAGCCGCAAGGCCTCTGAATCGCCATGAAAACTCAGCAGCACCCCGAACAACAACCGCGTCGCATGCCCTGCCCCGACTGGGCATCGCTGGACAACAAGGGCCGCAAGCACGAGGCTTTTGAATCCGGCAACTTCGCCTGTGATCGCCGCAGCTTGGCCCGCGCCCTGCGCTTCGACCGTAAACGGTGATCCGCTCCAGCGGGTTTTGCGCAGGTTCGCAAAACCCGCTTTCGTTCAGCCCAGCGGCGCCAACAAGAGCGCCAAATCCTCGGCGCTGAACTTGGCTGCATCGGCCCCGTCTTCGCCCAGCACGCCCTGCGCCAGGGCCAGTTTGCGGGCCTGCAGCTCCAGCATCCGCTCCTCGATGCTGCCGCCCACCACCAGTTTGTAGACAAACACCGGCTTGTCCTGGCCGATGCGGTGCGCCCGCGCACTGGCCTGAGCCTCCACCGCCGGGTTCCACCAGGGGTCGACATGGATGACCGTGTCAGCCGCCGTCAGGTTCAATCCCACCCCGCCCGCCTTGAGGCTGACCAGCAGCAGCGGTATCTCCTCGGCCTGGAAGCGCCGCACGATTTCGCCGCGCTGGCCGATCGGCGTGTCGCCGCTGAGCGTCAGGCTGGGCAGCTCCAGCTGCTGTAGCAGCGCTTCGATCAAGCCCAGCATCTCGGTGAACTGGGAGAACACCAGCACCCGCCGCCCCTCGGCCAGCAGCTCGGGCAGCATCTGTTGCAGCAGCTCCAGCTTGGCCCGGCCCATGTCCAGCGCCAGATCCACACCCTTGACCAAGGCTGGGTCGCAGCAGACCTGACGCAGCTTGAGCAAGGCATCGAGCACCGAGATCTGCGCGCCGGCAAAACCGCGCCGGGCCAGCACGCGTCGCACCTGGGTGTCGGCCGCCACGCGCACGCTCTCGTAAAGATCGCGCTGGGCGCCGTAGAGCTGCACCCGCCGCGTCACCTCGGTCAGCGGCGGCAGCTCGGCCGCCACCTGGTCCTTGCGGCGGCGCAGGATGAAAGGCCGCACGCGCTGGGCCAGCAGCTGGGCACGCAGGGTTTCGCCGTTTTCCTCGATGGGCTTGCGCCACAAGCGGGCAAAGCTCCCTGCATCGCCCAGGAATCCGGGCATCAGGAAATCGAACTGCGCCCAGAGCTCGCCCAGATGGTTCTCCAGCGGCGTGCCGGTCAGGCAGAGGCGGTGGCGCGCGTTCAGGCGGCGCACGGCTTGCGCCGCCCGGCTGGCCGCGTTCTTGACAGTCTGCGCCTCATCCAGGATCACGAGATGCCAAGGCTGTGCCGCCAAGGCCGCGATATCGCGCCAGAGCAGGGGGTAGGTGGACAGCACCAGGTCGAACTCGCCCAGGCGGGCAAAGTCGCGCGCGCGCTCCGGCCCTTGCAGCAGCAGCACTCGCAGGCCTGGCGCCACCCGGCGCGCCTCGGCCAGCCAGTTGAACAACAGGGAGCTGGGCAGCACAGCCAGGGCTGGCCGATCGAGGCGGCCTGCTTCTTTTTCGAGCAGCAGATGGGCCAATGCCTGGGCGGTTTTTCCCAGGCCCATGTCATCGGCCAGGATGCCGGCCAGGCCTTGCTCGCGCAGGTATTGCAGCCAGGCCAGGCCGCTGCGCTGATAAGGCCGCAGGGTCAGCGCCAGGCCGTGCGGCGGCGCCACCGGCTGCGGGCTGCCCGCCTGCTGCAAGCGCTGGGCCAGGCGGCGCAGATCGGCGTCGCCCTGGAACTGCCAGCCGCTGCGCGAGTCAAGCGCCAGCAGGCGGCCGGCGTCCCAGTCGCTGAGCGGGATCGGCCCTTCGGCCCGCTTGGGGTCGCTGAGCAGGTCCACCATGGCGCCGATGATGGGCTTGAGGATAGAGCCCGGGGCTTCGATGCGACGGCCGCCCGGCGCGTGCAGCAGGATCAAGGCCGCGTCATCGATACAAGCAATGGCCTCGGCATCGAACCAGCGCGCATCACGGCGCAGCAGGTCGGCAATCATGGGCGCCAGGTCCAGGGTTTCGCCATCCACCTCGACACCAAGGCTGAGCAGCCAGGAGCCCTCGCGGCCCGGCAGACCCAGCTTCTCGATCTTGAGCTGCCAGGCTTCGGCCGGCGCCGGCCGGTGGGCAAAGCCGGGGCGAACATCGACCTTCCAGCCCGCCGCCTGCAGCGCCGGCACCCGCTCCAGCCAGAAGATGGAGAAGAACTCTTCCTGGCTGAGCGTCCACAAAGCCTCGAGGCCCTGCGAGGCGCTGGGGTGGCGCCATTGCAGCTGCTCGGGCGCGAGCGGGATCAGACCGCAGGCCCAGAGCTGATCGCGCGCCTCGGCCTCACTCAACAGATCGCGAGCCAGGCGGCGCGGGCCACTGGGGGTGTCCACCAGCTGCTGGGCCGGCGGGCGGCTGTTCAAGATCGAGCGGGGCGCCTCGGTCTGCCAGCGGCAGCCATCGTCGAAGCGGTAGACCCAGTGCAACTGGGCGACGCTGACATGATCACCACGCGGCCCCAGCCGGCCGCCGGGAGCCAGGCCCAGCAGGCCATCACCACGGCCCAGAGTCATCAAGCACAGCTCTGGCTGGAAATTGGCCGCTTCGCTACGCGTGTCCGGTTCGATAGGCGCTGGGGGCGGCTCGACTGCGGATACTGGACTCGGTTCCTCCTCACGCAGGAGCAAGTCCATCAGCCGGGCCGCATCGGCCTCGGGCAACGTCGGCAGGCGCTTGAGCTCCTCACGGCTGGCTTTGCGGCGCAGCGCCTGCACCCATTGCTGCAGCAGTGCTTCGCGCTGGGGCGCGTCGGCCTCGATCTGCAGCTTGAGCAACACGGCCGCGGCATGTTCGCAAAAGCGGCGCGTGCGGCAGCTGCACAGGGCGCTGTAGTGCGGCTGGCCGGCCGCGTCGGCCACACCTTGCAAGTCGAGCTCGAAAACCTGCTCGCGCGCACCCCTCAGCCGGGCGCTCGCGCCCTGCTCATCAGCGCGGAGCTCCAGGATCTGGCCCTGCAGCTGACGGGCACGCTGCAGACGGCCGCGCTCGAACAGGCGGGTCAGGGTGTCGGCCGTGGGAGGCCAGATGCGCGTGGCGGAAGTCTCCAACATGGCGCGCATTGTCAGGGTGAGGCGGAGCCATAGCGCCTGACGAAGGTTCAGGCACCGGCTTTGCTGGCAGACTGTGCAGCATGAAGTCTCCGCTCCCTGGCTGCCTAGGCAAGCGCCGCCCGCGCCTCCTTTGGCCGCTTCTCCTGCTCAGCCCGGTGCTGCTCTTGCTGATCGCCGCCGCCCTGGCGCTGCAAAGCCAGGCGCTGGTCACCCCCGATGGCAGCGGCTTGAGCCCCGAACAGATCCAGAGCACCAAAGACTTTCTGCGCCGCAATGACCCGCGTCGCCAGGAGGCCGGCCCGCAACGCCTGCTGCGCATTGACGAGGGGCAGCTCAATCTGATGCTGATGCAACTGGCCCAGCGCTACGGCCGAGGCCGCGGTGCGGCGCAAATTCAGCTGCTAGCCGGCAGCGCCCGCTTGCAGGCCAGCTTCCCCCTGCCCCTGCTCGGTGCCTGGCTCAATCTCGAAGCCCAGCTGGGCCAAACCGCTGCCCTGCCGCGGGTCGAACGGCTGCGCCTGGGCCATTTACCGCTGCCGGCTTGGCTGGCCAATCCGGCACTGCGTCGCCTGATCGCCAGTCTGGCCCTGCCGACTCAAGCCCAGGTGGCCGGAGAGCTGGTCGAGACTCTGGCCTTTTTGCCCCAAGAATTGCAGCTCGGTTACCACTGGCAGGCCGACAGCATGGACCATGTGCTAGGCGCACTTTGGACACCGGCCGAGCGTGAACGGGCCCAGGCCTACAGCCGGCGCTTGGCCGAGCTCAGCGCAAACCTGGCGCCGGGCAGCTCGGTTTCGCTGGCCCTGCTGATGCCACCGATGTTCGAGCTGGTTCGCGCACGCAGCGAAGGCGCCGACGCCGACCCGGTGGCCGAGAACCGCAGCGCCTTGCTGACCCTGGCGCTGTTTTCCACCGGCCAGCACTGGAGCAAGCTGCTGCCCAGCGCACGCAGCTGGCCACAGCCACTGCCACGCAGGGTCACCTTGGCCGGCCGCGAAGACTTTCCACAGCATTTTCTGGTCTCGGCCGTGTTGGCCCTGGAGGGCAGCGGGCCCTTGGCGGACGCCATCGGCGTCTACAAGGAAGTGGCCGACTCACGAGGAGGCAGTGGCTTCAGCTTCAATGACATTGCCGCTGATCGGGCTGGCACGCGCTTCGGCCTGCTGGCCAAGGACGCACCGCGCAGCCTGCAGACCCTGATCCGCGCCGGCCTTCATGAGCTGGACTTCATGCCCGGCGTGGCCGACTTGCCCGAGTTCCTGAGCGCCGAGGCCTTCCAGCAGCGCTATGGCGGGCTGGACGCAGCGCCCTATCGCCAGATGATGGCCGAGATCGAGGCCCGCATCGACGCCCTACCCCTGCTGCAACAAGCGGCCACACACAAGCTGTGACGGGCATGCCGGCGAACTCTGCGTCGGACCCAGAAAAACGTGACAAATTCAACGCTTGCGCCTGCTGCGCAGGCCAGACTCCCCCGAACTGCGGGTGCAGCGCCCCTGGGCCGGAACGGGCGGGACACCCAGAATCGACGGCACACCCCTTTTCTTCAGCAGCAGCACGGAGCCAACGCATCGCCATGGGCAGCGACATCAGAACCGCAAGACGCATCTGGTCCTTTGTGTCCGGCGCCTTGCTCTATGTCAGCGCCCTGGGCCTGGCACATACCCTGGCCAGCCAATATTGGCCCATGAGCTGGCAGAACCTGCTGGGTGGAAGTGGCAGCTGGACCGCCCAGCTGGGGCAGGCCCTGCTGATCGCCCTGCTGCTCTACGGCTTCGCCTGGTTTTGGGCCATGTTCACCGTCCGTCCGCAGCGCGGTCACAGCCGACACCCGACCACGGCCTGGTGCCTGGGCGGCATGGGCCTGGCCTGGCTGCTGGCCTTGCTGGTCGGCGTGTTCGAGGTCAGCAGCCGGGCCGGCGGCTACCAGCCCTCGTTGACCGGCTTGTTGCTCTCCTCCACCGTGCCGCCACTCTGGGGCTCGCTCAACGGCGTGGCAGTGCTGCTGGCCATCGTCTCGGCTGGCCGTTGGTCGGCCCGGCAGCGCCGGCAACGCAAGGCGCGGCAGTCCCAGCTGAACTCGCAACTGAGCTCGGAGATGGATTCGGATCTGGAGTCCACCCTGGATTCGCGCTTGGAGCGCGGGCTGGAAACAGCGCGCCAAGGCCACGCGGCCTGAATATGCTCGGCGCGAGAAGCCAACAAGGCTTGCGCCTGTGTTCTGATCTCGGCTGACATGCCGTCCGAGTTCTCCGCTTCTCCAACGTCTCCCATCGCTAGGCGGGCGCCATGCCGGCGCTGCGAACTGCCGGCCAGCGCCTGCCTTTGTCGCTGGACCCAGTCCATCGACAACGCGGTGGATCTGCTGCTGCTGCAGCATCCCCAAGAACAACACCAAGCCAAGGGTTCAGCGCGCCTGTTGCGCCTGAGCATCGCCCACTGTCGGCTCTGGGTGGGCGAGCAGTTCGAGGCGAGCGCTTTGCTAGCCGCGCTCACGGCGGGCGGGCGGCGCGCCCTGCTGCTCTACCCTCCGACACCGGGCCAAACCAGCCCGGTGTTTGACGCCAGTGCAGACGATGCCAGGCCGCTGCGCTTGGTCGTGATCGACGCCACCTGGCGTAAAAGTCGCAAGATGCTGCTGCTCAACCCGGCACTGCAAGCCCTGCCCCGGCTGGCCGTGCGGCAGCCACCACCCTCGCGCTATGCCGCGCACCGCAAGGCCGAGCGGGCCGAGCAGCGCTCGACCCTGGAGGCGGCCGTTCTGGCCTTGCAAAGCCTGGAGGCGAATCCTGAGCGCTACGAGCCGCTGCTCCAGGCCTTCAGCGGCTGGCTGGACGAGCGGCAGGATCGTGTGCCAGCCGCGGCTTCAGTGCGCCTGGCTTAGAGCTCGGGCAATTCGGTGCCGCGCCACCGTGGTCTTGGGCACCTTGATGCTGAACCAGCTGCGCACATCCTGTTCGAGGCCGATGCCGTGCATGTAGTTGTAGATGGCTTTCTTGAGCGCCTGGCCCAGCACATCGTGGTCCACGCCCGTGGGGTCGACAAAGCCGACATCATTCTTGGCGAAGGGGCTGGGCGGCAGGGGCAGCAGCTGAACGCCGAACTCTTCAGGCTTCTGACCCACGGGCGAGTGCACGGTGCAGGCAAAGCGGTGGAAGAAGCCACTCTGGATGCAGCCGTTTTCGAACAGCTGGCGCACGTACTCGAGTGCATCGACCGTGTCCTGCACGGTCTGGGTCGGGAAGCCGTACATCAGGTAGGCATGGACCAGGATGCCGGCGTCGGTGAAGGCCTTGGTGACGCGCGCGACCTGGTCGACCGAGACGCCTTTTTTCATCAACTGAAGCAAACGGTCCGAGGCGACCTCGAGCCCGCCGGAGATGGCGATGCAGCCGCTGTCGGCCAATTGCTGGCAAAGCTCGGGGCTGAAGGACTTCTCGAAGCGGATATTGCCCCACCAGGAGATGCCCAGCTGACGTGCCTGCAACTCTGCAGCGAGCGCTTTCAAGGCCTTGGGCGGCGCGGCCTCGTCGACGAAGTGGAAGCCGGTCTGGCCGGTCTCGGCGACGATGGACTCGATGCGGTCCACCAGGGTCTCGGCCGAGGCACCTTCGTAGCGCGAGATGTAGTCGAGGCTGACATCGCAGAAGCTGCACTTCTTCCAGTAGCAGCCATGGGCCACGGTCAGCTTGTTCCAGCGCCCATCCGACCAGAGCCGGTTCATGGGGTTGAGCATGTCCAGCAGGGACAGGTAGCGATCCAGGGGCAAGCCGTCCCAGGTCGGCGTGCCCACCTCGGCAAATGCGATGTCGGGCTCGACGAAGTTGATGTAGCGGACCTGGCCGTCTTCGCGCACAAAGGTGCGCACCAGGCGCTGGCGCGAGCGCTGGCCTTGCAGATGCTCCAGCAGCGCCAGCAAGGGGCGCTCGCCGGCGTCCAGGGTCAAGTAGTCGAAATAGTTGAACACCCGCGGCTCGCTGAGCTCGCGCAGCTCGGTGTTGACGAAGCCGCCACCCAAAGCCAGCACCACGCCGGGATGCTCAGCCTTGATCGCCTGGGCGATGCGGAAGGCGGCGTAGACCGCGCCCGGGAAAGGCACCGAGATCAACACCAGTTGCGGCTGGTGCTTGGCCACTGAGGCCAGCGCCAGTTCGCGCAGGCTTTGGTCGACCAGGTTCAAGGGCGCAGCCAGGGCCTCGGCCAACGGCTCGAAGGTCGGCTGGCTGGTGGCCAGGGACTCGGCATAGCGGACGAACTCGAAGCGCGGGTCCACAGCATCGCGCAAGACATCGGCCAGGTCATTCAGATAGAGCGTGGCCAAGTGGCGGGCCCGGTCTTGCAGGCCCAGGGCACCAAAGGCCCAGGCCAGCGGGTCGCCGCCGTCTTCATCCACATAGGCATCTAGCGAGTCGAAACGAGGCCCTTCGGGCAAGAAGGCGCGGCTGTTGATGCGGTGGGCCAGGGTCGGATCGCGCCCTTGCAGAAAGGCGATGGTCGCTGTGATGGTCGAGAGATAACGGTCAAAGTAGACGTCAAAACCTTGAACCATGGGCGTGCGCTGTTCGGGCGCCAGGGCCTGGATGCGCTCCCGCAGCGCGCGCAAGCCTTCGCGCGAGAAGAGCTTGAGCATCAGAGCCAAGGCAAGGTCTTCTTGCACCGCGTCGACACCACGCGAGCGCAGGAAGCCAGTCAGATAGGCCGTGGACGGATACGGCGTGTTGAGCTGGGTCATCGGCGGGATGACCGATAACACGCGAAAAGCGCTGGACAGAGTGGGCGTCGAAGGCGTCAGGGTCATGGGGGCGGGGCCGGCAGGGTATGCCATTTTGCCAGCCGCCCTCATTCCATGTGCGCGGCAAGCCCCAAGCCGTCAGGGGCTGATGGCCAGCGTGCACTGCTGGCTGCTTTGCGTCGGGCAAGGGCCGCGCCAACGTAGGGCGGTGGCGCTTGCTGGAGGTAGGGGCGCGCTCAGGTTCTGGATTTCGGCCTTGGTCGGCTTGAAACTGGCCAGGGTGATCCAGTTGCCCGCCGCGCCAATTTGGTAGTCGAGGGTGTAGATCGCGGCTGGACGCAAGGCCCGACTGCTGATCAGATACTGGCCGCCTTCGAGCTTGAAACTGGGCGCATCGGCAAACGGCCGGGCCAGGGGCTCGCCAACAAACAGGCCCTGCCCCGGCGACTGCAGTGACTTCCAATAGGCTTCGATCAGGCTCGCGCCTCGGTAGTACTGATCGATCAGCACCGAGGCCTTGGGAAACTTCTGGTTGAAATTGCAGGGCTCTTCAACGGTGCCGAAGCTACCAGTCAGGCCGGCATCCAGCCAATTGAGCACTGTCGTCTGGCCGCGCGCATCGGGCAGTTGGGCCGCATATGAGGTCAGCGAATCGCCGACCGCGCCCGGCAGGTAGCTATTGCTGGCCAAACCCGGTGTGATCGGCAGACCAGTGAAGTAGAAAAGCAGCCCGGACTGGTTCTCTACCGTGTCCTTGGATCCGCCGGCTGAATTGTCCTGGTAGATCAGCTTGAGCCGCCCGGCCCAGGAATCTGGCAGAACCCGAAAGTCAACCGCACGAGTATTGCGGAAGCCATCGCTCGTGTTCAGCAGGTATCCGTCACCCAGCGGCTGACTGCCATCGGCCTTGATCCCTCGATCGATCAAGACCTTGGCCGCGGCCAGACTGCGAGCGCCGAGCATCATGGCCGGTCGGATCTGGTGGTCTGTCCAAGGGCGCCAGGACTCAGAGTCGTACAAAGGCGAAGCCTGGGTGTTGACGCAAGCAGCGTTGGGCACACAGTACTTCGCGTCATAGCCGAAAGCCAGGGCGCTGGTGATGCCCATGGCACAACCGCCGACCACGCGAGAAGGAGCAGTCCAGGTCAATAGCTGGGCCTGGATTCCGGCCGGCAACTTGGCATCGATCTCGGCTTTCAGTGTGGCGAAATCAGTTGCCGAGATGGCATCGGCCTTGGTCGGCAACTTGACCCGGATCAGATTTGTCGCCGGCACATTGCGCGCACTCAGGTAATAGGCCGCAATGGCCTCGCCGAGTACATCGCCCTCGGCCACCAGCACGGCCAAATCGGACGCAGCCAGACCAGGGCGAGGCAAGCTAAGCCCGTAGGTGCTGGTGGCACTCGGGACTGGCGTGGGCGGAGGGCTGTCCGTGCTGCCGCCCCCGCCCCCGCCACATCCGGTAAGGCTCATGGGCAGTGACACGATGAAGGCCGCCATCAAAGTTGGGTGGACCGTACAGAAATCCCATGGTCGGCCTGCACGGCTCAAAAACCACCGAGTCAAACTCATGACAAACGCAGAAATCACCATGGCTCGGATGGTTTCACAAGCGAGGCTCGCCAAAGGTCAAGAATTGCAAGTGGCTTACCCTGAGTGGATGGCTGGCTCACCACCGCCCGAGCTGTGCATAAATGAGACATATGGCTGCAAGCCGGATCTGTCAGCACCCCCGGTTTGCGGAGGATACAGCCCCAGGTCGGGGCATCGGGTTCTTCTTGATTTGTCGAATTTCTTGGAGTTAAGAAAAAGTGTGTGCACGCAAACTTCCCTAAGTTGGTGCGGCTCGCCCGTAAAAACCCCAAGTGCGTGCACGGCCCGCACTGCCTACATTTGCCTCACTCGATGCACAAGCTGTGCGAACGGCAGGTGCTAGGCGGGGCTGAGGAGACAAACTCAAGTTGTAGTGCAAGAACGACGCATAAAGTGACACAGTCACAATGGACGGGCACCTGAACTGGTTTCAGGTGCCCGTTTTACTTGCGCATCCACTTTGCTTGCCACGCTGACCCCGCTCTCCACTTCCTCGCTCCACGCCACCCATGGATTTGCTGACTGTCGCCCTTGCCTCCCTGCTGGCTGGATTCATCGACGCCGTTGTGGGTGGAGGTGGCTTGGTGCTGGTACCTGCGCTGTTCAGCGTCTACCCTCAGACGGCGCCCGCGACCTTGTTCGGCACCAACAAAGGCGCCTCGATCTGGGGCACGGCCTGGGCCACACTCCAGTACGCCAAGAAGGTGCAACTGAACTGGAGCGCCCTGTTGCCGGCCGCCGGCATGGCCATGTTGGGCGGCTTCGGTGGCGCCTGGGCCGTCACCCAGGTTGACCCCGGCTTTTTACGCCGCGCCCTGCCCCTGGTTTTGCTGGCCGTGCTGGCCTACACCTTGATGCGCAAGGATTTGGGCCGCCACCATGCGCCGCGCTACCAGGGCCGGCGTGAAACCCTGATGGCGGGTGCCATCGCCTTGCTGATCGGCCTCTACGACGGCTTCTTCGGTCCGGGCACTGGCAGCTTCTTCGTCTTCCTATTCGTACGCCTCCTGGGCTACGACTTCCTCCATGCCTCGGCCACGGCCAAGCTGATGAACACCGCCACCAATGCAGCGGCTCTGCTTCTGTTCGGCAGCACCGGCCACATTTGGTGGCAAGTCGCCGCGGTAATGGCCGTGGCCAATGTCGTCGGCAGCTTGTTCGGTACCCGCATGGCCCTGGCACGCGGGGCTGGTTTCGTGCGCAGCATGTTCATCGCCGTGGTCTCGGCCCTGATCCTGAAAACCGCTTGGGACGCCTTCTTTCGCTGAGCTTTTTGTAACCAGCCTCTGCGCCAGTCCCGCTACCATTGCGGCAACCAGGGGAAGGAAAGCACACCATGCCAGTTGATCCAAATTTGCGCACGCTAGACATCGAGATCCCGACTCAGCCCGAGGTGCTGGTCAAGCTTTCGCTGCTGATGGCGGCCGAGGACATTGATCTGCCGGCCATGTCCGCCCTCGTCGAGACCGATATGGCACTCGCCGCGGCCGTCTTGAAGGCCGTCAATTCATCGCTCTACGGCTTGCGTGGCCGGGTGCAAACGGTCCATCAGGCGCTGACCTATTTGGGCATGCGCGAGGTTTCGGCCATCACGTTTGAAATGGGCCTGCGCGCTGCATTTCCGCCCGCCACAGAGCTCGAACCGGTCTGGAAGCGTGCCTCCGAGCGCGGCGTGATGATGGGGCGCATCGGCCAGATGCTGGGCGTGGACCCATGGGCGGCGCATTCGGCAGGATTGTTCGAGGAATGCGGCAAGGCCGTGCTTTACCGGCACGCATCCGCACACTACCCGGCCATGCTGCGCGCTGCTGGTTCCGACGCCGAACTGGTGCAGTTGGAACACACAGCATTCGGCGTCAGCCACGACGCACTGGGCGCGGCCTTGTGCGAAAGCTGGGGCCTGGCGCCAGCCGCCGTGGCCAGCGTGCGTCACCATGTGGAGGTGCAAAGCACCTTGAAAATGCCCGAAGCCTTGCAGCGCCGTGGCGTCAGTGCCATTTCTACCATCGCCTCGATCTTGCTGAGCGAGCCCGAGCGCCTGGAAGAAGTGGCGCATGAGATTGCACCTCAAGCCTCACTCGACGAGGCCCTGGTGCTGCGGGCCGCCCGTCGGGTAGTCGAACAACTGCAGCAAGCCAGCGAGCACGAGCGCTGAGGCGCAACTTTTCCGCTCAAGCGCGTTCGGCCAGACTGCTCGATGAGGCCAGGCTGAGGCGATCTCGCCCGGCATGCTTGGCGATATAGAGCGCCTCATCCGCCGCCTGCATCAGGGACTGAGGGCTCAAGTAGGGGTGGGCCGGCGAATAGGCCGCAAGGCCAATGCTGACCGTCAAACCTGGCCCCTCATCCGCACTGCTGCCATGAGGCAGTCGCAAAGCGCGCAACTCCTCGCGCAACTGCTCCATCAGTTCCTGGGTGACATCCAGGCCGAAGCCCGGCAGCAAGGCCACAAATTCCTCGCCGCCCAGCCTTGCCACAAAGTCAGTGTCGCGCTTGAATCGCTCGCTGAGCAGCTGGGCGAAACGCTGCAGCGCCTGGTCGCCAACCGCGGCGCCATGGAGCTCGTTGTAGCGCTTGAAGTGATCAAGGTCGAGCACAGCCAAAGCGAGCTGGCCGCGCTGCCGCTGCGCGCGCTTGAACTCGCGCCGCAAGGCCTCGTCAAATTCCCTGCGATTGGCCAGGCCGGTCAGCGAATCACTGCGACTGAGGCTGCCCAGCTCGCGGTTCTTCTGCTCCAGGCTGAGCGCCGCAGCCTGCAACTGCGCGGCCTGGCTCTGCACCTGTTGCTGCAACTGCTGGACCTGCTGCTGTTCATCCTGCCAACGCAGCCACACGCCATGGTGCGCACGCATCAGAGAGCGGGCGACCCGAGACAGCTCCGAACTCTGTACGCCCGGCGCCGATGACAAAAGGTCCAGTGGACTCTGACTGCTGTCCAACGCATCGGCCCGGTCTGCCAGGCGGCGCAGGGGCCGCAACATCATGCGGTCCAACACCACGATCACACTCAAGCTGAGAAGAAGCACCAGGACCAGATCGCGCAGCAGGATGGCGGGCCAGGCATCGCGCCAGAACGCGTGCTGCATGGCCTGCTCCTGCGCCAGCACCTGGAGCAGAGCACCACCCGACGCCGGCGGACCCAGTTCGAAATCGATTTGTCGAACATCAGCCTGCGCACGCGCTGCCGGGTCTCCACTGGCCAGGGCCAGGCCTGAACCCGTCTTCAACTCGAGCGCCAGAATGCCGGGCCGGGACTGCAACTTCTTGAGCAACTGCCGGGTGCTGTCACTGCCCGACGGGTCCGCACTCAGGCTGCCTGCCAGCGCCTCACCATAAGTCTGCGGCAAAGCCAGAAGCTCGGCCTCAAAGGCCTCGCCACGCAGTCGCGACTGGTGCTGCAGAAGCACGGCATCGGTGCCGACCACCAACAGCGCGGAGATCAGCACAATCATCCACGCGGTACGCTGACGCAAGGAAGAGGACGGCGGCTCTAGCAAAGGTTCGGCTGCGGAGGAGCTTGAAGAAGTCACAGCGGCCTTTCGATGAGGGTTGGACACCAAAGAACGCCTGCGCAACCGCCTGTTCAAAGACCCCCTTGTCTCGCCATCTTTATGCTCAATGGTGCGGCCGGCTGCAGGCAAGGCTCACACAGGCACGGCCATGCTCGCCCTGCTGCTTGCTGCAGCAATTGTGCACGGCAGCAAGCAAGCAAGGGCACCTGCGAGAGCAGGGTAAACCCAGTTCTGGTGTATTCACTGAGGCCGCGAACGCGGCCTGGCTCCGAGGGAACCTCAGCCCTGCACGAACTGCATCTGTGTCCCGGCCAACTCGATCACATCGCCGCTCTTCAAGGCCACGGATTCGCCGGTCAAGGGCGCGCCGTTGACTGTGGGCCGTGCGGCGCCCTCGACGTGGGCAAACACATAGCCGCTGGGGCGCTTGGTGATGGAGGCCACCTGCACACCGGGCTTGCCAACGGTGGTAACGACCTTGGTCAGGCTGACTTCCCGCCCGGCAGCCGCACCAGTCAGGACCCGGATGGTGGCCGGACCCGCCGCGGCCGCCGAGGGCAGCGAGCCGAAAGAGGAAGGCAGACCGAAACCGCTGGGCGTGCCAGAGCCCGGCTTGAGAATCATGGTCTTCTCGTAGTCGCCGCTGTCCTCCAGCAGGAACTTGATCTTGTATTTGCCGATCTCGACGATGTCGTTATTGGCCAGCAACTGCTTCTTGATTGCCTTGCCGTTGATATATGTGCCGTTCGTGGAGTTGAGGTCTTCGATGAAAACATCCGCGCCGACCATCTGCAGCACGGCGTGTTCACCGCTGACCGCCAGATTGTCAATCACGATATCGTTGTAGGGCCGGCGCCCGAGCGTGGTCTTGTCCTTCGTGATCTGCACGTCCTTGATCACCACGCCGTCGAGCGACACCACCAGCTTGCCCATGCTTTGACCTCGATCCTGTTGTCTTATTGCTTGTGTTGGCGGCAACTCTCAGTGCGCCGCAGGAGTTTTGACTGCTCTCAACGATGCCTGAGCCAGCAGCCGGTCACGACAGGCCTCACGGCCGAAAACCAGCCCATCAGCGCTTGCCAAACGGCCACCAAGCCCGACCTTCCGACCGCACACGGCCTTCGGCGCGAACCAGCACCAGCGCGATATTATCCCGGCCGCCCATGTCATTGGCCCCATCTATCAGGGCTTGTGCCGCTTCCGATAGCGAAGGGTGGTTTATCAACAACTGGCGCAAGGCGTCATCGTCCAACATGTCGGATAGCCCGTCCGAGCAGAACAGGTAAAGATCGCCAGGCTGAAGCTCGTGCTGATGCAGCTCCAGCATGACCGCGTCCTCCACGCCAACCGCCCGGGTGACCAGATTCTTGTTGCTGGAGAACACGGCCTCTTCGGGTGTCAAAAGGCCGGCATCCAGCTGCTCCTGGAGCAAAGAATGGTCGCGACTGATTTGCGTCAGTTGTCCGCCGCGCAGTCGATAGGCGCGCGAGTCGCCAACATGGCCCAGCAACAAACCCTCGGGCCGGAATACCCCAAGCACCAGGGTCGTGCCCATCCCGGCATAACGCGGGTTGGTGTTGGCGGCGTTGAAGATGGCGCGGTTGGCGTTGTCCACGCAGATGTCCATGGCCCGCCGGACGTCGCTGGCGCTGGCACTGGCGCCGGACTCCTTCAACCAGCGACCCAACTCGGCGCGAATGAAGCCGGTCAGCATCTGACTGGCAACTTCACCGGCGTTATAGCCGCCCATGCCATCGGCCAGCACGGCCAAGCCCACGGACTCATCCAGGGCGACCGAGTCCTCGTTGTTGTCGCGTGCGCGGCCGACATCGGTAGCGCTGAAGAACTCCAGGGTCATGGCTTTGTGTCTGGTTGCGATGCGGGGGGATTTTGCACTGCTTCCGCCGTATTCAAGCGGACTGTTTGTGCAAAAGGGTCCGCGTGCTCCGGCGGCGCCGCGGGCGCAGCGGCCGGACTCTTGCCGGCCGGCGCCTGGGCCGGGCCGCGCGCGGGCCCGGCAGGCCATTGCGCAATCACCGCCTCCAGGTCCTGGGCCATCTGCGCGCCGCTGGCGTAGCGCAGTTCGGGCCGCTTCTCGAGCGCCAAAGCCAGCACCAAGGCCAGGGACTCGGGCAGCTCGGGGCGATAGCTGCGCACATCGGCCGGAGGCTCATTGGCGATCTGGTACATCAGCTTGGCCATGGAGTCAGACTGGTGCGGCAGATGGCCAGTCAGAAGTTGATAGACCATGGCGCCCAGCGAATAGAGATCGCTGCGACCGTCGACCTTGAGGCCAGCCAATTGTTCGGGCGACATGAAGGACGGTGTACCCAGAACCAAACCGGTCCGGGTGCGGCTGCCATCGGCAATGCGGGCGATGCCGAAATCCATGAGCTTCAGAACTCCGCGCTCCCGATCCAGCATGACATTGGCCGGCTTGATGTCGCGATGAACCACGCCCTGGCCATGGGCATAGTCCAACGCGCGTGCGAGGCGCCGCGCAATCTGCAGCACCTCGGGGACAGGCAGCAGCTGAGCCTTCCGGGTGTGGTGGCTCAGATCACGGCCCTGGACATACTCCATGGCAATCCAGGCGTCGGGGCCAGCTTCCCCAGCCTCCAGCACTTGCAGGATGTCGGGGTGTTGCAGGTGCCCGGCCGCACGTGCTTCACGCATGAAACGCTGTTGCACATCGACCAGGTCTTCTGCCGCAAACTCACGCTGCAAAGCCAGACGCTTGATGGCAACCAAGCGTCCCGTGGCACGCTCGCGCGCCAGATGCACCACCGCCATCGCCCCGCGGCCCAGTTCGCCCTGCAATTCATAAGCCTGCAAACCCGGGCCGGCTGGCATCGAAGACTGATACGCCTCGGGCACGGTCGAGGGCTCCCCCTCCACCGACTCGGGCTTGCCCAGCCATCGCTTCCAGAAACCCGCCATGCCTCGCCCGCCTCTCCAAGAATGCGCCGAAGCGCGCCTAGCCTGTCAATCGCTGCGGATGCGGCGGCGCGCGATCCACTTGCCGCTCAACAGAACCAGCAGGGCACCGGCCACGCCTGCACCGTAATGCAGAGCAGGCATTACGGCCACATTGCCCGGCTTGTCGCCTTCGACCGTCGGCACCCAGCTGGCCAAGGCCGGATCACCGACCATCATGGTGCCGGCAATCCAGCCGAGCAGCATGGCGCCCACAGTGATCACGACCGGGAACCGGTCCATTAGCTTGATCACCAACTGGCTACCCCAGACGATGATGGGAATTGAGACCAGCAGGCCAAAGATGACCAGAGGCATTTGATGGTCGCCGCCACTGCTCTGTGCCGCGCCAGCGATGGCGATGACATTGTCCAGGCTCATCACGAAGTCAGCCACGATCACGGTCTTGACCGCCGCCCAGAGCTTGTCGCTGGCCTGGATATTGCCGTGCTCGTCTTCATCTTCGGGCACCAGCAGCTTGATGCCAATCCAGAGCAACAGGGCTGCGCCGACAATTTTCAGGAAGGGGACCTGCAACAGCGTCAGTGCGAAGAAGATCAACACGACCCGCAGCACGATGGCGCCGGCCGTACCCCAGATGATGCCCTTGGTGCGCTGAGCATCAGGCAGCTTGCGGCAAGCCAGGGCGATCACCACCGCGTTGTCGCCACCCAGCAGGATGTCGATCATGATGATCTGGCCGACAGCCAACCAAAATTCGGGACTCGTCAAAGTGTCCATTGAGATATCTAAAGTTGCTGCCCGCAGGATGGAAATGCCGGTTCAGGCATGTGCCGCCCCACTATAGCGAAGGCATGGTTCAAAGCATGCACCCATGAAAAAAGGGGCTGATGCCCCTTTTCTCATGTCGATGCACGGCGTGCGTGCAGTCTGCCGCCAGCCGAGCCGGGCTTCGATGCGTGAAATTACGCATTCGCCCGGCGGCCGGCATGTCGCTCAGTTCAGAGCAAGGCCTTCAGCAGCTTGGCCATCTCGGACGGGTTGCGCGTGATCGTGAAGCCGCACTCTTCCATGATGGCCAGCTTGGCGTCGGCCGTGTCAGCGCCGCCTGCGATCAGCGCACCGGCATGGCCCATGCGCTTGCCCGGAGGGGCGGTCACGCCGGCGATGAAGCCAACCACCGGCTTCTTCATGTTCAGCTTGCACCAGCGAGCGGCTTCGGCTTCGTCAGGGCCGCCGATTTCACCGATCATGATGACGGCGTCGGTGTCCGGATCGTCGTTGAAGGCTTGCATCACGTCGATGTGCTTCAGGCCGTTGATCGGGTCGCCACCGATACCGACGGCGCTGGACTGACCCAGGCCGATTTCGGTCAGCTGAGCCACGGCTTCATAGGTCAGCGTGCCCGAGCGCGAGACCACGCCGATGCGGCCCTTGCGGTGGATGTGGCCGGGCATGATGCCGATCTTGATTTCTTCGGGCGTGATCAGACCGGGGCAGTTGGGGCCCAGCAGCAAGGTCTTCTTGCCACCGGCCGCTTCCTTGGCCTTCATCTTGTTGCGGATTTCCAGCATGTCACGGACGGGGATGCCTTCCGTGATGCAAATCGCCAGATCCAGGTCGGCTTCCACAGCTTCCCAGATGGCGGCCGCAGCACCGGCGGGCGGCACATAGATCACCGACACGGTGGCGCCGGTTTGCGAAGCGGCTTCCTTGACGGTGGCGTAGATTGGGATGTCCGAGAACTTCTCGCCGGCCTTCTTGGGGTTCACGCCCGCCACGAAGGCGTTCTTGCCATTGGCATAGGCTTGGCAGCCCAGGGTGTGGAACTGGCCGGTCTTGCCGGTGATGCCCTGGGTGATGACCTTGGTGTCTTTGTTGATGTAAATCGACATGATTTTTTTCCTTGCGTGGGCTTAGGCAGACTCAGGCAACAGCGGCGACGATCTTGGTCGCGGCTTCGGCCATGGTGTCGGCGGCAATGATGGGCAGGCCGGATTCGGCCAGCATCTTCTTGCCCAGCTCTTCGTTGGTACCCTTCATGCGCACGACCAAAGGCACGGAGAGGTTCACGGCCTTGCAGGCCGTGATCACGCCTTCGGCGATGGTGTCGCACTTCATGATGCCGCCGAAGATATTGACCAGGATGCCCTTCACTTCAGGGTTCTTCAGCATGATCTTGAAGGCTTCGGTGACCTTCTCGGCGGTGGCGCCACCGCCCACGTCCAGGAAGTTGGCCGGCTCGCCGCCGAACAGCTTGATGGTGTCCATGGTCGACATGGCCAGGCCGGCGCCGTTCACCAGGCAGCCGATATTGCCGTCCAGGCTGATGTAAGCCAGGTCGAACTTGGAGGCTTCCACTTCGGCCGGATCTTCTTCGTCCAGATCGCGGTAAGCGACGATCTCAGGGTGACGGAACAACGCGTTCGAATCGAAGTTGAACTTGGCGTCCAGGGCGATCAGATTGCCCTTGGAATCGCAGTTCAGCGGGTTGATTTCCACCAACGAAGCGTCGGTGTCCATGTAGCACTTGTAGAGCTTGGCGAAGATGTCGACGGCTTGGTCGACCGACGCCCCGGTGAGGCCGATGGCAGCGGCGATCTTCTTGCTTTGTTCGGCGGTCAGGCCCACCAGCGGGTCGATCATCTCGGTGATGATCTTCTCGGGTGTCGAGTGAGCGACCTCTTCGATGTCCATGCCGCCTTCGCTGGAAGCGATGAAAGCGACCTTCTGGGTGCCGCGGTCGGTGACCAGGGACACATAGAGTTCGTTCTTGATGTCAGCGCCGTCTTCAATGTAGAGGCGACGAACCTTCTGGCCCACCGGGCCAGTCTGGTGCGTGACCAGCTGCATACCCAGGATCTGCTCGGCGAGTGCCTTCACATCTTCCAGCGAACGGCCGAGCTTGACGCCGCCGCCCTTGCCACGGCCACCGGCGTGGATCTGGGCCTTGACCACCCAAACCGGGCCGCCCAGCTTTTGTGCAGCTTCGACGGCTTCTTGCACCGTGAATGCGGGAATGCCGCGCGGCACCGGCACGCCGAACTGGCGCAGGATTTCCTTGCCCTGGTACTCGTGAATCTTCATAGGGGTCTCGCTTGTGAGGAAAGTCAGGAAGAGGAGGCGGGCATCGCGACGACGGCGGCTGGCCTTGCGGCTACGTCGGCGCTGCGATACCAGCGAGGGTAATGGTTTCGGACCACATCGCCATCGCGACGCAGCGCATGGCAGCGATCCAGCTGAAACGGAGGCTGACCGTCGGCACTGCCTTCGCGCACGTCGAGAACCAAGCCGGCAAAGGCCTGTATCACAGCCGTGGGAAGGATCTGACACAGCTCGGTCAGGTGGGTGCAGCCCTTGACGCCGGACAAGCGCTCCTTGACGCCGAGCCGAAATCCTTTCATCAGATTCAGGCCGACCAGGCGAGCGTAGGCATCACCATGCTGATCACACACACCGGCATAGGGGGACCAGCTGGTGGTGGAGCGGGCCGCATGAATTTGCAGGTCGGCATCCACGGTCAAGACCAGCTGCATGGCATGAATCGGATCGCCAGCCAAGCGCAAACCGCTGGCCAAAGGCAGATCGCGCGTCTTGACGTCCGTCAAACCCGCCTCGACCTCATAGAGGCCGTCATCGCGTGCATAGATCTGCACATCGATGGCGCGGCGGTGCAGCAAACGGCGCTCGGAAGTGGGAAATGGGAGGGGCATGGGTGGCAAAACGGCTTCGCAAACCCGCAGCGGACGGCATCAAACCACACCCCGCCGGGCATTTGCGCAGGGCGAGAATGTAGCATGTCGCACTGCACAAAGGCTTTCATGAAGCTGTCGGCACCACAGCCGGAGGCGTGGTGACACGTCAGCAAAGCCCACAAGTTTGAGCTGGGTCAAGCGACTTGGCACCCACTATCTCGATACGAGTGATTCAGTCGTCCGCCTCGACCGGGCCGCGCAAAACACGCCGGACCGACTCGCCGCCAAAGCCGCGGCCGATCAGAAATCGGGCGTGCTTGGCTCGCGTGGCGGCATCCTCGGGCCAATGCCCGCCGAACTTTCGCTGCCAGACGGCTCGCGCGCGCTCAATCTCGCTGTCCTTGAGCGAGGCCAGCTGGTCGCCGCTGAGCTGCAAACCATGCTGGGCGAGCTCCAACTTGATGCGTTGGCTGCCGAAACGGGCCGCACGGGCATGAACGCGGGCGTCGACAAAACGCTGTTCGCTCAGATACCCGCGCTCCTGCAGGAACAGCAGCAGGGCATCGACTTCAGCTCCGAGGTCGGCATCACCGCCATCCTCGTCGAGGTCTTCGTCGGGGCTTTGGCCCTGACCCAGCGTATCGCCCCCTGTTTCTGAGCAGGGCTCAGGCACGAACCAAACAGCCAGGCATGCAGCAGGCTCAGCTGCGGCGGCTGCCTGGCGCTGCTGAGCCGCGCGCAGCTCGCGCGCAATGCGCAGCAGCTTTCGCCGCAGCTCCGCCCGGCTGTGCTCCCGCTGGGCCAGCAGCGCAATGGCGCGAGCCTTGAGGGACAGGGGCTTGCCGGCTTTCATGCAAAGGAAGGGAGTGCCGTGAAAGTACAGGCGACCAACAGGGAATGACAGGCTGCAGGGAGCCCGTGATGCAAGAGCCCGAGCGGCGCATGGCACCGGGCTCTTGCCGCGCCCTCTTACTCAGCCGCGCCGCCGGCCTTGTTCATCGGCGCGACGCCGAGCGACTCGCGGATGCGGTTCTCGATTTCGCGGCTGACGTCGGGGTTCTCGCGCAGAAATTCGCGCGCGTTGTCCTTGCCCTGGCCGATCTTCTCGCCCTGGTAGGCATACCAAGAGCCGGACTTCTCGACCACCTTGGCGACCACACCCATGTCGATGATTTCGCCCTCACGGCTGATGCCTTCACCGTAGAGGATGTCGAACTCGGCCGTCTTGAACGGCGGTGAGACCTTGTTCTTGACGACCTTGACCTTAGTTTCACTGCCGATGACGTCATCGCCCTTCTTGATCGAGCCGATGCGGCGGATGTCCAGGCGCACCGAGGCGTAGAACTTGAGCGCATTGCCGCCGGTCGTGGTTTCGGGGCTGCCGAACATCACGCCGATCTTCATGCGGATCTGGTTGATGAAGATGACCATGCAGTTGGTCTTCTTGATGGTGGCGGTCAGCTTGCGCAAGGCCTGGCTCATCAGGCGGGCTTGCAGGCCGGGCAGGGAGTCGCCCATTTCGCCTTCCAGCTCAGCCTTGGGGGTCAGTGCAGCGACCGAGTCGATCACGATCAGGTCCACGGAACCGGAGCGCACCAGGGCGTCAACGATTTCCAAGGCCTGTTCGCCGGTATCGGGCTGGCTGATCAGCAGCTCTTGCAGATTCACGCCCAGCTTTTGTGCGTACTGGATGTCCAGGGCATGCTCGGCGTCGATGAAGGCACAGGTACCGGCCAGCTTTTGCATTTCGGCGATGACCTGCAGGGTCAGCGTGGTCTTGCCCGAAGACTCCGGGCCGTAGATTTCGACCACGCGGCCGCGCGGCAGGCCGCCGACGCCCAAAGCGATGTCCAGACCCAGCGAACCGGTGGAAACCACCTGGATGTCCTCGATCACCTCGCCCTCGCCCAGGCGCATGATGGAGCCCTTGCCAAACTGCTTCTCGATCTGGCTGAGAGCGGCCTGCAGAGCCTTGGCTTTTTCGGTGTTGAGCGCTTTGACGGGGGCATCCATGATTTGTTCTCCTGAAAAGGTCTGGGCGGATTATGGCGCAATCTGTATGTTTGTACAGTAGTTTGTCGACCAAGCTGCAACAAGTCAGGCGCTGCAAGCGCTGTCCATAGAATGGATGACCCTGGCCATACCCAAGAGCGAACGGAGACAAACGCATGCGCATCCTGATAGCCGAAGATGACCAAGTTCTGGCCGATGCCTTGTTGCGCTCCCTGCGCGCCTCAGGCTATGCGGTGGACCAGGTCGGCAGCGGCACCGAAGCCGATGCTGCCCTTGCTTCGCACGAATTCGACCTGGTGATCTTGGACCTGGGCCTGCCGCGGCTGCATGGCCTGGAGGTGCTGCGCAAGCTGCGCGCTCGCGGCTCGTCCATGCCAGTGCTGATCCTGACGGCAGCCGACAGCGTCGAGCAGCGCGTCAAAGGTCTGGACCTGGGCGCCGACGACTACATGGCCAAGCCCTTCTCGCTTCAGGAGCTGGAAGCTCGGGTGCGCGCCCTGACCCGACGCGGCCTGGGCACCGCGTCCAGCGTTATCAAGCATGGGCCGCTGAGCTTCGATGCGACCGGCCGGGTCGCCTATATCAACGAGCAGATGATTGAACTGTCCGCGCGCGAGTTGAGCTTGCTGGAAGTCCTGCTGCAACGCGCCGGCCGACTCGTCAGCAAGGACCAGTTGGTCGAACGCCTCTGTGAGTGGGGCGAAGAGGTCAGCAACAACGCGATCGAGGTCTACATCCACCGCCTGCGCAAGAAGATCGAGCAGGGCCCGATTCGCATTGCTACCGTGCGCGGCCTGGGCTACTGCCTGGAGAAGATCCAGCCCGGCGCCTGATGCCCCTCGCCAACGACTGGAGCCACGGCCATGGCGGCTGAAACCGGCCAACGCTCGCTGTTCGGTGAGATCCTGGACTGGATGCTCGCGCCGCTGCTGCTGATCTGGCCGATCAGCGTGGCCCTGACCTGGCTGGTGGCACAAGGCATTGCCAGCCGGCCCTATGACCGTGAGCTCGGCGAAATGGCCCGCACCCTGGGCCTGCAAGTGGCCTCGGCCGCGCCGCTGGCCGAGGGGCGCAGTGCGCGCTCGCGCTATGCCCTGGCGCCCGAAGCGGCCGCCCTGCTGCGCGCCGACGAGACCGACACGGTCTATTACCAGGTGCTGGGCCTGCGCGGCGAGCTGCTCAACGGCGACGCCAAGCTGCCCGTGCCGCCCGAGGACGATGTCATCGTGCCCTGGGAGCTGCATTTCCGCGACGAAGACATGGGCAGCGAGCGCGTGCGCGTGGCCTACCTTTGGGTCGCGCCCGAGGGCATGGCCGGGAGCACCCAGACTATGCTGGTGCAGGTGGCCGAAACCCTGGGCAAGCGCTCGCGCCTGACCAACGAAATCATCAAAGGCGTGATCCTGCCGCAGTTCGTGATCCTGCCTCTGGCGGTGCTGCTGGTCTGGCTGGCCTTGGCGCGCGGCATCGCGCCGCTCAACGAGCTGCAGCGGCGCATCCGCTCGCGCGAGAGCTCGGACCTCAGCCCCATCGACGAGCGGCGCATCCCCGATGAAGTCGCGCCACTGGTCCGGGCCATCAACGACCTGCTGGCGCGCCTGGACCAGTCCATCAGCAGCCAGAAGCATTTCCTGGCCGACGCCGCACACCAGCTCAAGACCCCACTGGCCGGTCTGCGAACCCAGGCCGAATTCGCCCAACGAGAAATCGACGAAGGGCGCAGCGAGCCGGCCGAGCTGAAGCGCTCCTTGCAGCAAATTGCCCTTTCCAGCCAGCGCGCTGCACACATGGTCAACCAGCTGCTGGCCATGGCCCGCGCCGAGGACCAGGAACATGCGGCGCAGCGCAGCGAGGTCAACCTCGCCGAGTTGGCCACCGAAACCGTGCGCGACTTCGTGCCACGCGCCCTGGACAAGCGCATCGACCTGGGCTACGAAGGCCCCGAGCCCGATGGCTGCAGCCTGAGTCTGCTAGGCCATGGCCTGCTGATCCGGGAACTGATCCGCAATTTGGTCGACAACGCCCTGCTCTACACGCCGCCGGGCGGCACGGTCACTGTGCGCATCGTCGAGGACCCCTTCGGCCAGGTCTGTGTGCTGCAGGTCGAGGACTCAGGACCAGGCATTCCCGAGAGCGAGCGAGACAAGGTCTTCCAGCCCTTCTATCGGGCGCTGGGAACCAATGTCGATGGCTCCGGCCTGGGCTTGGCCATCGTGCGCGAGATCGCGCAACAACATGAGGCCGAGCTGACACTGGACGACACACGACCCCGCCGCCCCGGGCAGCAGCCAGAGGCCGATGGCCAGGGGCCGGGTGCGCGCTTCACGGTGCGTTTCCACTCCCGGCCCATGGCGCCAGCTCAGGACTGATTGAAGCGCCGCGATTTGGAGATTGACATCAGCAGACCAAGGCCGAAGCCCAAGGTCACCATGGCGGTGCCGCCGTAGCTGATGAAGGGCAAGGGCACGCCCACCACGGGCAGGATGCCGCTGACCATGCCCATATTGACGAAGACATAGGTGAAGAAGCTCAGCGTGATGGCGCCTGCCATCAAACGTGAAAACAGGGTGGGCGCGTCCGATGCAATCATCAAGCCGCGCATGATCAGCGCGGTGAAACCAAGCAGCAAGCCGAGCGCGCCGAACAAGCCGAACTCCTCGCCATAAGCGGCAAAGATGAAGTCGGTGGTGCGCTCGGGAATGAACTCCAGATGGGTCTGCGTGCCCTTCATGAAGCCCTTGCCGGTCAGGCCGCCCGAGCCGATGGCGATCTCGCCCTGGATGATGTGGAAGCCCTTGCCGAGCGGGTCTTTGGTCGGGTCCAGCAAGGTGCAGACCCGGTTCTTCTGATACTCGCGCAGCACCGGCCAGGTCACATCGGGCTGGCAAATCGCCTCCTCGCTCATCACCAAGGCGGTGATGGCCGCCCCAGCCAGTACAAAGGCCGGGATGATCAGCCGCCAGGACAGGCCGGCGAAGAAGATCACATACAAGCCGGTGCTCAGCACCAGGATGGACGTACCCAGATCCGGCTGCTTGGCCACCAATCCCACCGGGATCGCCAGCAGCACAAAAGCCGCCACAAAGTCCGGCAGACGCAGCTGCCCCTCACGCTTCTGGAACCACCAGGCCAGCATCAATGGCACGGCAATCTTGAGGATCTCCGAGGGCTGGATCTGAGTCACACCGATGCTGAGCCAGCGCGTCGCCCCCTTCTTGGTGATGCCGAACAAGGCCGTGGCCAGCAGCAAGGTCACCCCCACCACATAGAGCGGCATGGCCAGAGCCATCATGCGCTGCGGCGGCACCTGGGCGACCAGGAAGATGATGGCGATGGCCAGCACGGTGTTGCGGCCATGATCAACAAATCGCGTGCCGTGGTCGTAACCGGCCGAATACATGCACACCATGCCCAGACCCATCAGCCAGGCGATGGCCAGCAGAAGAGGCAGGTCGAAGCCGCTGAACCAGGGCCGCAGGCGCTGCCACCAGTTCGGACCATTGAAGGCGTTGGCGCTCATGGGCGGGCTCCTGAGGCGGCAGGCTTGAGCGCGCCGGGCTTGGCAGCGCTGGCCGCCAAGAGTGCGGCTGGCATGGAAGCGGGCGCCAAGGCAGCCGAGGCAGCCGGCAAACTGCCCGAAGCGGCCACCGCCGCCGCAGCCGGCGCCTGACCCGGCAAGGGCACCTGCTCGATGCGACGTGGCTGCCCCACCGGCGCGGTGGTCTTGCCCAGCTGGGTCAGGGCGATGTCATCCTCGCTGGGGTACTGACCCATCAGCATGAAATCGAACACCCGGCGCGCAATCGGCGCAGCCGAGGTTGAGCCAAAGCCGGCGTTCTCGACGATCACGGCCAAAGCGATGGTGGGCGCTTCCAGTGGCGCGAAGGCGATGTAGAGCGAATGGTCGCGCTTGCGCTCATCGGCCTTGATGTCCTTGTAGCGCTCGCCGGCGCGCAGGCCGATGGCTTGCGCCGTGCCCGTCTTGCCGCCACTTCGATAGCCGGCGCCGTTGAAGGCTGCGCGCGAGGTGCCTTCGATAGTCACCCCGTACATGGCATTGCGGATCACATCGACCTGCTCAGGCTTGAGAGACAAGGGCGGCAGTGCGTCGCTGGCAACGCGCCGCTGCTCATGGCGCACCACATCTTCGATTTCGCGCACCAAGCGCGGCTTGAAGCGCTGGCCGCCGGTCGACAAGGTGGACACGGCGGTGGCGATCTGCAACATGGTGAAGTTGTTGTAGCCCTGGCCGATGCCCAAGGAGATGGTCTCGCCGGCAAACCACTTCTGGTTCGCCGGGTTGCGGGCAAAGTAGCGGCGCTTCCAGGCTTGCGAGGGCAGCACCCCAGTGACCTCACCCTGCACATCGATCTCGGTCTTGCGGCCGAAGCCGAAGGGTTCGAGTTCGTCATGGATCAAGTCCACGCCCATCTCGTTGGCGAGGCTGTAGAAGTAGACATTGGACGAGCTGACGATGGCCAGGCGCATGTCCTTGGGCCCGGGCCGGTCGGTTTCCGGGCTGCCGAAGGTGCGGCCACCAAAGCTGTAGGTCAGGTTGTCCATGACGATGGTGCCGGGCGCACGTTTGCCGCTGTTGAGCGCGGCCATGGCCATGAAGGGCTTGAAGGTCGAGCCGGGCGGGTAAGTGCCGCGTAGCGCGCGGTTCAGCAGCGGTTTGTCCAGGTCTTCGTTGAGATCGCGCCAGCTGTCGGCGTCAATGCCGTCTACGAAAAGATTGGGGTCAAAGGTGGGCTTGGAAACAAAAGCCAGCACCTCGCCATTGCGCGGGTCGATGGCCACCAGGGCACCGCGCCGGTCCTTGTAGAGCTCTTCCACCAGGGCCTGCAGGCGGATGTCGATGGACAGCATCAGCGTGTTGCCCGGGGTCGGCGGCCGGTGGGCCAGGCGGCGCACGGCACGGCCACCCGCGCTGGTTTCGACCTGTTCGAAGCCGGTGATGCCATGCAGCTCGCGCTCATAGCTCTGCTCCAGGCCCAGCTTGCCGATGTACTCCGTGCCACGGTAGTTGGCGATGTCCTCGTCCTCCCACTCGTCCATGGCTTTTTTCTCAGCCTGGTTGATGCGGCCGATGTAGCCGATCAAGTGGGCGCCGACCTCGCCCAGGGGGTAGCTGCGGAACAGCCGCGCCTTGATCTCGACGCCGGGGAAGCGGAAGCGCTGGGCGGTGAAGCGAGCCACCTCGGCCTCGCTCAACTTGGTGCGGATCGGCAAGGACTCGAAGTTCTTGTTCTCGCTCATCAGCCGCTTGAAGCGGCGGCGATCGCGCGGCGCCACCTCGAGCAGTTGGGACAGGCTGTCGATGGTGGCCTCGAGATCGGGCACCTTGGAGGGCGTGATCTCCAGCGTGTAGGCCGAGTAATTGCTGGCCAGCACAACGCCGTTGCGGTCCTTGATCAGGCCGCGGTTGGGGACGATGGGCACCACAGTGATGCGGTTGGACTCGGCACGGTCCGACAGACTTTCATGCTGGATCACCTGCAAAAAAATCAGACGTGCCAGCAGCAGGCCGAAGCAGAACAGCACGAAGGCCGCCGCAGCCAAAAGGCGCAAGCGAAAGCGGCCGAGCTCCTGCTTGACATTCTTGAGCACCGTCATGGCAAGCCCACCCGGTCAGACCGCAGGCCGTGCTTCACAGCGGCCGGTGCGCATCGCGGTCCGGCGCACGGCGCTGCGGCGCCAGCAGCAACACGCTCGCCAGCGGCCACAACAGGGTTTCAAACAGCGGCGCCAGCAAGAGCGTCCAGCCCGGCCACATACCCCCGACCGCCAGGCGCACCAGCAGAGATACAGCATGGGCGAGCACAAACAGCGGCAGCACCTGCAAGGCCTGAGCGCCAAGGCTGAAGCCGGTCAGGCGGCGGTGCAGGGTGATGGCGCCGAAGCTGAGCAGGCTGTAGGCCAGGGCATGCTGGCCCAGCAAAGCACCATGGTGAATATCAATTAGCAGGCCCAGCACAAAGGCCCAGACCACACCGACCCGGCGCGGTTGGTGCACCCCCCAGAACACCAGCACCACCGACAGGAAGTCGGGCATGGCGGGGAAACGGCCGATCGGCACCATATCAGCCAGCAAGGCCAGGAACAGGCTGAGGGCGATGAAGGCCGGATTGACCGGCAGCAGCAACTGGCCGGCGCCGCGCGGCATGATCATGGTTGGCCTCCGCTGCTCTTGGCGTCTGCCTTGGCCTCAGCCTTGGCTTCTGCCGCCGCGGCCTTGCGCTGGGCCTTGAGGCTGGCGGCCGAAGCGGCCTCTGCGGCCAGCACGGCTGCCGCTTCGGCCTTGGCCTTGGCATGCTGTTCCTGGGGCTGCAGCACCAGCACATGGCGCACGCTGTCGAGCTGGGCGACCGGCTGCAAGCGCACGCTGGCAAAGCTGGTGTCGCCGCGACGCTCCACCGATGTGACCTTGGCCACCGGCAGGCCCGAGGGGTAGACCCCGTCCAGGCCCGAGGTAGACATCAGGTCGCCCGGCTTGATGTCGGCATTGGCGGCCAAGAAACGCAGCTCCATGCCATTGCCGTCGCTGCTACCGAAGGCAGCATTGCGCGCCTGCGTGCGGGTGTTGAGCACGGGAATGGCGGCGTCTTTGTCACTCAGCAGGGTGACCTCGGCCGACAAGGTGTAGACCCGGGTCACTTGACCCAACACGCCGGCGTCGTTGATGACCGGCGAACCGGCCTGTACGCCGTGGCGGCTGCCGCGGTCGATGACCACGCGGCGCGAATAGGGGTCGGCCGCTTCATACAGCACTTCCGCCGACAACGAGGCCACCTCCAGTGCCGGGCGCAACTCAAGCAGCGCCCGCAGACGCTGGTTCTCCGCCTGCAACTGGGCTGCACGTGCCAGACGTTCGGCCTGCTCCACCAGTTGCTGACGCGCCAGCGCTTCCGCCGCCATGGCCCGCTCGGTGCCACGACGGTAGTCGCCGAAGCTCTCCCAGGCATCGACCGGAGTCAGCAGCAGGCGCTGGAAAGGATGCAAGACCAAAGCCAGGGCAGCTCGGGCCGGCTCGACCACATGAAAGCGCGCATCGGCCACCATCAGGAACAGCGCCAGCGCCGCGCACAGCACCAGCCGCGCCTGGGCGGACGCGCCCTGGCGAAAGAAAGGTGGCGGGTTGCGATCTGGGGGGCCGAGGGGCATGGCGCTCTTGAGGATCAAACTGACCGCTAACGCCCGCTCTCAGCAGCCGTAGCGAGCGGGCATCAGGCGAGGCGGACGGAGCGGAGCAACCGGAACGTACTGCTTGTACGTGAGGATTGCGAGCACCGCCCAACGACGCATGATGCTCGCGCAGTAGGCAAAAACAATCACTCGGAGGTGAAGATGGAGCCGAGGCGCTCCATGCGCTCCAAAGCCATCCCGCAACCCCGCACCACACAAGTCAGCGGATCCTCGGCGACCAGCACCGGCAAGCCGGTTTCCTCGGCCAGCAGGCGGTCCAGATCGCGCAGCAGGGCGCCGCCGCCGGTCAGCATCATGCCGCGCTCGGCGATGTCGGCGCCCAGCTCGGGCGGGGTCTGTTCCAGCGCGTTCTTCACGGCGGAGACGATCTGGTTCAGCGGGTCGGTCAGGGCTTCCAGGATCTCGTTGGACGAAATCGTGAAGCTGCGCGGCACGCCTTCGGCCAGATTGCGGCCCTTGACTTCCATTTCCTTGACCTCGGAGCCCGGGAAGGCGCTGCCGATGTTCTTCTTGATTGCCTCGGCCGTAGGCTCGCCGATCAACATGCCGTAGTTGCGGCGGATGTAGTTGATGATGGCTTCGTCGAACTTGTCGCCGCCGACGCGCACGCTGCCCTTGTAGACCATGCCGCCCAGGGAGATCACGCCCACTTCGGTGGTGCCGCCGCCGATGTCCACAACCATGGAGCCGGATGCTTCGCTTACCGGCAGGCCGGCGCCGATGGCGGCCGCCATCGGTTCTTCAATCAGGTAGACCTCGGAGGCACCGGCGCCCAGGGCCGATTCACGGATGGCGCGGCGCTCGACCTGGGTAGAACCGCAGGGCACGCAGATGATGATGCGCGGGCTGGGGCGCAGCATCTTGGAGTCGTGCACCATCTTGATGAACTGCTTGAGCATCTGCTCGGTGACGGTGAAGTCGGCGATCACGCCGTCCTTCATCGGGCGGATCGCCTCGATATTGCCCGGCACCTTGCCCAGCATGGCCTTGGCCTCGCGGCCCACGGCCTGGATGGTCTTCTTGCCGTGCGGGCCACCTTCATGGCGGATCGAGACGACCGAGGGTTCGTCCAGGACGATGCCCTTGCCGCGCACATAAATCAGCGTGTTGGCGGTGCCCAGATCGATGGCGAGGTCGGAGGAAAAATAGCGGCGCAGGGAAGCGAACATGATGTGTCTGGAGCGCAAACCACCTACATCTGAGCCTGTGGGCTGGAGATCGTGGGCAGCTCGCGGGTTGGTCGGGAGGTCTGAATGGGGTCGGGCTGTTCGGTGTTCGCCATATGCAACGAGGCTGCGTGAGCCCTTGCGGCGACGCAGCCCCGTGACATTGGAGATAAGCGGAGATAATACCCGATCACCCCCTAGTTACCGGCTGGGACGGGCCGTTTGTTGCGCTCTTTACAGCTCGCCACGGCCTTTGTTTCCGCCATCTCCGGACCCGGTTTCCCCATGGCCTTGACACCACAAGACGTAAGCCGCATCGCCCATCTGGCGCGCCTGGAGCTGCAGGAGGCCGAAAGCGCCGCCCTGCTGCCCCAGCTGAATGACTTCTTCTCCATCGTCGAGCAGATGAGCGCGGTGGACACCGCCGGCGTCGAGCCGCTGTACACCCCGCTGTCGGCCATCCAGGAGGTGCATCTGCGCCTGCGCGAGGACGCCGTCACCGAAAGCAACCAGCGCGAACTCAACCAGCGCAGCGCCCCGGCCGTGGAAGACGGCCTGTTCCTGGTTCCCAAGGTCATCGAATGAGCATCTCGAACAACACCCCCCTGCACGATCTGGGCGTGGCCGAGCTGGGCCAGGGCCTGCGCGACAAGCAGTTCTCCAGCGTCGAGCTGACCGAGCACCTGCTGCAACGTGTCCAGTCCAGCGACGCGAAGCTGGGCGCCTTCCTCCATGTGGACGCCGACCACGCCCTGGCCCGTGCCCGTGCGGCAGACGCCCGCCTGGCCGCCGGTGAAGGCGACCAAGCCGGCGACGCCCTGATCGGCGTGCCGCTGGCGCACAAGGACATCTTCGTCACCGCCGACATGCCGACCACGGCCGGCTCCAAGATCCTGGCCGGCTACCGCAGCCCTTTCGACGCCACCGTGGTGGCACGCCTGAACGCGGCCGGCACAGTCTCGCTGGGCAAGCTCAACTGCGACGAGTTCGCCATGGGCTCGGCCAATGAAAACTCGGCCTACCAGCCGGTGGCCAACCCCTGGGACGCCAGCCGCGTGCCGGGCGGCTCTTCGGGCGGCTCGGCCGCTGCGGTGGCCGCGCGCCTGCTGCCGGCCTCCACCGGTACCGACACCGGCGGCTCGATCCGCCAGCCGGCCAGCTTCACTGGCATCACCGGCATCAAGCCGACCTACGGCATCTGCAGCCGCTACGGCATGATCGCCTTTGCCTCCAGCCTGGATCAGGCCGGCCCCATGGCCCGCTCGGCCGAGGACTGCGCCCTGCTGCTCTCGGCCATGAGTGGCTTTGACGAGCGCGACGCCACCAGCGTGCAGCAAGCCCCGCAAGACTTCCACGCCCAGATGCTGATCGCTCGCGAGGGCGCCTCGGCAGCCCAGCCGCTCAAGGGCCTGCGCATCGGTCTGCCGCGCGAGTTCTTCCCAGCCGCCCTGTCGGCCGATGTCAACAGCGCCGTGCGCGCCGGCCTGGCCGAGCTGGAAAAGCTCGGCGCCACCCTGGTAGATGTGAGCCTGCCGCGCACTGAGCTGGCGATTCCGGTGTACTACATCATTGCTCCGGCCGAGGCCAGCTCCAACCTGAGCCGGTTTGACGGCGTCAAGTTCGGCCATCGCGCAGCCAAGTACGACGATCTGCTCGATATGTACAAGAAGACCCGTGCCGAAGGCTTCGGGGCCGAGGTCAAGCGCCGCATCATGATCGGCAGCTACGTGCTGTCTCACGGTTACTACGACGCCTACTACCTGCAGGCGCAAAAGCTGCGCCGCATGATTGCCGACGATTTCCAGCAGGCCTTCAAGCAGTGCGACCTGATCGCCGGCCCGGTGGCGCCCACCGTGGCCTGGAAGCATGGCGAGGGCAAGGACGACCCGGTCAAGGCCTACCTCGCCGACATCTTCACCCTGCCCGGCTCGCTGGCCGGCCTGCCCGGCATGAGCGTGCCCGTGGGCCTGGGCGAAGGCGGCATGCCGGTTGGCTTGCAGCTGCTGGGCAACTACTTCAAGGAAGGCCAGCTGCTGCACACCGCACACGCGCTGCAGCAAGCCACCGACTGGCACCGTGCCGCTCCCGCAGGAATCTAAGCACATGGCATCTAGCAAATTGATCCGTGGCTACGAGGTCGTGATCGGCCTGGAAAACCACGTCCAACTGTCCACCGTTTCCAAGATCTTCAGCGGCTCCTCCACCGCCTTCGGCGCCGAGCCCAACACGCAGGCTTCGGCCGTGGACCTGGCCCTGCCGGGCACCCTGCCGGTGCTGAACCGCGGCGCCGTCGAGCGGGCCATCCGCTTCGGCCTGGCCGTGGGTGCCAAGGTGGCGCCGCTGTCCATCTTCGCGCGCAAGAACTACTTCTACCCCGACCTGCCCAAGGGCTACCAGATCAGCCAGTTCGAGATCCCGGTGGTGCAAGGCGGCCGGGTCGAGTTCTTCGTCGGCGACGAGAAAAATGTCGTCAACCTGACCCGCGCCCACCTCGAGGAAGACGCAGGCAAGAGCCTGCACGAGGACTACCACGGCCAGAGCGGCATCGACCTGAACCGCGCCGGCACGCCGCTGCTGGAGATCGTCTCCGAGCCCGAGATGCGCTCCGGCGCCGAGGCCTGCGAGTACGCCAAGACCCTGCATGCGCTGGTGATGTGGTTGGGCATTTGCGACGGCAATATGCAGGAAGGCTCCTTCCGCTGCGACGTCAACGTCTCGGTGCGCAAGCCCGGCGAGCCCTTCGGCACGCGACGCGAGATCAAGAACCTGAACAGCTTCCGCAATCTGATCCAGGCAGTCGACTACGAGGTCAACTGGCAGATCGACGAGATCGAGGACGGCCGCAAGATCCAACAGGCGACTGTGCTTTTCAACCCGGACACCGGCGAGACGCGCAGCATGCGCAGCAAGGAAGACTCGGCCGATTACCGCTACTTCCCCGACCCCGACCTGCCGCCCCTGGTGATAGCCGCCGACTGGATCGAACGCGTCAAGGGCGAGATGCCTGAGCTGCCGCGAGTGATGGCGGCCCGCTTCGAGCAGGCCGATGGTCTGACCGCCTACGACGCCGCCCTCATGACCCAGAGCCTGGCCACTGCACGCTTCTACGAAGCGGCCAAGGCCGTTTGTGGCGCGCCCAAGCTGGTGGCGAACTGGCTGCAAGGCGAAGTCTCACGCCGCCTCAACAGCGAAGAGCGCAGCATCGAAGCCAGCCCGGTCAGCCCCGAGCTGCTGGGTCAGCTGATCCAGCGCATCCAAGACGGGACGATCTCGAACAATGCGGCCAAGCAGGTGTTCGAGGCGCTGTGGTCGGGCGAGGGTTCCGAAGTCGACGCGGTGATCGAAGCCAAGGGCCTGAAGCAGGTCAGCGACACCGGCGCCATCGAAGCCATCCTCGACGAGGTGCTGGCGGCCAATCCGAAATCGGTGGAAGAGTTCCGCGCCGGCAAGGACAAGGCCTTCAACGCCCTGGTCGGCCAGGCCATGAAAGCCACCAAGGGCAAGGCCAACCCGGCCCTGGTGAACGAGCTGCTGAAGAAGAAACTGGCCGGCTGAGCTCCCGGCTCCAGGTTCACACTCCGACAGAAGCGGCGCCTCGGCGCCGCTTTTTTCTTGGGCTCAACAGTCGTGCGTTTGCCCCGCGCAAGGAAAAGGGCCGCAGCGCTCAGCGTGGGCTGGAAGCCGCCGACTCCGCGCTGCTGCTCATCGCGCCCAGGCTGCCGGGCGCGGAGCCAGTCCAGAGGCGTTTGAGGCGAGCCAGCTCTTCGTCGTAGCGGGCATTGATACGCACCATTTCAGCGCGCGAGTTGCCGATCAACTGCTGCTGGGCCAGGGCCGCCGCGTCATTGCGGTCGAGCTGCTGCTTGAGCTTGGGCGGCAAGGGCTTGCCCTTGTAGAACTCGGTCTCGTCGAGCAGGGGCTTGCGCTCTTCGGCCAGTTCCTTGATGCGGCGCTCCGAGATCTCGATGCCTTTCTTGACGTCGTCCAAAGCCAGCGTGCGCGCTTGCTGATGAACCTGGGCGTTCGGGAATCGCAGCATCAGATTGCGGTCTCGACGCACGGCATCGTTCCGGGCAGCCTGCTCCGAAGCCAGGCGGCGCTCTTTGGCTTCCTGCGCGGCACGCTCCTCCGGCGAAAGGAAGGGCGGCAAGACGGCCCGCTGCGAACCGTCGGCATTCAAGATGCGCTGCTCACGCGCGGTGCATTCGGCAATCGGCCGGTCCGAGGTCAGGCGGCGGCCGTCCGGCAAAGCACAGCTGTAGATGCCACTCGTTCCCGTGCTGGGTGCTTGCGCCACGGCCTGTGCCGTGGCGGCGCAAGCCAGCGCCAGCACAGTGGCCGTGCCCACGGTCCAGTTCATGCGAATGAAGCAATGGGCCATAGCAGTGGCGGGAGCAGCAATCATCAGACTCCGTAACGATCCCGATAGGCCTGGACAGCGGCGGCGTGGGCCGTGACTTCGCTGTCGCTGGTGGTGCGCAAGTATTCCAGCAAGTCGGCCAGACCGGCAATCGCTATCACCGGCAGTTGCAATTCTTCACTGACGTACTGCACCGCGGACTTGGGACTCTCGACGCCGTTCTCGACCGCCTTCTCCTGGCGGTCCAGGGCGATGGTGACGCCGCAAGGCGTGGCGCCTGCCGCGGCGATCATGGCGATGGATTCGCGCACCGAGGTGCCGGCGGAGATCACATCGTCAATGATCAAGACCCGACCCCGCACCGGCGCACCGACCAAGCTGCCGCCTTCACCGTGATCCTTGGCTTCCTTGCGGTTGTAGGCGTAGGGCTTGTTGTGGCCCAGACGCGCCAGTTCCACGGACAGAGCGGCGGCCAGGGTGATGCCCTTGTAGGCGGGGCCGAAGATCATGTCGAACTGCAGGCCCGAGGCGATCAGGCGCTGAGCATAGAACTGCACCAAACGGCCAAGCTTGGCGCCGTCATCGAACAAGCCGGCATTGAAAAAGTAGGGGCTCAGCCGCCCTGCTTTCGTTTTGAACTCCCCGAAACGCAAGACACCAGCCTGCACGGCGAAGGCGACGAATTCCTGGGCAAGCAGGTCGGGTGCGGCGGGCGTGGAAGTCGTGGACGAGGCGTTCATGGCGGGTTCATGCGAGAAGTTGCAACACATTGTAGGGGCGCAAAAAAGCCCGTCCCCCCAAAGAGGGACGGGCTTCGGGCCGTGAGAAATACCGGCGCGGGCCGCCGGAAACAGGGCTTAGAACAAGGCCTTGAACTGCAGACCGTAGGTGCGCGGGTCGTTGATGAAACCGGTCAGGTTGTTGAAGGCGATCGCGCCGTTGACCACCACCTTGTTGGTGATGTTGCGGCCAAAACCGGCGACTTCGTACTTGCCGTTGTCCCAGGTGTAGCCGACGCGAATGCCGCCTTCCAGCAGCGACTTGCCGGTGAACTCCACCGAAGGCAGCAAGAAGAAGTTGATCTTCGAACGGTAGGCCCAGTCGGTGTAGACAAACACTTCGCTGCCATCAGCCAGCGGGATGCCGTAGCGTGCGGTCACGTTGGCAATCCACTTCGGTGCGTTGGGCAGGGGGTTGTTGTACAGGCTGTAGCGACCCTTGCCATCGGGCGTACCGATGGGGATGGCACCGCTGCCGGGGCGCACGTCGAACAGGCTCGAGTCCTTGATCTTGGTGTCGTTGTAGCTGGCACCCAAAGTCAGCATCAGGTTCTCGGTGGGCAGCAGATCAAGGTTGATCTCGAAGCCCTGGCCGGTGGCTTTGCTGGCATTGAGCAAGGTGTTGGTGTTGCTGGTCGAGCCCACGGCGGTCAGCTGCTGGTCCTTGACCTTGTAGGAGAAGACATTGGCCGACAAGCGGGCGCGACGCTCCCAGAAGTCGCTCTTGATGCCCAACTCGTAGGAGGTGACGTTCTCCGGGCGGGCCTTGCTCTGCGCACCGAAACCATCGGCCGGATAGATCGAGGCAGCACGGAAGCCGGTCGCGACCCGCGCGTAGAGGTTGGTCTCGCGGCTCAGGCTGTAGGTGCCGGACAGGTCCCAGTTGACCTTGTTGTTGTCGGTCTCGGCGCTGGTGCCCGCGGTGTCGATGACCTTGCCGGTGGTGGCCAGGGTCTTCTTGTCGTTGGTGTAGCGCAGGCCGGCACGCAACTTCAGCTCGGGCGAGACTTCATAGTTGATTGAACCGAACAGGGCCCAAGCCTTGTTGGTCTGACGGGTGCTGATCAGCGGCGGCACGGCAGCCGTGTAGTCGTACGACTCCATGGTGTAGCGCTCGTCGAAGAAGTAAGCGCCACCCTGCCAGCGCAGCGGGCCGGCCGCGTTCGACTCCAGGCGCAGTTCCTGGCTCAGCTGGCGGTGGTCACGCAAAGCGTCCGAAGTTTCGACCGGGAAGAACACCTCGCCTTCCTTGTCGTATGGCGGCAGCTTGAAGTTGCTGGGGATGACTCGCAGGATGTAGCCGCCGTCCACATCGGCGCGGCTGAAGGGCTGCACGGTTTCGATGGCCGTGATCGAGTGCAGGGTCATGCCATCCAGCGCCCACTTGAGCTTGGCGCTGCCGCCGGTGGCGTGCAGGCGCTGCTCATTCTTGCCGTCGATGTACATCTTGGCCGGGTCGAAACCCGCCACCAGTTCGTTCGTGCCCGGCTTGATGATGCTAGAGCGGAACATGCGCGGCGAGCCGTCCAACTCGCGGTTGTGCACATTGAACAGGGCGCTGAAGGCCTTGCTCGGCTCATAGAGCGCCTGAATGCGCACGGCGCGGTCGTCATAGCCTTCGGTGGCCGGCGTCTGCGCATTGGGCACCTGGTTCTTGACCCAATCGTCGCGGTGCTGGACCTGGGCCGAGATGCGCGCCGCCCACTCGCCGCTCAAGGGCAGGTTGAAGGCGCCTTCGAGGTTGCTGGTGCCATAGGTGCCGTAGGAGAAGCTCGCATAGCCCTCCTGCTTCTTGCCCGGCTTGACCGAATCGAACTTGACCACGCCGGCCGGCGTGTTGCGGCCGAACAGCGTGCCTTGCGGGCCGGCGATCACTTCCACGTTCTTGACGTCGAAGACCGGGAAGCCCTTCAAGATGGGGTTTTCCTGCACCACGTCGTCATAGATCAAGGAGACGGGCTGCGAGGCATTGAGGCGGAAATCGGTGTTGCCGTAACCGCGGATGTAGAAGCGGGGGAAGGCGCGGCCGAAGGAGGATTCGATGTTCAGGCTGGGCACGCGGCCGGACAGGAAGCGCACGTCCTGGCCGCTGGAGTTCAGCACATCGAGCTTCTCGCCGCTGATGGCGGAGACGGCATTGGGCACGTCCTTGATGTTCTCGGTGCGGCGCTCGGCGGTGATGACCACCGTCTCCAGCTTGCTCTTGTCGGCCTTGGCGGCCGAGGCTTCGTCCGAAGTCTGCGCCAGCGCGGAGCTCAGCGGCCAGGCGGCCAGCACCAGGCTGAGCGCCAGAGTCAGGGGGCGAGGCGAAGTCAGGGGGGCGGGGGAATGATCGGGGTACTGCGCTTTCATGCGGGGAACTCCATGGATGAACTGATGAGGGCTGCCAAAGGCTGAATCAACCAGGCGGCCCGGGCGGCCGCACCGTTCTGGCGCGACCAATTCAATAAACGTTGCAATCTAGCAAGCGGCGTGCCCGAAACCGACTTCAGGGCCCGAAGAAGCGCGATGTGTCGCCAAAACCCAGCAGACCAATCAAGATACCAATTTCTCTCAATCCGGCAGCAGCCTGCTGACACGAGCCGGCAAGCCATTTGCGATACTGCCGCGCGCGCACCACCCCACCCCATCCGCACCCAGCCAGCGAGACTCTGTCCCATGCGTTTCATCACCGCCAATCTGAACGGCATCCGCTCCGCCGCCACCAAAGGCTTCTTCGACTGGCTGCTGGCACAAGGCGCCGATGCCCTGGGCGTGCAGGAGGTGAAGGCCCAGGACGAACATGTGGCCGGCGTGTTCTGCAGCTCGGGCGAACTTCAGGGCCATTTCCACTACGCTGAGAAGAAAGGTTACTCAGGCGTCGGCCTCTACACCCGCGAGGAACCGAGCGAGGTCTTGATCGGTTTCGGCATCCCGGAGTTCGACGCCGAAGGCCGCTACATCGAAAAGCGTTTCGACAAGCCCGGCCGCAAGCTCAGCCTGATCAGCTGCTACTTCCCCAGCGGCAGCAGCGGCCCCGAGCGGCAAGAAGCCAAGTACCGCTTCCTCGACGCCATGCGCCCGCATCTGGCCGCGCTGAAGGCCGAGCGCGAATTCATCCTGGTCGCCGATGTCAACATCGCACACAAGGAGGCCGACCTGAAGAACTGGAAGGGCAACCTGAAGAATTCCGGCTTCCTGCCCGAGGAACGCGCCTGGCTGGACCAGCTCTTCGGCAGCGGCAAGGGCCAGGGCGGCCTGGTCGACGTCTACCGCCAGCTGCACCCTGACACCACCGACGAGTGCTACACATGGTGGAGCAACCGGGGCCAGGCCTACGCCAAGAACGTGGGCTGGCGCCTGGACTATCACTTCGCCACGCCGAAGCTGGCGGCCTTGGCCAAGCGCGCCGCCATCTACAAAGACCAGAAGTTCAGCGACCATGCGCCGCTGACGGTGGATTACGACTTCAGCCTTTGAAGTGCAGCGATAGCCTCGGCTCTAGAAGCCGCTCCATCACCATCACGCTGAATGACGCCCGTGCTTTCTCTCCACTCCCGCCTCATGCTGCGACTCTGCGGCGCAGCGCTTGCCGCAGGGCTCCTTCCACGCGCCCATGCTGACGATGCTGCGCGTATTCGCCCAGCCGTCGAAGCCGCGATTGCCCCACTGATGAGCCAATATGCCGTGCCCGGCATGGCGCTTGGGGTGTCGCTGAACGGCCGTGCATATCTCTTCAATTTCGGAGTGGCCTCCAAAGCCTCAGGCCAGGCCGTGACCGACGCCACCCTGTTCGAAATCGGCTCCATCAGCAAGGTCCTGACTGCGACGCTGGGCGCCTATGCCGAAGCGAGCGGGAAGCTCTCGCTGGCCGATCACCCTGGAAAGTACATTCCCGAGCTGCGCGGCAAGGCCATCGACCGAGCGACCCTGCTGCATTTCGGCACCTACACGGCGGGTGGTCTGCCCTTGCAGTTTCCTGAAACAGTTCATGGCCAAAAAGCCATGTTGTCCTACTACGCAGGCTGGAAGCCTGCGGCGCCGCCGGCCCGCATTCGCGAGTACTCCAACCCCAGCCTGGGTCTGTTCGGGCTGGCGGCCAGCAATGCCTTGGGCATGAGCTTTGCCAGCGCGATGGAGACGACGCTGTTCCCGGCATTTGGCATGACGAGCACCTACATCCAGGTGCCTGAACGGGCAGCGATCAACTACGCCTGGGGATATCGAGGCGAGCAGGCAGTTCGTGTCAACCCAGGCCCCATGGATGAGCAAACCTATGGGGTGAAGACCACGGCCGCAGATTTGCTGCGCTTTGTCCAGGCCAATTTGGACCCCTCCACCCTCAGTGGGCCGATGAAGCGCGCCGTGCTGGCCACCCAGATCGGACGGTTCCGGGCCGGCCCCATGGTGCAAGGCTTGGGCTGGGAGCAATACGGCTATCCCATCAGCCGTGAGTGGCTCTTGGGCGGCAACGCTGAAGAAGTCATCTTCGACCCTCTGCCAGTGCAAAAAGTCTTGGCGGGCCAGGACCCGGGGCCGCGCTTGTTCAACAAGACCGGATCGACCGGGGGTTTTGGCGCCTATGCGCTGTTTGTCCCCAAGGAACAGTTCGGCCTGGTGATCCTGGCGAACAAGAACTACCCGATCCCAGCGCGTGTCCAGGCCGCCTATGCCATCTTGACGGCACTGGTCGGGGATCGTCCCTGATCGAGAGCTTCGCAGACATGGCGAGCGTAGATCGCCAACCGGCCCATCAACACATCGCTGCGCCCAAGCTCGTGGCCCCGCCTCGGCAAGCCTGCACGTGGCGAGGTGGGCGGAGTGGCGGAGTGGCCAGGCCCGTATGCTGCCGCCATGAGTCTTGATATCCCTCTTCTCCTGGGTCGCTTCGACACCGCCATCGCCACGCTGCGAGAAACGTACGATCCCTTTGGCCCGGGCTTTTGTATCGGCCTTGCCATCGAAGGCCGGACCGTCCGCACCGCGCATCATGGCTTGGCGCATCTGGAATGGCCGCAGCCGCTCGCGGGTGACACCCGCTTCTACCTTGCATCGGAGTCCAAGTTTTGGGTCGGGGCACTGGTGATGCAGGCCGTTGCGGCCGGCCGGATCGCGCTGGACGCCGATATGCGTGCGCTCTTGCCTGCGCTCGCAAGCTACGAGCATCCTGTGCTCCTGGGCCACTTGCTGCGCCACACCAGCGGTGTCGATGACTATCTGTACCTGTGGCAGATGCAACTCGGGCGGGACGAAAGTGATCTCGTCACTCAGGCGCAAGCGCTGGAGTTGATCCGCAAGACCGAAGACGGAGATTTCGAGCCCGGCAGCCGCTTTGATTACAGCAACAGCAACTACGTGCTCTTGGCCGACTGCTTGGAGCGCGATGCCGGCTTGCCGCTGGACGAGATTGCTCGACAGCGCCTCTTCGCGCCTTGGCAACTGCACAACACCGGTTTCGAGAACGACCCGCATCGCGTATTGCCGCGCCGTGCTCGCAGCTACCAAGCCCTTGCGGCCGGTGGCTGGCGCGAATTGCCGGTGAACCTGGGCAGCTGGGGCGATGGTGGCATGTGGTCGACGCTGGACGATTTGCTGCGCGCCGAGGCCTGCTTGCTGGACGATTGGCGTCGCCATGGCAGCCAGTCGCTGCTCGCTCGGTGCAGCGCTGACGACCTGCGCTTCGCCTCAGCCGGTCAGCCCTATCGCTTCGGCACCGAGATCCTTCGCAAAGATCAGCGGCAGATCTTGTTTCACGGCGGCAGCTTCGCCGCCTTCTCTTCGCTGGCGCTGCGTAGCCTCGAAGAGGGATGCGCGCTGGTCGTGCTGGCCAATGCCGAGGGATTCGATGCAACCGCCGAAACATGGGCGAACCACCTGTGGCCGGGGGCCGAACTGGATTTGGCACCGTGAGCGATCTTGGAGCACCGGCAGAGTGACAGGACTTCTGATGCGCGTGAGCGCTTCGGCTGTCCTGCCAGTTGGCACTGAGCACGGCAGCGCGGGCAGTGCCCCAGGTCACGGCGCGCCGAGGCAGCGTGCAGAGGCGCCCAGGCGCCTTGCCGTAGACTGGCCCTCAAGATGCCCGCCCACCCTGCATCCCCACGCCTCATGTCGCACGCCTGGCGGGCGGCCGGCCTGTTCTTGCTTTCTTGGGCTGTTCTGCTGCTGCAGCCGAGCTGGATTGGCTCGGCACAGGCGGCCGCACCGCCGACGCGCTGGGCCGAGCTGGCTGACGCGACCTTTCACAACCGCGCGCAAGACGCCGGCCTGCCCAACTCGCTGACCACAGCCATCGCCGAAGATGGCGACGGCTTTCTCTGGGTCGGCACGCAAAGTGGTCTGGCGCGCTGGGACGGCCATCGCTTTCGCCACTACAAGCCGCAACAAGGCGATGCGCGCAGCCTGCCCGACCACTGGGTCACCAGCCTGCACCGGGACCGCCAAGGGCGGCTCTGGGTCGGCACCAGCGCCGGGGGACTGGCGCGTTATGAGCGCCAGAGCGACGACTTCCAACGCTTTGCGCCCGGGCCTGGCGGCCTGCGAAGCGCGGCCATCCACGCCCTGGCCGAGGACGGCCGGGGCGGCCTGCTGATCGGCGGCGCGACGGGCCTGGACCGGCTGGATCTGGCGAACGACACCATCCAGGCTCAAGCCGCGGTATTTGACCGCCCTGGGAAGGACCAGCCACCGGCCGAGCAAATCCAGGCCCTGTTGCTGGACCGCAGCGGCGGCCTGTGGGTCGGCGGCACGCTCGGCCTGCGCCTGCGTCCAGCCGGCGCCACGGCCTTCCAAAGCGTGGACTTGCCGACCGGCAAGGCAGAAGCTGTGCAGGTCTGGAGCCTGTACCAGGACGAGCAAGCGCAGGTCTGGGTGGGCAGCCGCACCCACGGCGCCTTCCGCGTGCCGGCCAGTGGCCAGGGCGCCGAGCGCATCGGCGGCGAGGCCCGAGGGCTTGCAGCTCTGCAGCAAAGCTGGGTCCATGCCATCGGTGGCGGCGCGCCGGGCGAGGTCTGGCTCGGCTGCTACGGCCAGGGCCTGGTGGCCGTGGAAAGCGCCAGCGGCCGACTCAGCCGCATCCGCCACGACCCCGGCCTCAGCAACAGCTTGGCCGGCGACATCATCTTCGCCATCTACCGCGACGGCCGCGGCAACAGCTAGGTGGGCAGCCAGCGCGGCCTGAGCCGCAGCACGACCCGGCCCGGCGTGCAGACCCTGTTCGGTGGCAGCCATCGCCCGGTCCTGCGCGGCAGCGATGTGTTCGCCCTGCTGGCCACGCGCGACGGCCGCATCTGGCTGGGCCTGCAAGGTGAAGGGGTGGACATCATCGACCCCGTGCGTGCCCGGACGCAGGCTTTGCGCGCTGACCCGGAGCGGCCCGAGCAGGCCCTGCCGAGCGACCACATCTTCGGCCTGGCGCAGGGCGAGGATGGCAGTGTCTACCTGGCCACCGGGCGCGGGCTATACCAAGCCAGCGAAGACGGTCAACAGCTGCGCCGCCTGGAGCTGCCCGGCCGCGCACACAGCCTCAGCAGCTACCGCCTGTTGGCCCAGCCCGGCCGGCTCTGGCTGGGCGGGCGCGATGATGGCCTCTGGCTGCTGCCCCTGCCGGTCAAGCCGGGCCAGGCCGCCGAGCAAATCCCACCGGCGGCGCTGAGCGACGGCCGCATCACCGTGCTGCGCCAGGGCCGCGACGGCGAGGTCTGGGTCGGCACTCGCAACGGCCTCAACCGCATCAGCTCCGACCGCAAGATCACCCGCATCAGCGCCGACCCGTCCGACCCGCAGGCCCTGGGCGCGGGCCTGATCGCCAGCCTGCTGCTGGACCGACAGCAGCGCCTCTGGGTGGCCACCCTGGGCGGCGGCCTGCATCTGCTGACCCATTGGGAAGGCGAGCGCCCGCGCTTTCGCCGCCTCGGCACGGCGCAAGGGCTGCCCAGCGCCAACGTCGACGGCTTGCTGGAGGACGCAGGCGGTCAGATCTGGGCCAGCACCGCCGATGGCATCGCCAAGATCGACCCCGAGCGCCTGAGCGTGCAGACCCTGCGCGCAGCCGAGGGCGTGTTCATCCGTGGCTACTGGATCGACGCCGCTGCCGTGGCGGCCGACGGCAGCCTGCTGTTCGGCGGCGAGGGTGGTCTGACCGTGCTGCAGCCCGGGCGCATCCAAAGTTCGGTCAACAAGCAGGAGCTGGTCCTGACCGAGGGCTGGGTCGGCGACCGAGCGGTGCCGCTGGGCCGCTTCAACGGTGCGTCCTCGGCCAACACCGAGCCCCTGCGCCTGGCGCCCAACACGCGCGGCCTCAGCATCGAGTTCTCGGCCCTGGACTTTGTTGCGCCCGAGCGCCGCCGCTACCGATACCAACTCGACGGCTTTGACAAAGACTGGATCGAGACCGACGCCAGCCGCCGCCTGGCCGCCTACACCCATCTGCCGCCCGGCAGCTACCGCCTGCGCCTGGCCAGCAGCGACGGCCAAGGCGACTGGGCCGAAAGCAGCCTGAGCGTACCGATCGAGATCCAGGCCGCCTGGTACCAGACCCGCGGCTTCCAGCTCCTGCTTGGCCTGCTGCTGCTGGGCGGTGTGCTGGCCCTGGTTCAGATGCGCACGGCCTGGTTGAAGCGGCGCCAGCGCCGGTTAGAGGGCCAGGTGGCCGAACGCACCGCCCAGCTGGAGCAAAGCACGGAAGAGTTGCGCCTAGCCAACGAGCGCCTGTTCCTGCTCGCCACCAGCGACGCCCTGACCGGCTGCAGCAACCGCCGCTATTTCATGGAACAAGCCCAACGCCAGCTGGCCGCCGCCCGACGCAGCGGCCAGGCCCTGTGCCTGCTGATGCTGGACCTCGACAACTTCAAGCGCGTCAACGACCAGCATGGCCACCCGGCCGGCGACGAGGTGCTGCGCCAGACCGCCGAGCTGGCCCGTGCCCAGGTGCGCAGCGCCGACCTGCTGGGCCGCCTCGGCGGCGAGGAGTTCGCGCTGCTGCTCCCCGACACCGACCGCGCCGGCGCCCGCCTGCTGGGCGAGCGCCTGTTGCAGGCGATCCGCGAGCGCGAGTTCGCCTACGAACAGCACCGGCTGCATGTCAGCGCCAGCCTGGGCCTGGCCCAACTGCGCCCGCACGAATCCCTGGATTCGCTGTATGCCCGCGCCGACCTGGCGCTCTATGCGGCCAAGGCGGCGGGGCGCGACCGGATCAGCGATGACGAGGATGACGTGGATGGCGCCGAGACTGACAGTCATTCAGCAACGTGAACGTCGGCCCTAGGCCGCAGCGTCACATGGCGGCTAGCGTTGAGCGCGGCGCTTCTTCTCGCGCAAAGCAAACCACAAGAAGCCCCAGTTCACCAAGCCGAGAATGAAGGTGATGACCGTGATCACCGTCATCGCCACGCCACCGCCGCTCGACCCCATGAGACCCGGGATCAAGCCGACAAAGCCCATCAGCAAACTCGGCGCAATCAAAGCCACCACCGCCGCAAACAGCCAGTCCGCCCGGTTCCATTTCCAGAACAGATAGCAGGCATAGAGCATGCCCAGGATGCCCAGGCGCAAGATGCCGCCGGCGCCAACCAACAGGCCGAACACCGGGGCCATATCGCCATGAATCGAGGCCTGCGCCGAAGCGGGAATTCCTGCGGCCAGCAGGCCTAGAACGCGAATTGAACGGGGCAATGACTGGATCAGCATGTGCAAAAGAGGCGCCAGTTCTGGCGACGGTTTGAAGAAAGAAAAGAGTAACGAGGGCGGGTTTCAGCCCTCCCCTTCAGGCGCTCGCCAAGGCCTTCTGCAAGGCTGCCTGATTCAACCACTGGCGCAGGCGCAGCTGAATGGCCTCCTGCTCCGCGGCCAGGCGGGCATTGCGGGCCTGCAGCCAGTCGGCGCGAGCGATCACGCCGACCTCATAACGCAGCGCCGCCAGTTTTTCCGTCTGCTGGGCCTCGCCCAAACGGGCGGCGTTGGCCAGGGCCTGCTGGCGCAGCTCGCGGCGTTCGGCCGCCAGCTGCTCCACCTCGACCAGGGCCTTGTGCACCGTGTCGCGCAGGCTCAGGGCCGCGCTTTCCACATCGTTGACCGACTGACCGCGCTGCAGGTCCAGGCGGCGCCAGTCGACCAGAGGCACGATCAGGCTGGAGGACAAAGTGGCCAGGGGCCGCTCCAGCCAGTCGCGCCACTGAGCGCCGCCCGTGCCGACACCCAGGCTCAGGCTCAGGCTGGGATAACGCGCTGCCTCGGTGGCACGCCACTGCGCCAGGGCGCTGTCCACCTGAGCGCGGGCGCGCTGCACATCGGGGCGGCGCTCCAGGGCCTCGGCCGGCGCACCGACTTGCCAGTCACCGGGCTGGCCCTGCGGCAAGCTCGGGCTTGCGGGCAAGGCGGGGGCGCTCTCGTCCAAGAGCAAGCCCAGGCTCAGTCCTTGTTGCACGCGCTCGCGCTGCAGCTGCGCCAGACGCGAGCGCAAGCCCTGCAGGCTGCTGGCCGCCTTGTCCACCTCGATGGGCAGCAGCTTGCCTTCGCGCACGCGCAGCCGGGTCAGGGCCAGCACCGCCTCGGCGCCGTGCAGCTGCTCGGCGATCAAGGGCTCTTCCAGCGCCAGCGCGGCCAGGCTCCAGTAGCTCTCGGCCACACGGTTGCGGATCAGCAGCCGGGCCGCGGCCCAATCGGCGCGCTGGCCGGCGACCTGGGCGGCCTGAGCAGACTCGCCATGGGCCAGGCGCTGCCAGAGGTCCACCTCGTAGCTGACGCTGGCATTGAGCGAGTAGCTGCGCGACAGCGGCCCTTGCTCCAGCGCGCGGCTGCCGGAAGCGCCGCCGCTCAAGCTGGGCTTGAGGCCACGCTCCAGCTCGCTCTGGCCAAGCTGCAGCCGGGCCCGCTCCCAGCGCTTGAGCGCCAGCGCGATGTCGCGGTTGGCACGCAGCGCCTGCTCTTGCAGGGCGGCCAGCTGTGCATCGGTTTGCATGGCGCCTTCGCCAGACGCAGCAACGCTCAGCTGCTGCCACTGTGCCGGCAGACTCGGAGTCACGGCCAAATTTGCCGGCACGCCAGCGACCGGGCCACTGGCACAGCCGGCCAGCAGCAGGCTCAGAGCGGCCGCGGCAGCGGCGAGCGCCGAGACACCCCGGATCCGCTCATTTTTGGAGTTTGTTTTCTTGTTCATGACTCTCACCTTCATTCGCGGGCCAGGGCATCGACCGGGCTCAGGGCCGCCGCGCGGCGCGCCGGCAGGGTTCCGAAGACCAGGCCGACAAAGCTGGACACGGCAAACGCCACCCCCAGGGCCGCCCAGCTGACCTCGACCTTCAGCGACTGCTGCGCGGCATTGATGCCCTGCGCACCGAGCCAACTCAGGAACACCCCAACCAGGCCGCCCAGGCAGCACAGCACCACCGCCTCGACCAGGAACTGCAGGCGCACATCGCCTTGGCGCGCACCAACCGCCATGCGGATGCCGATCTCACGCGTCCGCTCGCTGACCGAGACCAGCATGATGTTCATCACCCCCACGCCGCCGACCAGCAAGGAGATCGCCCCCACGCCGGCGAACAGCAAGGCCATGGCGCCGGTGATCTGCTGGAACTTGCGGAACTCCTCGTCGGCATTCCAGGAGTCGAAGTCCTCGATGCCGTGCAAGGCCTTGAGCCGGTAGGTCAGCTGCTTGCGCACCTCTTCGGGTGGCACGGTGAAATCGAGCAGCACATTGAACTGGTCGGAGTCCGCGCGCACATCGAGCTTGCGCCCGAAGGTGGTGTGCGGCATCAGGACCTGGCCCAACCAAGACCCGAAGTTGACCGCGCCCCCGGTGTCGGGTGCGACCACGCCGACGATGGTCAAGGGCAGGGCCACGCCGATCGGCACGGCGGCGGCTCCGGCGCCAGCACCCGCGCCATCGGCCGGCATGCCTTGCGGCGCCACCAGCAGGGTACGACCGAGCGGCGATTCACCCGGCTTGAACAGCGATTTGCGCGCCTTCTCATCGATCACCGCCACCTGCGTGGAACCGGCGTAGTCCATGGCATTGAGGTAGCGGCCCTCGACCAGCTTGAGCTTGCGCGCAGCCAGGGTCTGCTTCTCGGCGCCGAGCACGCTGACCATGGCGTCGCGCGCACCGTAGCGTGCGGTCAGCTGAGTCTCTCGGTCAACGGTCACCGCCTTGACGCCGGGCAGGGCGCGGATGGCCTCGATCTCGCTGGGCCGAAAGGCCTGGGCCTGGGTTCCCGGCGGCAGATTGGGGTTGCCGCGGAACACCGGGATGCGGCCGGACAGGAAACTGCCCACATCTTTCTCGATGCTGCCGCGCGCCGCGCTGGTCAAGGCCAGGATGGACACGACCGCGGCAATGCCGATGCTGATGCCCAGCATGGACAGCGCCGTGCGCAGGCGATTGCCCTGCAGCGACTGCACCGCCGATTGCAAGGCCTCACGCCACTGCATCTGCTGCCGGCCCCACCAACTGCCCCGCGCCAGGCCAGCGGTCTCGCCAGCCAGAGGGCCGGGCAGGCGGTGGTCGGCCGGCGTGCCGCTGTCCTTCAGGACCTTGCCGTCTTTGAGCTCGATGATGCGGCGCGCGTGGCCGGCGACATGGGCGTCGTGGGTGACCAGGATGATGGTGTGGCCGCGCTCGTTGAGCTCGCGCAGCAGGGCCAGCATTTCGGTGCCGCTCTGCGAATCGAGCGCACCGGTTGGCTCGTCGGCAAGGATGATCTGGCCGCCGTTCATCAGCGAGCGAGCGATGGATACGCGCTGCTGCTGGCCGCCCGACAACTCATTGGGCTTGTGGTGCATGCGCTCGCCCAAGCCCAGGCGAGTCAACAAAGCCTCGGCGCGCTCGCGCCGGGCGCTGCCGCTGGCGCCGGCATACACAGCCGGCAGGGCGGCGTTGCCACGCGCATCCATATGCGGCAACAGGTGGTAGCGCTGGAAGATGAAGCCGAAGCGCTCGCGGCGCAGGCCGGCCAGCTCGTCGGGGCCCAGCTGGCTGGCGTCCTGGCCGTCGATCAGGAACTGGCCGACGGTCGGGTTGTCCAGGCAACCCAGCACATTCATCAGCGTGCTCTTGCCCGAACCCGACTGGCCAATCACGGCGACAAACTCGCCGGCCTGGATGTTCAGGCTGACATCATCGAGCGCCGGCACATCGATGGCGCCCAGGCGGTAGTGGCGGCCGACGCCGCGCAGTTCGATCAGGGGATGCATGGCGGTGCCGGCTTACTTCGATGCAGCCGACGCAGCCTGCTCGGCCGCCGAAGGCGGCGCCAGCAAGACCTTCTCGCCGGCCTTCAGGCCATCGAGCACCTGCACGCGGGCGCCGTCCTGCAGGCCGGTGCGCACCTGGCGCGGGTGCTGCTTGTTCTGCGCATCGAGCACCTGCACGGCAAAGCGGCCGTCCTCGCCCCGCTCGCCGAGCGCGACCATGGGCAGAGTCAGGGTCTTCTTGGCCGAACCGGTCTCGACATTGACCTGCACCGTCATCTCGGGCAGCAGCTTGCGTGCCTTGTTGTCCACCTCGAACAGCACGTTGTAGAAGACCGCATTGCCGGCCCGCTCGGGCACCGGCTGGATCACGCGGACCTTGCCTTCATAACGCTGAGCCTCGCCGGCCAGGGTCACGAAGCGGGCGTTCTGACCCATCTTGATCTGGGCGATGTCGGCCTCGGGAACCCGGGCACGCACGGTGATCTCGTCGAGGTTGGCCAGGGTCACCATGACCGGGGTGATCTGCGCGGCGATCACGGTCTGGCCTTCCTGCACCGGCAGGTTGACCACGGTGCCGTCCATGGGCGCGGTGATCGAGGCATAGCCCAGGGACAGCTTGCGCTTGTCCAGCTCGGCCTGCAGGCGTTTCAGATTGGCGCTCTGGCCGCGCAGATCGGCTTCCAGCTTGGCCAGCTCGGTGTCCGCACGCTCGGCCTCGGTGGCCGCGGTGGCATCGCCGGCGAGCAGGCGACGCTGGCGCTCGACCTCGCGGCGGGCCGTCTTCAGGTCGGCCTGGCGCACTTCGATCAAGGCCACTTGCTGGGCTGCGGCCGCCTCGGCCTGGGCCACTTCGCTGCGTGCCAACTCGGGATCCAGACTGACCAGCAGTTCGCCCTTCTTGACCTGCTGGCCCAGCTGCACATGGAGCTGGCGCACCTGGCCGCTGACCTGGGCACCGACATCGACCTTGAGCCGCGGTTGCAGCACACCTGCCGCCTGTACCGTCTGCGTGATGTCGGCCAGATTCACCTCGCCGGTCGGCGGCGGGGGCGGTGGCGGCGTCGGGCTCAGATAGCGATAGGCGCCATACGCAGCGCCGATCACGAGCAGCACGGCCAGGCGCACGCGCCAGGATTTCAACCAGCGCCCACGGGCACCTTGAGTCTTGTTTTTCTGCACAGCGTCTCCCCGCGTCGGCGTATGTCTTGAGCGGGGGCCAATGTAGCAGCGGCCTCCGGAGAGGCCAGCGGCGCTGCGACAGACTGCCGAAAGGCGCGACTGAGGCGCACCAGGAGAGGACCGGTCCAGCCAGCCGGCCTCAGACCGGCTGGTTCAGCTCATTCGCTGAAGGCGCGCAGGTCCAGCATCGTGCGGCCGTCGTCGGCCAGCAAGCGCATGCGTGCCGGCAGCTCATCGACATCGGCCAGCGCAAAACCACTGCTGGAGGCCGGTACCGCGTTGCCGCAGCCGCTGGCCATCAGGCTCAGGGCCAGGCCACCGGCGCCACCTTGGCTGTCCAGACGCCCGCTGAGCTTGCAGCTGCTGGCCGCGCCGGCGCTGATGCTGCCATCGGCCGCCACAGTGAACTGCGCCCAGACACCCGGGCCGAGCTGGGTGACATAGCGACCGACCAGCTGGCCGACCGTCAGCGCGGACAGTGCCGCTTGCTTGTGGCTCGCTTGCAGGCTGATGTTGACATCGGCTGTGGCGGCGGGCACCGCCACCCACTCAGCACTGCTGGACGCGCGGCGGTAGATGCGCTCGGCTTGCTCGGCCGCATTGTTCAAGACCAGCACGCGGCTGCCGTCGCTGCCGGAAAAATAGCGGCCCGGCACCGGCGCGTCGGCCGTGCCCGCGTTGACGACATAGCTGCCCGGCGCCAGATCCGGCACGCTGACGGACGGGCCGGCATCGCCGCCGTTGCAGGCGACCAAGGCCAGCGAGGCCATCAGAGGCAGGAGACGGGCGCGAAACAAAGGTGAGGCTCTCATGGTGACCGCCCTCACTGGCTCAGCAGATCACGCAGGCGCAGACGCAGCCATTGCTGGCCGGCGCTGCGGTGGTCGTAAGCGACTTGCATGGCCGTGACCGCGATGTCTTTCTTGTAGACGATGGACTCGTCCTCGGCCTGCGCCTCGGTGGCCGGGGCGCTGTTCATCTCCAGCGTGATGCCGGGCAGGTGCACCTGGCCCAGGCCATAGCCCGCGGCCACCGGGTCGGCGCCCAGATCTTTGACGAACTTGACCTTGTAGGCGTTGTAGCTGCCGATGCGGGCGAACTTCCACTTGGCACCGTCCAGCACCTGCGGGAAGTTGACGTTCAGCGCCAGGCCGGCCGGCAAGAGCGGGCCGGTGCCGGCCTTGGCCTGCAGGGCGGCGATCAGGTCCACGCTGAGCTTGGCCACGGTGGCCGACTTCGGTGCGGCCAGATTGACGTTGTCGGTGGTGTCGGCGTCGGCGCTCAGGGCGATCGAGGGGATGCCGCGCGAGGCCGAGTTCTGGGCATTGCCGATGGTGCCCGAGCTGTTGACGATGTGGCCGACGTTCTGGCCTTCGTTGGGGCCGGAGAGCACCAGATCCGGGGCCTTGCCCCAGCGGGCTTGCGCCTGCACATCGAGGCCGTAGAGCAGGGCCATGATGGGCGTGCCGTTGACGTAGTGGTAGTCGCCGTTGGTAAAGCCGGCCTTGCTCATGGGGCCGGCGCCCGGCGCGCCCACCGCGGCGGCGCCGTTCAGGCAGGCGGCCGTCAGCGGCGTCAACGGGCTCAGGAACTTGACCGCGCCGCCCATGCCGCTCTGGCCGGTGCAAGGCACCGAGACGATCACATCATGGCCCTTGGCTTTGAGCGCCTCGTACAGCGCTTTGACATTGCTGGTCAGGCCGTCGTCATTGCTCAGGACGATATTGAGGGCCAGTGCTGGCTGGGCCAAGGCAGCCAGGGCCAGCAGGGGAAGCAGACGTACGCGCATGAATGAAGACTCTCCGAGACCGTTGGGGGCGCAAGCGCACTCGGCCTCTCGGGATGCCTCGAAGGCATCGGCGCAGACCGGGCGGGTGCCAGGGCTGGCCAGTGTCGGCAGTCTTGATGGCGGGGGCATGGCGGCGCTGTGACAGCGCCGTGGCAGGCCCGGCACGCAACAGCGGCCGCTCAGGCGCGCCGGCGCTGCAGGCCCAGGCCCAGCAGGGCGAGCAGGGCCAGGGCAGCGCTGCCGGGCTCGGGCACGCCTTGCACCGGACCGCCGGGGCTGCCCTCGAAGACCACCTCGCCGAGCGCCAACCAGCGCTGTTCGGGGCCGTTGTGCAGGCGCAGCTCGACATAGCGGCCGGCCGCCTGACTGCCGTTCAGCAGCTCGAACACACCGTCGCTGTTGTCGGCGCCGGGCAGGCGCTCGGCCGCGCTCAGGGTGCGCAGCTGACTGCTGCCGAAATGCAGGCCATCGCTCGAGAAGCGCAGGCTCATGGCGCCGGGCATGTAGACGGCCGCCTGGGCGTAGTACTTGAAGTAGCTGGTGATGCGGCTCAGGCGGTAGCTCTCGCCCAGGTCGAACAGGATCACGGGCGACTGAGCGTCCCACATCACATAGGGTGCCCAAGCGCCATAGCCGGCCGCCACCGAGGCGCTGGTCACGCCGTCGGTGAGGTCGCCGGTGCCGCCCGACAACCAGCCATCAGGCCCGTGGTTGCCGTTGTAGAGGTTGTCGTAATAGGCCCCATGCAGGGGCGCGCCGTCCATCATGCTGTAAGAGCTGACGACGATGCCGGCCGCAGCCGTTTGGGCCAGGGTGAGGGCACTGAGACCGGTGAACAGGCTGCGCAACATGGGTGAACCTCGGCGTTGACCTTGAATCAAACAAGAAGGCCCCGTGCCTTCCGAAGCCTGGACTGTCGGCCCTTGTCGGCCCCCTGTCATCCTCCAGCCCGGGGGAGTGCGGCTGAGCTGTTTCGAGCGCTTTTCCTGCGTCACGCGGGCGCGCCCGCAAGCCCTCGCTTCAAGCCGATTTCAAGGGCAGCGGCGCGCCGCTCTTGACGCAGCGGATGGCGAAATTGCTGGTGATGTCCTGCACCATGGCCAGGGCCTGCAGGCGCCGCACGATTTGCTCGTAAGCACTCAGCTCGCCGACCACCACCTCGAGCAGGTAGTCATGCGCACCGCTGACCACATGGCAGGCCACCACCTCGGCCATGGCCTCCATGGCGGCCTCGAACTGCTGCACCGCGTCCTCGCGGTGGTGCATCAAGCGCACATTGACGAAGACCGTGGTGGCCAGCTGCACCGCCTTGCGGTCCAGCACCGCGCGATAGCCCGAGATGAATCCCTCGTCCTCCAAGCGCTTGAGTCGGCGCGCACAGGGGCTGGCCGACAAGGCCACCCGCTCGGCCAACTCGGCAATGCTGAGGCGGCCGTCACGCTGCAGCAGCTCGAGCAACTGGAGGTCGATTCTGTCCATGGCTTGTTTCCATCAAAGTTTCAATGATTATTGGCGAAAGCCCCCTCAAGCAGACCAGTTTTCACGCCAGATTGCGGGGTTTCACTCAGGGAAGCGCTTGAAAATTCCTCTCGTTGTAGCCCTTGCCTTGCCCGCCCCATGCACCCCAATTCCCGCCCTTCCCTGGCCGCCGCCGGCCTGCCCTCGCAATCTTTTGGCGGGCGCCGCCCGCAGCAGGCCTGGCACCAAAGCGAGGCCCTGGGCTGGGCCGCGCTGGCATTGACCCTGGCGATCTGGGCCGCTTTCTTCATCTCCTTGCGTGCCGGCGCGCGTGTCGCCCTGCCGCCGGTGGAGTTGGCCCTGCTGCGCTTCGGCCCGGCCGGCCTGCTGTTCGCGCCCCTGCTCTGGAAGCGCCGCACCCGCTTTGCCGCCGTACCGGCGCGCTTGTGGCTGCTGATCGTCGCCGGTGCCGGCCTGCCCTACTTCCTGATCGCAGGCTGGGGCATGCGCCATGCGCCGGTGGCCGACGGCGCCACCCTGATCCCCGGCACCCTGCCCCTGTTCACCGCCTTGCTGGCCGCAGCCCTGCACGGCCGCGCGGCATTGGCGCGCTGGCCGGCCCTGCTGTGCATCGCCAGCGGCGTGGCGACGATGCTGGCGCTCAAGGCCGGCCAGGCCGATCTGGCCCAGGGCTATGCCTTCTTCCTGCTGGGCAGCCTGATGTGGTCGGCCTACACCCTGGCCCTGCGCGAGGCGAAGCTGGCGCCGCTGGAGGCCGCGGCCCTGATCTCCACCGTCTCCCTGGGCCTGCTCCTGCCCCTGCTGGCCTGGCAGGCCGGCACGCAAGGCCTGGCGCTGCCCAGCTTGAGCGGCTCGCAACTCTTGCTGCAACTGGCCATCCAGAGCGTGGGCGTGGGCCTGATCTCGACCCTGAGCTACAGCTATGCCGTCGCCCGCCTGGGCGCCCAGCGCAGCGCCACCGCGGGCGCCCTGACCCCGGTGCTGGCCACGCTGCTGGCCATCCCGCTGTTCGGCGAGCAGCCCGACGGCGCCACCTTGATCGGCATGAGCCTGATCGCCGCCGGCGTGCTCTGGAGCCAGAAAGCGCGCTAGGGCCTGTTCCCACCCCCGGGTTTCCCCGCAGGCCAAATCGGGGAATGCCTTTCGTCATGGTTTTCAATCCTTGCCAGAATGCCGCAGCCTCGCGCCACCCGCGCCGAGCCCTGAGTTCTGGAAAGAGACGATGACCGCCATGACGAACAAGATCCGGCCAGCCCACAAGGCATTGGTGATGGCCTGCCTGGCCCTGCTGAGCAGCAGCGCCAGCTTCGCGCAAACGAGCACACCGAGCTACCCCGCGACCGCCAAGGTCGAGCAGACCGACAACTACCACGGCACGGCCGTGGCCGACCCCTACCGCTGGCTGGAGGACGACAACAGCCCGCAGACCAAGGACTGGGTCAAAGCCCAGAACCTGGTCACCGACGCCTTCCTCGCGGCCATGCCGCAGCGCCTGCCGGTGCGCAAGCTCTACACCGAGCTCTACAACTTCGAGAAGTTCGGCGTGCCCTTCAAGGAAGGCGGCCGCTACTTCTGGACCCGCAACAACGGCCTGCAGCAGCAATCGGTGCTCTACACCGCCAAGTCGCTGAAGGAACAGCCCAGCATCGCCCTGGACCCGAACACCCTGAGCCAGGATGGCACCGTGGCGATCAGCGGTTATGCACCTTCGCCCAATGGCAAGCTGCTGGCCTACGGCAGCTCCAAAGCCGGCTCCGACTGGCAGACCTGGAAGGTGCGCGATCTCGCCACCGGCCACGACCTGCCCGATGCCATCGAATGGGTGAAGTTCTCCAGCGCCACCTGGACGCCGGACGGCAAGGGCTTCTTCTACTCGCGCTACGACGCCCCAGCCGAGGGCGCGGCCCTGACCGGCGCGAACTATTTCCAGAAACACTTCTACCACCGCCTGGGCACGCCGCAGTCGGCCGATGTGCTGGTAGCCGCCAACCCTCAGGAAAAGGAATGGGGCTTCGGCAGCAGCGTTTCCGATGACGGCAAACTGCTGATCATCAATGTTTGGAAGGGCGGCTCCAAGAACGGCCTGATGGTGCTGCCCTTGGTCAAAGGTGGTTTTGCCGGCGGCGAGCCCAAGGCCATCAGCCTGGCTTTCGATGCGCAATACCAGGCCGTGGGCTTGAACGGCAACAGCCTGATCGTCAAGACCGACAAGGACGCGCCGCGCGGCCGCCTGATCGCCGTCGACCTCAAGGCTTCGGGCAAGGAAGCCTGGAAGACCCTGGTGGCCGAGGGCCCCGACGCCATGACCGGCGCCTCTGCCGTGAGCGGCCGCCTGCTGCTGAGCTATCTGCGCGACGCCTCCACCCTGGTGCGCCGCCACGGCCTGGACGGCAAGCTGCAGGGCGAGGTGCAGCTGCCCGGCGTGGGCACCGCCAGCGGCTTCGGCGGCCGCGTGCAGGACCGCGAGACCTTCTTCAACTACACCAGCCTGACGACGCCCAGCGCCGTCTACCGCTATGACGTGGCCGCCAACAAGGTCAGCCTGTTCAAGCGCCCGCAGACTGCCTTCGATGCCGATCAGTTCGAGACCCACCGCGAATTCGTCACCAGCAAGGACGGCACCCGCTTCCCCATTTTCCTGGCCCACAAAAAGGGCCTGAAGCTGGACGGCACGAACCCGACCCTGCTCTACGGCTACGGCGGCTTCAACGCCTCGATGACGCCCAGCTATGGCATCACATCGGCGGCCTGGATGAAGATGGGCGGCGTCTACGTGTTGGCCTCCATCCGTGGCGGTGGCGAGTACGGCTCGGCCTGGCACGAAGCCGGCACCAAGCTGAAGAAGCAGAACGTGTTCGACGACTTCATCGCCGCCGGCGAATGGCTGGTGGCGCAGAAGTACACGCAGCCGGCCAAGCTGGCCATCAACGGCGGCTCCAACGGCGGCCTGCTGGTCGGCGCGGTGCTCAACCAGCGGCCCGAGCTGTTCGGCGCGGCCGTGCCCCAGGTCGGCGTGATGGACATGCTGCGCTTCCACAAATTCACCATCGGCTGGGCCTGGGTGCCGGACTACGGTTCGTCCGAGAACGCCGAGGAGTTCAAGGCCCTGGCTGCCTACTCGCCCCTGCACACCATCAAGTCGGGCGTGAAGTACCCGGCCATCATGGTCACCACCGGCGACCACGACGACCGCGTCGTGCCGGCGCACAGCTTCAAGTACACCGCCGCCCTGCAGGCCGCCGACACCGGCCCGGCGCCCAAGCTGATCCGCATCGAGACGCAGGCCGGCCATGGCGCCGGCAAGCCGACCTCCAAGATCATCGAGGAGCGTGCCGACATGCTGGCCTTCTTCGCCCACACCTTCCAGATGAGCGCGCCCTGAGCGACCCCTGCGAACTTTGACCTAACCCCTGATTTCAACGAGGTGCATATGCGCAAGCATTCCCTGATCGCCCTGTTCGCAGGGCTGGCCCTGTCGGTGGCGGCGCAAGCCGCTGACCGCTGGCAGGTGCCTGTCGCCAGCAAGAAGCTGGCCAATGGCCTGACCGTGCTGGTCAGCGAAGACCACAGCTCCCCCACGGTCGGCGTCAGCGTCGTCTATCACGTGGGCATGCGGCTGGAGCCCAAGAACCGCACCGGCTTCGCTCACCTGTTCGAACACCTGATGTTCCAGGGCACGCCCAACGCGCCCAAGGGCGTGTTCGACAAGGTGATCACCGGCGGCGGCGGCAACAACAACGGCTCCACCCGCCCCGACTTCACCAACTACATCGAAACCGCCCCGGTCTCGGCCCTGGAGTCCATCCTCTGGCTGGAAGCCGACCGGATGAAGACACTGGACTTCAATGCCGCGACGCTGAAGAACCAGCAGGATGTGGTCAAGGAAGAGATTCGCGTCAATGTGCAGAACCAGCCTTACGGCGGTTTCATGTGGATCGATATCGGCGGCCTGGCCTTCGACAAGTGGGAAAACAAGCACGACGGCTACGGCAGTTTCAAGGACCTGGAAAACGCCAGCCTCGACGATGTGCGCGCCTTCCACCGCGATTACTACGGTCCGAACAACGCCGTGCTGTCCATCGCCGGCGACATCACCCCGGCCAAGGCCTTCGCCCTGGCGGAAAAGTATTTCGCCGCCATCCCCAAGCGCCCGACGCCCGCCCCAAGCGATTTCAGCGAAGGCCTGAACACCGCCGAGCGCCGCCTGGTGCAGAGCGACAAGCTGGCCCAGGTGCCGGCCGTGGCCGTGGCCTGGAAGCTGCCCCAGCGTGGCAGCAAGGACCAGCCGGCCTTCGCCGTGCTGGGCGAGCTGCTGGCCGGCGGCGACGCATCGCGCTTCTACCAAAGCCTGGTCAAGGGCCGCGAGCTGGCGCTCAACCTCGACTCGCTCTACGGCCTGACCAGCGTCTGGGAATACGACGGCCCGAGCATCTACACCGTGTTCGCGCTCTACAAGCCCAACAGCAGCGCCGATGCCCTGCTGGCGGCCATGGATGAAGAGATCGCCAAGGTCGTCAAGGACGGCGTCGACGAGGCCACGCTCAAGCGCCTCAAGACCCGCCTGCTGGCCGACTGGTACACCGGCCTGGAAAGCTTCCTGAGCCGCGCCGACAAGCTGGCCAAGCTGCAGACCCTGTGGGGCGATGCCAAGGTGGTGAACCAGGTGCCGGGCTGGATCGAAGGCGTGAGCTCCGCCGATGTGCAGCGCGTCGCCAAGACCTACCTGACCGTGGCCAACCGCTCGGTGATCGACCGCAAGCCAGCCGCCATGCTGGCCGCCCCGGCCGCTGCCGCTGCTGGCGCCAGCGCTGCCCAACCTTGATCGCGAGACCGGAGTCCAAGCCCATGAAAGCCCTCAAGCTCAACACCGTCCTGCTCGCCGCCCTGCTGGCCCTGCCCGTGGCCGCCAGCGCCGCCGAAGCCGTCAAGATGCCGGCCGACCTGCCCAAGTACGGCCAGGACAAGCCCATCCCCGTGCCCCACATCAGCAAGAAGACCCTGGCCAATGGCCTGGAGGTCTGGGTGCTGCCGCGCCAAGGCTTGCCGCGCGTCGACTATGTGCTGGCCCTGCGCGGCGCCGGCTACAGCGCCGATGCCGCCACCAGCCCCGGCCAGGCCAAGCTGCTGGCCGGCCTGCTCAGCGAAGGCACGGCCAAACGCGATTCGCGCGCGATTGCCGAAGCGGCCCAAGGCATGGGCGGCGAGATCGGCGCCGCCGCCTCAAACGACGGCATCACGCTGAACGCCAACGCCCTGACCTCGCATGCCGACGGCATGCTCAAGCTGCTGGCCGAGGTGGCCCGCCAGCCCGCCTTCCCCGAGGGCGAGGTGGCCCTGGCCAAGGCCAATGCCTTGCAGGCCCTGAAGGTGGCCAGCGCCCAGCCCGGCTTCCGCGCCGAGAAGGCGTTGAGCCAGGCCATCTACGGCGAGCACCCCTACGGCCGCAGCCAGCAGACCGCCGAATCCATCGAAGCCACCACGGCTGCCGCCCTGCGCGCCGCCCATGACCAGCGCTTCCGCCCCGACCGCGCCCTGCTGGTGATCACCGGCCGCATCGCGCCGGCCCAGGCCCTGAAGCAGGCCGAGGCTGCGTTCGGTGACTGGAAGGCCCGGGGACCGGCCCCGGCCGAGGTGGCCGCACCGGCCGCCACAGCCACGCCGCAGCGCCTGCTGCTGGAGCGCCCCGGCAGCGTGCAGAGCACGGTGCGCCTGGGTCGTCCTGGCATCGCCGCCAGCAGCGCCGAGCAGGTGCCGCTGCGCCTGACCAGCACCATCCTGGGCAGCGGTTTTTCCAGCCGCGTGAACCAGAACCTGCGTGAAGAAAAGGGCTACACCTACGGCGCCAGCGCCGGCGGCCGCTCCTTCCGCGTCGGCGGAGCCATCACCGGCGGCGCCGATGTGCGCAACGAGGTGACCGGCGCCTCCCTGCAGGAGTTCATCAAGGAGTACCGCCGCATCGGCACCGATCTGGTGCCCGCGGACGAGATGGAAATGAGCAAGCGCTATGTGGCCGGTACCTACCTGCTGACCACCCAGCTGCAAGCCGCCGTGGCCCAGACCCTGGCCAACAACTGGCTGGTCGGCCTGCCGGCCGAGTACCTGGGCCAGTATGTGCCGCTGATCCAGAAGGTCACGGCCGAGCAGGTGCGCGAGATCGGCAAGAAGTACTTCTCGTCCGAGACGCAAAGCCTGATCGTGGTCGGTGACCCAAGCGCGGTGACCGAGCAGCTGAAGGAATTCGGCGAGTTCAAAGTGAGCCGCTGATCGCCACAGCGCCCCATTGGCGTTGGACATGTGGGCAGGGCCGCAAGGCCTTGCCCTTTTTTTTCTTCTTCTGCCCCGTGGGCCGGCGCACTTTGTGCCGATTTCGGTCGGCCCGCTGCCGTTTGGCATCAAGACGATGGAGGGCGGTTTTTCTATTCTGAGCGGATCCCCAAAGAGCCCACGAGGAGACGCATGAACACGAAAAAACCCAGCCCCAAGCTCAGCACCATCGCGCTGGCCACCGCAACGGCCTGCATGGCATTGAGCAGCAGCCCTGCTGTCTACGCCCAAAGCAAGAACGCTGCAAGCGAAACGCAAACCCTGAACCGCGTGACGGTCACCGGGTCCAACATCAAGCGCACGGATCTGGAAACTTCGCAGCCCCTGCTGGTCTTGAACAAGGACGAGATCAAGGCCTCCGGCGCGCTGACGGTGGGCGATGTGCTGGCCAATCTGAGCAGCAATGACCGCAGCGCCATCAGCGACCTGGGCGGCGCCAACTCCTGGGCCAGCGGTGCCTCGGGCGTGTCCTTGCGCAATCTGGGCACTGGCGGCACCTTGACGCTCTTGAACGGACGCCGCTTGGCCAGCTATGGCTTTGCCGATGGCTTGCAGCTGAACTTCACCAATATCGACGCCATTCCCGCCAACATCATCGAACGCGTCGAAGTGCTGAAGGACGGTGCCTCGGCCATCTACGGCTCGGACGCCATCGGTGGCGTCATCAACGTCATCACCGTCAAGGACTTCACCGGCGTCGGCCTGCAGCTGAGCGCGCAGCGCAATTTGAAGAAGAGCTTTCTGGACGCCGACCAGCAAGCCTCGGTCACGGTGGGCCATGGCAATCTGGCAAGCGATGGCTACAACGCCTATGCGCACTTGGAGGTCTACAAGCGCGGCAGCTACAAGGACAGCGCGGTGCGCGACTTGCTGCCCGACTGGTATCTGGAGCAGAACCCCTCGCGCGGTCAGCGTTCGGCCGGATCCTTCCCCGGCAACTACACCGGCAGCTACCCGGCAGACTACAAAGACCCGGCCCTGGCCGGCACGCGCATCAACACGCCGGCTCCAGGCTGCGCGCCCGAGAACCTGATCGGCGGCGTCTGCCAGTACGACTACTGGAAGGACAGCGATGCCCGCCCGGCCACCAAACGGGTGACCTTGCTGGCCGGCGCCCGCATGACCATCAACAAAGACCTGAGCGCCTTTGCTGAGTTTCAAGGCGCTGACATCCAGGCGGATTACTACACCAACATCCCGCGCAGCAACCCCGGCAGCGTCTCGACCTGGTACGACAGCCTGAAGGGCGAGCTGCAAAGCTTCACCGACCCCCGGCTGCCGGCCAATCACCCGAACAACCCCTATGGCTTCCCCATCGGTTTGAACTACCGTTTTGTGGACCACCCGGACATGTTCAAGAACATCGGCGCCTCGCGCGACTTCCGCCTGCTGGCCGGTATTGAGGGCTCGGCCTGGGGCTGGGACTTTGATGGCGCGGTGGGCCTGATGCGTTCGCACGCGTCCCAGCGTCAGCACCTCTACAAAGACCGCTTCGGCTATGAAGAAGCCATCACCAGCGGTGCCTACAAATTCGGCCAGACCAACCCGCGCGAACTGCTGGAAAAGATGTTCCCCGAGATGGGCTCCTCAGGCACCTACACCCAGCAGTTCGCCGATGCCAAGGGCTCGCGCGAGATCGGCCGTCTCACCGGCGGCCCCATCATGCTGGCGCTCGGAAGCGAACTGCGCCACGAGACCTTCGAGCACCGCAGCATGGACAACATCTTGCAGGCGCGCATCGTCGGCTTCTCGGGTGTGGACATCTCCGGCAAGCGCGATGTGGCTGCGCTGTTTGGCGAAGTGAACCTGCCCTTCACCAAGCAGATCGAAGCCACGCTCGCCCTGCGCGGCGACAAGGTCTTCGATGGCTTCGGCGCGGTCACGCCCAAGATGCAGCTGGCCTGGCGGCCGATGCGCGAGCTGATGCTGCGCGGCACGGTCACCCAAGGCTTCCGAGCCCCCAGCCTGCCGGAGACCGGCAATGGCGGCGCCTCCTGGTTCAACAATGGCTATGTGGACCCGAAGCGCTGCGACACCGCCAAGTCCATGCAGGCCGTGCTCAAGACCGGCAATGCCAGCGACAAGCTCGACGCCACCGAGGTCTACAACTCGGGTTGCTCGGTCAGCTTCCCGTCCGCCATCACACCGAACTCGAACTTGAAGCCCGAGTCGTCCAACAACTTCTCCTTCGGTATCGTGACCCAGCCGATGGACAACGTCAGTTTCACGCTGGACTACTACAGCATCAAGCGCCGCGACGAGATCGGCACGCGTGACGTCAACGAGGTGCTGGCCAATGAAGACGCCAACCCCAGCTTGCTGCCGCGTGATGCCGTCTCGGCTCGCGACAAAGACCTGGCCAAGCGGGTCAAGGAGCTGTCGGGCAAGGACATAGCCTTTGCTGTCGGCTCGGTGCGTTCGCTGGGCCTGCAGTACCAGAACATGAACAAGACCAAGGTCTCGGGCCTGGACCTGGACCTGCGCAGCCGCTGGAAGCTGGGCGCTTGGGGCCAGCTGGACGCCGGCATCGAAGCCAACTACCAGATCGAAGCGCGTTACTGGGACACCACCGCGCAGGACTACACCGAGAACCGCGTCGGCTACCGCGGCACGCCGCGCCTGCATGCAATCTACAAGATCAACTGGAGCATGGCCGATTGGAAGCTGGGCGCGCGCCTCAACCAATACTCCGGCACCCGCTTGAGTGCTGCGGACTGGGACAGCAACAACAGCATCGAAGGCTGCGCCGAGCGCGATGTGGCCGAGGCCGACTGCCGCATCAAGCCCTGGCTGAGCACCGATCTGTGGCTGCAGTACAGCGGCTTCAAGAACTTCATCCTGTCCGCCAATCTGCTGAACGCTTTTGACCAGAAGCCTCTGGTGGAGCTGCGCCCGGGTTCCTCGCTGCCGCTGGGCGGCCGGGTCCTGAAGCTGAATTTGGAGGCGCGCTTCTGATGCGCGGCGCCAAGCCGGTGCTGCGTGCGCTTGCTGCGGCTTTGTTGCTGCTGCAGTCAGGCCTGGGCTTGGCGCAGCCGGACGCCGAGGACCCCTACCTTTGGTTGGAAGAGGTGCAGGGCGAGCGCGCGCTGCGCTGGGTGCAGGGCCAGAACGAGGCAAGCCTGGCGGCGTTGCAGAGCGGCCCTCAGTCTGCTGCATGGGTCCAGAGCTTTGCCGAGGTCTTGGCCTCGCCCAAGCGCCTGACCCATGCGCAGCAGATGGGCGGCTATCTCTACAACTTCTGGCGCGATGCGGAGCACCCGCGCGGCCTGTGGCGGCGCACGAGCTTGGCCTCCTACCGCAGCGACACACCGCACTGGGAGACGGTGCTGGATGTGGACCAGTTGAGTCGGGAGGAGGGTGCACCCTGGGTCTGGGGTGGGGCAACTTGCCTCGTACCCCAGACCCAGCGCTGCTTGCTGACCCTGAGCCGTGGCGGCGGTGACGCCCATGTGCTGCGTGAGTTCGACCTCGGCACGCGCCGCTTTGTGGCGGCGGCGGCGGGCGGCTTCAGCCTGCCCGAGGCCAAGGGCAATGCCGCCTGGGTGGATCGCGACACGCTCAGCGTGGCCACCGACTTCGGCCCCAGCAGCATGACGGAGTCGGGCTACCCGCGCCAGGTCAAACTCTGGAAGCGCGGCCAGCCCCTGGTGCAGGCGCGGCTGGTGTTCGAGGCGGCGCCGCAGGACGTCAGCGTTTGGACCTGGGCCGAGCAGATTGGCAGAGAACGTGTGCATGTGATCGAGCGTCGCACCAGCTTCTTTGCCGGCGAGCAGCATGTTCTGCAGAATGATGGCCGCCTGCTGACTCTGAGCAAGCCGGCCGATGCCAGCATGAACGCCTTCGCCGATCAGTGGCTCATCGAGTTGCGCTCGGATTGGACGCTAGGCGGCAAGACCCATGCGGCCGGTTCGCTCTTGGCGATCTCGCGCACCGACTGGGCGGCCGGCAAGCGCCAGTTCCACACCTTGTTCAGGCCCACGCCACGCAGCTCGCTGCAAAGCCATGTGGCGACGCGCAGCGCGGTGCTGGGCGTGCGCATGGATGAAGCGCGCCAGCAGTTGGTGCAGTGGCGCTATCAAAAAGGCCTGTGGCAAGAGACGCTGTTGCCGGCCGGTGACTTGGGCAGCTTGAGCGTCAGCGCCCTGGCCGGCCAGGACTCCGATCGTTACCAGCTGACCCGCAGCGACTTCCTGACCCCGGCGCGGCTGGAGCTGGGCGAAGTGGGCCGGGCCGAGCGCCAGCTTTTGCAGGCCATGCCCGAGTTCTTTGATGCCAGCAGGCATGAGGTGCAGCAGCTGCAGGCGCGCTCCAAGGACGGCACGGCTGTGCCTTACTTCATCGTCAAGCCGCGCGGCGACTTGCCAAAAGACGGCGCGCCCACGCTGCTCTACGGCTACGGCGGCTTCGAGATCTCGATGAAGCCCAGCTACAGCGGCATCTTGGGGCGCGGCTGGCTGTCGCAGGGCGGGGTGTATGTGCTGGCCAATCTGCGCGGCGGCGGCGAGTTCGGCCCGCGCTGGCATCAGTCCGCCCAGCGCGAGCATCGCCAGCGCAGCTTTGATGACTTCATCGCAGTGGCCGAAGACCTGATCCAGCGTGGCATCACCCGTCCGGCGCGTCTGGGCATCATGGGTGGCAGCCTGGGCGGCTTGCTGACCTCGGTGGCCATGGTGCAGCGGCCCGAGCTGTTTGGCGCGGTGGTCAGCCAGGTGCCGCTGACCGATATGCGGCGCTATCACCGCATGCTGGCCGGGGCATCTTGGATCGAGGAATACGGCAACCCCGACATTCCCGAGCAATGGGACTACATCTCGCGCTACTCACCGTACCAGAACGCCCGCGCGGGCCAGCCCTACCCCAAGGTGCTCTACACCAGCTCCACCCTGGACGACCGGGTGCACCCGGGCCACGCCCGCAAGATGGTGGCGCGGCTGCAGGAGTTGGGCCAGCCGGCGCTGTACTGGGAGAACCGCGAAGGCGGCCATGCGGGGGCTTCCACGCCAGCGCAGCAGGCGCAACTCTGGGCGCTCAGCTATGGCTTTTTGCGTGAGCAGCTGATGGGCCCCAAGCCCGCCATGACATCACCGTAAATGCAAGGTTATGGCGTCTGGCATCAGGCCGCGGCGCGCCAGGGCTCGCCGCTGGGTTGATGCCCTTGCTGGAGCCGCCGATATTGCGAGGGCGTCAGGCTGGTGGTGGCCTTGAACTGGCGGGTGAAAGCGCTTTGGTCGCTGTAGCCGCACTGCATGGCAATGGCCGCCACGCTCAAGTCGGGTGACTCGACCAAGAAGCGGCGCGCCGCGTCCAGGCGTGCTTGCAGCAGCATCTCGCGTGGGCTGAGGTGGAAGATGCGTTGGAACAGGTGCTCGACCCGGTCCAGCGTCAATCCGACCGCGCGTGCCCAGTCGCCCAGATGCAGGGGCTGGTCGTAGTGGCTGCGTATCTGCTGGGCCAGCTCGGCGATCTGGCCATAGACCGGGTGGCTCTGGTCGGGTCGCCCCAAGTCGCGCGAAATGCCGGCCACGCCGAGCACCGCGCCGGGCCGCTCGCCTTGGGGCTCGTCGCGCAGCGGCAGCTTGTGGGTCAGGCACCAGCCGGCGCCGCCGTCGGCATAGAGGTGCAGTTCCAGATGGCGCTGCATGGCCGCGCCACTGCTGATGACGCTGCGGTCTTGCACCCAGAAGGCCTCGCCCATGGCGCCGGGAAAAATCTCTTTGGAGGTGCGCCCCAGCAAGGCTTGCTTGGAGCGCTGCGCGCTGCGCCGTACCAGGGTCTGGTTGACGCGCAAGTAGCGGCCGTCGCGGTCTTTGACGAAGAACACCACGTCGGGCAGCGGGTCGAACAAAGCCTCGACCACGCTCAGCTCGCACAGGCGCAGGGCATCGGTTTGCATGGCGACTTCACCTTTGGGGCTGGGGACAGGACGGCACCTCATCAGCGGCAGTGACTGATGAGCTGGGGTCCGTTGCAGAGGCTGGGGTCGCCGACTCTGCAATTCCGACACGACCTCATGAGGCGGCTCAGACTGGCACCCAAATGAAGTATATGTTTAATATATCAACACAGAATTCGGGTATTCCAGAGTTCTGGGCGGGCTCAGGCCGAGCGGCTGAAAGCGTAGGGCGAGGTCAGCAGCTGCAAAGAAACAGGCAAAGCAGCGATACCGGCATGGCCGCAAGCTCATGCCCTTTGTGTTCGCGGCCTGGCGATGAGGCTCAGCGGCTTGAAACCGCCGGGGATGATGCCCCTGCAGCCAGCGGCTCCGGGCTCGTCTGCGCGGCGCGCGCTGCCGCCGCCTTGTGCATGGCCTCGGCGCGCTGCCGGGCTTCGACCTCGACACCCGGGCGGAACTGATCAGCCTGGGCCTGACGGCTGAGCGCCCAATCGGACGCCGAGTAGCGGACCCGGCCCTGGCGGCATTGACGGGCGCGGGCGATCTCCCCTTTGAAGAATCGCTGCTCGGCGGGACCCAGGCTGCTGGCTGTGGCCCGGCTTTCCATGGCAGCGATTTCGACCTCCTCCGGGCAGACATTGCCGGCCAGTCGAGTGCCTGGGCTCGCCGCGTCCGAGACGCCCCGCTCGGCGGCCACCACATTGGGCTGCAGGGCGCGGGCCGGCAAGGTGTCGCCCTGGGCCGGGCAAGGCTGGTCGGAGTAGCGGACCTGACTGCCCTGCTGGCATTTCCAGATCTCGCCGGCCTGCGCCGCGGTCAACGCCAAAGTCAGCCCCAGGCAGACCAGGCGGCGTGGCATCGATCGTGCACGGCACTTCATGGCTTCAAGGCCTCATGACAGGCACAAGCCTCGCCATGAGCCGCTGCGACCAGCTCCTGCAGCACGCCACAAGCCTGGCTGCCGGCTGCATGCGGATGCAGATGGTGGCGCCCGTCGCAGCGCGCCTTCAGCGCCAGCAGTTGCTGCTCCAGCGCCTGCATGGAAGCCAGGCGGGCGCGCACGCGGGCGAGTTGCGCATCGACCAGATGGTCGACCCGCGCCAGCTGAGCGCCGTCCTGGGTGTCCAAGCTGGCCAGCAGCTGAGCCACATCGGCCAGGGACATGTCCAGCGCCCGGCAATGGCGAATGAAGGCCAGGCGCTCCAGGTGCGCGTGGGCGTAGTCGCGATAGCCGTTGTCGCTACGCGCCGGGCCGGGCAGCAAGCCGCTCTTCTCGTAGAAGCGGATGGTTTCGATGTCCACGCCGGTGGCTTTGCTGAGTTCGCCGATGCGCATAGTGCTGAGAGGCCAGGCTGAAAACAGCCAGCATAAGGCAAATGCCTGGAGTTACTACAGACAATCCATGCCAAATGGCACCCCCCGGTTCACCGACCCCTGGTGGGAACCCGGACAAGAGGCCAGCGCAGCCGCGGCGACAATACGCGCCGCAGCCGCCGTGAGCACCCTCCCGGCGGTTTGTCCTTTGTAGCGCCGCTCAAGAGGGATCGGGGCCGGCCAAGGATTTCTCATCCATCAGACCAAGAACGGAGAGTCGTTTGAACACCAAAATTCAAACCGCGGGGCCCAACACCATCCTCGGCCACCCCAACAGCCTGTTTGTCTTGTTCTTCACAGAAATGTGGGAACGCTTCTCCTACTACGGCATGCGCGCCCTGCTGGTGCTGTTTCTGATCTCGGAAACCACCAAGGGAGGCTGGGGCTGGAGCCGCGCTGAAGCCACATCGCTGTATGGCTGGTACACCATGCTGGTGTACTTCACCCCCATCCTGGGCGGCTACCTGGCCGACCGTTACCTGGGCACACGCCGCGCCGTGGTGCTGGGCGGCTTCATCATCGCCGCCGGCCACGTCTCGCTGTTCTTTGAAACCATTCCGTCCTTCTACCTGGGCCTGGGCCTGGTGATTGCGGGCACGGGCCTGTTCAAACCGAACATCTCGGCCATCGTCGGCCAGCTCTACAACAAGGACAACGAAGGCAGCCGTGACGGCGGCTACACCTTGTTCTATATGGGCGTGAACGCCGGTGCCTTCTTCGGCATCTCGCTGTGCGGCTATATCGGTGAGAAGGTGTCCTGGAACCTGGGCTTCGGTCTGGCCGGTGTCTTCATGATCCTGGGCGCCCTGCAGTTCTTCTTCAGCCAGAAGGTATTCGGCGACATCGGCACCGCGCCGAGCAAGGAAAAGACTGCCGCCGCCCAAGCCGTCGACGACACGCCCGCCCATGTGGTGGCTGATCGCCTGAAGGCTGTCTTTGTGTTCGCCTTCTTCACCATCTTCTTCTGGTTTGCTTTCGAGCAAGCTGGCGGCTCCATGACCATCTTCGCGGCCGACTACACCGACCGCACCCTGGTCGGCACCAGCGGCCTGATCTTCAAGATCGTCAACACGCTGATGACGGTGATCCCGGCGGCCGTCCTGACCTGGCTGCTGTTGCAGTTGCATCTGGCCACCGGCAAGAGCCAATGGTTGGGCAATCTGCTGCTGGTCGCGGCCTTCGCCATGATCTGGGGCTTGGTGATCTGGATGCTGGGCCGCGAGTTCGCCATGGACCAAAGCGAAGTGCCGGCCACCTGGTTCGGCGTGCTGAACTCCTTCTTCATCGTGATCCTGGCGCCTGCGTTCTCCAAGCTGTGGGAGAAGCACTGGAACCCGAGTGGTCCGGTCAAGTTCGGCGTCGGCCTCGTGCTGTTGGGCCTGGGCTTTGCCGCCCTGGCCTATGGCGCTTCGGGCATCCCCTCGGGCGCCAAGACCGCGCAAATCAGCATGCTCTTCCTGTGCCTGGCCTATCTGCTGCACACCATGGGTGAGCTGTGCGTGTCGCCGGTGGGCCTGTCCTACATCTCCAAGCTGGCCCCCGCGCGCCTGCTGGGCCTGATGTTCGGCGTCTGGTTCCTGAACTCGGCCATCGCCAACTTCATCGCCGGCAAGACCGGTGCCTACATCGACTACATCTCCTCAACCTACTCGATGTCCACCTTCTTCCTGATCTTCACCGTGATCCCGGCCGCCGCCGGCCTGGTGCTGATGGCCCTGGCGCCCTGGATGAAGAAGAAGATGCACGGCGTGCACTGAGCCCCTGCGGCTGTATTGCCCCCTGCCCAAGGCCCTGCTCTGCAGGGCCTTTTTTCATGGCCCATGACAAGCGGCCGTGAATCTTTCACAAACGCACCGACCACGATTCACAGCCCGCTCTCCTGCAATCTGCCTACCCTCTGTCTTCAGCGTGTCGGCGCCTCAGCCATGGGCACGCAGCCCACCAGGAGAATGGCATGTGGACCCTCAACACGCTCCCCGCCTTGGCCGTGACCGCGCCGCTAGAAGCCGCGCCACGCAGTCAGGCCACCGAACGCCGCCAGGCCGAATCCTTGAGCAGCCATTGGCTGAGCCTGGTACTTGAAGAGTTGGACTACGGTGTGGTGCTGCTGAACGCCGCCGGCCGGGTGCTCCATTGCAACCTCGCTGCCAAGCGCAGCCTGGACGACGCCCACCCCTTGCAGATCTGCGGCAACCAGCTGCGCTGCCGCGAAATCAAAGACAGCGGCCCGCTCAGCGACGCCCTCGCCGCCGCCGAACAGGAAGGCCGGCGCTGCCTGCTGCGCCTGGGCTCGGAGGAGCAGAGCAGCAATGTCGTGGTGGTGCCGCTGAACCGCAACGTCAGCCAGGCGGCCGTGCTGCTGGTGCTGGAGCGGCGCCAGCTCTGTGGTGAGCTGGCCACCCAGTGGTTCGCCCTGCGCTATGGCCTCACGCCGACCGAGACCGAGGTGCTCAAGGCCCTGAGCGCCGGCGCGCGCCCGGGCTCGGTGGCCGAACAGCAAGGTGTGGCCATCTCGACAGTGCGCACACAGATCCAGAGCATCCGCGCCAAGTCAGGCGCCGACAGCATCAGCGAACTGCTGCGCCAGCTGGCCGTGCTGCCGCCCCTGATTTCGGCGCTGCGCATGGACATCAATTGACGGCGCCAGACTGAACCAGGAAAAATCTCACCGGCGCAATCCCCTAGCGGGGGGTCATGCTCAAAGACCAGCGGCTCTCGTAACATCCGGCCCTGCTGGCGGCACCTTTGCCGCTCGACGAGCCCGCATGGACAGCATCGAAGCGCCCACCACCGAATCCTCGACCGCCGACCTTCCCCCGAGCCTGCGCCTCTTGGCCGCACGCGGCACGGCGCGCAGCTACCGGCGCGGCACCGTGCTGATCGAGGAAGGCTCGCATGGCGACAGCCTCTACCTCATCCTCAGCGGCAGCCTGCGCGCCTATGGTTGCGATGCACGCGGCCGTGAAGTGACTTACGGCGTCTACGGCCCGGGCGAGTATGTCGGCGAGATGAGCCTGGACGGCGGCCAGCGTTCGGCCAGCGTCATCACCGAGCAGGCCTCACGCTGCGTCTTGCTGACCCGCGCCAGCCTGCATGCCCATATCGCCGAACACCCCGAATTCGCCTTCGAGCTGCTGACCAAGGTGATTCGCCGCGCCCGCGCGGCCACGCTGTCGACCAAGCAGCTGGCGCTCAACGATGTCTATGGCCGACTCAAGGCCTTGCTGGAGCACACCACCGCCAGCTCGGACGAGATCCTGCTGACCCACCAGGCCATGGCGCAGCGCCTGGGCTGCTCGCGCGAGATGGTGTCCAAGCTGGTCAAGGACCTGGAGCTGGGCGGTTATCTCGAGCGCATCGCCAACGGCCGCTACCGGCAGCTCAAGTCGCTGCCGGCCCGCTGGTAAGCCGGACTGCGGCGCCGCTTCAGGACGCCGGACGCGTCTGCAGCGGCGGCGCCACCTCGAAGCGCTGCGCCGGCTTGTCGGCCCGGGCGTAGAGGCCCTCGACCTTGGGCAGATTGGCCTGAATGTCGCGGATGCGTGTCGGCCCGGCCGGGTGGGTGGACAACCACTGCGGCGGCGCGCCTTTGGACACCTGGCCCATTTTTTCCCACAGGCTGACGCCGGCGCTGGGCTTGTAGCCGGCACGCGCGGCCAGCTCCATGCCGACCAGATCGGCCTCGCTCTCGTCTTCGCGGCTGAAGGTCAGGGTCAGCAACTGGCTGCCCATATTGAGCAAGGTGTCACCGACATTGCCCAGGCCCAGCAGGCTGGACAGCACATTGGCGCCCAGCCGGGTGGCGGCCGTCTTGGCCATGCGCTCGCGCGCATGCTCACGCAGGGCGTGCGCCACCTCATGGCCCATGATGGAGGCGACCTCGTCATCGTCGAGCTTGAGCTTTTCCAGAATGCCGTAATAGAAGGCAATCTTGCCGCCCGGCATGCAGAAGGCATTGAGCTGCGGGCTGACAAGCACATTGACCTCCCATCGCCACTGCTTGGCGCGCGCGTTCCAGGGCTCGGATTGCGGAATGATGCGCTTGGCGATCTCGCGCAAACGGATCAGCTGGGGGTGGTTGTTGGGCAGCAGGGCGCGCTGGTTGGCGGCCTCGCGCATCATCTGCTGGTATTGCTGGGCGCCGGCCTGCTCAACCTGCTCGGCCGGCACCAGCTTGCTGATCTTGCTCGGGCCGCCGACCTCCACGCCCTCGCGCGCCCAGGTCGGCGTCAGCGCGGGCGACAGCGCCGCCGCACCGAGCAAGCCGGTGAACAAACGGCGCGAACCCTGGCTGGGCCGGCAGCGGCCGGCCGCGCAGTCAGGGCAACGGCCGAAACCATAGCGGGGCGCACTGGGCAGATGGGGGTCAGCGGCGGGGTCGAAACCGAGGTCGTGGGCGTGAGACATGGTGATCAAGTAGGTGCAGCAGTCGAATTTGCAAGCGGCGCAGACGGCTATTCTGAGGCCGGGCGACGAGGAATGACCCCGCAAGCGCTGCCAAGTGGCCGCTTGGCAGACAATGCGCCATGCCCGTGACGCCCATCCCTCCCCAGGCCCCCAGCGGCCCCGGCTTTGACAGCCCGCAGTTCCGCTCCGCCCTGGGCATGTTCGCCACCGGCGTGACCATCGTCACCGCCCGCGCGCCCGACGGCAGCTTGGTCGGCCTGACCGCCAATTCCTTCAATTCCGTCTCGCTCAGCCCGCCCCTGGTGCTGTGGAGTCTGGGCCAGAAGGCGGGCTCCATGCCCGTGTTCAGCCGCGGCTCGCACTACGCCATCAACATCCTGGCGGCCGAGCAAAAAGACCTGGCCCAACGTTTTGCCACCCGCGATATCGACCGTTTCGCCGGCGTGGCCTGGCGCGAAGGTGCCGGTGGCGCGCCGGTGCTGGACGGTGTGGCCGCCGTGTTTGAGTGCGCCAACCGCAGCCAGTACGAGGAAGGCGACCATGTCATCTTCGTCGGCGAGGTGGAAAGCTGCAGCTGGCGCGAAGGCGCCCAGCCCCTGATCTTCCACGGCGGCCGCTACTACACCGAACTGCCGCTCTGAAGCGGCTTTGCTGAGCCGCCTGGCAGGCGCCGCAAGAGCGCGCTGCTGTCGGCCACGGCCTGCAGGCGTTCGCGCAGATAGTCGGCCAACCTCGGCTGCTGGCTGAACACCACATTGAAACGCAAATGGCGCGGCGCCTGGCCGGTGCTGGAGAAGGTGGGGCCGCCGACCAGCAGGATCTTGTTGCGGTAGGCGTCCTGCAGCAGCAGGGTCATGTCCACGCCCTCGGGCACCTGGCCCCAAAGAAAGAGGCCACCCTCGCCGGGGTGGTCCATGGCGATGCCGGCCTCGCCAAGCTGGCGCGCGCTCAGCGTGCGGGCCTGGAGCAGGCGGCCCTGCAAACGCTCCAGATGCTTGCGCAGGCGGCCGGCCAGCAGGATCTCCAGCATCACCCATTCATTGAGCGCCGCCCCGGTCAGCACCGCATAAATCTTCTCGCGCAGCAAGGCCTTCAGCAGGACCGGGTCGGCCGCCACATAACCGGTTCGCAGAGCGGGGCTCAGGGCCTTGCAGAAGCTGGAGTAGTAGATGACGCCGTCCAGGCCCGAGAGGGCGGCCAGGCGGGTGGCATGGCCGGGGTGGAAATGGCCTTGCACATCGTCCTCAGCGATCAACACACCATGCTCGCGCGCCAGCACCAGCACCTGGTGCAGATTGGCGGCGCTGCTGCTCCAGCCTGTCGGGTTGTGCAGCACCGTCTGGATGAAGAGCAGACGCGGCCGGTGCAGGCGGCAGGCGGTTTCCAACTCGGCCAGGTCCAGCCCGTCAGGCCGGCGGGCGATGGGCACGACCCGCAAGCCCTCCTGGCGCAGGCGCTCGAACATCAGGAAGTAGCCGGGGTCCTCGACCAACACCGTGTCGCCCGGCCGCAAGAAAGCGCGGCAAATCAGGTCGATGGCATGCGTGCCGCCGTAGGTGGTGAGGATGCGGCCGGCATCCACAACCAGGCCCTGGCCGCGCATCAAGAGCGCGATCTGCTCGCGCAGCTCCGGCAGGCCTTGCGGCGGGCAGCGCGAGGCCAGGCCAGCCGTACTGCGGGCCAAGGCGCGTTGCACCACCGAGGCCGGCAAGGCATCGGCCAGCCAGCTCGGCGGCAAGGCGCCACTGCTGGCCAGCAGCACGCCGCTGCGCTGGTCATTGGCTTGCTGAGCCAGCCAGACGCCCTCCTGCTCATCTCCGGCCTCCAGCGCCGCCGCATCGGGCAGATGGCTCATGCCGGCGCGCGGCTCGCTGACGTAGTAGCCGGACGTGCCGCGCGCATCGATCAGGCCCGAGGCCACCAGACGGTCGTAGGCAGCGACCACGGTATTGGGGCTGACGGCCAGGCTGCTGGCCAGCTGGCGGATCGACAAGAGCCGAGCGCCCGGCGGCAGCTGGCGCGCGGCGATCAACTCGCGCAGGCGCAGCTCGATCTGGTCACCCAGGGCGATGGGGGAGTTCCGATCCAGAGGAATCAACATCACCTGAGCTTAGCGCAGCAGGCTCAAGGCCAGCACCACCAAAGAGCCCGCCATGAAGAGGTTGAACACGCGGCGCTTGACCGGGTCCTGCAGGAGCTGACGGATCGCCAAGCCGAACAAGGCCCACATCGTCGAGCTGGGCAGGCCGACCAGCACGCCCACCACCGCCACCAGGCTGGCGCCGACCCAGGTCTCCACGCCGCTGGGCATGAAAACCGTGGCCAGGGTGATGGCCTTGACCCAGCTCTTCGGATTGATGGCCTGGAACAGCGCCGCCTGGGCAAAGCTCAAGGGCCGCGCATCCTGCTGCGCCGCGCCGATGCGCAGGCCGCTGAGCTGCCAGGCCAGATAGACCAGGTAGAGCGTGCCCAGCACGCGCAGCACCTGGTGCAGCACCGGGTAGGCCAGGAAGAGGCTGCCCAGGCCCAGACAGGTCAGCCAGGTCTGCACCCCGACGCCGGTATTGCTGCCCAGCATCTGCGGCAGGGTGCGGCGGTAGCCGGCATTGGCCGCCGCAGTGGCCAGCATCAGATTGTTGGGCCCGGGCGTGCTGGACATGAGGAAGCAGTAGCTGGCCAGGGGCAGCAGCTCGGTGGGGGACAACAACATGGCGGGGGCTTCGCTTTCTTACGTTTCGGGCCAGGCTCAAAGGCCTGGCGCCAGCGTAGGGGGCGAGCCGTGCGCGGCCAAGACACAGCGCCGCCACGGCGGCATGCGCTGTATCAGTGCCGGCAAAGGTACAGCTGCCCCAGGGCTTGAAAGCCTCACCCTCGTCCTCAGCTTGAAAGCATCATGCTGATCACCTGCCCCCACTGCCTGAGCAAGAACCGTGTGCCCGACGAGCGCGCGGCCCAAGACCCGGTCTGCGGACGCTGCGGCCAAGCCCTGCTCAGCGGCGAAGTGCTGGCGCTGACCGAGGCGAACTTCGACCGCGTCGTCAGCGGCAGCGAGCTGCCGGTGCTGGTCGACTTCTGGGCGCCTTGGTGCGGGCCTTGCCGGCAGATGGCGCCGCAGTTCGCCGAAGCAGCCCGCCAGCTCAAAGGCCGCGCCTTGTTTGTGAAAGTCAACAGCGACGAGGCGCCGCAGCTCTCGCAGCGTTACGCGATCCGCAGCATTCCGACCCTGATCCAGCTGCAAGGCGGGCGTGAAGTGCAGCGCATCAGCGGGGCGCTGTCGGCCGCGCAGATCCTGGGCTGGATCCAGCGCGGCTGAAGCGACTGAGGCCTCGCCGCATCAAGCCCAGCGTCCCACCGGCATGGCCGTTGGCGCCTGCAAGACCAGGCGCTGCCAGCGCCAGGCCACCAGGCCGACAAAGAGCAAGGCCATGAGCAGGAACTGAGCCAGGATGGGCAGGCCCAGCCACTGCAGGCCCTGCAGGCTTCCCACCAAGACCAGCGCCAGCAAAAGGGGCAGCACACTGCCATTGCTATTGGGCATGCTCTGGCGCGACCAGTCGCGCAGCAACACAAAGGCGCCGAGGATCAGATAGGCCAGACACAGGTGCACGCCCAGCCAGTTCAAGGCGCGCGGCCCCGGCAGGAGCTGCAGGCCCAGGCACAGCAGCGTGGCCACACCGACGCCGCAAAGCAACTGGCTCAGCAGACGGCGACCCAGCAGCTGGTTCAGCGGCCGGCCGCGCGGCGCACCGGGCAGCAGCATCAGCAAGGCCTGCTCACGCCGGCTGCGGTAGAGATTGGCAGGCACCGTCAGCAAAACGCCCAGGCAGATGCTGGCCAGCCCGAAGGACAGGCCCATGGAGCCATGCTTGAGAAATTCCCCCCAGAATTCGCCGCGGTTCCAGCCGAGCGCCAGGAACACCAGAAACAGCAGGGGCAGCACCACCGAGACCGAGCTGAGCTGGCAGCTCCAATGCGCCTGGCCCAGAGTCACCAGATCCAGACGGGCCATCACGCTGGCCGGCGTCGGCTGGGCCTGGCGCAGCACATGGCGCATCCAGCGCGGCTGCATCCAGCGGAACAGATGGGCCACGCGCTCGGCCGGGCCGCTCAGCTCGACAAAGGCCGCGTGCCCTTGCGACTGCGCCTTGAGCAGCCGACGCAGCTTCTGTTGCGCCTGGTAGTGGGCCAGATGCTCGCTGCCGCCGGTCTGGATCAAACGCGTCAAGCCCCAAGGCAGCAGCAGGAACAACACCAGGCTCAGGCTCCAGGGCTGGCTGTTCTGCCAGCTGAGCAAGGCGCTCCAAACGAACAGCACGGGCATGAACTGACTCCACCAGGGGATCGAAAACAGGACCAGGCTGGCCACGACCCAAAGTCGGTACCAGCGCGCCAGCAAGGCCATGCCGAAGAGCAGCAGGGCCACGCCATGCAGCCAGGCCAGGCCGCCACCGAACTGGCTCGCCAACACCGCAGCGGCCAGCACCGTAGTCAGGCCATAACTGAGCAACGCCGCGTGCCGCAAACGCGCCACATGGCCGGGCACGAGGCGGGCGGCATGGGGATGGTTCTGGGCCAGCAGGCCGGCAAAGCTGGTGATCCAGGGCAACACGAAGGCTGAGGACAGCAAAACGGCGGCCAGCTTGGCGGCGCTGGCGGCATCGGCAAACCAGGCCGTCAGGACCAGGGCGACGCTGTAGCCGAGCAGGCAGAAGCCCCAGCCGAGATAGAAGCCCCAGGGCGAGGCATTGCGCTGCATCTGCCAGGGGGCGGCCAGCAAAGGCCGATAGAGCAACCAGAGCGAGGCCATGATCAGGTCAACTCCACGAACAGGTCTTCGAGATTGAGCTCGGCCACGCTGAGCTCGCCATGGAGCAGCGGCACCTGGCCGGGAGCAAAGCGCAGCACGCAGCGCTCACGCCCGGCGGCCTCGGGCTGGCGGCGCAGCAGCTCGGCGCCGCTACCGGCCAGCAAGGCCTGGATCGCCGCGCTGGGGCCGCTGACCAGGCGCACCTCTTCGATCAAGCTGTCCAGCGGCGCCTGCACGGCGATGCGGCCGTTCTGCAGAAAGGCCAGGTTGAAGGCGACCCGCTCCAGATCGGACAGGATGTGGGTGGAGAAGACCACGGTCGTGCCGCGGTCCAGCACCTGGTCCACCAGCTCGCGCAGAAAGTCGCGCCGACCGACCGGGTCGAGGCTGGCGACCGGCTCGTCCAGCACCAGCAGATCGGGTTCGTGCGCCAGCGCGCGGATGATGGACAGGCGCTGCTGCTGGCCGCCCGACAGGCGCGAGATCATCTGATCGCGTGGGATGTCCCAGCGTGACAGCAGGCCCTCGACCTTGGCCTCGTTCCAGCGCGGGTAGAAGCTCTTGAAATAGGCGAGCAACTGGCGCGCCGTGAAGCCCTCGAACAGATCGCTGTGCTGCGGCACATAGCCGATGCGGGCGCGGGCGGCGTCGTCGAGCGCCGTGGCCGCCTGGCCGAACAGCTGCACCTGGCCGGCCTGCGGCTCGCGCAGGCCCAGCAAGGCTTCCAGCAGCGTGGTCTTGCCCGCGCCGTTGCGGCCCAGCAGACCGACCACCTGGCCCGGCAGCAGCTGCCAGCTCAGCGCTTGCAGCACCGGCTTGCTGCCGTAGCTCAGAGACACATCGTCGAGTCGGGCCGTGGCGCTAGGCAGGTCCGCGGCCAGGCTGGTGGCGCCGGGCAGGGCCTGGGAAGAAAGGACTGCGCTCATTGGGACTCTCCCTCTTTGAGAATGGTTTCAAACAAATGCAAGGCGGCGCTGGCGGGCAGCTCCAGCTGACGCGCCTGATCGGCCGCCTGGCCCAGCACGGGGCGCAGGAGTTCGATGCGCTCGGCCCGCGGCTGGGCCCGCTGGTGCTGGGCCGCCACCCGCATGGCCAGGCCGCGGCGGCGCTCCAGCAAGCCCTCGGCCTCAAGCAGGCTGTAGGCCTTGGAGACCGTCATCGGATGGACGGCCAGCTGCAAGGCCACCTCGCGCACCGAGGGGATCTCCTGGCCGGCCACGAGCTGCCCGCTGGCCACGCAGCGACGCAGCTGCTCGACCATCTGGCGATAGATGGGTTCGGTCGATCCGGTGTTGATGCGGAACGCGAACGGGCCGTGATTCTGGGACTGCGACAAGTGACCTCCGCTGCTGGTGCTGCTGCAAGCACGCCGGCAGGCCCTGCCTGTCAACGTGTACTAGTATCGTAGTACACATAGACGGAGGGGCGCAAGCGGATTTGTTGCGGGCGGCATGGCGCGCTCATTGCCGCGAGGTCTGGGGCCAGACAGAAAATGGGTTCAGCGTGCAGTTTCAATGTCACTCTGACCTCAGTTTCTCCAGACTTGTGCGCGGACAGGAGGCGCAAGACGAGGAGGCGCCGTGCGCTGCGCTCCGGGACTAGGAAAAGTCCGGATTTTTGTACTTAGCCGCGAACTCTCGCCATCCTTTCGCGTCGATGAGCGCTGAGCGGGAGACCTTGAAGTTCGCATCGCCTCGGAGAAGTTGGATGGTTTCGCGTACTGAATCCGCGACCGGCTTCGGCATCCATGGATTGAGACGCACGACCTCGATGAGGTCTAAACTGATTCCCACACGCTTCAACCCCTTCTCGAGAGCCTTCTTGCCATAGACGGCACGAACCTCACCCTCATCCTGGAACGCAGCCCGCTTCAGGAACGGCAGCTGTAGGACGGGATATTTGTCGATATCGAGCTCGTCCAGCTTCAGATAGTTCATGGTGTTGACCTCCACGCCGGCTTCGGTCATCACACGCGTGAATGCTTCGCGGCGAAATACCACACAGACGCCGTTGCTGCGATCGGTGAAGACGCGCCAGTGGTGATAGGTTTCCTCGCGGCTGGTCAGGCACAGGGCCAGCAGCGTGTTTAGCCCTCGACATTCCTTGTAGGTCGACATCATCAAACGGTCGTTCCCGTCGTCCCACGTGCTGGGCGGCAGGAGCGTGATGGCTCGTCGCTGCAGCAGGTCGAGTAGCGATGCAAGGTCCGTGTATCGGCGGAGAACCGAAGTTGATTCAGTCATGCTCCCCTCCCGAAAGCTAGAAGAGGATAGGCTGGCCGCGCGGCCGCTTCAGGCGCTGGAGTCCACAACACAAGGTGACACACGCAAAGCGTGTCTCCTACAGAACGGAAGTTAGCCACGCGTGCCTTGACGAACTTCATAGGTCCCTCCTTGGAACGCTTGTTTTGAACGCGTCTACGGGTGTTGTTGACGCATGGCCGGCTGTCGATACTGGACAGGCAAGCAGAAACTGGGGTCAGCAGAAACTGGGGTCAGAGTGCATTTTTAATGGCACCCTGACCCCGACTTCCCCCACCTAGACGGAGGGGCGCAAGCGGAATCTTTGCGGGCAGCTTGGCGCGCTCAGCGAGCCGGGTAACTTGGATCAGCAATCTTCATCGACGCCCTGAGCCGCTGATGGGCATTGAGTAAGTGAACTCGTTCTCGAAATCGAATGCCGTCAGCGACAGCGACATACATGTGTCGAGCGTCAAAACGTCGTGCCACCACCCGAGCGGAATGAACAAGGCGTCACCCGGCTCCACGACGGTTTCCAGCACCTTAACGCCTGACCTCAGCGGGTAGAGCGGATGTTCCGGCACATCGAGGTCAATGCGGCTGTAGACCCCTTCTGCGTTGTAGAGCCATGGCGTGTACATCGGCGATATGAAGCGCCAGCGCTTGCGGCCGACTGCGTGCATATGCATGAGCATTCGGGTGTCATGATGCAGCGGCGTCACGGTACCGGCTGGCCCATACCAGAACTTCGATGCGTCAGGCAGGCCTTCGCGGCGGCAGTACGGTGGCAAGGAACCGACGTCAGCCAGCAAGGCATCTAGAGGCGCGCGGCGCAAGTCTCCGTTGCTGGTTGTGATGTAGTGGTCCTTGCAAGATCCCGCCTCTACAAAGTCGACGTAGTTGCTCAGCGTCATCTCGCAAGGGTAGGCCTCAGCATTCTGTTCACAGCGCGGATTGCTAACGCGCCCCCGCTGAACCTGAACTTCGGCCCCGGCGAAGCGATGCTTCAGGTACTGTGGTGACCACAGTCGCAAGGCAGGCCAGTCTTCCATTGCCCGGGTCAGCACCAAGGGGCGGCTGGCAGAAACGTAACGTTCAAGGAACTCGTCGCGGCCGACGTGGCTTCGGCGTTCGATACCTCGTTCAGCATCAGCGATCTCCCGAGCACGCTGATGGTTGAACATCACCGACTCGTACTTTCTAGTCACCGAGACAAAGGCATGCGCTGCTCGAAAGGCAGGATCACGCTCAAGTTCAGCGATTGCCGAGCGCGCCGTGATGGGCGCAATGCCCCCTTTGATCATCGCCTCCACCATCTGCTCTGGACTACTGCCTAGCAGGCGATTCTCAACAATCCACTGAGCCCAGCCCTCGTCGACCGCCGGCGATGCAGGTCGGTGAATGATGGCCGGATCCACGTCGAACAGATCCTGTAGAAGTACCGCGTCGATTTCGCGCGCGACCCGCAAGTGTTCGACCACCGCATGGCCGGATTTGGGGTGCAAATCCACGCGCGTACTAGGCAGTGCCGCAAAGCGCCGAGCATGAAAAAGATCGAGGTTCTCCGAGCCCTCTTCGTCGATGTCCGGGCGCATGCCGTAGTGCATCCTCATTTCGAGGCCCGGCTGGCGCGACAAGGACAGGGCGAGGTCACTCTGCTCGCTGAGCAGGCCGTCGTCGGCAGGGGCCTGCATCGTGCTAAGCCAGCGCTTGTCCCCGAGCTTCCTTGCCGAAATGGGGCTCATCGTCGACAACGCACCAAACGCCACTGCCCGTTCAGCTCCAAGCAAATGACCGTACAGCACGGCCGCATAGCCGCCCATTGACTGACCTAGGGTGATGACGCGCGAAGGTTTGAGCGCTGCAATCACCTGCGTCAGGGCCGCAACGGTGGTCGCCACGTCAACGCCTAGGCCGGGAACTCCACGCAGGTACCAAGACAACTGTGGGTCGCGCAAATACAGGCGGTGGAATCGCTGGCCAAGAATACCCTCCAGCTTGCGCAATCGCCCGACAAAGTCAAAATCTACCGGATGCTGCCATTGTGCAAAGCCGAAGGTGATGACCAGTGCATCACCAGGCTCTCCGATATCGATGAAAACATGCTCCGACATCGCGCGCAAAGCAGCTGAATCAGCGGGCGCGGGAGGGGGGAGCACCCCAAGGGGTGTCGAACGAGGCGCAGGTAGTATTGCAACTGAATCGATCATGGTGTGCTGTCAACGATGATCCCGAGCCCGAGTCTTGCTAGCATGCGCACGACGGCTAAAGCGGCGGCCCCCTTGACGGCCTGTATCACGGCACTCCAGCCACGGCCGACAACAACACTTGCGCGACTCGAATGCGTCGTGACGTGTGCGGCGAAGAGCTAGGCCGAAGCACTGGCATCTCGGGTATGACCCAACAAAAGCTCGCACCCGAACTGCGGTGGTACTTCAGGGATAAGGCGGCAAGAGCAGTACGTTCACCATCTTGGCGCTGCTCAAGCTGCTCTCGCATCACAACCCTCCATTGAGCGGGCTGCAACCTGACCGGCGCAAACGGCGCAAGCGTTGTCGGTACTTCCCGCGTTGTAGAAACTGAGTTTGTGGGGACGATATCGACCGTGCGTGACGCTGCGGAGTCAGGTGTTGGCGCGCCGCTGATCCGAAGTGCTCAGCCCGTCCTGCGATAACCGAAGGCGCTCAATTGCGGACAGCCGCTTGGCGGCCTTCGAAAAAGACTGTTAGTCCCCACCGCACATTCAGGCATTCATCAGTCGGCCAGCCATGAGCGGCGCCTGGCCGTTTGCACCGATAGAAGCACTTTCGTTGGCAGATGCGCCATTCGAATCAAGCAAAAGCAGCTGGCCCCATGCCTGAGGTGGGCAAGGCTAGGGTAGCGAGAGGGACCTGAGCTCAAACTGAATGTTCAATGACACTCTCACCCCAAAAGCTCTGCGCCACTTCGGCTGAAAGCCGCCCTTCAGCGCCAATGCTCCAGATACGCCGCTTGAGGCCCATAACTGGCCAGCTTGACGCGCAGCGCCGGGGTCTGCGGCGCGGACTGAAAGCCCCAGCGGCCCCAGAACTCGGCCGAGTTCTGCACCGCAATCAAGCAGGCCCGGTCCAGGCCGCTGGCGGCCAGCCCATCCAGAAAGCGCTGCACCAGGGCTTGCGCCAGGCCACGGCCGCGCGCTTGCGGGTCGACCGACAGATCATGCAGGTAGAGGCAATCCGGCTGCTCGGGCAGCACGCAATCGGCAGCGTCCAAGGCAGGCGGTGACTCGGCGCGCCAAGGCAGGGCGAAGAGGTAGGCGGCGAGCGTGAGGCCGGGCTCAGCCGTGGCTGCCGCCACCCAGCAGTGCGAGGGCGCTGCCTGCAGCTTGGCCGCCAGGGAGGCCTCGGACTCCGGCAGCAGCTCGGTGAAACAGGCCGCCTGGATGCGCAGCACCTCGGCCAGGTCGGCGGGCTGCATGGGGCGGATCAGGTACTTGGGCGCGGACAACATCGAACAGGGCAAGGCATCGAAAGCGCCGCTGGGAATGCGCAGGCGCCGGGCAGGGGCCAGCATTGTCGATGACTGCGAAGGCAGCGAGCTGACCAGCGGCAGCGCCACCCGCCCATCTATCATTCAATCAATCCGGCACCTGCACCCGCTCGCGAATGTGCTTGAGCTGCACCACCAGGGTGAAGCTGATCAGCACCAGCAGGCTCCAGGAGCTCCACTTGCTCATGTGCACACGAGCCCAGGCGCCCAGCTGGTGCGGGTAGGACCACAGCCCGAAGAAGGTGCCCAGGTTCTCGGCCAGCCAGATGAAGAAGGCCACCAGCACCAGGCCCAGCCACAGCGGCATGCTCAACTCACGCTGCTGCGGCCGAAACAAGATCTGGCTGCGGGCATACAGCCCCATGGCGCCCGCGGCCAGGTACCAGCGCACATCGCCCCAGACATGCTGGGTGAAGAAGTTCAGGTAGATCGCCAGGGCCATCAAGCCGGCCATCCAATACGGCGGGTGGTGGATGACACGCAGCTGTAGCAAGCGCCAGGCCTGGATGATGTAGCTGCCCACCGCCGCGTACATGAAGCCGGCGAACAGCGGCACGCCGAACAGCTTGGTGTAGGCGAAGTCGGGGTAAGACCAGGACTGCACCGCGGCCGAGGTCTTGAACACCTCGAGGGCAAAGCCGAGCAGGTGGAACAGGCCGATGGCTTTGAGCTCGTCGCGGGACTCGCGCCCGCTGAGCACCATGCCGGCCTGGATCAGCAAGGCAATCAGCAAAAGCACGTCATAGCGCGGCAGGCCCCACCAGCCGGCGCGCGGCACGCAGAACACCGCCGCGAAAAACAGGCCCGCGAACAGACAGGCCTGCGCCTCCTTGCTGACAAAGCCCCAGAACTCCCAGGCCCACAGGCCCCAGGGTCGGCCTGGCGCCGCCCGCGATGAGCCACCCGCCGCCGCGGGAGCCGGGCGATTCAAGGCTGGCGCCCTTGGGCATCTGCCAACACCGCCTCGAACCCGGCGCGCACCCGCGCGTTGTCCAAGGCCAGCAGATGCTCGCCCACGGTCAGCTCGGCATAGCTCCAGCCGGGCACCTCGCTGGGCCGGGCGTTGCCGAACAGCCAAATTCCCTCGGCCTGGGCCAGCGCGTCGCGCGCGTCGTTGATGGCTTCGGCCGGAGCGTCGAAATGAAGGTGCAGCATATTGGTGTGCGGGCGTGCCGGGTTCAGGCGCAGGCCACGGACGCCAGCCAAACCGGCCTGCCCTTCCGCCAACAGCAGGGTGCGCTGATAGCAGGCATCCTGCACGGCCAGGCGCTGCTCAAAGCGCATCCAGGCCGAGGCTGCCGGCGCCGTCTGCTGCACCAGATTGCCTCCCATGCGGCGCAGCCAGAGTCGGGCCTGGGCGATGAAATCGGCCTCACCCGCTAGCATTGCGCCCGAGAGGCCACCAATGTCCTTGTAGAAGGAGACATACACCGAGGCAAAGCCGGCCACGATCTCGGCAAAGCTGCGCTGCTCGTAAAAGCTGCGGCATTGCCAGAGCCGGGCACCGTCCAGATGCAAAGGCAGGCCACGCTCGGCCGCCAGGGCCTGCAGCTGGCTCAGCTCGTCCCAGCTGGGCAGCTGGCCACCGATCTCGCGCATGGGCAGCTCCACGAGCAGGCAAGCCAGAGGCTGGGCCACAGCCTGCAGATCCGCTGCCACGATGGGGCGCAGGCGCGAGCCCACCGGCACACCGTGCAAACCCCACAAGCTCTCGAAGGCCTGCTCTTCATGCAAGGCCAGATGGGAATTGGGCGAAAGGCCGAAGCGGCCCAGGCGCGCGCGCTCGGTGTGCAGGCGCACGGCGATGAGCTGGGCCATCACGCCGCTGGGCATGAAGCAGGCGGCCGGCTTGCCCAGCAGGGTGGCGATCTGCTGCTCAAACTCGGCCAGCAAGCCGCCCTGGCCATAGCTGTCGCCCTGCACCTCGCGGGCGCGGCACCAGTCGGCCAGGGCGGCAAATTCCTCGGCGGCATTCAGGCTTGGATAGCCCGGCACCACGGTCGTGCAGCGGCGGCGCAGTTCGGCTCTTTGCAAGGCGGTGAGGCTCATGGGCGGCGGGGCTTTCATGGTGGTGAGTCCGCAGCTTAGCTGCCTCGGCGGTATCAGAGGCAAGACCGGATACATGGAGAAGGCACAAAGAGGCTCTGAACGGAACCGAGGTCTGAGTTGGTCTCCACTCGGAGGAATTGCCCCCGACCTCAGATCCCTACTGCTGGCGTATCGGGAAGTAGGAACGGTTCTTCGCCAATCCGCGGCACAGCAGGCGGCTGACTCGCTTGAACCATCGTGGCCAAGCCAAGGGCAGAATGCAGTGGGGCCTGTACTGCATGGTGCGCAACATCGAGAAGCTCTCGATAGCGGGATTCGGACAATCGGAGTGCAGTGGGTACCGGGGGCCGCAGGAGACACAATCGCGATCTGACGCCGAGAATGCGGCTTCCAGACACCAGTTCACCGATGAACCCAGGTATTCTTCATTGCAGACTGTCACACGCCCTGAGTGCTGCGGGTGGTTGTGGATTTCAGGTTACTGGACCGCTTCGTTTGAGGGCTCATGCGACTTCGCGTTGAAATCGAAAGATTGTTTGGCGGCCACGCGTTTTCCAGACCGCTCTTCTATGCCTATCCGGGTGGCTTGAGATTTGAGCTATCCGAAGGCGGAACTTCCATCGACCAGTTCCTACTTGCAATCGTGAAAGCTCGCGAGATTTGCGATGCCATCTTTGAGATGGAGCAGCCTTACGTTGCATGCTTGCGTATGCGAGCTCGGGCCTCTGTCCCTTCTCATCGCGACGTGATTCGCGAACTCCGATCTGCTGGTGTCACAGTTTCGCGTGATAGGTGCATTTGGTTAGAGCCGGTGCCTCTCGACGATCGGTTCGACGAAGAACTTGAAGAATTCTGGGTCAATGTTGCATTCGAAACTTCTGTTGCGGCACTTCAAGGCCTCCTATGGTGCGCCTTCGCAGCCGACTTCGGTTCAATACGACCGCGACCCGCTTGCGACATCTATCTATTTGAGCTGACCAAAGGCCTCATGGTTTGGCCCTACGACGATCGTGGAATGGATGTTGTCGGCCCGAATCATGATTTCCTGGCGACGCTGTACAAACGCTTCAATCACTATTTGCTTGAGTACGATCTAACTTCAATGAAAGACACATTTGAAGCCCTCTAACCCAACGCTGAATCGGACAGACCCGCCACCCGCTGAACTCGAGCGTTAAGCATCACAGATGCTTTTCACCGTCACGGGCACATTTTCAGATTTCGCGGCCGCGTACGAGCAATACGATTGCGTGGCACCGTCCGACGCATTGGCCGCGTTTCTATTGGGCGCTGAGTCACTCAATGCCTACGATCAAGCTGCGCGTGCTGCCGCAGCCGAGGCTGATGGCCACAGGATCATCTACGTAGAAGGCGGCATGCAAGGCCTATGGGTCTGGCATTTGTTGGTTCGGATTGAACATGACGAGGTCGCACTTTATGGAGGATGCATTGTTCAAACTGATTCGGCCGGTCCTGCATGAGATCAGGGTCGGTTTCTCTATTGAGAAATCGTTTGTGAACGCAATTCCTTAGCGAGGCACCCGATCGACTCAATCCACCCCACCCTCCACCGGCAAGCGCTCCGCCCGCCACCGCAGCATCCCACCCGCCAGATTCGCCACACGCTTGCAGCCCGATTTCTGCAGCAGCACCGTGGCCTGAGCAGAGCGGGTGCCGGAGCGGCAGACAGCGACGACGGGGCGCGTGGGGTCGATCGCGGCGGCCATGCGGGCGCTCAGCTCGGACAGGGGCAGCAGGCGGGCGCCGGGGATGTGGCCGAGGGCATCGGTGAATTCCGGCGCTTCGCGCACATCGATCAGCTGCAGCTCGCCGCTGCGGGCCTCTGCCAGGCGCTCGGCCAGGCTGGCGGCCTGGATTTCCCAGATGCCGCTGAAACTGAAGGTCAGTGGTGCCCAGCTGCTGTCCTGGCCTTCGGCGCCATGCGCGCCGGGCTGGCCGCAGCGCAGATTGGCGGGCACGGCGATGTCCATCTGCTTGGGGTGGGGCAGACCCAGGTGGTTCATATAGCCGGCGAAGTCGCCCTCGTTGGCATCGCCGCCCAGGCGCGGGTTGTAGCGCAGCTCTTCGGCCACGCTGGTGACCGTGAGGCCGCGGTAGTCATGGCCAGGGTAGAGCAGGCAGGTCTGGGGCAGGCTCAGGATCTGCTCGCGCACCGAGTGAAAAAGCTGGCCGGGGCTGCCTTGCTGGAAATCCGTGCGGCCGCAGCCGCGGATCAAGAGGCTGTCGCCGGTGAAGGCCATGCTCAAGTCATCCAGCACATAGCTCAGGCAACCGTTGGTGTGACCGGGCGTGGCGCGCACCTCCAGGTGGCGGCGGCCAAAGGAAACGCGGTCGCCATGGCGCAGCGGACGGTCCACCGGGCTGGCGCCGGCATGCTCGGACAACAGGATCTGGCTGCCGCAGCTTTGCTTCATCAACCAAGCGCCGGTGACATGGTCGGCATGGACATGCGTGTCCAGCGTGGCCAACAGGCGCAGGCCCAGCTCGCGCAGCAAGGCACTGTCGCGGCGGTGGTGCTCGAACACCGGGTCGATCAAGACCGCCTCGCCGGCCTCGGCATCGCCGAGCAGGTAGGTGTAGGTCGACGAGACAGGGTCAAAGAGCTGACGGAAGACAAGCATGGAAACACCCCCGGGTGTGGGTTGGTGGAAAGCGCGATTTGAAACTGGATGGATCGGATCAAGCGACGACTGTGCGCTTGTGAGTTTTCGTAGCGAGCGGCTGCCAGGCTAGACTGAGTCCGGACTGCTCCAGTCCTGAGGACTGGATCTGCCTGACGAAGGACTCGGCCTCTGGCCGAGGCGGACGGAGCACCGGACCAAGGACTGCTGGCAGTCGCGCAGTAGAAAACTCACAAGCTCTCTGGCGTGAGAAAACGGTCATGAAACCACATGCCGGCAAGCATGGAGGCGACAAAGATCAAGGCGGATTCACTGCCGGCCCCCAGGGCGACCAGGGCCGGCCCCGGGCAAAAGCCCGCGATACCCCAGCCCACGCCGAAGAGCAATCCGCCCAGCAGCAGCTGGCCATCGATACGGCCGGGCGGCGGCAGCTCCATGGCCTCGCCGGTCCAAGCGCGCTCGCGCCGCGCGGCGCGGGCAAAGGCGATCAGGCCCACGGCCACAGCGCCGCCCATGACCAGGGCCAGGCTGGGGTCCCAGGCGCCGAAGAGGTCGAGAAAGCCTTTGACCTTGGCCGGGTCGCTCATGCCGCCGACGATCAGACCCAGGCCGAAGAGCAAGCCGCTGGCCAAAGCCAGGAGGTGGCGAATCAATGCAGACATACGCGTCGCTCCGAGAACAGCCGATCCATCAATCAGTCAATCACGCCAAGCCATGGCGCATCAGCCACACGGTGGCGAAACCCGCGGCCATGAAGACCAGGACATTGGCCAGCGAGCGCAGCGACAGCCGGCTCAGCCCGCAGACTCCATGCCCGCTGGTGCAGCCATTGCCCATGCGCACGCCCACACCCACCAGCAAGCCGGCCAGCACCAGGCCCAGCGGGCCCACATCGACCGTCTGGCCCGGCCAAGGCGCGAACAAACGCCAGGCCCAGGGCGCCAGCAGCAGGCCGGCCAGAAACATCAGGCGCGAGCGCTCGGCCGCGCCGCTGAAGCCCGCCCAGCCGCGCTGCCGCAGCGCCCGCCAGGGGCTGGCCAGAATGCCGGCAATGCCAGCGATGCGGCCATTGCCCAGCAAGAACAAGGCCGCGGCCAGGCCGATCAGCAGGCCGCCGAGCAGGGCATGGAAGGGAGTGAAGGAGGGCCAGTCGATGTGCATGAGGGCTTGCAGTACGAGGAACAGGCGCCGAAACGAGGCACCCGCCGAAAGCGCCATCTTAGCCAGGGCACTGCAGCGACTCATGTGATGATTCGGCCCCATGTCGTCCGCCCACTCAACTCCACAAGCCGCCGCGCTGGCGGCGCCAATCGGCCCGCTCTGCGTGATCGCCCTGCTGCTGGCCAATGCCGTGCCGCCCTTGGTGGCCTTCAGCCTGACGCCGTCCGCCACCTTGTTCAACCAGCTGGCCGCACTCGGCGCCTGGGGCCTTGTGTTGCTGGCCCTGCGCAGCGAACTCGGGGCTGGCGCGCTGCAGCGCCAGCACGGGCCGGCCGTCTGGGCCTTGCTGCTGCTGCTGGCAGCGCCCTGGCAGGCTTGGGCCTGGGCCGGCCTGCCGCTGTCCCTTGCCCTGGCCAACAGCGGCATGATCGCCGCGGCCCTGGCCCTGCTCTGGGTCGGCCAGGGCTTCCGCGAGCGCCAGCGCGCGGTCTGGTTCGAGGCCTTGTGCTGGGGCCTTTTGATGGCCGGCCTGCTGAGCCTGCTGGTCAGCGTGGTGCAGGTGTTCGCGCCCAGCCTGGCCGATGGCACGCTGATCGCCCGCTCGGGTGTGCCCGGCCGCGCCGTCGGCAATATGCGCCAGCCCAACCACCTCGCCAGCCTCTTGATGTGGGCCAGCGTGGCGGCGGTGTTCCTCGGCAACCAGCGGCGCTTCGCCTTTGCTGGCGGCCGCCTGGCCTTGCCTCTACTGCTCTTCGGTTTCGTCTTTGCGGTGGTGCTGACGGCGTCTCGCACCGGCATGATCGGCGTGCTGATCCTGGCGCTCTGGGGCATCCTGGACCGCAAGCTGGAGCGCGACGCCCGCCTCAGCCTGCTGGCCACGCCGCTGATGCTGGTGCTGAGCTGGTGGCTGATGTCGATCTGGGCCAGCCACGGCGCCCATGCTTTCGGCGCCGAGTCTCGCCTCAGCGAGGGCGCGGGCTCGCCCTCGCGCATCGCCATCCTGCTCAATGCCTGGGAGCTGCTCAAGCTCAACCCCTTGAGCGGCGTGGGCTGGGGTGAATTCAACCTGGCCTGGAGCATGAGCGAGTTCCCCAAACGCCCGGTGGCCTTTTTCGACCACACCCACAACATCGCCATGCAGCTGGCCGTCGAGCTGGGCTTGCCGCTGGCCGGCCTGATCCTGGCGCTGCTGGGCTGGTCGCTGTGGCAGGCTCTGCGTCTGAGCCGCGCGGCCAGTGGCGAGGACGGCGTGGCGCGCCGCTGCGCCTTCATGCTGGTGCTGATGATCGGCCTGCACAGCCTGCTCGAGTACCCGCTCTGGTACGCCTACTTTCTGCTGCCCACCGCCTTCATGCTCGGCCTGGCCCTGGGCCGCGCACCGGCGCCGGCAACAACGCAATCAACAACGCCAGACGGTGCCGGCCCAGGCAAAGCCCTGCCGGCGGTCGGCTTGGTCGGTGCCTTGCTGCTGGGCGGCAGCCTGCTGGCGGGCTGGGACTATCTGCGTGTGGTTGCCATCTACCTGCCGGGCGCCGACGCGCGGCCGCTGAGCACGCGCATCGAAGAAGGCCGGCGCTCGATCTTCTTTGCCACCCAGGCCGACTACGCCGCCGCCACCAGCGGCCCTCCGGGCGCAGCGGCCCTGGCCGCCACACGCAGCACCGCGCACAACCTGATCGATGTGCGCCTGATGATGGCCTGGGCCAAGTCCCTGCACGCGGTCGGAGACGACGAGCGCGCGCGCCATGTGGTGCAGCGCCTGCGCGAGTTCCACTACGCGGTATCCGAGGAGTGGCTGGCTGAATGCCAGCAGGCCGGGCTCAGCGAAGCCGAACAGCCCTTCCAGTGCCAGGCGCCGAGCCGGGTGGTGGATTGGCGGGAGATGCGCTGAAGAGCCCTGCCGCCTTCACCAGAAGATCAGAAATTTACGAAACGCGCCGCGATCATCGGGAATGGCGAAAATCTTGAACACTGCCTCGATATAGCCCAGGCAACGTTCACGGGCCTCGGTGTCCTCGAGGTGAAAGGCTTCAACCGTCGGCTCCATCTGCTTGATCACCCAGGCATCGCTGGGGTTCGCTTGCAGGCCAGCGATCAGGCGGTCCAGCAACTCATTGATCAAGGGTTCGAGCCGGCGCCGCTCCTCGGCCGCAGGCGCCCCTGGCAGATCGAGGAATTTCGGCTTGGCCCGCAACGCCTTGAGCTGGCCAAGCCGACCTTCATCCACCTGCAAGCGCAACTCGGGGCGCAAGTGGGGGCCGAGAACGGCATAACTGATTCCTGCGGCGGCAAGAAGAATGGTGGAAAGAAAGAAGCGGCGACGGCTCATGGGGAAGGCGGAGACAAGTTCCGATTCACTCAAACCCGGCCGGCGTCGGCAGGCCCGGCATGAACATGTGGCGCGACTGGTCGGGCACCCAGTTGAACATTCACCCGTGCTCCGTCAAGCCTTTTGCTCACCTGCCACCCAATCCCCACTCTTCCCCCCCTGCTTCTCCAGCACCCGGATCTGCCCCATGACCATGCCGCGGTCGGCGGCTTTGCACATGTCGTAGATGGTCAGCAGGCCGATCTGGACGGCCATTCAAATCAACAACTTACAGAGCCGCGGAAGAGCCCTTGTCTTCGTCCTGCGGGGTTGTAGTTGGACAGCGATTGGACCGTGAAAGGCCTTTGCCTGCAAGCATTCAGAGCCGAGTCGGTTGGCTCACTTGGACACAGCCGCCCAAATCTCCTTCGCTCCATTCGGCTGGCGCATCTCTTTCGTCATGCATCCGGCTATGGCCATGGAGCGGGAACAGCTTGCATGTGAGGGTGATGGAATGGCATTACATGCCGAGCCAGCGCCATACGCACCCCGGGGGGGGTGGTGTGCAACCCGCCGCTGACTTCACCTGAGCAGGTCACTTAGGCCCTCGGAAAAATTCGGCAGTGGGTGAAACGCTTGAGCGGTTCCCTCGTTGCCCTATCGCGGCCACGCTTCCGCAATTGGAGAGCCCACGAATCTGCGTTCCTTCGCATACGGGTTGCGGATCTGCGTTGTGATGAGACTGTCCGGGCCTTCTTTCGCCTGGGCCGCTCAAAGAAGGACAGCATGCCAAACCAACGCAAAGCCACCGACGCGCCTGCCGCAGACCGGTTTCTCCGCCTGCCTGATGTACTCAGCAGAGTTCCCGTAGCCCGCTCCAGCCTGTACCGACTGATTGCTGCCGGCAAGTTCCCAGGGCCGACCAAGCTCGGCCCCAAGACCTCCGCATGGCGCGAGAGCCAGGTGATTGCATGGATGAACGAACAAGGAGCCCAAGCATGAACCCGTCCACCATGCAAGGCGACCTCAGCGCCTATGCCAAAGTGTTGCCAACCAACAGATACGGCGAGCGATGCGCTGCCGCCGGGCACCTCGTCATTGCGGACCATGTCATCCGTCAAGACGCTGCCGGCCGCTACTGCCTGAACGATCTGCACCATGCGGCCGGCGGGCTCCAACACCACCAACCTGGCAAGTTTTTCGCCAACAAGGCAGCGCGGGCGCTGGTCGCTGAGGTGAAGAGGGCCTCTCCAAATTCGGAGAGCCCCGTCCTGACGGTCAACGACGGCAGGAACAACGGCACCTACGTCGCCAAAGAGCTTGTCTACGCCTATGCCATGTGGATCAGCGCAACCTTCCACCTGCAGGTGATCCGCGCCTATGACTCCTTGGTCAGCGGTGCGGCCAAACCGGTGGAGCTGTCGCGCATTGAACTGCTGCGTTTGGCCACGCAAGCAGAAGAAGAGCGACTGGCCTTGGCGAACGAAGTCAAGCAACTGGCACCCAAAGCCGCCGCGCTCGACCGCTTAGCCACAGCAACCGAAGGAAGCTACAGCCTCCGTGATGCTGCAAAGTCTCTACAAATTCCGGAGCGCAAGCTGACTCAATGGCTGCATCAGAAGCATGTGATCTACCCACAGGCCGGCTCCGGCTGGCGCGCCTACGCCGAGGGCATTAAGCGCGGCTTTGTAGAGGTCAAGATAAGGACGGGCACGCATGTCAACGGCTCGACCTGGACAAATGCCCAGGTTCGCGTAACTCCGCTTGGCATGGCCCGGATCTCCAAGGCCCTCACCGAAGAAGGCCTCGCCAGCTGTGATGTGGCGGCTGAGCACGCCTGAGTCGCTGCGGCCACTGCCGTCTTTGGGGCTGCGTCGCAGCGCTGCATCTGACCTCCTGACTGCAGTTGCTGAGGGGTAGAACTCTCGCATTCACAAAAAGAACAAGGCCGCGTGCGAGGCGGCCTTGATTCCTGTTGGCAGTGAGCGGTCTGGGTCGTCTCGGTCGCTGCCTTTTTTATTCATGACGAGATACGAAAGTTTCGAGTATGGACGCCATTGCGTACCGGCTTGCGCGGTTCTGCCTCACAAATGAGGGAAGCACATGAACGAGCAGAACCTGAAGCCCATGGAATGGGCACGGAGGCAGCCATTGCGGGCGCCCGAGAAGGGCGTTTTGAGGGCATTGGCATGGCGAGGCGGACTGACCGGTGTCTTTCCGAGCGTCAAACAGATAGCGGCCGACGAGGGTCTGAGTGAGCGCAGCGTTAGCGATTGCCTCACTCGGCTTGAGGCAGCTGGCTTGGTCGATATCACACGAAGGATATTGCCTACAGGCAAGCGCGGCTTGAACAACTACCGACTTCGCTTCGACAGGATGGCGACGGCAGAAGATGCCAAGCGGGTCCATTTGCTGAAGAGCGGCAGTGGAGCAAAGGCGCCCTCGGTTGCGCGCCAGGCGCCACCATATGCGAGCGGTGCATCTGGTGAAGGTGCTTCCGTTGGACCCCGCCAGCTGCACACAGCGCTGGAGCCAGGTGCACCAGGTGCAGGCACCACATGCGCCACGTTCCAAAATCCAGATGCACTGGGTGCAGATAAAAGAAAGGAAAAAAGAAACGGCAAAGACCAATGCAAAGACGGCGCAAAGCTTTCGCCTGCGCCTAAGTTCGGCCGGGAAGGCTCAGAGCTTGGCGAGGCAGGTTTGAGCGAACAGCGCCGAGCCAAAAGCATGGCCGCTAGTGAAGCCGAACAAGCTGAAATTGCGCGACAGTACGTGGACATGATCAATGCCGTATTCGGCACGCAAAACACCCGGGTAGGCGCGCAAGCCGATGAGCCTCCTTGGAAAACTTGGACCGAGCAGCAGTGGCGTGACTGCCAGCAGTGGCCCGTTGATGAAGCAGGCCAACTTGTGGTTCCTCCCTCCGGCTGTTCCGACCATGTGTTTGAGCGCTACTCATGGGTCGCCAGCCTATGAGGTGCCTTATCTGTGGCAACTGCGTCGCAGGCAGCGCGTCTTTCCAGGGCAATGCCTCATTGGGCAGCAGTCCGAGTGCAGCAAGCTGGCGCGATCCATATGTTGGCCGTTTTGGCGCGACCTTGGCCGAATGCCGCAGGCCAGGGCGCCTACCGATCTCCAGCTTGTGGCGCTAAGGGCAAACGCGCCCGAGGTCCAGCTGCATGACCCTTATGATTCGGCGCATCTCTCAATAGAACAAATCAAAATCACCCGAGAGGCCGCATGTGGGAGCGTCGGCAGCCCGTTTGAGCTCAGCACAGCCTGACGCTCACCCAACGGCATGCTTGAAGTGCTGAACCTTGGTCTGATGAGCTGCTCGTCACCCCTTGCTCAGCCCCATGCGCCTGGCGGGCCACACGCATGAACCAACAAAACCTCGCCGATTTCATCTGGAACGTGGCCGACACCCTGCGGGGCCCGTTCAAGCCCTCGCTCTACGGCCGCATCATCCTGCCCTTCACCGTGCTCCGGCGCTTGGAGTGCGTGCTGGAACCCACCCGCGATGCGGTGCAAAAGCAGCATGCCGCGCTGCAGGGCTCGGCTGTCAATCTGGATCTGGTGCTGCCGGAGATCGCTGGCACCTCGTTCTATAACACCTCCAAGTTCGAACTCAAGTCACTGGGCTCCACCAGCACGCGAGCCAACTTAGAAGACTACATTGGCCACTTCTCAGCCAATGCGCGGCAGATCTTCGAGCACTTCGGCTTTGGTGGGTGGCTGGTCAAGCTGGAGGAGGCCAACCTGCTGTACGAGGTGAGCAAGAAGTTCGCTGCCATAGACCTGCACCCCAATGTGATCTCGAACCATGAGATGGGCCTGGTCTTCGAGCACCTGATCCGCAAGTTCGCCGAAGCAGCCAACGACGATGCCGGGGAGTACTTCACGCCCAGGGACGTGGTGCGCCTGGTCACCACCCTGGTGTTTGCGCCAGACCACGAGCTGCTCGCCGGCAAAGGCGTCGTCCGCACCGTGTACGACTGCGCGGCGGGCACGGGTGGTTTCCTCAGCTCAGCCATCGAGCAGGTCAAGGAGTGGAACGCCGACGCCAGCCTGATCCCCTATGCGCAGGAGCTGAACCCCGAAACCTATGCCATCTGCGTGGCCGACAAGCTGATCCAGGGCTACGACGTGGCCAACCTCAAGCTTGGCAACACGCTCTCCAACGACCTGCTCCCGCGCGAGCGCTTTGACTACTGCCTGGCCAACCCGCCTTTTGGCGTGAAGTGGGAGACCGTGCAAAAGGCCGTGGCCGCCGAGCACAATGAGTACCGCCTGGCCGGTCGCTTCGGCCCCGGCCTGCCGCGCGTGGGCGATGGTTCCTTGCTTTTCTTGATGCACTTGCTCAGCAAACGCAAGCCGGTGGAGCTGGGAGGCAGCCGCATCGGTATCGTGCTCTCCGGCTCGCCGCTGTTCAACGGCGGCGCGGGCTCCGGCGAATCAGAGATCCGCCGTTGGTTGCTGGAGCGAGACTGGGTGGAGTCCATCGTCTCCCTGCCCGGCGATTTGTTCTACAACACCGGCATCGGCACCTACGTCTGGGTGCTCTCCAACAAGAAGGCGCCCGAGCGCGCTGGCAAGGTACAGCTGATCGACGCCAGCGGCATGCACAGCGCCATGCGCAAGAGCCTGGGCTCCAAGCGCAAGCTGCTGTCGCAAGACCAGATCGACGAAATCGCCCGCCTGGCTGAGGCCTTTGAGGACGGCCCGCACAGCAAGATTTTTGATACCACTGACTTCGGCTACCGCCGAATCACAGTGGAGCGTCCGCTGCGCATGCGCTTTGCGGTGACGCAGGAACGCTTGACGACATTTGCCAATGCCAAAAGCTCGGACCAGGTGGACCGCTTTGTGGCGCTGAAGGACGACCGCGAAGGCAAGTGCTTTGACTCGCTCGATGCTTTCCTGAAAGCAGCCGGCATCAAAAAGCTCGGCAAGGCCACCCGCAAGGCGGTGCTCGATGCCTTTGGTGAGCGCGACGCCGCGGCGCAGCCGGTGATGCAGGACGACGGCAAGCCGCAGGCTGACCCCGATCTGCGCGAGTTCGAGAACGTGCCACTCAAGGAAAAGATCGAGGCCTACTTCGCCCGGGAAGTGCTGCCCCATGTGCCGGACGCCTGGATCGACCTCAGCAAGGCCGATGAGAAGGACGGCAAGACCGGCATCGTGGGCTACGAAATCAATTTCAACCGCTACTTCTATGTGTACCAGCCGCCCCGACCGCTGGCGGACATTGACGCAGAGTTGAAGGCGGTCGAGGCGGAGATTGCGGCATTGTTGGGCGAGGTGACGTCATGACCATGCGACCGCATCGTGGGGATTGGCCCCATGTTCGACTGCGACACCATGCGGCCTTGAATCCAGCGCCGCCGAGGGATCTTGACGACACGGATGCGGTGTCATTCTTGCCAATGGAGGCCATCGGTGAGGACGGGTCACTGGAGCACAGCAGACTCAAACCTGTCGCTGAAGTTCAGTCTGGCTACTCGTTCTTCGCCGATGGAGATGTCGCCTTTGCCAAAGTCACCCCATGCTTTGAAAACGGCAAAGGCGCGTTGATGCGAGGCTTAGCCGGTGGTGTCGGTTTCGGCACTACTGAGCTGACGGTGCTTCGTCCGATGCCGACGCTGGACGCGCGGTTCCTGCATTACATCGTCAGCAGCGAGGCGTTTCGTAGGCCAGGGGCTGGGGCGATGACCGGTGCAGGAGGGCTCAAGCGAGTTCCAGATGAGTTCACGCGCAACTTCCGCATCCCATTGCCGCCCAAGGCAGAACAGGCGGAGGTGGCGCAATTCCTCGACCGCGAAACCGCCAGCATCGACTCGCTGATCGAGAAGAAGACCCGCTTCATCGAACTGCTGCGTGAAAAACGCCAGGCGCTGATCACGCAGGCCGTTACACAGGGCCTGGACCAGTCGGTGCCGATGAAGGACTCCGGCGTGGAGTGGTTGGGGCGGGTGCCAGCGCATTGGACTATCCGGCGGCTGGTCCATATCGCGCGAATCGTTCGTGGAGCCTCGCCTCGGCCAGCGGGGGATCCAAGGTACTTCTCCAAGGAAAATGAGCTTGGGACAAACATACCCTGGGTGACAGTTGCTGAGATAACTAAGGACGCCAGCCCATTTCTCACCTCGACTGCAAGCTACCTGACGCCAGAAGGAGCGCTGAACAGCCAGGGCTTTGTCAGTGGAACACTTCTGTTTTCTAACAGTGGAGCCACGCTAGGTGTACCGAAGATTTTGGAACTCGATTGCTGTGCAAACGACGGCGTACTCGCGTTTCGTGGGCTAAGCCGTAGCGTCAACATCTACTTTGTCTATCTGTACTTGTGCACTACGACTGAACGACTACGAGAAGAAATGCAAAAGGGCGGTCAGCCGAACCTCAATACCGACACTGTGAAATCGATCCCAATCCCAATACCGGACATTGAAGAGCAGGCGAGCCTGGTCGCATATGTGAAGGAGGCTTGTGAACGCATAGGTGCCTTGAGTACTGCGACCGAATCGAGTATTTGCCTCCTCCGTGAGCGCCGTTCCGCCCTCATCACCGCCGCCGTCACCGGCCAGATAGACCTCCGCGAAACCGCCTGAGAGCGGCCGCTGCTAGTCAAACAGGGAGAACCACCACATGAGCGCCAGCAAAGGCCGAACCCTCAAGCTTTTCCTCGTCGATGGCGCGCCCAATGGGCTGCTGACGGCCGAGATCATGAACTGGACCGGGCACCTCATCACCGGGCCGCGCAGCCGCCTGGGGGAGTTGATCCAGCGGCCGGAGGCCAAACGCACGGGTGTGTACTTCCTGGTGGGTGCAGAGTCAGAGGCCGGGCTGGGCACGCAGATCTACATCGGTGAGACCGACGACGTGGCCCAGCGCCTGACCGCACACAACCGGCCCGAGGACAAGGGCGGCAAGGATTTCTGGGAGCAGGTCTGCGTGGTCACCAGCAAGGACGCCAACCTGACCAAGGGCCATGTGAAGTACCTGGAGAGCCGGCTGATTCAGATCGCCGCGCAGGCCAAGCGCTGCACCTTGGTCAACAGCACCGACCCCGGTTACTGCAACCTGCCGGAGGCCGACTGTTCCGACATGGAGTACTTCCTTGACCAGATCCAGACCTTGCTGCCGGTGCTGGGCATGGAGTTCCTGCGCGAGCAGCCTCGCAGCGCGCAGCGAACGGGGAGCCCGGCAACGGCAGCATTGCCCGCTGTGGAGCAGGCTCTGCGCGCAAACGAGGAGTCGCCTGTCTTTGTGTGTGAGATCAAGCGGCACGGCTTCTTTGCCCGTGCGCAAGAATTGGACGGAGAGTTCGTAGTTCTGGAGGGATCGACCACGCGGCCTGAATGGGAAGGCACGGAAGTGGGTGGATACAAGGCCTTGTTCTATGAACTGGTGCAACAAGGCCTTTTGGCACCGAGCCCAGATGGCAAGCTGCGGTACTTCACCCGCAGCCAGCCCTTCCGCAGCCCCAGCGCCGCCGCCGCCGTGGTCACGGGGCGCAGTGCCAACGGGCGGATTGAATGGGTGACTGAGGATGGCAGGCTGACCTACGGGGCCTGGGCCGAACAGCGTGTCAATCAAGCTGCAGAGCGCCTGCTGGCCCAGTTGGACAACAGCCCTTCCGGCAACACACGGTAAGCCGCCATGAGCAGCAAGATTCATCACGAATGCGAGTTGGAACGCCACATCGTCGAACAGCTTGAAGCTGCCGGCTGGCTGATTGGCAACTCTGCAAGCTACGACCGTGCCCGCGCGCTCTACCCGGAAGATGTGCTCGTCTGGGTGCAAGAAAGCCAACCGGAAGCCTGGGGCAAGCTGCTGCGCCTGCATGGCGCTGCGGCGGAGCCTGCAGGAGCCGCGCTGCTGGATCGTTTGGTCAAGACGCTGGAGTCAGCGGAGGGCGGCACGGTCGGTGTGCTCCGGCGTGGCTTTGCGCTGGCAGGTGCCGGGCAGTTGGCGATGAGCCAGGCGCTGCCAGAGGACGGGCGCAATGAGACCGTCATCAAGCGCTACGCGGCCAACCGCCTGCGTGTGGTGCCGCAGTTGGTCTACTCACTCGACACCGCAGATCGGATCGACCTGACGCTGTTCATCAACGGCCTGCCGGTGGCAACCATCGAGTTGAAAACCGACTTCACCCAGTCGGTGGAGGCCGCGATGGAACAGTACCGCGCCGACCGCCCGCCGCGCAGCAAAGCGAGCGGCAAGCCGGAGCCACTGCTGACCTTCAAGCGCGGTGCGGTGGTGCACTTTGCGATGAGTGACAGTGACATCCGCATGGCGACCCGGCTGGCAGGCCCAAGCACGTTCTTCTTGCCGTTCAATCGCGGCAACGATGGCGCCGCAGGCAACCCGCCCGGCGACAAGGGAAGCTACCCCGTGGCCTATCTGTGGCAGCAGGTGCTGCAACGCGAGGCCTGGCTGCGCGTGTTCCATCGCTTCGTGCTGCTGGAGCGCAAGGAGGTGCAGGACGCCTCCGGCAAGAGTTCGTTCAAGGAGGCGCTGATCTTCCCGCGCTTCCACCAATGGGAGGGTGTGACGGCCCTGGTGGAGGCGGTGCGTGCGGAAGGGCCTGGCCAGCCCTATCTGATCCAGCACAGCGCGGGCTCGGGCAAGACCAACACCATCTCCTGGACGGCGCACGAATTGATCCGCATCCGCCAGGCCAATGGCGAGCCCTACTTCCACAGCGTCATCGTTGTGACCGACCGCACCGTGCTGGACAAGCAGCTGCAGGACGCCATCTCGCAGATCGAACATCAGACCGGCGTGGTGAAGGCGGTGGACCGCGAGACCTCGGCCTTGCCCAAGAGCCAACAACTGGCTGCCGCCATGCTCGACGGCACACCCATCATCGTGTGCACGCTGCAAACCTTTCCGTTTGCGCAGAAGGCCATCCTCTCGGAGCAGAGCCTGCGTGAGCGCCGCTTTGCTGTGATCATTGACGAAGCGCACTCCAGCACCAGCGGCAGCACTGCTGACGATCTGCGCTATGTGCTGACCGGCCAGAGTGAGGAGGAATGGGAGAAGCTCTCCGCAGCGGAGAGGCTCTCCGTGTGGCAGGCCTCGCGGCAGCGGCCCGGCAATGCGAGCTACTTCGCGTTCACGGCCACGCCCAAGCACAGCACCTTGTCGCTGTTCGGCCGGCCGCGCGACCGCAGCCAGCCGGTGAGCAAGGACAACCCGCCGGCACCCTTCCACACGTACACGATGCAACAGGCCATCGAGGAGGGCTTCATCCTTGACGTGCTGCGCAACTACACCAACTACAAGGTGGCGTTCCGCATCGGCTCCGAGTTCACCGAGGGCGCGGACAAGCGGGTGGACAGCAAGGCCGCCCGGCGCAAGCTGGCCAAGTGGCTGGCCTTGCACCCAACCAGCATTGCGCAGAAGGTGTCACTGATCGTCGAGCATTTCCGCGCCAATGTGGCCCACCTCCTCGGCGGCCAAGCCAAGGCCATGGTGGTGACTGGCTCGCGCGCTGCGGCGGTGAAGTACCAGCTGGCTCTGCAAGCCTACTGCGCCAAGCTTGGTTATGACGATGTGCACGCGATGGTGGCCTTCTCGGGGGAGGTGCCGAACAAGGATGTCGCAGATACGGGCTATGCGCTCGAGCACCAATTCAACGAAACCAATCTGAACCCGGAGCTGAAGGGCCGCGAGATGCGCAAGGCCTTCGATACCCGGGAGTACCAGGTGATGATCGTCGCCAACAAGTTCCAGACGGGCTTTGATCAGCCCAAGCTGGTGGCGATGTACCTGGACAAGAAGATCTCGGGGGTGGAGGCGGTGCAGACGCTTTCGCGCCTGAACCGGACCTTTCCAGGCAAGAGCAAGACCTACGTCCTCGATTTCGCCAATGAGCCGAAGGAGATCGAGGCCGCATTCAGAACCTTCTACCGGGATGCCCAGGTCTCGGGCATTCAAGACGCGAATGTGGTGTACGACCTCAAGGCCAGGCTCGACGCAAGCCTGCTGTACGAAACGGCGGAAGTCCAGCGTTTCGCGGAGGCGATTGTTGACTCGGGCGTCACGCACCAAAAGCTCTACAGCCTGACGCAAGCACCAACCGACCGATTCAACACGCAGCTCAAATCTCTCACGGAAGCCATTGGCCAGTGGGAGGCTGCATGGCGTGCAGCCAACGAAGCCGGTGACCAGGCAGCGATGACGCGCGCCGATGCTCAGCGGGCGGAACTGAGCACAGAGCGTGACAAGCTGATCGTCTTCAGGGAGGGCCTGAACAAGTTCGTGCGGACCTACGAGTACGTGGCACAGTTGGTGGACTTCGGTGATCCGGTGCTGGAGGGCTATGCCAGCTTCGTGCGCCTGCTCGGCAAGCGGCTCGATGGTGTGCCCACGGAGCATGTGGACCTGGGCGATCTGACCTTGACCCACTACCGGATCACGAAGGACGGAGAACTGAACGGAGTCAGCAAGGCCGGCGCCACGCCCTACCTTGACCCCATCACGGACAACGGCCTGCGCGAAGCGCGGGACCGAGACAAAGCCTACCTTTCTGAGTTGATTGAGCGGCTCAACCAGGCCTTCGGCAAGGACGTGAGCGATGCCGACCAAGTCGCGCTGGCGGTGCACGTGTCGGAGAAGCTCCGAGCAAACGCATCGGTCATGGACCAGGTCCACAACAACCCGCGCGACCAAGCCATGAAAGCCAAGTTACCAAGCGCGGCGGTGCAGGCCATCGTGGGGGCGATGAACTCGCACAGCACGTTGGCGACGCGCTTGCTCTCGGACGAAGAGGGGCGCAAGGCTTTCCTGGACGTGGTCTACGAGTTGTTGGTCAGCGAGCGGGCAAGTAGCTTGACCCAGGCAGCGAGGCCGCCACGGCCTTGATGAAACAGGCGGCCGCCTGGGGCGGCGTACCGTTCAGAGAGACACCAAGAATGCCTACACACCGGGTCGCTCACCCCAGCTTCTTGGCAAGCTCCGCTGCGCTCACGTGGTAATACCTCTTGAGCATCGCCAGGCTCTTGTGCCCGGAGACGGCGGACAACTCGATGATGTTGGGCAGCCTCTCGGCCATGTTGGAGATGGCCGTGTGTCGGAGATCATGGAATCGCAGGTCAGTGAGGCCGGCCCGGGCAACTGCGCGTTTGAACGCGGCGTCAGCGCTGAAGTACTTCAGCGGGAATACCTGACCCGTGATGCTTCGAGGCAGTGCGCGGAGGGTCGCTATGGCGTTGGAGGACAGCGGCACTGTGCGAGCCGTGCCGTTCTTGGTGTCCGGCAGAAAGGCCGTGCGTTGCTCCAGGTTGATGTGCTCCCATCGCAGTGCCAAGAGTTCTCCGCGCCGCATCGCAGTTTCCAGCGCGAGCACGACCAAGGGCTTGGTCCACGAACTCCGCCGACCGATGGGCTCCAGCGCAGCCAGCAGCTTTTGGCGCTCCTCGGCTGTCAGCACCCGATTGCGACCGGGCGGAGTAGCCGGCTTGCGGACCAGTTGCACCGGGTTCGGCAAGCCAATGCCCCACTCCCGCCTTGCATGATTGAAGATGGAAGAGAGGTATGCAAGCTCTCGAATGACCGTGCCAGCGCTGACCTCCTTCAGTCGCTCATCGCGGAAGGCGGCGATGCGGGATGACGTTAGGTTTGCGAGGCTCCAGGATGCGATGCGTTTGCGGGCCAAGGCATTGAGGCGAAGGGTGTCCTCGGGCGCCGACTTCATCGTTGGCGTCACCTCTCGGACATAGCGCTTGATGATGTCAGCGAGCGTGGTCCGCTGCACCTCCGCCAGGCTGACGAAGTGCCCCTTGTCCATCTCCGCCTCGACAGCCCGAGCCCAGCGTTCAGCCTCCGACTTGGAGCCAAAGGTCTTGACCTGATCCGGGTGACCTTCTCTCGTGATGCGAGCTTGCCAGCGGCCCTGACGTTGTCTGATGGAAGCCATTTCCTGTCCTCAGTTGGACAGAACTTGGACAAGGGCGGCCTTCGCAGCTCTACATGGTTGTCGATTTGATGGCCGCGTCGGCTCGATAAGCTAGAAACGCAGAGGCGAAATTCCAAGTGAATCAGGTACTTACCCAATCCCCACTCTTCCCCCCTTGCTTCTCCAGCACCCGGATCTGCCCCATGACCATGCCGCGGTCGGCGGCCTTGCACATGTCGTAAATGGTTAGCAGGCCGATCTGGACGGCGGTCAGGGCTTCCATTTCGACGCCGGTGCGGCCCAGGGTTTCGACCTGGGCGCTGCAGTGCACGGCGTTCTCTGCCGTGTCGATTTCAAATTCGACAGCCACGCGAGTCAGGGGCAGGGGGTGGCACAAGGGGATCAGGTCGGCGGTGCGCTTGGCGGCCTGGATGGCGGCGATACGGGCAATACCGAGCACATCACCTTTCTTGGCCGTGCCGCCCGTGATCAGGGCCAGGGTGGCGGCCTGCATGACGATGCGGCCGCTGGCGCGGGCGATGCGGTGGGTCACGTCCTTGGCCGCGACATCGACCATATGGGCTTGGCCTTGGGCGTCGAAATGGGTCAGTGGAGAGCTCATGGCAGCGGATTCGGTAGAGGCGAGGGAAAGACCAGATGGGCGCAGGCCGCAGCACCGGCAACAATGCGGCAACGTGGTGCGGCGATAAAGCGGCATCATAGTGAGCCGCTTCCTGCAACGCGGCCCGGAGACTTCTGTTGTTGAACATGCGCATCCGCACCGACTTTCGCTCGCCCCGTGGCTCCGGCCTGCGGCGCAGCCTGCTTGCCATCGCCACCAGCTGCCTGCTGTGCAGCAGCCCTGCCGGCCAAGCCCAGGTGGCGCTGCCTTCGCTGGGCGACTCGGTGTCGCAAGACCTTGATGTCGGCAGCGAACGCCATCTGGGTGACCAGGTGATGCGGCAGATCCGGCCGGACCCCGATTTCCTCGATGACCCGCTGTTGCAGGAATACCTGCTCGGCATCTGGGACCCCTTGGTCGTCTCGGCCAAGCTGCTCGGCAATATCAGCGACGAAACCATCGACCGTTTCGCCTGGGAAATTTTTCTGGTGCGCGACCGTTCGGTCAATGCCTTCGCCCTGCCCGGCGGCTTTGTTGGCGTGCACCTGGGGCTGATCGCCATGACCAGCTCGCGCGATGAGCTGGCCTCGGTGCTGGCCCATGAGCTCTCGCATGTGACCCAGCGCCACATCGCCCGCCGGATTGCCGGCGACTCGCGCAACAGCATGCTGGCCATGGCGGCCATGCTGGCCGGCCTGATCGCGGCCTCGCGCAGCGGCAGCATCGATGCGGCCAATGCCGCCATCGTCGGCCCGCAAGCCCTGGCTGCCCAGGCCTCGCTCAACTTCTCGCGCGATATGGAACGCGAGGCAGACCGCGTCGGCTTCCAGGTGCTCAGCTCGGCCGGATACACACCCTCGGGCATGTTCAGCATGTTCGAGAAGATGGAGCAGGCCCACCACCTGATGGATTCGGGCAGCTACCCCTATCTGCGCACCCACCCTCTGACCAGCGAACGCATCGGCGATGCGCGCACCCGCTTGGGGGCGGGCGATTTTCAACGCCCGATCAACCTGGCCGAGCATGCGCTGATGGCCGCGCGCTCTCGCGTACTGATGGATCCACGCGCCGAGGTGTGGGCGCAGCTGCAAAACCTCGACGCTGGTGCGCGCGAGCAGCGCGGCCCGACCGTGGGCCGTGGCTTCGAGCAGCTCAGCGCGCGCTACACCAGCTGCCTGGCCTCGATCAAGATGCGTGATTTCCCGCGCGCCGCGCGCGCCCTGGAGAGCGCCGAACAACAGCTACAGCTGCTGGGCAATGACCCGAAAGCGCTGCGCCTGCTGCGCTATCTGCGGGCCGAACTGGCCCAAGCCCAGGCGCGCACGGGCGAAGGCTTTGCGGCGCTGGACACGCTGCCCCGGGAAAAAAGCCGGCCGCTGCTGATGGAGCGCAGCCGCCTGGCCCTGGTGGACCCGCGCGGGCCCGATTCAGCCCGCGAAGTGGCCGATGCGCTGCAAACCTGGGTCAGCCTCAACCCCAAGGATGTGCTGGCCTGGAGCCAGCTGGGCCTCTTGTGGGAAAAGCTGGAGCAGCCCCTGCGCGCCGTGCGAGCTCAGGGCGAAGCACGCTATGCCATGGGCGACTTGGGCGGCGCCATCGACCGCATGCGCTCGGGTTTGCGCCAATCACGCGGCCGCGACGCCGACCCGGTGGAGGCCTCCGTCATCGATGCGCGCCTGCGCACCATGTTGTACGAACGGCGGCAAATACTCAGCGATATGTACCCGCGCGGCATCCCGCCCGGCGCCGAACTGCCCTGACAGAGGGTGAGAACTTTTGTAGCGAGCGGCAGTCAGACTAGGCGGGCGGAGCGCAGGAACCGGAACGTACTCTGTGTACGTGAGGATTCCGAGCATTCGGCCAACGACGTATGGCGGCCGCGCAGCAAAAAGTTCTCTCCCTCTCAATCTTGGGGCGGGAAGATGCGCTCCATCAGAACATCAATACCCATGCCGCAGAGGCTGTAGATCAAGGAGCCGACCAGGGCGGCGAAGAAGCTCTCAACCGCCAGCCCTTCCAGCAGATGCGCGGCCGCCCAGAACATCAGGGCATTGATGACGAAGAGGAACAGCCCCAGGCTGATGACCGTGACCGGCAAGGTCAGCAGCACCAGAATCGGCCGCAACAAGGTGTTGAGCAAGCCCAACACCAAAGCCGCGATCAGGGCGGAGCTGAAGCTCTTGACCACAACACCTGGGTAGAGATGCGCGACCAGCAAGAGGGCAGCAGCGAGCAGGAGCCAGCGAATCAGGGTTTTGAACATGGTCTGGGTGCGAGGGTGAGGCCGGGGCAGGCAAGCTGCGATGCCCGCGAGATTAAACCCATTGCCACGCAAGAATCATGACTTTGTACAGTCATTGACCACATGACGGGGTCAGACCTTGCCCAACCCTGGCACAATGCATCCATCCGCAAGGGGAGTAGCTACACGGCACCGCGCCGTGGCGACGGTCCGTCAGTACGGTGCTTCTGCCAAGAACACCCGGGCCCCGCAGCTGGAAGGTGAGACCGCCCTGGTCCAACATACACCTCCCGTCCCGCAAGACCTTTCGGTGCAACACGCGCTGTTCCCGCCTTGGTTTGGCTCTATTCTTGGGCCCCACCGAAGCGGTGAGCAGTTGAGTTCAACATTTCTTGCGGGAGTCTCTTCTTCATGAGCACGATTGCGCCCCTGTGGCTATGGTTTTTCTTTGGCGGCTCCGTCCTGGTCGCCCTCTTTGTCGACTTCGTGGTGCTGCGCAAGCAGGGCGCGCATGAGGTGTCGGTCAAGGAGGCCATCAACTGGTCTCTGGTCTGGGTGGCCTTGAGCATGGCCTTCAACGGCCTGTTCTGGTGGGCCGTCAAAGACACCTCCGGTGATGTCGCCCTGGCCAATACCAAGGCGCTGGAGTTCCTGACCGGCTATCTGATCGAGAAGTCGCTGGCGGTGGACAACATCTTTGTCTTCCTGATGATCTTCACCTACTTCTCGGTGCCGCCGGCGTATCAGAAGCGGGTGCTGATGTACGGCATCATCGGCGCCATCGTGCTGCGCACGGTCATGATTCTGGTGGGCGGCTGGCTGATTGCCGAGTTCCACTGGGTGCTCTATCTGTTCGGCGCCTTCTTGCTGATCACTGGCATCAAGATGTGGTGGGCCGCCGGCCAAGAACCGGATCTGGAAGCCAACCCGGCACTGAAGCTGCTGCGCCGCACCATGCCGGTCAGCGACCGCTTTGACGGCGAGCGCTTCTTCACCGTGCAGAACGGCAAGCGCATGGCCACGCCGCTGCTGCTGGTGATCGCCCTGGTCGGTATGACGGATGTGATCTTCGCGGTCGACTCGATCCCGGCCATCTTCGCCATCACCAACGACCCCTTCATCGTCCTGACCTCCAACATCTTCGCCATCCTGGGCCTGCGCGCCATGTACTTCCTGCTGGCGGCCATGGCAACGAAGTTCCACCTGCTGAGCTACGGCCTGGCGGTGGTGCTGGCCTTCATCGGCACCAAGATGATGCTGATCGACGTGATCAAGATCCCGGTGCTGCTGTCGCTCGGCGTGGTGGTGGCCATCCTGGCCGTGACCATGGTCTGGAGCCTGCGCACCGCGCCACGCATCAGCCCCAAGGCCGAGTAATCCCCGGCCCGAGCGCCCGCGCCACCCCTGCGGTGGCCGGCCTCAAAAAAACCCCGGCCGCCGCCCGCGCCCGGGGTTTTTTCATGTCCACCCAATCCATTCAATCAATAAAATCAAATAAGAATTGTTCTCATTAGTGTTAAGATCTTCATCAGTTTGATTGATCTGCCGCAGCCTCGCGCGGCCTCCACCTTGTGACCTCCGCACTCCTCAGCCCCATCTCCCTCGGCGTCCCGGCGTCGGCCGGTCAGGCCGGCTTTGTGGCGGGTCACAAGTCGAGCAATTCAGCCAGCAAGCCCACAAAGCCGGCCGGCCCACCCATGCTGCAGTCCATGGGTTTGCCCGTCGACCCGCAAGCCGCTCGCCGCAAGCGCGGCTTTCTGCTGGCGGTGCTGGGCCTGCATCTGCTGTTCGGCGCCGGGCTGATGGTGCGCCGGGCCCTGCCCGCGCCGGAAAAACCGGCGCCGATTCAGGTCAGCTTGATCGCCAACACCTCCAAGCCCGCGGCCCCGGCACCGCTGCCCACGCCGCCGGCCCCCCATCTGCCCAAGCTGGCGCCCATGCCGGCCCCGGTGATTCCGCCCCTGGTGACGACGCCCGTCACCGCCCCGGCACCGCTGGCGGCCCAGGTCATCAGCAGCGAGCCGCCGGCCGCCCGCGCCCCGGCGCAAACGGCCGCTGCCGCGCCGAACCCCGCACCGATGTTGGCCGTGGTGACGCCGCCGGCGCCACCCGCCGTGCACCAGATTCCAGCCCATGCCGTGCGCTATCTTGCTGAACCTCGGCTGAACATGCCCCTGCTCTCACGCCGCTCCGGCGAGCAAGGCCTGGTGCAACTGCGCATCCTGGTCGACGCCCAAGGGCGCCTCAAGGAAGCCTCGGTCAAGAAGAGTTCCGGCTACGAACGTCTGGACAAGGCGGCACTAGAAGACATCAAGAGCGCACGCTTCTCGCCCTATCTGCTGCAAGGCCAGCCCGTCGAGTGGGAGACCACCGCCCAGCTGTCCTACGAGTTGGAGCGTTAGCCCTCAGCAGCTCAGCTCGACCGGCCCGCAGCCTGCGGCGCCCCCCCCTTTGCTTTCTTTTCTGCAGCCAGCCAGCTCGCGCCTGCGAGCCAGCCCGCCACATCTCACGGATTCGCAGCTCGCCCGAGGCCGCCAAGCCTCGGGTCCGGGCTGCGCCATGTTCCACATTGATTGATTGAATGTTTCAGGAGTACCTCCCATGACCCGCCTCAAGTCCCGTCAAGCGCTGCTGCCCCTGGGTGCCCTGGCCGCCGGCTTCGGCCTGGCCAGCGCCAGCCTGGCCCAGACCGTCACGCCGCCGGCCGAGCCGGCCAAGGCCGAGAACGCCCTGCCCATCGTGCGCACCAAGGCCAGCGCCGAACCCACGGGCAAGGACGCCTACCAAGCCACCGAAACCCGCATCGGCAAGGGCAAGCAAGAACTGCGTGACATCCCCCAGTCCATCACCGTCGTGACCGAAAAGCTGATGGATGACCGCAAGTTGGACAACGTCAAGGAAGTGCTGAAGAACACCTCGGGCATCACCTTCCAGGCGGCCGAGGGCGGCGAAGAAGACATCAAGCTGCGCGGCATCTCGCTGCAAAGCACGGGCGACATCTTCATCGACGGCATGCGCGACCCGGCCTTCTACGAGCGCGACACCTTCTTCCTGGATCGCATCGAAGTGCTGCGCGGTTCGGCGTCCATGCTGTTCGGCCGTGGCTCGACAGGCGGCGCCGTGAACCAGGTGACCAAACAAGCGCGTCTGCTGAATGAAAACCAGATCGACGTGTCGATGGGCAGCCATGGCGCCCTGCGCACTCTGGGTGACTTCAATCTGCGCACCGGCGACTCCTCGGCCCTGCGCATGGACGCCATGGTCACGCGCGCCGACAGCAACGGCGCTGGCTCGGCCATCAACAAGGCCGGCCTGGCCGGCAACTACCGCTGGGGCATTGGCGAGCAGGACGAGTTCAGCGTCACCGTCTCTGCCCTGGACAACCAGAACGGCGTCAATTACGGCCTGCCCTGGGTGCGCCCGACACTGACTTCGCCCACCAGCGCCAGCACCCTGGTGCCGGTGGACCCGGACAGCTACTACGGCATGAGCAGCGACCAGAACAAGGGTTCGGCCAAGTTCGCCATGGTTTCGCACACCCACCGCTTCAGTAGCACCGTGGAACTGCTGACCAAGCTGCGCTACGCCAACTACACCCGCGACATGCGCGCCAGCCTGATCCGCTTCGGCGGCGCCGCCGTACAGCCGGACCGCACGGCCATGTCTCTGGCCACGCTCAGCCCCAGCACCGTGCTGACGCGCAGCCTGATGCTCAAGAAGCAGGACATGCAAACCGTCACCGCTCAGACCGATCTGAGCGCCAAGCTCATCACCTTGGGCTTCAAGCATTACTTGCAGGCCGGCGTTGACTACGCCGACGAGAAGAAGCAGGTCTTCGCCGCACTGGGCACACAGCCGAGCAAGCCGAGCACCAGCTTCGGCACACCCACGGACGGCGCCTCCTACGACGAGTCGCAGCGCAACTTCCGCACCGGCAGCGACTATGTCTCCAAGGGCTATGGCGGCTATGTGCAAGACATGGTCACGCTGGCGCCGACCTGGAAGCTGCTGGCGGGCCTGCGCTACGACCATCTGAAGGGCGACTACAACAGCTACTCGGCCACTGCCCCGATCGTCACCACCAACTATGTGATGAAGGTGTCGGAGTGGAGCCAGCGCGCCGCCGTGCTGTTCCAGCCGAACGCACAGCTGTCTTTCCACCTGATGGGTGCCACCTCCTTCAACACCTCGGGTGACGCCTACTCGCTGGGCGCGCAGAACAAAGACGTGCCGCCCGAAAAGTCGGTCAACGTCGAGCTGGGCGCCAACTACGACAGCGCCGACGGCAAGCTGAGCACCCGCGTGGGCATCTTCCGCGCCACCAAGCTGCACGAGCGCAACACCGACCCGCTGAACAACAATGTGATCATCCTCTCGGGCAAGCGCCATGCCGCCGGCATCGACGTGGATGTGGCCGGCCGCATCACGCCGGAATGGGAGGTCTTCGGCAACTTCACCTGGATGCCGGTGGCCAAGATCGACATCGGCGCACAAGGCGCGGAAGGCCAGGGCACCCGCCCCTCGCTGACCCCGCGCTACTCGGGCAGCCTGTGGACGACCTACCAACTGACGCCGCAGCTGCGCGTCGGTGGTGGCCTGAACGGCCGCAGCGGCCAACAGCCCAACCGCAACCCGGGCTTCTACGCGCCCAAGTTCGTCACCGCCGACCTGATGGCCGAGTACGCCGTGATTCGCGACACCCTGCTGTTCAAGCTCAACGTCAGCAATGTGAGCAACAAGCACTATGCTGACCAGCTGTACACGGCCTTCTACGTGCCTGGCACCGGCCGGGTCGCGAACCTGACGGGCACCTACAAGTTCTGAGCCAGGGTCGGCGTCGGTTCTGACAGGCCCGGCTGCGCTCGGGCCTTTTTCTTTTTGACCCCGATCACCATGCTGTTGAAAATCTCCGAGCTCCTCAGCCCCGCTGAATTGAATCAGGCCCGCGATCTGCTGGGCCAGGCCGACTGGCAGGACGGCCGCCTCACGGCCGGCGCGCAGGCCGCCCAGGTCAAGAACAATCAGCAGCTGCCGCTCGGCAGCGAGCCGGCGCGCGCGCTGCAAGCCCTGCTGCTGAAGGCGCTGGAGGGCCACGCGACCTTCTTCTCCGCGGCCCTGCCCAAGCGCCTGCTGCCGCCCATGTTCAACCGCTATGCCGGCGAGGCCAACACCTACGGCAACCACATCGACCAGGCGATCCGCTATGTGCCCGGCACGGGCCAGCGGGTGCGCACCGACATCTCCTGCACCGTCTTCCTCAGCGAGCCCGAGGACTACGAGGGCGGCGAGCTGGTGATCGCCGACACCTACGGCGAGCAGCGCATCAAGCTGGCCGCCGGCGACGCTGTGCTTTACCCCGGCACCAGTGTGCACCGGGTCGAGCCGGTCACGCGCGGTGCGCGACTGGCCAGCTTCTTCTGGATCGAGAGCATGGTGCGCAGCGACGAACAGCGCCGCCTGTTGTTCGAGATGGACCAGGCCTTGATGCAGCTGCGCAGCGAACATGGCGATGGTGACGCCGCCGTCCAGCTGACCGGCACGTACCACAACCTCTTGCGCATGTGGGCCGACACATGAGCGACGCCAAGCCGAACCTCTCGCCGCTGCAGGACATTCCCGCAGGCATCGCCAACCTCGCGGATTTCGAAGCCCATGGCCAGGCCGCCGTCGCGCCCGAGCACTGGGCTTATCTGAACGGCGGCGCCGGCGACGAGATCACGCTGCGCGCCAACCGCAGCGCCTGGGATGCCATCCAGCTGCAGCCGCGCGTGCTGCGCGATCTGGCCGGCGGCCACACGCGCAGTGAGTTGCTGGGCCGGACCCTGGCCCACCCCATCCTGCTGGCCCCCATCGCCTACCAGCGCCTGGCCCATGCCGATGGCGAGCTGGCCAGCGCCTACGCCGCCGCCGCTCAACAAGCGGGCATGGTGCTGAGCGCTCAGTCCAGCATACCGATGGAGGCGATGGCCCAGGCCTTTCACGACGAGCCCAGCAGCGGCCCGCTGTGGTTCCAGCTCTACTGGCGCGATGACCGCGACTTCATGCTGCAGCTGCTGCGCCGTGTCGAGGCGGCCGGTTTCCAAGCCTTGGTGCTGACCGTCGATGCGCCTGTGCATGGTGCGCGCGACCGCGAGCGCCGCGCCGGCTTTCAGCTGCCGGCCGGGATCCGAGCGGTCAACCTCGGCGGCATCAAGAAGCCCCTGAACTTGCAGCCGGGCCAGAGCGAATTGTTCGATGGCCTGATGCCGCGCGCCGCCACCTGGGCCGAGATCGACTGGCTGCGCACGCACAGCGCCCTGCCCCTGCTGCTCAAGGGCGCCAACCACCCCGAGGACGCACGTGAAGCGGTGGCTCGCGGCGTGGCCGGCCTGATCGTCTCCAACCACGGCGGCCGCACGCTGGACACCTTGCCGCCCACCGCCGCGCTGCTGCCGCGCGTGCGCGCTGCGGTCGGGCCCGAGCTGCCGCTGCTGGTCGACGGTGGCATCCGCCGAGGCAGCGATGTGCTGAAAGCCCTGGCCCTGGGGGCCGATGCGGTGCTGCTGGGCCGGCCCTACATCCATGCCTTGGCCACCGCCGGCGCGCTTGGCGTGGCCCGCGCGCTGCGTCTGCTGCGCGACGAATTCGAGATCGCCATGGCCTTGTGCGGTTGCAAAACCCTCGCAGACATCGGCCCTGCGCAGCTCTGGAGCGACGAGTCCGACGCCGGGTTTACACGCAGTGGCGGGCCCTGAATGACGCAAGCCCGCGACACCAAGGGTAAACAAGCGTCATTTCCGCGTGAGAACCGAGTGCCAGCCCCTGGCAAAGCCTTCTCAATGCCATAGGTGCGCAGTACCATCATCCCTGCTCGGTGCTAGAGAGAATTGAAGGCTTATGCGGCCTTCACCCGGACCCGGCACATCAACAACTTTTGATGGAGAGAATTGAAATGGCAACTGCGAAGAAGGCCGCACCCGCAAAGAAGGCGGCTCCGGCAACCAAGGCCGCTCCGGCAAAGAAAGTAGCCGCGGCGCCTGCCGCCAAGAAGGCTGCTGCGCCGGCCAAGAAGGCAGCTCCTGCAAAGAAGACTGCACCGGCGGCCAAGAAGGCACCTGCGGCCAAGAAGGCTGCAGCCCCCGCCAAGAAGCGCACGCCCAATGCGGCCTTCATGAAAGCCCTGACCCCCAGCGCGGCCCTGGCCGCCATCGTCGGCGCAGCACCGCTGCCGCGCACCGATGTGACCAAGAAGGTCTGGGAATACATCAAGGCCAACAAGCTGCAGGACGAAGTGCAAAAACGCATCATCGTCGCCGATGCCAAGCTGAAGGAAATCTTCGGCAAGGCCAAGGCCGATATGTTCGAGATGACCAAGCTGATCAACAGCCACCTGAAGTGATGCGGCTTCGGTGGCGGCCGGCCAGCTCGGCCTCCGCCGCTGCACTGCAGACAATGACAAAGCCCGGCATGCCGGGCTTTTTTTCGTCCCTCCGACGGAGGCCGCGTTTCAGCGCGCCATGCGCGCGGCCGTGGCCTGCAAGGCCTCGCTCAGACGCAGCACATCGATGGGCTTGACCCAGTAATCGCTGAAACCAGCGGCACGTGCGGCCTCGACCTGGCTGGCATGGTCATCGGCTGACAAGGCCACACAGGGCAGGAGCGCCAGCCGCGGGTCGGCGCGCAAGGCCTCGATCAGGCTCAGGCCGCTCATATCGGGCAGATTCATGTCGATCAACAGCAGGTCGGGCAAGCCTGCCTCAGCTCGCTCGGCCAGCAGGGTCAGGGCTTGCTCGCCATCCTCGGCGCAGTGCAGCTGCCAGCCGGGCAGGCGCCGAAACACCTCTTCCATCAAGACGATGTTGATGCGGTCGTCTTCGACGTAGAGCACCTGGAGGGCGGGGGCTGGAGACATGGGAAAGGCTGGGAAGGCAAGAAACTGCGTTGCTGTCGCGAACGATAGCAGCGAAACCGGCCACCACCGGCAGCGGGCCTGCGCCGCTGCAAAAAATCCAGGCCGGCGCCGGGCGGCCGTGGAAGCGAGCCCACAAGCCGGCACGGTTCGTGAAATCCGCATCAGCCGTCCCCAGCACATGAGGGGGCCGCAGGGCCGCTATGGGTTCCTAGGGTTACTACACTCTTGACATGGAGATCAGCTCTCACTCCAGAGAGCAGATTCCCGGGCGACGACCGAACGCCCGCAGCCCTTCAGACGGACCACGTTTCATGCCCCTTCTTGCTGCTCTCGCTCTTGCTGCCTCCGGCGCAACGCTGCCCCATTGCTCATGGGACCGGCCGGGCGTGAACCCCTTCATGGGTGATGTGGTCGCAGCGGTGGACCGCTACCAGGACATCCCGGCGGCGGTGCGTGCCACGCTCAAGGCGCGCATGCAAAAGCGTGACTACGACGAAATCGTCACCATCCAGCGCGACGAGATCAAGGGCAGCAAGGCCATGTATGGCAGCACGATCAGCGAGATGCATTTCGGCGCCAACAATGTCTGCAAGACGGTCAGCCGCGCCAAATGGACGCAGAAATACGAAGAACGCGGTCTGGTCTATTGCGAAGAGGGCCAGTGCATTCTGGTGCCCACGGTCTGCCGCAACGTCAGCCGCATCCAGCGCCTGACACCGCGCGCCTCGGCACCGGCCGCGGCGGTCAACGTCGCTTCGGCAGCCCAGGAAATTGACGACCCGCAAAGCCAGCTCGAGATGGACCCGCCTTCGGCCGGTGCGCTCGGCGGCGGTGGGCCCGACAGCGGCCGCAACAGCTTCTCCCAGCTGGCCAGCGGCGCCAACAGCGGCCTCGACGGCGGCAGCGGCGCCACCCCGGGCAGCGTGATGCCGAGCAACCCACCCACCTTCAGCGGCAACAATCCCGGCCCCTCGCCGAGCGGCTTCAGCGTGCCCTCGCTGCCGCCCAGCGTGGTGATCAACAACCCGCCGGCCATTCCCGAGCCCAGCAGCTGGGCCATGTTCGGCGCTGGACTGCTGGCCCTGATGTTCGTCGCCGCGCGCCGCCGCCGCCGCTGATCACGAAAGCCGAATCCAGGAAGGCCGGCCCAGCGATGGACCGGCTTTTTTGTTTCAGCTCAGCCGCGCTTGGGCAGCAAATGCTTCAGATAGCGCCCAGTGTGGCTGCCCTCGTGTGCAGCCAGCTGCTCGGGCGTGCCCGCCAGCAGCAGCTGCCCACCGCCTGAGCCGCCCTCGGGGCCCATGTCCACCAGCCAGTCGGCCGTCTTGATGACGTCGAGGTTGTGCTCGATGACGACGATGGTGTTGCCCGCGTCGCGCAGCTGATGCAGCACCTTGAGCAAGAGCGCGATGTCAGCGAAATGCAGACCGGTGGTCGGCTCGTCGAGGATGTAGAGCGTGCGGCCGGTGTCGCGCTTGGACAGCTCCAGCGCCAGCTTGACCCGCTGTGCCTCGCCGCCCGAGAGCGTGGTCGCACTCTGACCCAGCTTGACATAGCCCAGGCCCACATCGAGCAGGGTCTGCAGCTTGCGCGACAGCGAGGGCACGGCGCTGAAGAAGGGGTGGGCGTCCTCCACCGTCATGGCCAGCACTTCGGTGATGTTCTTGCCCTTGTAGAGCACATCCAGGGTTTCGCGGTTGTAACGCTTGCCGTGGCAGGTGTCACAGGGCACGTAAACGTCGGGCAGAAAGTGCATCTCGACCTTGAGCACGCCGTCGCCCTGGCAGGCCTCGCAGCGGCCGCCGGCCACATTGAAGCTGAAGCGGCCCGGACCGTAACCACGTTCCTTGGCGGTGTTCATCTCAGCGAAGAGCTCGCGGATGGGCGTGAACAGGCCGGTGTAGGTGGCCGGGTTGGAGCGCGGCGTACGGCCGATGGGCGACTGGTCGACGTTGATGACCTTGTCGAAGGCATCGAGGCCTTCGATCTCGTCATGCGGCGCCGGGTCGGCATGGCTTTGGTAGAGCTTCTTGGCCACGGCCGTGTAGAGCGTGTCATTGACCAAGGTGCTCTTGCCCGAGCCGGAGACACCGGTCACGCAGGTCAGCAGTCCGACCGGAATCTCCACCGTCACGCCCTTGAGGTTGTTGCCCCGCGCATTGACGATCTTGAGACTCTTATGAACTGCCGTCGCCGGCACACGGTGGCGCTCGCGCGGCACCTCGATGCAGGCGGTGCCCGAGAGATAGCGCCCCGTCAGCGAGGCCGGATCGGCCGCCACCTGGTCGGGCGTGCCCTGGGACATGATGCGGCCGCCATGCACGCCGGCGCCAGGGCCGAGGTCCAGCACGTAGTCGGCGGCACGGATGGCGTCTTCGTCGTGTTCGACCACGATCACCGTGTTGCCCAGGTCGCGCAGACGGCGCAGGGTGGCGATCAGGCGGTCGTTGTCGCGTTGGTGCAGGCCGATGCTGGGCTCGTCCAGCACATACATCACACCGGTCAGGCCGGAGCCGATCTGGCTGGCCAGGCGGATGCGCTGGGCCTCGCCGCCCGAGAGCGTATCGGCGCTGCGGTCCAGGCTCAGGTAGTTGAGGCCCACATCATTGAGAAAGCGCAGACGCGAGCTGATCTCGCGAATCACCTTGTCGCCGATCTCGGCCTTGGCGCCCTTGAGCTTCAGGCCTTCGAAATAGTCCAAGCAGTCGCGCAGGGTGGAATGCTCCACCTCGTAAATGGGGCGGCCCTTGGCGCCGGGCGCGGCGTCATGCGGCTGCAGCACCACATGGCGGGCCTCACGGCGCAGGCGTGAACCCTCGCAATGCGGGCAGGAGCGCGGCGCCATATAGCGGGCCAAGTCCTCACGCACCGCGCTCGAGTCGGTCTCCTTAAAGCGGCGCTGCAGATTGGGCAGGATGCCTTCGAACGGATGCGAGCGTTTGACCGAACGCTTCTTGGTGCCGCCGGCCGCCGCGGCGCTTTCGGCCTGGTAGACAAACTGGATCTCGTCCGCGCCCGAGCCATGGAGCAGCACCTGGCGGGCGGTCTCGGGCAGCTCTTCAAAAGGCAGGTCGATGTCGAATTTGTAATGCGCGGCCACCGCCTCCAGCATGGAGAAGGTGTAGGCATTGCGCCGGTCCCAGCCCTTGACGGCACCGCTGGCCAGGCTCAGCGTCGGGAAGGTGACCACGCGCTCGGGGTCGAACACCGTCATCTGTCCCAGGCCTTCGCAAGACGGGCAGGCACCCACCGGCGAGTTGAAGGAGAACAGGCGCGGCTCCAACTCGGGCAGCGAGTAGCTGCAGATCGGGCAGGCGAACTTGCTGGAGAAGATCTGCTCAACACCGCTGTCCATATTGACGACCAGGGCGCGGCCCTCAGCCAGGCGCAGGGCGGCCTCGAAGCTCTCGGCCAGGCGCTGGCGCAGCTGGTCGGCGTTGTCGGCGCGGATCTTGATGCGGTCGATCACGACATCGATGTCGTGCTTCTCGGCCTTCTTGAGCGCCGGGAAGTCGGGCGCGTCGATGGTCGCGCCATCGACCCGGAAGCGGATATAGCCCTGGGCCTGCATGGCCTCGAAGAGATCCAGGAACTCTCCCTTGCGGTCGCGCACCACCGGCGCCAGCAGCATCAGCTTGCTGTCTTCCGGCATGGCCAGCACCGCGTCCACCATCTGGCCGATGCTTTGCGCTTCCAGCGGCAGGTCGTGGTCGGGGCAAAACGGCGTGCCGGCACGGGCGTAGAGCAGGCGCAGGTAATCGTGGATCTCGGTCACCGTGCCCACGGTCGAGCGCGGGTTGTGGCTGGTCGCCTTCTGTTCGATGGAAATCGCCGGCGACAGACCTTCGATGACATCGACATCGGGCTTGTCCATCAGTTGCAGAAACTGCCGGGCATAGGCCGACAGGCTTTCCACATAGCGGCGCTGGCCTTCCGCATACAAGGTGTCAAAAGCCAGGCTGGACTTGCCCGAGCCGCTCAAGCCGGTGATGACCACCAGCTTGTTGCGCGGCAGGTCGACATCGATGTTCTTCAGATTGTGGGTGCGGGCGCCGCGCACGCGGATCAGCGGCCCGTCCAGCACGCCGCCGGCCTCGGCCGGGGCTTCGGCAGCCAGGCGTTGCGTCTCGGCGGGGTCGTGTGCGTGGGTCATGGTGGGCGGCAGCTGTACGGGAAAACCCACCATCATAGGTCGGGCGGGTCAAAACAGCCCCTTTGCGCTCTGGGCGGGCGACTCCAGGCCGGAAATTGCCCGATTGCGTTCGCCTTTCACGCCTAGGGTTAACCCCTTGTCGGCGCCGGCGGCGATTCAATCGCTCGCGCCCGCAGTTCGTCGCACTGCCATGGCCGATGGCCCCCGGGTTTTCGATACTGAGTCCAACGAAGCAGCAATGGGCCGCTTCGCAAACCGCAAGGAAGCCACATCATGAAGACCACCACCACCCTGATTCGCATCGCTGGCGCCGCCCTGGCCACCAGCCTGCTGTTCGCCGCCACGGCCGCCTCCGCTGCCGACAGCGCCGTCAAGACCGAACTGCCGCGCGTCGTCGTAACCGGTAAGTCCGCCGGCCCCGCCCCGGTCGTGCAGCAACTGCCGCGCGTCGTCGTCTCGGGCCTGAGCATCAACACCCAGATGCAACAGCTGATGCTGGCCGCCGCCAAGAGCGATGGCAAGGCCGCACGCCGCAACAGCTGAGACGGTAGCTCGTGATGCAGAAGCGATGCCCCGCCAGAGGCAGCTGCCCCACCGCCCGCTCTGAAACCAGCCGAGCCGAGCCATAGACGCATGGAACGCCGCCGTCCCCCCTGAATGGACGTCCGCGAACCGTGTTTCTCTGCCTCGGCTTGGCGTTTTGCCGAGCCACTTCTCCGACAATGCCGCCAACAATCGTTGGAGGTGATGGAGTGAGCGAAGAATCCCGCAAGCGCAGATCATGGCTTGACGGCTTCATGGCCTATGCCCTGCCCACAGGGCTGGCCGAAGCCCAGGTGCGCGACAACATCGTCGTGCTCGACCAGCTGCTCTACGCCCTGTGGAATCTGGGCGAAAACTTGGTGTTCGCCTGGACCCCACAGCCACAAGGCCTGAGCCTGCTGGTCGCACCTCACCCCCTGCTGACCGAATTCACGCAGGCCGCCGGCACGGCCGCCGCCGAGGTGCAGCGCCGGGCCCAGCTGCTGGACGAGTTGCTGGCCCACCAAAACCACCTCAGTGCCGAGCAGTTCGCGCAGACCGCGACCGAGCTGGGCATCACGCCCCAGCACATCAGCCTGCCGTTCGCTCCCGACGCTGGCCTGGGCCTGGATTTGGTGGCGGCCATCATTGCCCGCTACGGCATTCGCCTGGTGGAAGACCGGGCGGTGATCCTGTTCGATGCGGTCGGCTTTTCCCTGCTCAGCCCGCTGCAGCAGGTGGTGCAGCTGAACAGCCTGTCCTGCTCGGTCAATGCGGCCTATGCCAAGCTGCTGGACCGCGAGATCAACATCAACTTCGCCCGCACTACCACCGGCGACGGCTTCTACATCTGGAACCGCATGCGCGGCATCGAGGCCAATGTCGAGCTCTACCAGCTGCTGCAGTTCATCCTCGCCGACAACGCCCTGGCCCGCGAGCGCGCCAGCCGGCCCGACTCGGTGCCCCTGCTGCGCGCGGCCTTCCATGTCGGCTCGCACTATGAGTTCTACCAATCCGAGGGCCTGAACCCGACTTCCTTCAGCTATTTGGTCGGCCAGGTCACGATCGAACTGGCGCGCATGATCGACCGCGCCCTGCCGGGCCAGATCCTGCTCGGCAAGTTCAGCACCTTGATGCGCGACGAGCACAGCGGCGAAGAACAGCGCATCGCCAGCATCGACTTCGTCGAACGCACCCGCCGCCCGCTCAAGGCCTTGAACGGCCTGAGCCTGGCCGGCGCCGAGATCGACGAAATCGCCTGCTACCTGACCGGCCGCCGCAACGCCCAAGGCGAGTTCGGCATCAGCGAGTTCGAGATCCTCGACAAGCATGGCCGGGCCCATCGCGTCTACAACGCCAAGATCAACATCCACCGGCGCGCCGGGGAGCCGATTTACCTGGGCCTGCGCGAGGAAGACCTGCCCGCATTCCCTGCACCTGTTACTGTTTGTTAACTACGGATCATCCTCAAGCGGTAGGATGGCCTGAACCCGCGACGTCGAAGAGCGCCCAGGCCATGACCGACACCCTCGATCGCGCGCCCGCGCCACCAGCGCTGGGCCTGCGACGCCATCTCACCATCTTGTTTTCGGACCTGTCGGAATCCACCCGGCTGTCCGATGCCATGGAGGCAGAGCATTACGCCGCCATGCTGGCCGAGGTGCGCGGCCTCTACCAGAACTTGATCGCCAAACATGGCGGCACGGTGGTGCGCATCCAGGGTGACGGTGTGCTGGCCATCTTCGGCCACCCGCAGGCACGCGAAGACGATGGCCGGCGCGCCACTGAGGCTGCCCTGGAACTGCACAAGGCGGTTCGCCTGATGCAACCCCAGTCGGCCGCGGCCGCCTGGCCTGGCGCGCAGAGCCTGAGCCTGCATTCCGGCATCCATGCCGGCATGGTGCTCATCGAAGAGGGTGACGCCATGCGCGGCCGCTTCGAGCTGCTCGGCAACACGCCCAATGTCGCCGCCCGACTGGCCGACGAGGCCTGCGCCGACGAGATCCTGGTCAGCGCCGAAACCCTGGGCCCACTGCACCCCTTTTTCCAGACCAGCGAGCGCCGCCTGGTGCCGCTCAAAGGCCGCGCCACGCCGCTGGCGGTCTACAGCATCCTGGGCCAGGTCAGCATCGGGCGGCGCTTCGAGGCCAGCAAGCGCCGCGGCCTGGCACCCTTTGTCGGCCGCGCCGCCGAGCTGGCCTTGATGGAGCAGCGCCTCGATCAGGCTTGCGCCGGCCAGCCGCAATGGCTGAGCTTGCGCGCCAACGCGGGCGTCGGCAAGACCCGGCTGACCGAAGAGTTCCTGCGCCGCGCCGCCGACCGCGACTGCCGCGTGCTGCGCGGCTACTGCGAAAGCTACCTCAGCGCCGAGCCCTTGCAGCCCTATCTGCAAATGCTGCGCACCCTGCAAAGCCAGGGCTCGGCCGAGGCCGACGCGGTGCTGCGCGGCCCGGCCAAGGATCGCCAGGAGGCCGTGCTGCAACTGCTGCTCCAGCTGGCCAGCAAGGGGCCGCTGCTCTTGCTGATCGACGACCTGCAATGGGCCGACGACGCCAGCCTGGCCCTGCTGCACCGCCTGCGTGCCGAGGCCGAGCGCCGCAGCCTGCCTCTGATGCTGCTGAGCGCCACCCGGCCCGCGGTGGTCACGGAAACCCCGGCCCTGCTGCTGCCCATCCACCACGGCCACGAGGCCGCCGAGGCCCTGCACCACCACGAGCTGCTGCCCCTCAGCGAGGAGGAAGCCGGTCTGGCCATCGCCCAGCTGCTGCCCGGCACCGACCCTTTCATCAGTGCCGAGGTGCAGCGCCATGCCGGCGGCAACCCGCTGTTCATCGAAGAGCTCTGCCACGCCCTGGCCCACCAGCGCGGCCATGCCGGCCTGCGTGCCGCCGAGGAACAAGCGCCGTCGACCCTGAGTCCGGCCAGTGGCGGCCATGCCTGGCTGGCCGCGCTGATCGAATCGCGGGTGGCACGCCTGCCTCCGGCCCAGGCTCAGCTGCTGCGCGTGGCGGCGGTGATCGGCTCGGTCATTCCAACCTGGCTGTTCGAGCGCATCAGCGGCTGCTGCGAGAAAGACCCGGTGGTGCTGGAGCTGGCCGAGCTGGACTTCATATTCCCGGCCGAGCAACCGGGCCTGCTGCGCTTCAAGCACGGCATCACCCGGGACGTCATCTACGACAGCACCGGCCTGCACGAGCGCCAGGCTCTGCACCGCCACATCACCGCCGAGCTGCGCGCCCAGCTGGTCCTGGGCGGCCAGGAGCCCGCGCACGAGCTGCTGGCCTACCACGGCGGCGCTGCCGGCCAGTGGCAAGAGGCCGCCCACCATGCCGAGCAAGCGGGCGACCAGGCCCTGGCCAGCTCGGCCCTGGACCGAGCCAAAAAGCAATACCGCGCCGCACTGGCCGCCCTGGAGCACCTGCCACCCAGCGAGGAGGTGCACCAGCGCTGGATTGCCATCGCCCAGCGCTTCGGCATGGCCTGCGTGTTCGACGCTTCAAGAGCCGACCTGCGCGTGCTGCAGCACGCCACCGGCCTGGCCGCCCTCAGTGGCGACCCCGCGGCCATGGCACGCGCCCAGTACTGGCTCGGCTATGTGCGCTACGCCCTGGGCGAGGCCAGGGCCGGTCTGCAGCTCTGCATTCGCAGCGTCGATGTGGCGCTGAGCGCCCGCGACCAGAGCTTGCTGGCCCAGATGCCAGGAACCTTGGGCCAGATCCGCGCCGCCACGGCCGAGTACGGGCCGGCCCTTCAATTGCTCGACCAGGCCATCGCGCAGCTGCGCCCGCGCCCAAGCGGCCACGTCTCGCGCCGCCCGCCCGTCGGCCTGGCCTACTCCCTGGCCTGCCGCGCCTATGTGTTGGGCGACCAGGGCCATTTCCGCGCCGCCGAAGCGGCCTTCGACGAAGCGCTGAGTCTGATGCAAGGCAGCAACCATGCCGTCGAGGCTTCCATCCAGGGCTGGCGCGCCGCCGTGCTGCTCTGGCAGGGCCGCTGGGCCGAGGCTCAAGTCTGCGCGGCCGAGACCCACCGCATCGGCGCCCAGGTGCGCAGCCTCTTCACCTTTGCCATGGGCCACGCCGCCGGGGCCTACGGCGCCTGGATGGGCGGCGGCTGCCCCCTGGCGCGCCAGGCCCTGGAGGAAGCCGTAGCCTGGCTGGCCCCGCGCGGCGGCGGCCTGTTCAGCTCACTCAATCACGGCTGGCTGACCGAAATTATGGTGCAGCAAGGCGAGTCGGGCCTGGCCCGACAACACATGGCCCTGGCCCTACGCCGTGGCCGGCAAAGCGACTGGATCGGCGTGGCCATGGCCTACCGCGCCGCCGCACGCCTGGCGCAAGGCCATGGGCAACCTGAGCGAGTGACGCATTACCTCGCCGCCGCCCAAGCCGTGGCACAACGTCGAGGCTCCATGCACGAACGCGCCGTCACCGAACTCTGCGCTGCCGAGCTGGCCATGCAGCGCGGGGAATCTGGGCAGGCCCGAGGCCTGCTGGACGAGGCGGAAGCAGCCTTCTTCACCATGGGCATGGATTGGCATTTGGCAAAGGCGCGGGGCTTGCGGCAGCAGCTTTGAAGGGCTGGACGCTGAGGGAGTGAGCTCAGAGTTTGCTGCACCCCATCCGCGCGATCTCACCCCAGCTGCACCGCCAACACCGTCGGCGACGGCGTCGCCCGCAGCACGCCCGCTTCCAGCAGGCCGGCAGCGACACCCAGCATCACGCCCACGGCCATGGCGTAGCCGGGGCAGGCGTGCAGGGGCGCAGGGTCGACAGCGTCATAGCGGTCGCCGCCAAACATGATGGTGTGGTCACCCGGGTTCTGGGCGGCGCAAGAGACGATGCCGACGATGATCTTGTCGCCCTCCTGCACCTCGACACCGCGTAGACGGTGCGTCACGCGGGCGCGGCGCCAGACGGCGGCCGGCACCGGCTGGCGCATCATGGTGGCAAGCAGGGTGGGCCGCAGGGTGGCCACGGCGCGCGCGTACACCTGATCGGCGGCCACGGGCGCACCGCCCAGCCAATCCTGCTGCAGATCCCAGAGTTTCTTGCTCACCACCCAGGCAGCCAGGCTGGAGACCTGATTGCCATGCACGGTGGGCGGGAAGCCGAGCATGATGCCGGCCAGGGTGCGCGGGATGATGTCGGGGTCGAGCTTGGCGGCTTCGCTCAGCGAGTCCTTGATGGCCTGGCTGATGGCCGGCAGGGCGGGGTTGGTCTCCAACCACTCGCGCACGGCGCGCTGCAGGCCCTGGCCCTTGGCGCTGGCCACCTGCTCGACCACCGGGCCGGGCTGCGGGCCAAAAACATAGCGCGACACGGCGAAGAAATCGCGCGGGCAGCGCGGCGCGCTGTGGGCGGCGCCGGGCACATAGGCGGTGCCCAGCATCTGCTGATCGTTGGGCAGGCCGAACCAGACGGTGCAGAGCTTGTCCAGCACGACTTCGGAGAGCTTCTCGATGTCCAGCAAGGCTTCGCGCTGGCCCAGCTTCTGGTTGCCTTCTTTCAGGGCCGCCAGGTAGGCGCGCGCCTCACGGTAGCTGGCGGCAAAGGCCTCGGGCTCGCTGATGCTCTCAATCGCCGTGTTGATGGCTGGCGCCTGTTCGCGGTGGCCGCCGTCCTCGTCCATGCCAAGGTAGCCCAGGCCGATGGAGCGCTGCATGCGCTCGCCGTAGCCGCGCACCGAGTAGCGCTGCTGGGTGTCGCGGAAGACCTCGAGCACGGCCGCGGCCTCGCCGACCAACACGCCGTAGGCGGTGCGCAGCACGCCGCCCGGTTGAGCCCGCACATAAGCCCAGGCGGCGTCGCGGCTGCTGGAATCTTCCAGCCATTGCTGCCAGGCGCTCGCGATGTCCAGGGCCGGCGCACGCTGCGGCGCCGGCGTGGCGGCCGGCAGGGGCTGCTCGACCAGGGCCGGCAAATGGCGCAGGGCGGGCAGGGAGGGCACGAAGAAGTAAGCGCCCCATTGCAGCTCGACAAAGGGCTGGTCGCCCAGATCCAGATGGACGCTGCGCGGGCCGGCTTCGGTCTGCTCCTCAAAGCGGTAGACCCGGGGCTTGCCCTGGGTGGCCACGGCCAGGAAGGGGTCGGCCTGCTCGGCCAGGCCGCCGCTGGCATTGCCGCCGGCGATCCAGCGCTGCAGGGTCTCGAACTGCTCGGCCAGATGGGCGTTGTAGGCCATGAAGATCAGACCGCGGTCCTGGTCCTTCTCATCTTCCTCGCGGGCGGGCTGCGCCAGGCTGCCGGTATAGGCCGGGCCGGAAGACATGCCCCTGCGCAGCACGCGCGGAACCACGCCCTCACGCGGATTGACGCGGCGAATGTGGGCATGGAAAGGGCAGGCGCTGCCCGCTGAATCCTGCTGGTAGGTGAAGGCATTGCTGGGGCCGCTGCCGGGCGCTGCCAGGGGCTCGCCGTCCAGGCTGCGGCCCATCATTTTGGCCAGTACGCGCTGCGGGTCCAGGCCGTGGATCTGGGCCTGCTCCTGCACGCGGCGCTGCAGGCGGCCGACATGCTGGCGCAGCTTGCGCACGACCAAAAAGCTGCCCAGGTCGAGCAGGGCATCGGCCTTCTCGGGCACGGCGTGGCGGTCGCGCGAGGTCGGGAAGCCCAGCACCACCTCGCCGCGCGGCACCGCGTCGGACCAGGGCTTGCCCGGGGCCGTGGGCGGGTTGGCCGGCGGGCCGCCGGCGCGCTGCGGGTCGACATGGGGTTGGCTGATGCCGTCGACGAAACCGAAGTTCTCGCGCGTGGCGCCGCTGCTCGGGTCGAAATTGCGGCGCATGTCCTGCACGGCCAGCACCTGCAGGCCGCTGTCGCGCTCCAGGCTGGCAATTTCGGCATCCACCGTGGCTGCATTCACACCGACACCGAAGCGCAGCTGGATGATCAGGTGCACCGCGTTGAGGTCCACACGCGCCGACGGTGTGGCGTGCTCGGCCGCGCCGCGCGGCCAGTTGCGTTCGGGCAGCTTCCAGTAGCGCGGGTGGTTGTGCCGCAAGTCACCGAGCAGGCCGGCGCGCGCCTCCATGCCCTCCTGAAAGGCCTGGGGGAAACGCGCCAGGCGCGAGGCCGGCACGCCCAAGGCGCGCAGGCCGGCCAGGCTCAGGGCCAGATTGCGGTAGAAGCCTCCCGCCGGAGCCTGGCCCAGCAAGGTGTCAGCCTCGCTGCTGGGCTTGAACTGCTGGCTGAGCCAGGCCACCGCCTGGCTGCGATTGGCCACGCGCAGCAGCACCAGGGCACCGCCGACCTGATCGGGGTAGGCGCTGAGCATGCCGCCCTGGATGTCGGCATCACGGTAAGCCAGGGCGCGCGGTTGGACCTCGGGCTGGGGCGGCACGGTCTCGAACCAGGCCAGCATCTTGTAATGCGTGGCACGCAGGGCATAGCCGGCGGCCAGCAGAGGGTTGGCCTGGGCCTGCTCAGGCGTGGGCGGCAGCAGGGGGAAGCGCTTGAGGGTGTCCAGGCCGCGCAGCTCGAACAGCACATCGCGGCTGGCGCGCAGCAGGCAATACCCATCCGGCGCGCTGGGCAGGAAGTAGCGCTCCAGCGAATACAGCGCCGCCAGCGCCGGCAGGCCGCGCACCGCCATGTCGAAGGCCGCACGCGGGTCGCTGGGAAGGGGCTTGCTCTCGCCCGGCAGGGGGCGGCGCAGCCGGGTCAACGCCAGGTCGCCGCCCTCGGTATGCAGGCGGCTTTGGCGCTCCAGCTCGGCCAGGTAGTCGTGGTCGCCGCAGCTGCGGCCCGATTCCAGGTAGAGGAAGTCGGCCGAGAACTCGTTGGCGCGCACCCACTCGATGTAGCGCTCAAACGAAGTTTCGCGCGAGAGACGGTAGCCCTCGCAGTGGCAGAGCATCAGATCCAGCATGCTGCCCAGGTCATCCCAGATGACGCGCATATAGGGTTCCCAGCCGCCGTCGAAACAGACATTGAGCAGGAATTTGTGCGGCGTGCCTTCGGCGTCGATGCCCGGGCGCGGCTCGACGATGGCCCAGCGGAAGGAATGGACGATGCGGAAACGGCTGACCACATCGGTGAACAGCTCGGGCGTCTCGCTCGACTCGCGCGCCGACTGGCGCAGGGCGTTCAGTGTCTTGAGCACGCGGCGCAGGCGCTCGAGGTGGGTGATGGTCTCGAAGGCGTTGACGAAACCGGGCTTGATCGGCGTGAGCAGGCACAGATCGGTGATGCCCTGCAACTGGGTGTCCTGGCGACTGGTTGGCATGCGCGCTCCCTGAAAAATCTGCGAGGTTGGTGGCTGCGCACGACAGGCCGATGACAAGCCCCGGGCGCGCCGCAGACCATAGGGTCTGGCCGCGCTTCTGTCCTCGGGATTTCTAAGGAGGAGGCCACCTTTCGTCGCGGCCGCCGGCGATTCGCGCGGCCAATGCCGCAACTCATCGCCTGACGCTGGCGAGCCCGGGTCGCAATGCCGACACTTCAATCATCGAAACAGAGGAGCCCCCTCACACCCAAGGAGTTATGCATCATGGACACCCGCAACATCAGCCTTCTGACCACCTTGTTGACCGCCCTGGGCGCCGTCGCCGCTTCCGCCGTGCTGGCCTTGAGCCAGGCCGAACCGGCCGCGCTGCAGCAGCCTCATCAACAACAGGATCAGCAGTTGCTGCGTGTCAGCGATAACAGCAGCAGCGAGCTCATCCTGAGCATGCTGCCGGCGTCCAAGAGCTGACCTCAGCGGAAAAGCTGAGGGTGCTGCCGGGCATACAAGCCCTCGGCCTGCTCATGGGGCAGGTTGAGGAAGGTCCGGTAGCCCGGCACGCGCAAATAGCCCAGACCGACCAGAAACAGGCCCAGGCCAAAAACGGCGTAAATCCAGTCGACGCCGATCTGCAGCAGGGCCACACCGGCAAGACCTGGCCCCAGAACGCCGGAAACCTGCATCACCATCATGTTCACCGCCGTCATGCGTGAGCGGTAGGCCTGCGGGATGGCCAGCATGCGATGGGTGTGCCCGACCATCTGCACAGTGGCTATGCAGGCGCCGAACACGGCAAAGCCGAACACGATCAGCAGCGGCTGATGCGTCAGGCCGATACCGAGCATGCTGATGCCTTCGATCAAGATGGCCCAGAGGCTGGCATTGAAGCGCCCGATGCGCTGCGCCACCCAGACCGAGCCACCCAACGAGCCCAGCAACATGCCGGCCGACAGCCCCGCTTCACACGCACCCAGCCAGGCACCGGACAAGCCCAGGGACTGAACTTTCAAAGGCACCAGCATGCCGATGCCCGGGCTGAAGAAAATCATCACCAGGAAAGAGACGAAGGTCCAGCCGCGCTCCAGCGGCATCTTCCATTTGGCCGCCAGGCCGGCACGCAGGTCCTGCAGCCAATGGCGCTCGCTGGCACCTGGCGCAGGCGTGGCTGCCTTGATGCGCAAGGCCAGGGCCGCCGCCAGCGCCAGCAAGACCGCATGCAGCCAGAGCGCCGCTGCCGTGCCGGCCAGAGCCAGCACCGCGCCACCCAGAGCCGGCCCCATCAAGCGGCCGATGGCCTGCGCGCTTTTCTGCAAGCCCAGGCCTTCGGTCAGCTGGCTGGCGGGCAAAAGCTCGGCGACGATGCTGAAGGAGGCCGGCATGATGGCCGCCATGGCCACCACCGCGCACAGCTCCAGCGCCATGATCCAGCCCAGGTGATAGATGCCGGCCTGGGCCAGCCCAGCCAGCACCAAGCCTTCAATCGCCATCAAGGCCAGGCCGCCCGAGATCAAAAGTTTCTTGTCCACCCGGTCGCCCAAGGGCGAGAGCAGGGGCAAGGCAATGAAGGAGGCCCCGGCCATGCTGGCGGCGAACAAGGCCAGATGGGCGGCGCCGCCCTCGCTGGCCACCCACCAGGGCACGGCGACATGGCCGACCATCAGCGACAGCAGCATCAGGGAATCACTGATCAGCAAGAGGCGGAAGGGCCCGCTGAAGGCGCCCAGGCGGCGGGCAGTCGCTTGTAACATCGCGCCAGTTTGACATGGGGGGCCGGCCAAGCGGCGCGAGCAGCGCACGGCCGCGACTTCCCAGCATTTCCAACAGGGAGCCACTACGCCATGAACACCTTCAAGATCCGCCGTCGCCTTGTTTGCAGCGCCGTTTGGTCCAGTCTCGTCTTGCTCAGCGCCTGCGGTGGCGGGGGGGGTGGCAGCGACAGCCCGGTGACGCCGCCCCCGCCCTCGGCCGAGGTGCCGGCGTTGAGCAGCCAGTGCCAGAGCAATTCGGTGGCGCGTCTGGTGCAACCGGCCGCGCTGCAGGCGGGCCGCAACCAGGAACTCAGCCTGCTCGCCTGCGCCGGCCACCGCCTGAGCCAGCTGCGCTGGGAACAAAAGGAAGGCACGGCCTTGAGCGCCCTGTCGGCGCGCTCCCAGTCCATCACTCTGGAACCGGCCGCGGCCGGCAGCCATCGCTTTGAGCTGAGCTACCAGGATGAGCTGGGCCGCAGCTACAGCGCCAGCCTGCCGCTGACGGTCGCCGCCGACACCAACCCCGCGGCCCTGCGTGCGGTCCTACGCGGTGAACCCAGCGTGCATGCGGGCGGCAAGTTCTCGCTGCGCGCCTGGCTGCCAGGCCTGAACGAGACGGACCTGGCCAAGGCCACATGGCGCTGGGAACAGCTGGAAGGGCCGAGTCTGGACTTGGCTGGCGCCAGCGGCGCTCGCTTGCTGGCCACCGCGCCGGCCAGCAGCAGCGACAGCCTGCTGCGCCTGCGCGCCAGCGCTGACCTTGGCGACGGCCGCAGCGCCAGCGGCGAATTCAGCCTGCTGGTGCAAGCCCTGCCGCCCCTGCCTGCCAATCCGCTGTTTGGCAGCGACGAGACGCCTAGCCGCGTCTACCCCTATAAGGCCAGCAGCACCCGGGCCGCGGCCTTGAGCGAGTGCATCTACCACCCGGGCCTGAGCTCCAGCAACCCCAACAACCTCTGCACCCTGGGCAAGCTGCCCTTGCTGGGCAGCGCCAGCAGCATCGGCACGCCGACGGTGGATGAGATCATGGACCGCGTGCTGGTGTCCAACGACTGGATGGGCGCGAACTTCGAGCGCTTTCTGCGCGAGCAGGATGTTCACGGCGACTTCCGCCGCATGCTGGCCTCGGTGACAGCGGTGGTGATCGGCGGTCGGGTGCGGCCGGCTTTCTACTGGAGCGCCACCGGTGCCATCTACCTGGACGCCGCCAACCTCTGGCTGACGCCCGAGCAGCGCGACACGGTCAGCGAAACCCCAGACCCGCGCAGCGACAACGGCAGCGCACTCAACTTCGCCAGCCCCTGGCGTTATGTGAAGGACAACCGCCACGCCATCACCAGCCTGGCCGTGGCCAAGCGCGCCTCGCGCAGCCTGGAAGATGTGCAGAACGCGCTGGGCTCCCTGCTCTACCACGAGCTCAGCCACGCGGCCGACTTCTTGCCCCCGCGCGTCCACGCCAGCTTGCTGGGCAGCAGCAGCCGGGTCTATGAGGCCGTGCCGGCCCAGACCGCCTCGGAGCAGTTGAACCAGCGCTACCCCTTCTTCTCACTGGAGATGCGCGGTCTGGCGCGGGTGCTGTCCTATGGCGACACGCCCACGGCCACCCAGATCGCCTACCAGCCCGAGGACGTGGTGCGCTTCTTCAGCCAGGACCGCGTCAACGACGACTACAGCTACTCCATCGCCAGCGGCAACAGCTTCTCGCGTGAGGACACGGCCATGCTGATCGAGGAGGCCCTGATACAGCTTCGCCTGGGCGTCTGGCGGGATTACGCCATCACCAACAAGCTGAGCTCCGGCGGCAACAGCGCCGACCTGTTGGTCAGCTGGGGCCAGCGCGGCCGCATCGGCGAGGCGGCCATCCGGCCGCGGCTCGATCTGGTGCTGAAAGAACTCATGCCCTGGCTGCCCGCCAACTTCAGCGCCGGCCTGGCCGCACCGCAGGCGCTGCGCGCTGGCGCCAGCTGGGGTGCCAACCTTGACCAGGCTGCCTTGCAAGCGGGCAAGATCAAGCCGCTGAGCGCGCAGCAGCGCTACAACGAGCAGGAGCAGACCACCCGCGCCCTGCTGCGTGGCAGCCGCTGATCCTCAGGCTTAGAAGGTGTAGCCCAGGCCCAGCAGCAGGGTGGGCGCGCCCTTGCGCTCGACCAGCGGGCTCTTGGCCGCATCGCCGAGCACGCGGTGGTAGCCGGCATGAGCCATCAGGCTCAGGGAATCGCTGAGCTTGTAGCGCCCGGTGAGACCCAGGTCGGCACCGTAGAGACCGGCCTTGGGGTGGAACTCCTTGAACGAGGTGGCTGCGGCCTGAGCCGCGGTGACGCCGTAGTAAGACTGCAGGTAGCGCTTGTCGCCAAAGCCCAGCGAGGCCTCGGCGCCCAGTTCCAGCGGGCCGCTGGCCAGCAGAGGCAGGCTGCTGCCCAAGCTGGCCAGAGTGCCCCCATGGCCCTGCTTGCCCAGCGCCGTCTTCAACTCGAAGTTCAGAGGCAGGCCCAGGCCGCTCCAGCTTCCGGCCACGCCGACTTCGGCGCTGCCTTTGAGCTTGCCCATGCCGCGCAGGCGATCGCTGCCGCTCTGGCCTAGAAAGCCCTTGACCTTGTGGTCCTCGCGGCCGGCATCTCCGCTCAGGGTCAGTGCGAATTGAAAGTCAGGCCGCTCGACCGCCCAGTAGCGCAGCCCGCCCATGGTCGAGGCCTCGAAAGCGCCCTTGCGGTAGCGAAGATCGGGCAGCAAGACGGCATGGCTGCGGCTCTCCTTGGCGCCGACGTAGGTCGGGCTGTAGACGGCGCCGAAGCCGATCAAACCATGCAAACCCTCGCTAGGTGAAGGCTCGGCGGCCTGAGCCCCGAAGCCGGCCGCAGCCAGCATGGCGAAGACCCAGGCAGTCTTGGGTTTGAGGAGATGCGTGCGTGCGAATTTCATAGCGGGATTCAGCTTGGATGAGGTTGAACAGATGCCTGTCGGCCTGGCGGGTTAGGGCGTGCCGTGTGGCTGGCCGCACTGTGCGCATTCGCAGCGAGAGGCGCCAGGGAACTCCGCGAAGCGCCGCCGCACGCACCGCGACGGCGCGAGCCTCAGGCTGGCGCGCCAAAACACCCATGACCAGCGGCACATGGCGGGGCGGGCGCCGCAGTGACAGAGACACCCAAGGTGCCGCTCAGCCGAAATTTGTTGCACTACACAATAAATAGCGATAAATTTCCAACAAACGATAGTTGGTATTCATTAAACATGCGCATCAGCAAAACCCAGCAAGACAAAACCCGGCGCCTGCTCTTGCGCGTGGCCGTAGACCTGATGAGTCGCCAGGGCTTTGAAGGCACGACCATGAAAGAGATCGCCCGGGCCGCTGAGCTCGGCGACGCGACCATCTACAAATACTTCCCCAGCAAAGAAAAGCTGGTGCTGGCCTATTTCGAGCAGCAGGCCGGTGACGCGATCGCCCTGATGCAGAAGACCCGGGGCCAGCAAGATTTCGGCCTGCATGAACGCCTGCAGCTGCTGCTGGACAGCCTGCTGGAGCTGCTTCTGGCCGACCGCGAGTTCGTGGCCATCGCCCACCGCCTGATCCAGGGCGCGCCCATGCTGCTGCTCAGCCAGACCTTGCCGGGCAAGGAGCTGCTGCGCCAGGCTTTCATCGCCATGCTGGAGCAGGCCGAGGCGGCCGGCGAGATCGCACCCTGTGCCTTCAAACCCAGTCTGGGCGGCCTGCTGGCCGATGCCGTCTACGGCCTCGTCGCCTACTGGCTGCGCGACGATTCGGAAGAGTTCGGCAACACCAGCCAGCTGATCGACCTGAGCCTGGGCGTGCTGGTCCTTGCCCTGCAGAGCGGCGTGATCAACAAGCTGCTCGATCTGGGCGGCTTCATGCTGCGCAGCCAGCTGGCGCGCCTGCTGCAGCCGCAGGGCGGCGGCCTGCTGGAGTTGTTGGCACTGGCGAAACGCGGCCTGAGCGCAGGAGCCGGGCGATGAGAAGCATGCTCGGCGATCTCAATGTCTGGCTGCTGCTGGCCGCTAGCCTCAGCGGTGTCGCGGCCCTGCTCCATGTGCTGATCGTGTTCGGCGGCGCACCTTGGTACCGCTTCTTCGGTGCCGGCGAACACATGGCGCGCCTGAGCGAAGCGAGGCATTGGTGGCCGCCGCTCTTGACCAGCGGCATCGCCATGGTGCTGGGCCTGTGGGCGCTCTACGCGCTCGCGGCCAGTGGCGCGCTGAGCCTGCAGCTGCCCTGGCCCAAGCTGGCACTGTGCCTGATCACGGCCATCTACTGCCTGCGCGGCCTCGCCATCCTGCCTCTGCAGGCCCTCGCGCCGGAGCGCGTGACGCCGTTTCTGCTCTGGAGTTCTGTGGTCTGCCTCGGCTACGGCATCGTCCATCTGATCGGCCTGAAGCAAGTCTGGGAGCATCTGCAATGAGACCGCGCATACAGGCCACGGCGCTGCCGGCCGCAAGCCGGATCGCCCAAACACTGGCAGGCGCCGACTTTGCCGACAGCTACTGCCTGGTCGACCCCCACCCCGAGCTCAGCCCCATGCAAAGCTATTTGGCCCTGGTGGCGCACACGCCGGGCTGGATGCACGGCTTGATGGCGCTGCGCAACCGCGCGGTCCGCCTGGTGGGCCTGAAGGACCTGGGCAGCCTCAACCCGCATGAGCTGAGCAAGCCGGCCGAGGCCTACCGGGTGGGCGACCGGGTCGGCATCTTCCGTCTGAACGAATTGCACGCCAAGGAGTTGATCCTTGGCGACGACGACCGCCACCTGCGCGTCCAGGTCTCGCTGTACAAGGCCGAGGCCCGGCTCTGGCTCAGCACCGTGGTCCATGAGAAGCTGGCACTGGGGCGGCTGTACATGAGCGTGGTAGGGCCGGTGCATCGGCTGATCGTGCCGCGCCTGCTGGCTCAGGCGCCGCGCCGCGCATGAACAACAAAGCACCGCGCACCGGCCGGCTGGCGCGCACGGCAATTGCCGGCAAGGCGGTGGCGCGCGCCGGCATGGCGCAGCTGAGCCGCCGACTGCAGTCCCGGGGGCAAGACCTGGCCCCCGGCAGTGAATCTGCCCAGCTGGCCCAGCACGCACATGAGGCCCAGCTGGGGCGCATCCTGTTCGGCGCCCTGAATCAGCTCAAAGGCACGGCGCTGAAAGCCGCCCAGCTGCTGAGCATGGAGCTGGACCTGCTGCCCGAGGGCTTGCGCCTGGAGCTGGCCAAGGCGCAGTACCAGGTCACGCCGCTGAACCGGGCCCTGGTGATCAAGCTCTTGCGCCAGGAGTTTGGCGCCGGGCCCGAGACCTTGTTCGCCAGCTTTGAAACACAGGCTTTCGCGGCCGCCAGCCTGGGTCAGGTGCATGGGGCGACGCTGGCCGACGGCCGCGAGCTGGCCGTCAAGCTCCAGTACCCGGGCATGGCCGCATCCATCCACAGCGATATGCAGCTCTTGCGCCTGCTGCTGAGCACGCTAGGGCCGAGCCAGGCCTTGCCGCGAGCGGCGGTGCTGGACAGCTTGCTGAAGGACATCGAGGCCACGCTCGCCGAGGAGCTGGACTATCTGCACGAGGCCGAGCAGCTACGCTGGTTTGGCGAGCAGCTGGCAGGGCAGCCGGCGCTGCGCCTGCCTCAGCCGGTGGCGGCGCTGAGCAGCCGACGCGTGCTGACCATGGAGCGTTTGCCGGGCCTGCATCTGAAGGAGTGGCTGGCCACCGGGCCCAGCCAGGCCGAGCGTGACCGCTACGGGCAGCTGCTATTCGATCTTTTCCTGCGCAGCGTCTTTGAACTGCAGCGCCTGCAGGCCGACCCGCATCCGGGCAATAGCCTCTTCATGCCGAACGGGCAGCTGGGCTTGCTGGACTTCGGCTGCACCCGCCGCCTGAGCCCTGCCTTCTGCCAGCACTTGCGTGCGGCCTGGTGCGCCCTGCTGCGCCGGCCCTGCGACACGGCGGCTCTGCATCAAGCCTATCTGGGCCTGGGCCTGCTCCAGCCCGAGCTCAGCCACGCGGCCTTTTGCCAGGAGCTGCTGCCGGCGCTGCAAGGGATTCTCGACTGGCAGCTGCGGCCCTTCACACAAGAGCTGTTCGACTTCGGCCTTCACCCGCCGCCGCCTCGAACCGGTGCCGAGCACCAACGCACGGCGGTCGGTCACTTGCACACCATGGCCGCCGAGCTGCCGTATTTCGACCGGGCCTATCTCGGCCTGCTGCAAATGCTGCGCGACCTGGGCGCGCGCGTGCGCACGCAGAACGCCTGGATTCAAGCCTGAGCGGTCCCCCTGCTTCTTGAAAGGAAACCCCCATGAATCCCGCGTCTTCTGCTTCTGCACTTACCGCAGCCACCAAGCGCGCCTGGGTCGGCCATTGGCTGATGGCCGTGGCCGCGCTGCACACCGGCGTCGCTTTCCTGCTGCTGCACAAACCCTTGTTCGCCTTGGTGGAGCGCGGCGTCTTCAACAGCGTGGGCCAGGACCCGGTGGCAGCAGCCACGGCATGGTTCCTGCTGTTCGGCCTGCTGCTGGCGCTGCTGGCCCTGGCCATCACGCCCTTGGAGCGCCTGGGCGACGCGGCAGCTTTGACTCGCCTGGGCTGGGGCGTGCTGCTGCTCAGCGTCTTGGGCGTTCTGCTGATGCCGGCCTCAGGTTTCTGGCTGGCCCTACCCGCCGGCTGGACCCTGATTCGACGCGGCCACGGTCCTCAACGCTGAACTCCTCAATTGGGGTCAGAGTCATTTTCTCAAGGGCTCGCTGGCCCCGCTCCCCATGCTCACTTCAAGCTCCAAGCCACCGCCATGCTGACTCGTCTGCTCCTCATCCTCGCCGCCTGCATCGCCTTCTGCAGCCCCAGCCGGGCCCAGCCCTTCGACTATGAAGTCAGGCCGGTTCAGTACAAGAACCTCGCCGCCCGCCTGTATCTGCCCAAGACCAGCGGCAAAGTGCCGGTGGTGATCGGCTTCGGCGGCTCCGATCCCAGCTGGGGCTTTGCCGATGCCAATGGCGCGATGATGGCCACGCGGGGCATTGCCGTCATCGGGCTCGTGTATTTCAAGACCGAACCGGGCTTGCCACCCAGCCTGGACCAGATTCCCATGGAGTACTTCATCTCAGCGCTGGACTATGCCGAGACCGTGCCCGAGCTCGACGCCAGTCGCATGGGCGTGGTCAGCGGTTCGCGGGGCTCGGAGGCGGGCTTCCTGCTCGCCATCCTGGACGCGCGCATCAAGTCGGTGGCCATCACCACGCCCAGCAAGGTGGCCTGGGCCGGCATGACCTCGCCGCGCTCGGCCTGGACTTACCAAGGCCAGGACATCCCCGCCCTCAACCTGCCCGAAATGCCGGGCAGTACGCAAATTCAGCGCTTTGAAGCCGCCTTGGCGGAGACGGAGAAAGTCAAAGCCGCCACCTTTGCCTTCGAGAAAATCCGCGGGCCGATTCTGCTGATTTCGGCCGAGAACGATCAAATCTGGCCCGGCACGGCCATGAGCCGAGATATTCTTGATTATCTAAAGACCCATGGTTTTGCCTATTCGGCCGTGCACAAATCCTATCCAACCGGGCATGCCTTCAGCCAGGCGACGGCACCAGAAATCAAAAACATGATCGTGGAGCATTTTTTGGCGACCTTGAAAAATCAACCTTGAACACACCATGTTGACTCATTGGCGCGCCCATTCCGAGCGGGGATTCCCAAGGTTTCAGGCCTGGATGTTGGCACCGGCTCTCGTGGCTCTGGCCGGCTGCGGCAGCCCAGCCGTCGGTCCCTGCCAATCGGCCCCGGGTATCGAGGCCATCTGCGGTTTCAAAAATCCGGAAGATATGCGGCTGCTGCCCGATTCCAAAACCCTGCTCATCAGCCAGGTCGGCGCCTTGGGCCGCACAGTTTCGGGATCGTTGGTGTTTTTCGACACCCAGTCGCAACAAATCTCCGCGGCTTTTCCTCCTTCCCATCCGTCGGCTGACGCGAATTTCATGCGTGACCCGCTGCCGAAAGACAGCAGTTGGGGAGCCAGCAACTGCCCCGGCCCGCCAGGCGCCGAGTTTTCGCCGCTGGGTATCTCGATCCAGCAGCGCCAGGACGGGCGTTGGCAGGTCGCCGCCGTCAACCACGGCCAGCGCATGAGCGTCGAGATGTTTGAATGGCTTCAAGTTGGTGCCCACTACCGTCTTGAGTGGCGTGGCTGCGTGCCAACTCCGGCCGAAGTCTCCATGAACAGTGTGGCCCTGCTGCGCCATGGTGGCTTTGTGGCCAGCCATATGTTTGATCGCACGGCGCCGAGTGTTCTGGGCTTCAGCACCGGCCTGTGGAAATCGCAGCTGGGCATTGATACCGGCTATGCCTTCGAATGGCAGCCTGCTCAGGAGGACGTGTTTCGAGTGCTGAGCGACAGCCTCGGACCATTTCTGAACGGCATCGAATTGAGTGCCGATGAGCGCGAGGTATTTGTCAGCGTCACCTCAGGAAATCAAATTCGCAAACTCGATCGCGCCAGCGGAAAGCTATTGGCCACGCTTGCCTTAGAGCGACCGGACAATCTGTCCTGGGACGCGCAGGGATATGTGCTGGCCGCTTCGCTGACCGGCTCGCGCTTGCAGAATCTCTTCTGCATTCAAAACACCGGCGAGAGTTGCGGCATGGCATTTGAAATTGTGCGCATCGACCCGGTAGATATGAGTTCGGAACTGGTTTTCAAACATGAAGGCGCACCGATGGGCGCGGCCACAGTGGCGCAGCAGGTCGGTGATTTTCTGTATCTGGGCTCATTCACCGGGGACAGGATTTTGAAAATCCCTTATGCAAGAAAGAAAAAAACGCCGAGCGCGGATTTGAAACAGCGCTGAGGCAGGATTCCCACATCGGGCCAGATCCAACTCACCGAGAGCATGAGATTATCTGGCAGCAGGGCGGCGCTGCGGCAAGCACCAGACTCTCAGGCCGCCGCCAATATGGCGCCGTACAGCATCAAAAACACCGCCACGAGCAGGCAGACGCTGTAACTCAGGCCCACAAACAGGCTGCGCAGGGTGCGCGAGATCAGCGTGCCGCCATACACCCGGTGCTCGGCGCGGGCGCCCAGCCAGGCCAGAGGCAGCAGCACCAGCAGCGAGCCGCCGCCGCTGGGCATCAGCAAGGCCAGGGGCACGAACAGGAAGACGCTGCAGTGCACATGGGTGGCATAGACCAGATGGGCGATATAGCCTTGCGGCCGGCCAGCCATGGGCACGCGGTAATGGCGGTGCGCCAGCTGCAACAGGCCGGCGTACAGCGGCAGCAGGGCGACCAGGGCGTAGGAGCCATAACGCAACAGGCCATCGCTCAAGATGCGAGCGCGCTGGGCCTGAGGCAGGGCCCGGAAATGCTGCAGGCGTTCGAGCGCCGGACCGCGGAAGCGGCCATCGAGGCTTTGCTGCAGCCGGGGCTCGACCTGCTGGACCAGGCTCAGCGTCCAGTCCGTTTCCGCGCTCCCTGCGGCCTGGGCCTGCGGTGCTGCGGGAGCCGCCGGCGCGCTGAGGAACAAGGGCTCGGCGCCCAACTTCAACGCAGCGAACATCAGCACCGAGAGCGCAAAGAACAGGCGGGCCGGGCGCACATAGTGCTTGCGCCGGCCGTTCAGGTATTCGACCGTCAGCTGGCCCGGACGAAAGACCAGCAAGAACAAGGTGCGCCACAGCCGGCCATCCACGGCCAGCAGCCGGCCGGTGGCCTCGCCGACGAACTCGCGCAGGGTGGGCAGCTCGACCCGGGTTTCCTGGCCGCACTGGGCGCAAAAAAGCCCGCTGACCTCGGCGCCACAATTGCGGCAAAGGGTGAGCGGGCTCATGTCGGCGGCGGGGGCATCGCGAGAGGCCGCCCCACTGCCGGTGTCGGCAGACGGGGCGGTGCCCGACGTCTTCATCCTCAGGCGGCAGCCACCGTGGCCACAGGCTCGCCCTGGTAGCCGCGCGGCACCGCACCGAGCAGCTTGCGGGTGTATTCCTGCTTGGGGGAGGCCAGCAGCGCCTGGGTCTCGCTCTGCTCGACCACATCGCCGTTCTGCATCACCAGCACCTCGTCGGAGATGAACTTCACCACGGCCAGGTCATGGCTGATGAAGACATAGCTGAGGCCAAACTCGTCCTGCAGATCCTTGAGCAGATTGAGCACCTGAGCCTGCACCGACACGTCCAGCGCCGACACGGCTTCGTCCAGCACCAGCACCTCGGGGTTGAGGGTCAGGCAGCGGGCAATGGCAATGCGCTGACGCTGGCCGCCCGAAAACTCGTGCGGGTACTTGTTCAGCACCGTGTCGTCCAGGCCCACCTTCTTGAGCAGGGCGCTGGCGCGGGCCAGGCGGTCCTCATGGTCTTTGCCGATCTTGTGAATCTCCATCGGCTCGACCAAGGTCTGGCCGATGGTGAAGCGCGGGTTCAGCGAGGCGTACGGGTTCTGGAACACAACCTGGATGCGGCGGCGCATCTTCTGCCAGTCGTTGCCGCTCATCTTGAGCAGGTCCTTGCCCTCGAACAGCACCTCGCCGCCGCTGGGCTCATGCAAGCGCAGCAGGGTCAGGCCCATGGTGGTCTTGCCCGAACCGGACTCGCCCACCACGCCCAGGGTGTAGCCCTTGCGCAGCTTGAAGCTGACGTTCTTGACCGCCTTGAACTCTTTCTTGCTGAACAGGCCGGCCTTGAAGAAGAAGCTCTTCTGCAGGCCGCGCGCTTCCAGGATGACCGGTGCGTTCGGATCCTTGGCCTTGCCAATGGCGGCCACCCGGGCCTCGCCCTTCTGGGCGGCGATGTGGTCGTCGATGACCATCAGGCGCGCCGGGTTCTCGGTCAAGGACGGGCGGCAGGCCAGCAAGGCCTTGGTGTAGCTGTCCTTGGGGGCGCTGAAGATCTCGGCCACAGGCGCCTTCTCGCGGATCTCGCCATGGCGCATCACCACCACCTGGTCAGAGATCTCACCCACCACGCCCAGGTCGTGCGAGATGAACAAGAGGCTCATCTTGTGCGTCTCTTTGAGCTTGGCCATCAGCTCCATGACCTGGCGCTGGATGGTCACGTCCAGGGCCGTGGTCGGCTCGTCGGCGATCAGCAGCTTGGGGCTGCAGGCCAGGGCCACGGCGATCATCACACGCTGCTGCTGGCCGCCGGACATCTCGTGCGGGTAGGCCTTGAGACGGCGCTTGGGCTCGGGGATGCCCACTTCGTTGAGCAGCTCTTCGGCGCGCACCAGGGCCTGCTTCTTGCTCATGCCCATGTGCTTGATCAGGGGCTCCATGATCTGGTCGGCCACGGTGAAGACCGGGTTCAGCGAGGTCATGGGGTCCTGGAACACGCAGGCGATGTCGCGGCCACGGATGGCTTGCAGCTCGGGCAGCGAGGTCTGCAGCAGGTCACGGCCCTGGAACAGGATCTTGCCCTGGCGCTCGGCATTGCTGGGCAGCAGGTTGAGGATGGACATGGCCGTGACCGACTTGCCTGAGCCCGACTCACCCACCAGGGCGACGGTCGAGTTCTCGGGAATGTCGAAGCTGATGCCCTTGACGGCCAGCGCGCGTTGCATCTGGCCGTTCACCTTGCCCATGCGGAAGGCGACCTTGAGGTCTTGAATGCTCAGCAACATAAATGCTTTCATGGTGGATCGGTGTTCACTTCGTTCACACCGACCGACAAATACCTAACAGCTACAGTCACTTGGGGTCGGAGCTTGCCGAGTACGGCAAGGTCCAACCCACAATTACTCCAGCCCTCGCAATTTCGGATCCAGCGCATCGCGCAAGGCATCGGTGAACAGCGCAAACGCCGTCACGAACACCGCCATCAAGGCGGTCACGGAAACCAGCTGCCACCAGTAGCCGAGGATCAGCTCGCTCTGCGATTCGCTCAACATGGTGCCCCAGGAGACCTGGTCCACGCCCACACCCAGGCCCAGATAGGACAGGATGACCTCGCTCTTGATGAAGCTCACCACATGCAGGCTCAGCTGCACCAGGGCCACATGCGAGACATTGGGCAGGATGTGCTTGAACATGCGCGAGTAGCGCGAGGCGCCAATCGCCTCGGCCGAGCGCACATATTCGCGCACCGAGTGCTTCATGAACTCGGCACGGATCAGGCGGTAGATGCCGGGCCAGCCGGCCAGGCCCAGAATCATCACCACCGAGAGCACGCCCTTGCCGAAGATCACGGCGAAGGCAAAGATCAGGAGGATGCTGGGAATGGCCGTGAAGACGTTGTAGAGCCACTCGAGGAAGTCGCCGATCTTGCCCCCGAAGAAGCCCGAGATCGCACCCAGCACGGTGCCGATGATGGTGGCCACCACGGCCGCCAGCACGCCCACCAGGATGGACACTTCCGCGCCCTTGATCACCTTGGCCAGCACATCGCGGCCCAGGCGGTCGCCGCCCAGAGGCAGGGTCTCGGCCTTGACCACATCCTCGGTCTTGAACTTGCTGGCGCGTTCTTCCCATTCCTTGTACTTGGGCGCCAGCGGGTCGATGTCGCTGAGGTCGACATTGGGGCCTTTGGGCTGGGCGATCACGCCCGTGGCCTCGGCCGGGGCCGGGCCCATGAAGGTCGGCGGCGCATTGGGCACGCCCACTTCCTTCTGCCAGTTCTTGGCCAGCAGGCCGCTGGCCGAGGCGATCACCATCAGCAGGAAGAACGCGACGATGGCCATGGACACCATGCCCACCTTGTCGGCCTTCATGCGGCGCCAAGAAGCGGCCCACACGCCTTCAGATTTCTGCGCCTTGGGGTTGCCGGCGGAGGGGCTCGGAGAAGACATGACTGCACTCATTTCGCATCTCCGAAGCGGAATGAAACTGGAGAATTCTTGATTTTCATTTCAGCACCACGCGCGGGTCGACCAGCTTGTAGAGCACGTCGGTGATCAGGTTCACCACCATGGTCAGGAAGGCGATGTAGATGGCGAAAGCCTGGATGACGGGATAGTCGCTGCGGTTCACCGCCAGCAGGATCTCGCGGCCCAGGCCCGGGATGGAGAAGAACACCTCGAGCAGGAAGCTGCCGACGAAGACGCCCGGCAGAGCCACCGAGATGTTGGTCATGATGGGAATCATGGCGTTGCGCAGCACATGCTTGAGCAAGATGGTGCGCTCGGTCATGCCCTTGGCGCGCGCGGTGCGCACATAGTCATGGCCGATCTCGTCGAGGAAGAAGGTGCGGTAAAGGCGCGTGTAGGGCGCAATCGCCACCGCCACGGCCACCATGATGGGCAGGGGCGCGTAGGTGGTGAGATTGGTCCAGACACTGTCGGTCCAGCCCTGCACCGGGAACCAGCCCAGGCGGAATGCGAACACATACTGACCCACGATCACATAGACCAGCAGCGAAATCGACACCGCCACTGTGCTCAGGATCATGACCGTGCGGTCGGTCAGGCTGCCGCGCACGGCAGCCACGGCCAGGGCGAAGGGAATCGCCAGCGAGACTTCCAAAATCAGGATGGGCAGCATCACCGTCAGCGTCGCCGGCAGGCGGCTGGCAAACAGATTTGCGACCGATTCATTGGTCGCCCAGCTCTTGCCCCAGTCGAAGGTGACGATCTGCTTGATGAAGATCCAGAGCTGCTCCCAGACCGGCTTGTTCAGACCCAGCTGTTCGCGGATCGCATTGATCTGCTCGGGGCTGGCGTTCAGGCCACCCATGATTTCGGCAGGGTCGCCACCGAAGTACTTGAAGAGGAAAAACACCAGCAGCACGACGCCGAGCAGAGTCGGAATCATTTGCCACAGGCGTCTGAGCAGGTATGCCGCCATTGCTGTCGGGCTCCAGTTAACGCGTCGTCGGTTCGACAAATAGAAACCCCGCACGCGGATGGCGGACGGGGTTTGCGGGAAAAGTTGCGCGAGTCTAAGCGAAGCCAGCACGGGTTTTCACGGCGTTTGCCCTGAGCGACCCATGGCCAGGGGGCGCTAGCCGGACTGGTTTGCCTTCACTTCATTGAAAATTGCAGGACCTGATGCACGATCTGCATGACCCCAAGCCGCCCCAAGCTAACAGCCAGGCCCTAGACTGCGCGGTTTTGCGCGCCGGGGCAGCCACTCGGCAGGCGCCAGCCTCAGGCCGCCTTCTTGGGCTCTGAGCCCCGCGAACTTCATTCATCACCGAGCATGACCATGAGCAATCCGCAAGGACCGACCCCCACGCACCATGCCCGCAGCGGCGCCGTCCGGCGCGCCCTGGCCTGGTTGACCCTGGCGGCCGCCTGCGCTCCGGCCTGGTCGGCCGGCGACACCAAGACCTCGGCCGAAACCGCCAAGTCCGCGCCCAAGGTTCTTCGCTATGCCTTCCGCGTGGCCGAAACCGGCTTCGACCCGGCGCAGATCTCGGACACCTATTCCAAGACCGTGGCCGCCGGCATCTTCGATGCGCCGCTGAAGTTCGAGTACCTGGCCTCACCGGCCAAGCTGGTGCCCAACACCTTGGTGGCCATGCCCGAGATCGCGGCCGACTTCAAGACTCTGACCTTCGAAGTGAAGCCCGGCATCTACTTCAACGATGACCCGGCCTTCAAGGGGAACAAGCGCGAGCTGACCGCCGCCGACTACATCTATTCGATCAAGCGCCACTACGACCCGCAGTGGAAGAGCCCCAACCTCTATCTGCTGGAGAACGTCAAGATTCTGGGCCTCTCGGAGCTGCGCAAGGAGCTGATGGCGGCCAAGAAGCCCTTTGACTACGAGCGCCCGGTCGACGGCCTGCAGCAGCTCAGCCGCTACAAATTCCAGATCAAGCTGGGCGTGAGCGACCCGCGCTTCATCAACCAGTTCGCCGATTCCGGCTTCCTGGGCGCCGTGGCGCGAGAGGTGGTCGACGCCTACCACGACAAGATCATGGAACACCCGGTCGGCACCGGCGCATGGCGCCTGGCCGAGTGGCGCCGCAGCTCGCGCATCGTGCTCGAGAAGAACCCAAACTACCGCGAGGAGTTCTACAAAGAGCAGCCCCCGGCCGACAAGCCCGAGCTGGCCGCCCAGGTCAAGGCCTTGCAGGGCCGCCGCCTGCCCATGATCGACCGGGTGGAGATCGCCATCATCGAAGAGACCCAGCCGCGCTGGCTGTCCTTCCTCGGCAACGAGGCCGAAGTCCTGCCCGAGCTGCCCTTTGAGTTTGCCGGCATCGCCATCCCCAACAACAAGCTCGCGCCCAGTCTGGCCAAGAAGGGCGTGCAGATGACGCGCTTCGTCTACCCCGAGATCGCCTTCTCCTACTTCAATATGGAAGACGCGACCGTGGGCGGCTACACGCCGGAGAAGATCGCGCTGCGCCGCGCCATCTCCCTGGCCATGGACGTGAACAAGCAGATCCGCCTGGCCCGCCGCGGCCAGGGCATTCCCGCGCAAGGCCCGTCCATTCCCGGCGTGTTCGGCTATGACCCGAGCTTCAAATCGGAGATGAGCGAATTCAACCTGGCCAAGGCCAAGGGCTTGCTCGACCTGTACGGTTATGTCGACAAGAACGGTGACGGCTGGCGCGACATGCCCGACGGCTCGCCCCTGCGCATCGAGTACGCCACCCAGCCCACCACCGACAGCCGCCAGCTGGTCGAGCTCTGGCACAAAGGCATGGACGCACTGCAAGTCAAGATGGTTTTCAAGACGGCCAAATGGCCCGAAAACCTGAAGTCGGCCAATGCCGGCAAGCTGCAGATGTGGGGGGTCAGCTGGGTCGCCTCGACCCCGGACAACGACACCTTCCTGGCCCTGGGTGACGGCCGCGCCAAGGGCAAAGCCAACAAGGCGCGCTTCGACCTGCCGGCCTTCAACGAGCTTTACCAGAAGCAGAAAGCCCTGCCCGACGGCCCTGAGCGCCAGGCCGTGATGCGCGAAGCCCAGCGCTTGATGATTGCCTACATGCCCTACAAGATGGACATCCACCGCATCTTCACCGACCTGGCCCAGCCCTGGGTGATCGGCTACGAGCGCAATGTCTTCGTTCGCACCTTCTGGAATTATGTGGACATCGACCAGGAGCGCTTCCAGCGCGAATCCAAGTAAAGCGCACTCAGCCTGACCCGCTTGGGGTTCGACTGCATGGTCGGCCCCGAGCAATCGCACTAGACTCCAGCCCTGTTCAGGAACTGGCCGCTCGCTCGGGCGCTGCCACCGGTTCCGGCTCCACCGAACGCGCCGCGGCCCCAGGCCTGCCGGCGCGTTTGTTTGCCAAGGATGCGTTTGATCGTGCTGCGAAACCGGGTGCTGTGCCTCTTGCTCGCTGGGCTGGCCGGACTGGCTGGGCTGACGGCCGCCCCCTGCCTGGCCCAAGGCGCCGCCACGGAACCGCCGGCCAAGGTGCTGCGCTACGCCTTTCGCATTGCCGAAACCGGCTTTGACCCGGCCCAGATCTCGGATCTGTACTCACGCATCGTTGCGGCCGGCATCTTTGAAGCGCCGCTGCAGTACGAATACCTGGCAAGGCCGCTGCGCCTGCGCACCGCCACCGCCGCCGAGCTGCCCGAGATTGCGGCCGACTTCAAGACCCTGACCTTCCGCATCAAGCCCGGCATCTACTTCAATGACGACCCGGCCTTCGAAGGCCTGAAGCCGGGGGAAAAACGCGAGCTGACGGCGGCCGACTACATCTATTCCATCAAGCGCCATTTCGACCCGCGCTGGAAAAGCCCCAACCTCTACCTGCTGGAAAACGCCCGCCTGCCCGGCCTGAGCGAGCTGCGCCGCGAGGCCTTGGAACAGAGAAAGCCCTTCGACTATGAACGCCCGGTGGCCGGGCTGCGCCAGCTCGATCGCTACACCTTCCAGGTGCGCACCGAGGCGGCCGACCCGCGCTTTGTGCACCAGTTCGCCGACCCCTCGGTGATGGGCGCCGTGGCCCGCGAGGTGGTGGAACGCTACGGCGACAAGATCATGGAGCACCCGGTGGGCACGGGCGCCTTCGCGCTGACCGAATGGCGGCGCAGCTCGCGCATGGTGCTGGAGAAGAACCCCAATTTCCGCGAGCTGCGCTATGACGAGCAGCCGCCGGCCGACAGCGAGGCCCGCCTGAAAGCTCAGGCCGCACGCCTGCAAGGCCGGCGCCTGCCCATGATTGACCGGGTGGAAATCGCCATCATCGAAGAGAACCAGCCACGCTGGCTGTCCTTTCTGCGCGGCGAGTTCGACCTGGTGGACGAGGTGCCGGCCGAGTACGCACCGATCGCCTTCCCCAACAACAAGCTGGCGCCCAATCTGGCCAAGCTGGGCATGCAGATGGTGCGTTACCCGCGCGCCGATGTCGCCATCTCCTACTTCAATATGGAGGACCCGGTGGTGGGCGGCTACACGCCGGACAAGGTGGCATTGCGTCGCGCGATCTCGCTGGCCATCGACATCGACAAGGAAATTCGCCTGCCCCGGCGCGGCCAAGCCATGGCCGCGCAAGGCCCAATCAGCCCGGGCGTGTTCGGCTACGAGCCGACGCTCAAGACCACCATGAGCGAGCACGATCTGGCCCGCGCGCGCGCCTTGCTCGACCTCTACGGCTATGTCGACCGCGACGGTGACGGCTGGCGCGAACAGCCGGACGGCAGCGCCCTGACGATCGAGTACGCCACCGAACAGGACGGCGAAAAGCGCGCCCTGGCCGAACTCTGGCAAAAGGCCATGGATGCGATCCAGATCCGCATCAAATTTCGCCACGCCAAATGGCCCGAGAATCTCAAAGCCTCCACGGCCGGCAAACTGATGATGTGGGGCGTGGGCTGGAGCGCCGCCGCGCCTGACGGCGACACGTTTCTGTCCCTGGGTTACGGGCCCAACAAAAGCCAGTCCAACAAGGCCCGCTTCGACCTGCCGGCCTACAACGCGCTCTACGAACAACAGAAGGCCTTGGCCAACGGGCCTGAACGCCTGGCGCTGATGACGGAGGCGCAGAAGCTGATCGTGGCCTATATGCCGATCAAAATGCATGTGCACCGCGTCTACACCGATTTGGCCCAGCCCTGGGTCAGCGGTTACAAGCGCAATGTGTTTGTGCGAGATTTCTGGAAGTACATCGACATCGACGCCGAGGCCGCGCAAGCGAGCCCCAAGGCCGATGGAAAAAAATAGTCCGCCCCCGTGGCAGGAGGAGATGAGATCGTGAGGACCCCCTGGAACGCCGGCGCCACGCTACTGGCCGGCCTGCTCTTGTGTGCCAGCGCCGCTGTCGAGGCCGCACATGCGGCACCCGCTGCCGAAGCCAAAGGCCCCGCCCATGTCTTGCGCATGGCCTTCCCCATCGCCGAGACCAGCCTGGACCCCGCCCGCATCAACGACGAATACTCGGTCGAGATCGTCTCGAACATCTTCGAGTCGCCCCTGGCCTATGACTATCTGGCCCGGCCGGTCAAGCTCAAGCCGCTGACGGCCGCGGCCCTGCCCGAGGTGAGCCCCGATTTCAAGCAATTCACGGTGCGCATCAAGCCGGGCATCTTCTTTGCGGACGACCCGGCCTTCAAGGGCCTGAAACCGGGAGAAAAGCGCGAGCTGGTCGCGGCCGACTATGCCTATGCGCTGAAGCGCCACTTCGACCCGCAGCTGCGCAGCCCCCACTACGCCAATCTGGAGAACGAGAAGATCCTCGGCCTGGAAGCGATACGCCAGCGCAGCCTCAAGAACGGCAAACCCTTCGACTACGACGCTCCGGTCGAGGGCCTGCAAACACCCGACCGCTACACCCTGGTCATCAAGCTGGACCGTGCCAGCCCGCGCTTCGCCCACCAGCTGACGCAACCGCTGTCCCTGGCGGTGGCACGCGAGGTGGTCGAAGCTTATGGCGACGCGGTCAGCGAACACCCGGTCGGCACCGGGCCTTTTGTGCTCAAGAACTGGCGCCGGGCCTCGCGCCTGGTGCTGGAGCGCAACCCGAGCTTCCGCGAGACCTATTTCGACGAGGAGGCGGCGGCCGACGACACCGCGGCGCAGGCGGTGGCGCGGCAGCTCAAGGGCCGACGCCTGCCCCTAGTGGACCGGGTGGAGGTGTCCATCGTCACCGAGAACCAGCCGCGCTGGCTGGCCTTCCTTGGCAATGAGTTCGATTTCGTCATCGTGCCCAATGAATACGCCAATATCGCCGCGCCGCGGGGGCAGCTGGCGCCCAACCTGGCCAAGCGCGGCATGGCCTTGCACCGCAATCTGCTGTCCGATGTGATCTTCAGTTATTTCAATATGGAGGATCCTGTGGTGGGCGGCTACACACCGGACAAGGTGGCCCTGCGCCGCGCCATCGGCCTGGCCTATGACAACGCCGAGGAAGCACGCCAACTGCGCCGGCGCCTGGCGGTTCCGGCCCAAGGCATCGTCACGCCCAACACCTTCGGCTACCAGGCGGACTTCAAGACCGAGATGAGCGAATACAGCCCGGCCAAGGCGCGCGCCCTGCTGGACATGTATGGCTATGTGGACCGCGACGGCGATGGCTGGCGCGACCTTCCCGATGGCAGCCCGCTGCGTCTGCAGTACCACACGCAAGCGGACAGCAATTCGCGCGCCTTCAACGAACTCTGGCGCAAGCACATGGCCGCGCTGCAAGTGCGCATCGAATTCAAGTCCGCCAACTGGCCGGACAATATGAAAGCAGCCCGCGCGGGTCGGCTGATGATGTGGATGCTGAGTTGGACCTCCGGCATTCCGGATGCGGATTCCATGTTGAGCACCGGCTTCAGCTCAGCCAAAGGTGAAGACAATCTGAGCCGCTTTTCCTTGCCCGAGTACGACCGTGTGGTTCAGCGCATTCAGGTGCTGGCCGATGGCCCCGAGCGCCTGGCCCTGATCCAGGAAGCCGAACGCCTGCTGACCGCCTACATGCCCATGAAAGCCCATGTGCACCGCATTCGCCTGCGCGTGGCCCAGCCCTGGCTGCAGGGCTACCTGCCCCATCCCTTCATGACCGGTTACTGGCGCTTCGTCGACAGCCAGCCGCCCGGGCACAAGCCTTGAGCGGGGCCCGACACATGTTGGCCCTGGCTCTCCTGCCGGCGACGGGCGCGCGGCGGCACAAGCGGCCTGCATGCCGAAGCTCAAGCCTGCGTGCCGCCCTGCTGCTCCTGGCCGGCTTCGGCATCGGGCCCGCCGTCCAGGCCGCGGACGAGGCGCTGCCCGCACCCAAGGTCTTGCGCTACGCCTTTCGGATCGCTGAGACCGGCTTCGACCCGGCCAAAGTGCAGGACATCTATTCACGCACCATCACCCCGCACATCTTCGAGTCCCTGCTGACCTACGACCATCTGGCGCGGCCGGCCCGGATCAAGCCCTTGACCGCGGCGGCCCTGCCCGAGGTCAGCGCTGATTTCAAGATCTGGACCCTGCGCATCCAGCCGGGCATCTATTTCGCCGACGACCCGGCCTTCAAGGGTCAAAGGCGCGAGCTGACCGCGGCCGACTATGTCTACAGCTTCAAGCGTTTCGCCGACCCCGCCACCAACAGCCCGGCCTGGGACTCGCTGGAAGAAAACCACCTGCTCGGGCTCAACGAATACCGCGCCGAGCTGGCCCGCAGCAAGCAGGCTTTCGACTACGAACGCCGGATCGAGGGCCTGCAAGCCCTGGACCGTTACACCTTGCAGATCAAGCTGGGCCGGAGCCGGCCACGCTTCGACCAGCTGCTGGCTGACGCCAGCCTGTTCGGCGCCGTGGCGCGCGAGGTGGTCGAGGCCTACCCACAGCGCTCCATGGAACACCCGGTGGGTACGGGGCCCTTCCGCCTGGCCAGCTGGCGGCGCAGTTCCTTGATCGTGCTGGAACGCAACCCCGACTACCGAGAACGCTTCTACGACGCCCAGCCGCGCGTCGATGACGGCGAGGGTCAGGCCTTGCTGACCCGGTTCAAGGGTCGCCGGATTCCCATGCTGGACCGGGTGGAGATCTCCATCATCGAGGAGAACCAGCCGCGTTGGCTGTCCTTCCTGAACGGCCAGTTCGACCTGATCGACCGGGTGCCGGAAGACTTCATCAACCAGGCCATGCCCGGCGGCCGGCTGGCACCGGGCCTGGCCAAACGCGGCATCCAGGGCTACCGCGTGCTGACCTCGGACGTGCTGTTCACCGTCTTCAACACCGAAGACCCGGTGATAGGCGGCAATCAGCCCGAGCGCGTGGCCCTGCGCCGCGCCATGGCCTTGGGCACGGACAGCGAACGCGAGATCCGCATCGTGCGGCGCGGCCAGGCCATCGTCGCGCAGTCCATCCTGATGCCGCACACCACCGGCTATGACCCGCAGTTCAAGAGCGAGGGTGGCGACTATGACCCGGTGCGCGCCCGCGCGCTGCTGGACCTCTTTGGCTACATCGACCGCGACGGCGACGGTTTCCGCGAGCAGCCCGATGGCAGCCCCCTGCGCCTGGAAAGCCTGAGCACGCCGGAGAGCTTCCAGCGCCAGATCGACCAGATCTGGCAGAAAGCCATGGCCCAGATCGGCCTGCGCATCGAATTCAAGACCGCCAAGTGGCCGGAGAACCTCAAGGCCATGCGGGCCGGCAAGTTCCAGATCTGGTCCTTGGCCAGCTCGGCCGCCGCACCCGACGGGCAGGACGCCCTGGGCCTGTTCTACAGCCCACGTATCGGCGGCAGCAATTACGCACGTTTCAAGCTGCCGCTGATGGACCAGCTCTACGAACAGGCCAATGGCCTGCCTGACGGCCCCGAGCGGGCGGCCGTGTTTGCCGAGGCCAAGCGGGTGGCCGCAGCCTATGCGCCCTACCGCGCACGCGGCCATCGCCTGCTGACCGATTTGGCCCAACCCCGGCTGATCGGCTACCGCCGCCCGCCCTTCTGGCTGAACTGGTGGGAGTATGTGGACATTGAAACCGAAAAGGCACCGCACTGATGAGGCTGTACATCCTGGCCATGAAATGGCCCCTGAAACTGGCCAGCGCCGCGTGCCTGGCCTTGAGCCTCGCTGCCGTCGCGAGCCCCTTGCCGCAATCCGGCCAGGCGGCCGAACCCACCAAGGTTTTGCGTTACGCCTTCCTGGTGGCCGAGACCGGTTTTGACCCGGCTCAGATCAGCGACACCTACTCGCTGACGGTGACGCCCCATATCTTCGAGGCGCTCTACACCTACGACTTTCTGGCCCGCCCGGTCAAGGTCAAGCCCCTGACAGCGGCTGCCATGCCCGAGGTCTCGGCCGACTTCCGCACCTGGACGATCAAGATCCAGCCCGGCATCTACTTCACCGATCACCCTGCCTTCAAAGGCCAGAAGCGCGAGTTGGTGGCCGCCGATTACGTCTACAGCTTCAAACGCTTCGCTGACCCGGCGCTGAAGAGCCCCATGTGGAACACGGTGGATGAATGGGGCGTCAGCGGCCTGGCCGCCTTGCGCCAGAGGGCGCTGAGCAGCAAGAAGCCCTTCGAAAGCCAGCGCCCCATCGAGGGCCTGCAGGCGCTCGACCGCTACACCTTGCAGATCAAGCTGGACCAGGCGCGCCCGCGCCTGCTCGAGCAATTGGCGCGCAGCGACTTGTTTGGCGCGGTCGCCTGGGAAGTGGCCGAGCAGTACGGCCGCGACACCATGGAGCACCCCGTCGGCACAGGCCCCTATCTGCTCAAGGAATGGCGGCGCAGTTCGCGCATGGTGCTGGAGAAGAACCCCGGCTACCGCGAACGTTTCTACGATGCCGAACCCAATGCCGACGATGCCGAGGGCCAGGCCTTGGCCGCCCGCTTCAAGGGCCGGCGCATCCCCATGATCGACCGGGTGGAGATTGCCATCATCGAGGAGAGCCAGCCACGCTGGCTCTCCTTCCTGAACCGCGAGCATGATTTTCTTGAGCGCTTGCCTGCGGACTTTGTGAACGTTGCGATTCCCCATGGCAAGCTGGCCCCGAACCTGGCCAAGCAAGGCATGAAGCTGAGCCGGGTGCTGGCGGCGGACAGCGCCTTCACCTTCTTCAATATGGAAGACCCCACGGTGGGTGGCTACAGCGCCGAGAAGGTGGCGCTGCGGCGTGCGATTTCCCTGTCCATCGATGTCGAAGGCGAGATTCGGCGCGTACGGCGCGGCCAAGCCATCGTGGCCCAGTCCATGGTGCTGCCCCACACCAGTGGCTACTCCGAGACCTTCAAGAGCAGCAACGGCGACTACAGCACCGCGCACGCCAATGCCCTCCTGGACCTGTATGGCTATGTCGACCGCGACGGCGATGGTTGGCGCGACATGCCGGACGGCAGCCCGCTGGAGATTGAGGTGGCCAACCAGCCCGACGCCCTCTCGCGCCAGTACGACGAGCTGTGGCAACGCAACCTCAAGGCCGTTCACATCAAGGTGCGCTTCATGCACGGCAAATGGCCGGAACAGCTGAAGATGGCACGGGCGGGCAAGCTCATGCTCTGGTACCTGGGCACGGTGGCCGCCGCGCCCGACGGCTTGCCGGCGCTGCAGCGCCTGTATGGGCCGCAGACGGGCAACCAGAATCTGGCGCGTTTCAAGAACAGCGAGTTCGACGCCCTCTATGACCGACTGCAGCTGATGCCTGATGGCCCCGAGCGGGAAGCTTTGTTCCTGCAGGCCAAGCGCATTCAGGCGGCCTATATGCCCATGAAGACCCATGTCCATCGCCTGGTCTCCGACATCTCCCAGCCCTGGTTGATCGGCTACCGCCGGCCCCTGTTCCGCTACGACTTCTGGCAGTACCTGGACATCGACACCACACTCCTGCCCGCGGGCCGCTGAGAGGGTGAGAACTTTTTACTGCGCGGCCGCCATACGTCGTTGGCCGAATGCTCGGAATCCTCACGTACATAGCGTACGTTCCGGTTCCTGCGCTCCGCCCGACTCGGCCAGAGGCCGAGTCCTTCGCCAGGCAGATCCAGTCCTCAGGACTGGATCAGTCCGGGCTCAGCCTGGTCTGACTGCCGCTCGCTACAAAATTTCTCACCCTCAGAACCCTCAGAAGAGACTGAACCACGATGCAAAGACGTGAGCTGATGGCCGCCGCCGGCCTGCTGGTGGCCAGCCCTTGGGCCCAAGCCTTGCCCGCAAGCACCGCCACGCCGAAGCGCAAAGTGCTGCGCACCGCCTTCAACTCCGCCGAAGTCGGCTTCGACCCCGCCCAGGTGTCCGACCGCACCTCGGTCGCGGTCAACGCCCATATCTTTGAATCACCGCTGACCTATGACCTGCTGGCGCGGCCGGTGCAGTTGCGGCCGCAGACCGCAGCCGGCCTGCCCGAGGTGTCCGCTGATTTCAAGCGTTTTGTCTTCACCATCCAGCCCGGCATCTTCTTTGCCGATGACCCTGTCTTCAAGGGCCGGCCGCGCGAGCTGGTGGCACAGGACTACGTCTACACGGTCAAACGCTTCTACGACCCGCTGCTCAAGACCGAGCATCTCTACCAGTTCGAGAACGCCAAGATCCTGGGCCTGAGCGAGCTGCGCGAACAGGCCATCCAGCGCAGAACGCCCTTCGACTACGACCGCGAGGTGCCGGGCTTGCGGGCGCTGGACCGCTACCGCTTCGAGGTGCGCCTGGCCGAGCCCGACCCGCGCTTCGTCCACCTGTTCGCCAATGCCGGCTACACCGGCGCCATGGCGCGCGAGGTGGTGGAGGCCTATGCGGCCGATCTGCTGGCCCACCCGGTCGGCACAGGGCCATTCCGGCTGAAGAGCTGGCGGCGCAGCTCGCAGATCGTACTGGAGCGCAACCCGGGCTTTCGCGAGCAGGTCTACGAGCCCGGCGAGGTGCCGCCCGACGCCCAGAGCCAGGCCATTGCCCGCCTGCTGAAAGGGCGGCGCCTGCCCATGCTGGACGAGGTCCAGATCAGCATCATCGTCGAGACGCAACCGCGCTGGCTGGCCTTCAATGGCTGCGAGCTCGACCTGCTGGAGATGCCCACCGAGGTGGCTCCGCTGGCCCTGCCGGGCGGACAGCTGGCACCGAATCTGCGCAAGCGAGGCGTGCAGGTTTTCCGGAGCTATGGTGCCGACATCGGTTTCAGCTTTTTCAATATGGAGGACCCGGTGGTCGGCGGCCTGTCTGCCGAGCGTGTGGCCCTGCGCCGCGCCATCACGCTGGGCTATGACAACGAAGCGGAGATCCGCATCGTCTACAAAGGGCAGGCCGTGCCGGCCCAGTCCATGCTGCCGCCCCTGGTCTATGGTCACGACCCCGCCTTGCACAGCGAGGCCGGCCACCACGACAGGGCGCGCGCTCGCGCCTTGCTGGACCTCTACGGCTACGACAAGCGCGATGCCGAGGGATACCGCCTGCAGCCCGACGGCAGCCGCCTGACCCTGCGCCGCGCCGGCACGGCCGGCAGCTCACGCCAGCGCCTGATCGACGAGCTGTGGAAAAAGCAGATGGACGCACTGGGCCTGCGCATCGAGTTCGAGTCGGCCACCTTTGGCGAGCTGATCAAGAAGGCCCTGGCCAGCCAGCTGATGATCTGGGGCTATGTCTGGGACCTTGGGGCGCCCGATGCAGACTTCCTGCTGGGCATGGGCTACGGCCCCAATGCCGGCCAGAGCAACGACGCCCGCTTCAAGCTCCCCGCCTATGACAAGCTCTATGCCCAGCAGCGACTTCTAGCCGATGGTCCAGAACGTTATGCCATGATGCAGCAGTTGAACCGCCTGCTGCTGAGCTATATGCCCTACCAACCGCAGCTTCATCTGCTACGGGTAGATTTGTGCCAAACCGAGGTCAAGGGCTTCATCCGGCATCCGTTCACGAGGGATGCGTGGCGGTTTGTGGACAGAATTGTTTGATGGACAGGTCTCTTCGCAGACTCAACGGAAGTCTCGATAGCTGTAAGTTTTTGCTGGCGGCTGGCACTGAAACGGCCCAGGGTCGCCCGGCCTGACATTTTGGCAATGCGCCATCCAGGCCTTGACTCGTTCGCTCTTGAACTCCCGAGCTCGCTGTGCCAAATAGCGTGCTTTGTCCATCTGTCCGGTCATGACCAGTGAATTGGCCCACGAGATCAAGATCATGTCGTCGGTCATGACATGTGCCGTTCGTCGGGCAGCATCCAACGCCTCAGGGCCAGGTGGCAACAAGCCCGCAGCGGCATAGTCGGCCTGGAGCGAAAACAAGCGCGACTTCTGCTGAGCGCGCAGCACACGCTGCAGCACAGGCTCACCGTCTGCCGATTCGTTGACGATGGCGACCACCCGCGTGAAATCCGCCAGTGCCGAAAAGCTGATTGCCACAATCAAGAGACCGAGCAATTGCACGGCATGGGTGGCTCGATCCGGACCCTTGGCCATGCTGGTGATCGAACTGCTCCGAACACCATGCCAAGCCAGACCTATTGCAAACGTGGCCGGGAACAGAAAGTAGGCATACCAAAGCTGGAACTCCACCATGGCCTGCGCCAGGATCAGAAGAACCAGCACCAAGGCGCTTCGCTCCAGAAGGCTGCTAGACGGCTGCCCCGAATGGCAGGACTTGAACATCTGCCAGACCCCACGTCCTAGCAGGCAAAGAATCAAACCGCCCAGGGGCCAGCCAAGTTCCACGAGCAGTTGGGCGATCAAGTTGTGGGTGTGATCGAAGGCAGGCAGCGCCCGGTCGGGCAAACTCATCATGGTCCAGGCGAAATTGAACTCCCCCCAACCCACGCCAGTCCAGGGATATTGCTTGAGCAGCTCCCATGCGTTGGCCAGTATCAACAAGCGTTTGGGTGAACCCGCACCCTCAGCCAGCCGCGATTCGGCTCCGAAGGCAGGACCGCCAGCCTGGGACCAGATCGTGAGCAAGGCCCAGCCCAGCAGTAGATACATGGGCAAAAGCATGAGCTGACGGCGAGCCCCCGGGCTCAGTTGGCGGTCGACACAAGCCCAAATCGCCATCGCCAGCAGGCAGGCCTGACCCGAGCGCGAGGCTGTCAGAACAAGGCTGAAACTCAGCACAAACAGCAAGATCGGCAAAGTCCAGCGTGCAGTGAAAAGGCGCCAAGCCCCGCGCTCGCTGAGGTGCACAGCCGCCAAGGAAGCCCAGACCAGCAGACTGGCCAGATGGTTGGGCTGGCGCATATTCCCAACCGCTCGGCCTGCAATGCTGGAGTGTGCAATCCATCCATCATTGGCCCAATCGGGCAGAAAAACCTGGACAAAGGCTACCAAGGCACACATGAAACCCGTCAGTAACAAGGCCCAGCACAGCGCATCAAACCAGGCCTCTCTTTCGTCCCTGCCCATGTTCTGTCCCAGCAGCAAAAGCAGCAGGGCACCAGCCAGAAAGACCTCATAAGACAGCACCAAGGACAATGGCAACCCTGCCCACCACAAGGACAGCCAGGGTGCCAGCAGCAAGAGCAGCAAAGCCCAGGCAGCCGCTCCGCCTTGCCATTGAAGCTGCACGCCTTTCATCGTCAACAAAACCAGACCCCAGGCGGCCAGCGTCAGCAGTTGGTTCAGAGTCGCAGAGCTGGAAACCGGGTTGTATGCCAGCAAGGGCGCAGCCCCGCAAGCCAGGCACAAGGCCAGCCAAGCTGGCGGGGAAAGCGCACTTGTTTTCGACATAGGCGATCAGATGAACTCGGGAGCTCCCGTCCGGGGGCAAACAAAGGACGAGCAGATTGAACATGAAAAAAGCGCCCAAACAAGTGGGCGCTTTTCTTGAATCCGGCGAGCCGATGAATCGACCCACCCGAACTCAGGGCTTACTGCTTGGGCATGTACTTGGTGGCCAAGGTGCCAGTGATCGTAAACTTCATGCCTGCCGAGCTGCAATCACCGGTGTAGACGATGGTCGCACCATCGGCGACATCAGCGAACGCTTTCAAGGCGATCGTGACCGAACCTGCAGTGGCCGAGGCGCCAGCAGCAGTCACCGATTTGGTGTACTTACCCGTGATCGAGGTAGCTGCGGGCAAACCCAGTTTGTCGTTGTCCGCACCGTTCAAGGTGCCGTCGCTGCAAGCCACGCCAAGTGCATTGATTGCTGGCGAGGCAAGATTCATGGGCTCGGATATCTTCGACTTGGTCGTGTAATCTTGGTAAGCCGGCAGCGCCACGGCTGCCAAGATGCCGATGATGGCCACGACGATCATCAGTTCAATCAGTGTGAAACCTTGTTGGACGCGCTTCATGGTGGGTACTCCTGCGAAAAAGTGAACGGGGGGTAGGGACACACCCCCTGAATGCAGGGGTCGTGCCAGGGCTGGCCGAGCCATATCGCGTGAGAAAGCGCACGAATGGCGGCACCTGTCGGGTTTCAACTGACAATTTTTGTCAGCCCCGCCCTCAATCCGGCTGACACAAAGCGCCATGTGACAGTTCTTGTCAGTTCGTCCCAAGGTCGCTCCAGGTCCAGGGCGCCAAATGCAAAACGGCAGCCGGGGGCGGCTGCCGTCGTTTCATCCGGGGCTGGCAGCCTTGATGCTGCCCTTCCCATGCTCTGAGCTCAAGCCAGCGACGCGGCACCCAGCTCCATCACCATCCCAGCCGCCAAGGCGCTGATCCGGTGGCCGCTCGCCAAGGCGGCGACCTCAGCCATCACGGCCCGGCCCTCACCTGGCTTGATATGGGTGATCTGCACCTGCACCGAGCCACTCAGCTGGGCCAGTTCGGCGCCCAGGCGGGCGGGACTCAGATGCCGGCTCAGGTCGGCCAGCTCCTGTTCTTCGTTGCTGAAGGCGGTCTCGATCACCAAGTGGCTGACCTGCAACTGAGCCAGGCGGGCCCAGAGCGCCGGGTTGGGGCCGGTGTCGCCAGTGAAGACCCAGTGACCCTCGGCGCCGGCCACGGCGAAGCCGCAGGCCGGCACGGTGTGGGCGGCGCTGAGCACCTCGATGCGCCGCCCGCCCAAGTCCAGCACTTCGCCCACTTCGAAGGCGTGCAGGCTCAGCACCGGCCGAGCCGCACTGGGCAAGCGAGTGAAATCAGGCCAGATCACTCCATTGAAAATGTGCCGGCGCAGTGCTTCCAGCGTGGCTGGCAGGCCATGGACTTGAATCGGTGGCCGGCCCGCCTCGGCGCGCATGCGCAGCACCGAATCGGCCAACAGCGGAATTGACAGCACATGATCAAGATGGGAATGACTGACCAAGATGTGGTCGATGCGCGCCAGGTCCTCCAGCGCCAGATCGGCCACGCCCGTGCCGGCGTCGATCAGCACATCGTCGTCGAGCAGGAAGGCGGTGGTCTTGTAACCGGACGCAATGGCGCCGGAACAGCCGAGGACGCGAATTTTCATGAGGGGCATCAAAAGGGGCGGATGGCTGTCGCAGCGCCGCTCAGAACCGACGCCATGTGACAAGGCCCTCCAATGTACTGAGCCCCAGCGCCGAAACAAGGGAGCATTACCGGCTTTGTCGGCACAAAGGCGCAGACAGGGGCCGCGCATCAGACCGGCGTGATTTGCAGCACATCGGCCTCGCCGCCAGCGCGCTTGGGAAGCTCTGCATGAATCGGGGCGAGACCATGCAGTGCGGATCGGGATGGGTTGCAAGGTGCAGTTTGAAGCCAATAGCCGTAGCTATTGGCGAGAAGTGCAAGGCCGCAGACCGCCCGAGGCCGCGCTAGCAGGGGCCGGGCTGATTCATGCAGAGCTTCCCTTGGCATACTCCCGCCTCCAAGAGAGAGAAGTGTGCGCCCATGGCCAAGAAACCTGCTCCACCCGAAAGCCCGCCCATCACTTCCCTGACCGGCAAGGCGGCCCTCAGCCGTGAACAGCTGCAGGACATCGTGGCGCAGGCCAGGGCCAGACAGACCGGTGCATCGGAGCCAGCCCCGCGCGGGGCAGCGGCCGAAGGCGGAGAGCCGGACATCAGCCGGGCCGACGAGCAGGCCGTGCTGGACGCCCTGCTGCTCAGCGGCGGCGGGCGCGGCGCGGCCGGCTTGCTGCAATGGCTGCAGGCGGTGGACGCCAGCCGCCAGCCTTCCGGCCGGCCCTTCGGCGCCAGCCACGTCAACGAAGCTCTGCAGTCGCTGCGCCGTCAGGGCCTGGTGGAGCTGGTGCCCGGCCTGGGCCATGCCGCCGACCTGAGCACCCACCGGGAACGCCTGGAAACCCTGCTGCTGGACAAGGAAGCCCGCAAGAGCTACTGGAAACGCCTGGCCTGGGTCTACGGCGGCGGCTATGGCGAGGTGACACGCAAGATCAACTGGATCAGCTTTCGCAACGAGGCCGAGAAGCTGCAGATGCTGCGCCTTTTCATCCATTCAGGCCTCACCCAGTCCGATTTCCACGCCCATATGGACGCGGAACTGGCCGAGCTGCGCGACCCCGTGCTCATGCTCAGCGCCATCACCGAGCCCTGGTCGCCCGCCTTGCTGGAGGCCATGGCACCGGATCTGCGCAGCGAGCTGCTGAGCCTGTGCATCGACCTGCTCCATGTCGGCGACAGCCGCGCCCAGCGCATCAAGCAATGGCTGCAGCAAGGCTTCGCGACAGCGCCGGCACAAATCACGCCGGCCTTGCGCGCTCGTCTGGCCGAAGCGCGACTGCTGGCGCTTGATTTCAGCGGCATGCGCCAGCTGCTAAGCGGCCTCGCCGGCCCCAGCCTGCCGCAGTACGAAGCGGCGGCGCTGGCTGCGCAAGGCCAGTGGCAGGCCGCCATCGCCCAGTTCGACACGGCCATCAAGGACATCCGCAAAATCTCCGGCGCACGCCGTGCGCCGCTGAGCGCGGACCTGACCCGCATCTATGTGCTTTGCCACCTGGCTCAGGACGACGCGCTGGCCTGGGCCGCCGCACGCAAGTTCTGCATCGGCGAGTCAGGCTCGCGCAAGCCCTCGCCGCAAGAGCTCTGGGGCCGCTGGGCCCATGTCATCGGCAGCCGCCTGGGCGAAGACAGCCTGGACCCCGAGGCCCTGGCCCATCTGCCCGGCCTGGAGTCGCGCGAGCACAGCCTGGGCCATGCGGCCGACCGCCTGCTGCTGGCCGCCTGGCTGAACAAGCCCGCACCCGGCTGGACCGGCGCCGCGGTGCAAGGCCTGCTGGACCGCCTGCAGGCCAGCGGCCAAGCCTGGCTGGCCGCCGCCGTCGCCCAGGCCGCCGAACGACTGGAGCTGGGCCAATTCAAGGTAGAGCTGGGCGGCATGAGCGCGCCGGCCAGTTTTCTGAGTGCACCGCGCGAGCCCTGGCGCGATGCCCTGGCCGCCATCGCCACCTTGGGCGATGAGAAGAAGAGCAGTGCCAGCAGTGAGGGGCCCGAGCTGGCCTGGGCCATGAGCCTGGACAAGGAAGGCCGGGTGCAGGATGTCGAGCCCTTCGAGCGCAGCCTCAGCGCACGCGGCCTGATCAAGCTGAAAGAGGTCAGCCTGGGCAAGCTGAAGAAGAACGGCGCCGCCCATGCGCGCGACAACGCGGTGCTGCGCCATATCGAACGCAGCCTTTACGGCGGGGCCAACAGCTGGCAGCTCGATGTCGCGCAAGCCGCCATCGCCCTGATCGGCCACCCGGCCCTGATGTTTGCCGATGCGCCGGGCCAGTGGGTCGAGCTGGTCGAGGCCCAGCCCGAGCTTGAAGTACGCAAGCGCAAGCATGCACAGACCGGCGCCGAGCAGTTCGAGTTCCACATCCACCCGCCCCTGATCGCCAGCGAGCCGCCACGCCTGTTCGGCTGGCTGGGCAACAGCCACGACACCGAGAGCGCCAAGCGAGACGCCTTGCGCGTGCTGCGCGACGGCCCGCAGAACGCCCGCCTGATCCGCATCAGCAATGCCCAGCGCCGCGTCGCGGAGCTGGTGTCCCAGGGTTGGGCGGTTCCAGTCACAGCGAATGCCGAGTTAGGCGCCGCACTGCAGGTGCTGAGCGCTCATTTCCAGCTGCACAGCGATGCCGCCGCAGGCCAGCTGGTGGCCGGCGACAGCCGCCTGCACGCCCGCCTGCTGCCCTTGGGCGAGGGCCTGCAGCTGCAGCTGGTGGCCCAACCCTTTGGCAACTTCGGGCCGGCCGTCACGCCGGGCCAGGGCCGGGCGCGTTTGATGTGCATGCATGAAGGCGTGAGCCTGGCCACCGAGCGCGATCTGCTGGCCGAGCGCACGGCCCGGGCCGCCGTGCTGGAGGCCCTGCCTTTCCTGGACCCCGAACTGGCGCCTGAGTCACCCTGGCAGCTGATCGACGCCGAGGAGGCGCTGCGCGCGGTCGAGGTGCTGCCGGGTCTGCCCGGCATCGCCGCACTCGACTGGCCCAAGGGCAAGCCGCTGCGCGTGACTCCGCTGGCCAGCACGTCCATGACGGTGGGAGTCAGCAGCGGTCGCGACTGGCTGGGCCTGAGCGGCGAGGCGCAGCTGGATGAATCACGTGTACTCGGCCTGCAGGAGCTGATGAAGCTGGCGCGCGAGTCGCGCAGCCGCTTTGTGCGCCTGGGCGAGGGCGAGTACCTGGCCCTGAGCGAACAGCTGCGCCAGCAGCTGCGCGACCTCGATGCCCTGGCCCAGGCCAAGAAAGACCAGCTGCAGCTGCCGCAGGCGGCTGCCTCCTGGCTGGAAGAAACGCTCGATGGCATGAGCGTCGCCGGCGATTCACCCTGGCAGGCACGCATGGACGCCCTCGGCCACGCCGCACGCAGCGAACCGGCCCTGCCCAAGGGCTTGCGCGCCGAGCTGCGCGGCTACCAGCTGCAGGGCTTCCAGTGGATGAGCCGCCTGGCCGCGGCCGGCCTGGGCGCCTGCCTGGCCGATGACATGGGCCTGGGCAAGACGGTGCAGACCCTGGCCCTGCTGCTGCAGCGCGCCGAGCTGGGCCCGGCCCTGGTGCTGGCGCCGACTTCCGTCTGCGGCAACTGGCTGGCCGAGACGGCGCAGTTCGCGCCGGGGCTGCGCTGCAGCATCTACGGTGAAGACGCCGACCGCGCCGGCCTGATCGCCGCCGCCGGCCCCGGTGACGTGGTGGTGATCAGTTATGCCCTGGCCCAGATCGACGCCGAAAGCCTGGCGGAAAAAGCCTGGGCCACCCTGGTGATGGACGAGGCGCAGGCGCTCAAGAACGCGGCCACCAAGCGGGCGAAATCGGTGGCCGAGTTCCAGGCCGGCTTCCGCCTGGCGCTTTCGGGCACACCGGTGGAGAACCGCCTGGCCGACCTCTGGTCCATCATGAACCTGATCAACCCCGGCCTGCTGGGCAGCGCCAGCCAGTTCAACGAGCGCTTTGCCGGGCCGATCGAGAAGCAGCAGGACAACGCCGCCCGCCAGCGCCTGCGCCGCCTGGTCTCGCCCTTCCTCTTGCGGCGGACCAAGCAGCAGGTCTTGCAAGACCTGCCGCCGCGCACCGAGATCGTCCATCTGGTGCAGCCCAGCAGCGAGGAGAAAGCATTCCTGGAGGCGCTGCGCCGCAATGCCCAGGACGCCGTGTCCAGCGCCGCCAAGGCCGGCCAGCCGGCACCGATGCAGGTGCTGGCCGAGCTGATGCGCTTGCGCCGCGCCGCCTGCGACCCGCGCCTGGTTGCGCCTGAGCTGGGTCTGGTGGGCGCCAAGTTGGGCGAGTTCGAACGCATCGTGCGCGAGCTGGTCGAGGGCTCGCACAAAGCTCTGGTGTTCAGCCAGTTCACCGACTACCTTGCCCTGCTGGCCGAGCGTCTGCAGGCCATGGGCGTGCCCTTCCAGTACTTGGACGGCAGCACGCCGGCGGCCGAGCGGACCAAGCGCGTGGCCGCCTTCCAGCGCGGTGAGGGCGAGGTCTTCCTGATCAGCCTCAAGGCCGGCGGCTTCGGCCTCAACCTGACCATGGCCGACTATGTGCTGATCGTCGACCCCTGGTGGAACCCGGCCGCCGAAGACCAGGCCACCGGCCGCGCCCACCGCATGGGCCAGCAGCGCCCGGTGACCGTCTACCGCCTGGTGACCGCTGGCTCGGTCGAGGAGCGCATCATCGACCTGCACCGCGACAAGCGAGGCCTGGCCGATGGGATTCTGGAAGGGCAAGAAGAGGCGACGGTGCTCGACGCGCAGGCGCTGGCGGCACTGCTGCGCGGCTGAACGAGGCCTCGCCGGCCCGCTTCAATCGCTGCGCAGCAGCTTTTCCTCGGCCAGGGCCAGGGCCTCGGGCACGCCCGAGAGCACCAGGGTGTCGCCGCCCTCCAGCAGCATCTGCTCATCGGCCGCCACCACGGCGCCGTTGGCGCGCCGCACCGAAACCACCGACACGCCGGTGGCATGCAGGGCGAGCAAGCCCAGGGCGGTGTGCATGTAAGGGCTGGCCACGGGCAGGGTGACAGAGCGCAGGCGCGCATGCTGGCGCTCCTCGCCGGTGTCATCGTCGGCGCCGTGGAAGTAGCCGCGCAACAAGCCATAACGCGCATCGCGCGCGTCACGGGTCAGGCGGATCACGCGGCGCATGGGCACGCCGACCAGGGCCAGGGCATGGCTGGCCAGCATCAGCGAGCCCTCGATGGCCTCGGGCACCACCTCAGTGGCACCGGCGGCGCGCAAGCGCTCCAGGTCGCTGTCGTCGATGGTGCGCACCACCACCGGAACCTGCGGCGCGTGGGAGTGCACCAGATGCAGAATCTTAAGCGCCGAGGCCGTGTCCGGGTAACTGACCACCACGGCGCTGGCGCGCGCCAGGCCGGCCGCCATCAGGCTTTGCAGGCGGGCGGCGTCACCGAAGACCACACTCTGGCCGGCCGCAGCCGCCTGGCGCACCCGGTCGGGGTCCAGATCCAGGGCCATATAGGGGATGTTCTCGCCGTCCAGCAGGCGGGCCAGGTTCTGGCCGCTGCGGCCGTAGCCGCAGATGATCACATGGGCTTGCGCCTTGATGGACTTCTTGGCAATGGTGGTCAGCTGCAGGGACTGCATCATCCAGTCGCTGCTGGACAGCTTCATGACGATGCGGTTGCTGTACATGATCAAGAAAGGCGTGGCCAGCATCGACAGCACCATGCTGGCCAGCACCGCGCTGACCCATTGCGGCGCGATCAGCTGGTGCTGGGCGCCCAGGGTCAGCAGCACGAAGCCGAACTCGCCGGCCTGCGCCAGGTAAAGGCCGGTGCGCAAGGCCACGCCGGCCGGCGCCTGGAACAGCCGCGCCAAGCCGGCGATCAGCACGAATTTGGCCAGCACCGGCAGGACGCTCAGCGCAATCACCAGTGGCCATTGCTGAGCCAGGGTGCTCCAGTCCAGCTTCATGCCGATGGTGATGAAGAACAGGCCCAGCAGCACATCGTGGAAGGGCCGGATGTCGGTCTCCACCTGGTGCTTGTATTCGGTCTCGGCGATCAACATGCCGGCAACAAATGCACCCAGGGCCAGGGACAGGCCGGCATGCTCGGTCAACCAGGCCAGGCCCAGGGTCACCAGCAGCAGATTGAGCATGAAGAGCTCGTCGCTCTTGCGCCGTGCCACCAGGGTCAGCCACCAACGCATCACCTTCTGACCGCCGACCAGCAGAATCGTCAGCAAGACGCCGGCCTTGAGCGTAGCCCAGGCCAAGGACTGGGCCATGGCTGAGCCGTCGCTGTTCAAGGCCGGAATCAGCACCAGAAGGGGCACCACAGCCAGATCTTGGAACAGCAGCACGCCCACGACACGCCGGCCATGCTCGCTCTCCAGCTCCAAGCGCTCGCTCATCATCTTGACGACGATGGCGGTGCTGCTCATGGCCATGGCCGCACCGAGCACCAGGGAGCCTTGCCAGTTCAGATCCCAGGGCAGGCCCAGCATCTCCAGCCCGGACTTGAGCAGGAAATGTCCGGCGATGGTCGAAACGATGGTGATCAGCACCTGCAGCAAGCCCAAGCCAAAGACCAGATTGCGCATGCTGCGCAGCTTGGGCAGGTTGAACTCCAGGCCGATCACGAACATCAAAAAGACCACGCCGAACTCGGCCAGGTAGCGAATGCCCCCCGTGTCGCCGGCCAGCGCCAGCGCATTCGGGCCGATCAGCACGCCCACGGCCAGATAGCCCAGCATGGGCGGCAAACGCAGGAATCGGCAGGCGACCACACCGGCCACGGCGGCAAGCAGGTAAATAAGGGCCAGGTCGAGCGAGGTGATCATGGGCCGATATTAGCGGGCGAGGGTCGCCGCCGATCTGTGGAAACAAGCGGCTATGCTCATCGCTCACCATGGCAAACGCAGCCCGACTCCGCTTCGCGTCCCTGAGCTTGCTCCTGCTCGCGGGGCTGAGCCTGTGCGCGACAGCCCAGGCCGACCCGGGCTATTACCTCGTTCGACCCTATGCGGCGGCCGGCCAGACCTCGCTGGATCTGCGCTACTGGACTGTGCAGGCGCCCGGTGAACCAGCCGTGCTCTGGCCCGAACTGGGCCTGCGCCACGGTTTCAACGAACGCTGGACCAGCGAACTCCTGCTCAGCTGGATCGGCCCGAGCTGGCTGGCACAGAAGCTCAGCTCGCTCAACTGGATGAATCAGTGGCTGCTCACCGATGCCAACAGCGAGTTCGACTTGGCCCTGCACAGCCAGCTGATCCATAACCGCGGTCGTCACAGCGGCTCGTCGCTAGAAATCGGCCCAAGCTGGCAAGGCGACTGGGGTTTGCACCGGCTCAACTTCAATCTGCTGCTCGAGCACGACTGGGCACGCCGTGACGGCAGCCAGCTCAAGCTGCAATGGCAATGGTCCCGGCCCGTGCAGCCGGGCCTGCGCTTGGGCCTGCAGGGCTTTGGCGAGCTGGGGCGCTGGAACCATTGGCTGCCCGCCGACCAGCAATCGCACCGCGCCGGGCCGGTGCTGCACTGGGTGCCCGAGGGCCAGCGCAGCCTGAACCTCAACTTGGCCTACCTCCGGGGCCGCACCTACGGCCAGCGCGGCGATATGTTCAGCGCCCAGCTGCTGCTGGACTTCTAAAGCCCCGGCTCAAAAAGCCATCAGCTGCAGCGCGCTCTCGAAGCGGCGCTGCTGGCCGCTGATGGGGTCCTGAAAGCTCAGGCTCTGCGCCAGCAGCTGCAAGGGCTGCCGGTAGTCGGGCGCATCGGCCGGCTCGGGCGGCAGCAGCTGCGGGTAGATGCGGTCGCCCAGCAAGGGCAGACCGAGCGCGTTCATGTGTGCCCGCAGCTGGTGTTTCTGGCCGGTGCTCGGGCTCAAGCGATAGCGCGCCAAGGGCAGGCTCGGGTGGCGCTGCAACAGCTCGATCTGGGTCTCGGCATTGGGCTCGCCCGGCACTTCTTGCATCTGCATGAAGGCCTCGCTGCGCTCCATCAAGCGGCTGCACCGGGTCAGCGGCAGGCTCAGGCCCAGGGGCTCCGGCAAGCCGGCCACGGCCTCGTAGACCTTGGCCACGGCACGCTCGCGGAACAAGGCCTGGTAGGCACCGCGTGTGGCCGGCTGCAGGCTGAAGACGACCAGGCCGGCGGTTTCGCGGTCGATGCGGTGGATGGGGCTCAGCTCGGCCAGGCCGGTGGCCAGGCGCAGACGGGTCAGCAGGGTCTCGCGGACATAACGGCCACTGGGCAGCACGGGCAGGAAATGCGGCTTGTCAGCCACCAGCAGCAGCTCGTCCTGGAACAGGATGCGAGCCTCGAAAGGCACACGCGGCTCCTGGGCCAGGCTGCGCCAGTAATAGACCCGGCTGCCGGGGCGGTAGGGCGCGTCCAGGGGCAAAACCTGACCCTGCTCATCGAGCACCTCACCCTGCTGGAGGCGCTGCTGCCAGACTTCAGGCGCCACGCCGGGCAGGCGCTCAACCAGGTAATCAAGCAGGCCGGGCCAGGCGCCGGGCGGGCAGGCCAGCACGCTGGCGGCCACGCCATCGCGCAAGGGCAGAGCCAGTTTGGGCGGCCGACTCATGGTGGCAAGCGTGCGGCGGCAGGCTCAGTCGATCTGCGGGCCGCCACGCGCGCGCTCGTCCAGATAGCGCTTGAGGCGCTGTCGCTCCGAGTCATCCTGCGCGGCGCCGCGCCAGGTCTGGATCCAGGCCTCGCGCTGTGGGTCGGCCGCCAATTTGCGTGCGGCCTGGTCGATGGCCTCGATCTGCTTGCGCCCTTCCGGCGTGCGGCTGCAGGCATAGGTGGCCACAGCGGTGCTCACGCCTTCGAGCAAAGGCAGCTTGAGCAGTTCGCCCGGCGCCAGGGCGACGCTCTTCAGGTACTCGTCCACGGCACTGGCGTAGTCCAGGGTGTAGTCCATGCGCTGGGCCAGCAGCATGGCCAGCAGATGGGACTGACGGCCGGTGACCACCGTCTTGGGCGCCCGCGGCCCGGCGCCCTGCAAGGCGGCATCGGCCTTGGGGCCATATGAACGGTCACGTGGCAACAGGCCGACCAGCTCGCTCTGCAGCAGCTCGCCCAGCGCCACTTGGCGGCCGAACCTTTCAAAGCGCGGGGCCAGCTCGCGCCGCGTCACCACGACCAGCTGGCGCGAGATCAGGGCCGGGTGCACATGGGTGAAGTAGAGCCAGCTCTGCCGCTCCGGCGTGTTGACATGCAAGGGCGAGCACAGGGTCTGGCCCTGGCGCACCAGGGCCTCGAAGCGCGGAAAGCCAGCATCGAGAAACTCATGGCGGTACTGGGGCAGATGCTGGATCAGCAGGCGCAGATAGCCATCGATCTCGCCATTGCCAAGATCGGAGGCGCGTTGGGGCGGCCGGCCGGCCGGATAGGTGAGGTGGGGCGGCACATCGCGCACCATCCAGCGGATCACGCCCGGCTCGGGGCCCTGGTCGGCGGCGGGCGAGGAGGCCTGGGCGAGCACGGCCATGGGCAGCAAGCCCAACAGCACCAGCCCACTCAAACGGCGCCAGCCATGCCGGCCGGCCCTGAGCCGCACGCCTGGATTCACTCGCTGTCGACCCACTCGATGCGAGCGCCCAGGGAGCAAATGTTCTCGACGAATTGCGGGTGGGCGCGTCGGATCGGCGTGGCATTGCGGATCACCGACTTGCCCGGAATGCTGGCCGCCACCATCAGCAGAGCGATGGCCACACGGATGATGTAAGGGCTCTCCACTTCGGCCGCGTGCAAGGGCTTGCCGCCGAAGGTGACCATGCGGTGCGGGTCGGACAGGAAGGCGTGGGCGCCGAACTTGCTCAGCTCCGAAGTCCAGCCCATGGCGCCGTCATAGATCTTGTTCCAGAACATCACGCTGCCCTCGGCCTTGACGCCCAGGGCCACGAAGATGGGCAGCAGGTCGACCGGCAGGTAAGGCCAGGGCGCCGCCTCGACCTTCTGCAGGATGTTGCGGGTGAACGGTTCCTTGACCTTGAGCGGCCCATTCGTGACCGAACGCGACCAGCCGTTCTCATGAATGATCTGCACGCCGAACTTGGCAAAGGTACGGTCGATCAGCGGGAACTGCTCGGGCGTGGAGTTCTTCACCTCGACCCGGCCGCCGGTGATGGCGCCCAGGGCCAGGAAGGTGACGATCTCGTGGAAGTCTTCGGCGAAAGTGAATTCACCGCCGCCTAAGCGCTCGACGCCGTGGATGGTCAGGCGCGAGGTGCCCAGGCCTTCGATCTGCGCGCCCAAAAGCTTCAGAAACGCGCAGAACTCCTGCACATGGGGCTCGGAGGCCGCGTTCATCAGCGTCGAACGGCCGCTGGCCAGGGCGGCGCAGAGCACGAAGTTCTCGGTCGTGGTGACCGAGGCGTAGTCGGTCCAGTGGTCATTGGCCTGCAGGCGCGCGGGCACGGCCAGGACCAGGCCGTCGGGCTGGCGCTCGACGCTGGCGCCGAAGCGTTGGAACACCTCGACATGGGGGTCGATCTCGCGCACGCCCAGGGTGCAGCCGGTGACATCGTCCTCGATGCGGGCCGAGCAGAAGCGCGCCAGCAGGCCGGGCACCAGCATGATGGAGCTGCGCATCTCTTCGGGCAGGCGGTCGCGGGCGGCGTCGAAGTGGGTGTCGCGGTGGTGCAGGTTCAGCACCCGGCTCTTGACGTCCATCTCGACCGAGCTGCCCAGGCTGCGGAAGACATCGAGGATCTTCTTCACGTCCGTGATGTCGGGCACCCCGTGCAGGCGCACCGGCTCGCGCGTCAGCAGGGTCGCGCAGAGGATGGGCAGGACGGCGTTCTTGTTGGCCGAGGGGACGATGCGGCCGGCAAGAGGCGTGCCGCCGTGGACGATGAGATTGGACATGGACGAAGAAAGGATCGCAGGGGCACCGAAGCGGCGTGCCCGATTATCGTTGGCCTTGCGAAAAACCCTGGTCGGGCTCAGCGCACCGGGATCAAAGGCTGGGCGCCCGGGCTCATCAGCACCGTGTTGCCGGCCTTGCCGGCGATGGCAATCGCGGTGTCGCGGTGGATCTCGGCCAGCTTGATCTCCTTCAGGGCCGGGGTCAGCGATTCGCTGACGATGCGGTTGGCGCGCGCCTCACCTTCAGCCTGCACGATCAGGCGCTCGGCTTCGGCCTTGGCCAGTTCGATCTCCTTGCGCTTCTTCTCGATCGCCTGGTCGGTTTCGGCGCGCTGGCGGATGGCCGCCTCGATGGCCGGGTCGGTCAGCAGATTGCGCACATTGACCGCGGTGATGACGAAGGCGCCCTTGTCATTGGCGTCCAGCTCCTGCTGCAGGCCGACGCGCACCATTTCCGCCAGCTCGGTGCGCTTGGTGTGCATGGTGGTCGCATCGAGCTGAGCGATGGCCTTGTAGACCGCCTCACGCGCCTCGCGCGAGACCCGGCTGAAGGCGATCACCAGATCCTTGGTGCCGCCCTTGACGATGTCGCCATGCTGGACCACATCGCCCTGGTACTTCACATACAAGCCGGGCACCGCACCGGGTGTGGTCTTGAAGTAAATGTCCAGGTCCACGTCCTTCATGGTCAGGTTGTCGCGGCTCTTGGGCGTCATGTCATTGAGCGAGAAGCTGACCTCCTTGGTCGTGAATTCATCCACCGACTTGAACAGCGTGAAGTAGACGCCGGGCGGCAGTGACTCGGCACCGACCTTGCCTAGTGTGCGCTCGACGCCGACATTGCCGGTGTCGATCTGGCTGCAAGCGCTCAGCAGGGCGCACAGGCCAAGCAGGGCCAGGGTGGCGGGGCTTCGTTTCATATCAGGCCTTCAGAGCAGGTGGATGGGCGGGAAGAAATAGGCCAGCAGCAAGAGCCCAAGCAAGAGCGCCACCAGCAAGGCCAGGCGCCAGGCATGGCGCCGCAGCAGGCGGCCCAGCTCGGCGCGGCGCCGCTCGCCCAGCAGCTGCCAGGCCAGGTAGAGCAGCAGACTCAGCAGCAGGACGGCAAGAAACTGGCGCATGGCAGTAAGGGCTCCGCTTCAGCTGCTTGGATCAAGGCGACGGGCCCGCGCCAAGCGCCAAGCTTCCTTGGGGTCGTCGCCATAGACCTGCTCGGCCGTGGTGGCGGTTTCCTGCAGCCGGGTGTCCAGGGCCATGCGTTTGTCGAAGACAAAGCACTCGCCCTGCCAGTCGGCCGCCGCATCGGGCATCTGCTCGAAATAGCTGACGATCCCGCCGTCGAGCTGGTAGACATCGAGGCCCTGGCTCTGCATCCAGGCACTGGTCTTCTCGCAGCGGATGCCGCCGGTGCAGTACATGGCGATGCGCTTGCCCTCGGCCTTCCAGGCCTCGGCATGGGCCTCCACATAGGCCGGAAAGTCGCGGAAATGCGCAACCTCAGGGTCGATCGCATTCTTGAAGCGACCCAGCCGGTATTCAAAGCTGTTGCGGTTGTCCAGCACCAGCACATCGGGCTCGCTGATCAGCTCACGCCAGCGCTGCGGCGAGACATGGGTGTCGGGCAGACCGGGGGCCGGCAGACCGCTGACACCGGGCACGCCGAAGGCGACGATCTCGGGCTTGCAATGGACCTTGATCAGCGTGAAGGGCCGGGTCGCGCAAGCGCTGTGCTTGAACACCAGGCCTTGGAAGGCGCCGCCAAAGACTGGGTCTTCGTGCAGTGCGCGCTCGAAGGCGGCCAGCGCGCCGGCCGGCGCGGCGATGGCGCCGCTGATGCCTTCGCCGGCGACCAAGATATTGCCACCGATGCCGGTCTCAGGTGTGCTCAGCTCGCGCAGCCGAGCCGCCACCACCTCGGGCTCGGCCAGGGCGACAAAACGGTAGAAGGAGGAATGGACATGGGGCTCGCTCATCACGCTCATGAATGTCCGCCCTCAGACCAGCAAGGCCGGGTCGGCCGCAGGCGCCACGAGGGGCGCATCGGGCAGCAGGGCCAGGCCACCGGCCAGAGTCCAGGCCTGGCCATGGCCCAGGCGGGCCAGGGCTTGCGCGGCCTGGCGGCTGCGGTTGCCGCTGCGGCAGAAGAACAGCAGCGGCTGTTGCTCGGCCAGCCAGCCCGGAATGGCATTGAGAAAGCGCGACAGCGGCATGGCTTGCAAGGCCACGCCGGCCAGCTCGGGCGCCTGGCTCAGGAACTGCTCGTAGGGCTCGCGCACATCGATCAGCAAGGCGTCGGGGTGGGCGTCGACAAAGCGCTGCAGCTGCTCGCCCGAAAGCTGCAAAAGGGGTGCGGCCACGGCCTCGCCACGCTCCAGCGCCACGGTGCTGGCCAGCAGCTGGGCCAGGTCGCTCGGCGGTGCGATCAAGGCCTGCGGGCCGATCTGCTCGGCCAGCGCCAGCGCCTGCTGCGGGTCGACAAAAGCCAGGCAGCAGGCCTGCGCCGGCCCGCCTTCGCTGAGCAGCAAGGCCTGGCCGCCACCGTCCAAAAGCACGCGGCGCAAGCGCCTGCTGCCCAGGTCCAATTCGGTCTGCGTCAGCGGCCAGCCGAGCGCATCGATCTCGGCCGCGGCGTCGAGCAGGTCGGGCAGCTCGGCGGCCAGCAAGGCGCGCGCCTCACCATGGGCGGGCTCGCCGCTGCTGCTGAGCACGGCGGCAATGGGATAGTTTTGACAGCGCAAGACCTGGGCCAGGCGGCTGAGTTGCTCGGGCAGGGGGTCGATCAGCACACAGCGCTGCGCGGCCGCATCGGCCAGCACATAGCAGCAGGCGCCTTCCAGCATGAAGCGGCTCAAGCCCTCGCCGACGGTGGGCAGGTTGTCGGTCGGGCTCATGCAATTGCGGCGCAGCGACTCACCGCAGGCCTGGATGCGGGCACAGGCTTCGGCGATGAAAGCCTCGTCCACGGCCGGGCCGATGGACAGGCGCACGGCGCCGGCCGCCTGCCAGTCGGGCAAGCCCATGGCCTGCAGCACAAAGCTCGGTGCGGCCTTGGCCGCGCTGCAGGCCGAGCCGCCGCTGACGCGCACATCGGCGGCGTCGAACAGGTCCTGCAGCAGGCGCGAGCTCAGGCCCGGCACCGAGAAATTGAGGGTGGTGGGCAGGCTCTGCGCCAGCGGCGCGTTGTAGACCAGGCCCGGAAAGGCCTGCTCCAGCGCGGCCGCCAGTCGGGCGCGGAAGCCGCTCATCTCGGCATGGCTGCGGAAGGTCTTGCCCTCCGGGTCTTCCAGCGCCTCCAACACCGCGCCCAGGGCAGCGATGCCGGACATGTTCTCGGTGCCCGAGCGCAGCGCGCCTTCCTGGCCCCCGCCGGCCATCAGCGGGGTGAAGGGCGCGCCATTGCGCACATAGAGCAGACCGATGCCCTTGGGCGCGTAGAGCTTGTGGCCGGAGAAGGGCGCGTAATCGATGCGACTCTGGCTCAGGCGCAGCTGGATCTTGCCCAGGGCCTGCACGCCGTCCACCATCCAGAAGGCGGCGCTGCCGCTGGCCTCGAGCGCCGCCTCGATGCCGGCCAGGTCGCTGACCACGCCGGTCTCGTTGTTGGCGGCCATGGTGCAGACCAGGCCGGCCTGGGGCGCTTCACGGCGCAGGAAATCCAGGTCGTGCTGGCCCTGGAGGTTGACCGGGATCGCCCGGATCGCCAGGTTCAGGCCCAGCACCGCATTCCAATGCTTGAGCGCCTCGGGCACGGCCTTGTGCTCGGTGGCGCCGTAGAGCAGCTGGCTGCCAATGGCCTCGCCGGCCTCACGACGCTCGCGCAGCGCATGCAGGGCCGAGAGCACGGCCGTCTGTATGCCTTCGGTGGCGCCGCTGACGAAGAGCAGCTGGCCGCGGCCCGTGTCCAGCAGGCGCTGGGCGCGAGCGCGAACGCCGTCGATCAGGGCGCGCGCCTTGAGCCCGGTGCTGTGCACGCTGCTGGGGTTGCCGTAGTCCTCCACCATGGCCTGGATGGCCGCCGCCTTGGCCTGCGGCAGCACGGGCGTGGTGGCATTGGCGTCGAGATAGATTTCCATGGCGATCAGTGGGTATGGGAGACAAAGCAGCCCAGGCAGACCTGCATGAGCAGGCACAAATCAGGGCAAGATGGGGAAAAAAGGCAGAGCCGCCATGGTACCCGGCCGCCCGCGCCGCACCTATACTGCGGCCCCGGGTCGGCAGCACACCCAGGCCTTGCCGCGCGGCGCTGCCGCGAGCTAAACCTGCCATTGGCACCAGAAGTACAGACCCAGGCCCGTGATCATCCTCACCCCTGCGTGCGCTCGTCTGGAAGTCGGCAAGCACCAGCACTGTTCAGCTTGGAGCCGAGCAGCCCATGCGCGCGCGCTGTGGAGACTTTCACGCCATGACCCGTCTTGCCATTCCTTTCCATGCCGAGGACCTCTCGGCCCTGGCCAAATCCCTGCGCCAACAGCTGGACAGCCATCTGGCCAGCACGCCACAGGCACCCTCGCACCTGAGCCTGCTCAATATGCTGGCGCGCGCTGCCGGCCATCGCAATTTGCAGGCCTTGCGTGCGCAGGCCAGCTTGAAGCCGGCAGCCAGCTCGGTGCAGCCCATGCCATCGGCGCCGATCGCACCGGCACGCGGCCCACGCCATCCGGGCTTGAGCGAGCTGGCCGACCGCGCGCTGCGCCAGTTCGACGAGCAAGGGCGCCTGGCCCGCTGGCCCAGCCGGCACCAAGTCCAGCGCCTGGCCATCTGGGGTTTGTGGCTGCATTTCGACAGCCGCCGCATCTACACCGAGGGCGAGGTCAACGCCTTGCTCCAGGCCCAGCACTGCTTCGGTGACCACTGCACTCTGCGCCGCGAACTGGTGGAGATGAAGCTGCTGAGCCGCGAAGACGGCGGGCGCCGCTACCAGCGCCAGAACCCGCAGCCCAGCGAAGAGCTGCTGCCCTTGCTGCAGGAACTGCGCCGCCGGCACCGGCTCCATGCGGGCCGACGCAGCCCGCCCGCGGAGGCGGCGGACGCTCAGGCAATCGCCGGGTAGTCGCCCGTGCCCTCGGGCCAGGCGGTCAGCAGATCGAAGCCGGTCTCGGTGACCAGCACCATATGCTCCCACTGTGCCGACAGCGAGCGGTCTTGCGTGACCACGGTCCAGCCGTCCGAGAGCTCCTTCACGCCGCGCTTGCCGGCGTTGATCATGGGCTCGATGGTGAAGATCATGCCGGCCTGCAGCGTCAAGCCCTCGCCGGGCTTGCCGAAGTGGTTGACGTGAGGCTGGTCGTGATAGATGTCGCCGATGCCATGGCCGCCATACTCGCGCACCACGCTGTAGCCGGCCTGATGGGCCACGCTCTGGATGGCGTGGCCGATATCGCCCAGGGTGGCGCCGGGCCGCACCTTGCGGATGCCAGCGCGCAGGGCTTCGTAGGTCACCTGCACCAGGCGGCGCGCGGCCGGCTTGGGGTGGCCGACGAAATACATGCGGCTGGTGTCGCCGAACCAGCCGTCCTTGATCAGGGCCACGTCGAGATTGACGATGTCGCCCTCTTTGAGGATCTTGGTCGGCGAAGGGATGCCGTGGCAGACCACCTCGTTGACCGAGCTGCACAGGGTCTTGGGGTAGCCGTGATAGCCGATATTGGCCGGGGTGACACCGAGCTCATCGACGATGTACTCGCGGCAGATGCGGTCCAGTTCGTCCGTGCTGACGCCGGGCTGCACATGGGGCGTGATCATCTGCAGCACCTGGGCGGCCAGGCGGCCCGACTCGCGCGCCTTGGCAATCTCTTCCGCCGTGCGGATCTTGACGCGGCCGTTCATTGCATGCCCTTGCTGTGATGGCCGGTCGATCGTGCCGGGCGGGGCGGGGCCGTCGGTGCGGCCTCCAACTGGCCGGCGGCGGCGCTGGCCAGGTCCAGGCCACCGGCCTGCTCGGCACGGATCAGCAGGCGGCAGATCTCGCGGTGGTCGAGGTCCGGGTAGAGCTCGGACAGCAGGCCGATGCGCATCCAATGCTCGGCCTGGGCGTTGATGGAGCGCGACAAGGCCTGGCTGGCAATGCGCAGGCTCTCATGCATCGGATCTGAAATTTTGACGATTCCCATGCGGACAGTTTATGCGAAACGTATACGTTTTGTATAGACCATCTCACCCAGCTCCGACCCGCTTCGCAGCAGACCCGCTCGCTACAATCGGCCGCCTTTCTTTCTCACCGGAATCCTTGATGGCCCTGTCCGAACGCCACGCCGTGATGCTGCAACACCTGCTGCCCAAGCAGGCACTGACACGCTTTGCCGGCTGGGTCGCCGGCGCGCGCATGGGCGGGCTGACCACGGCCATCATCCGGCGCTTCGTGGCCCGCTACCAGGTCAATATGGCCGAAGCCGCCAACCCCGACATCGCCGCCTACCCGAGCTTCAACGAGTTCTTCACCCGGGCGCTCAAGTCCGGCGCCCGCCCCTTGGCCGATGCGCCCCTGATCTGCCCGGTGGACGGCGCGATCAGCCAGTTCGGCCGTATCCAAGGTGAGCAGATCTTCCAGGCCAAGGGCCACGACTTCAGCTGCACCGCCCTGGTCGGCGGCGACGCCAGCCTGGCCGCCCAGTTCCGTGACGGCCACTTCGCCAACATCTACCTCAGCCCCAAGGACTACCACCGCATCCACATGCCCTGCGATGGCCGCCTGACGCGCATGATCCATGTGCCCGGCGATCTGTTCTCGGTCAACCCGGTCACAGCCCGCGGCGTGCCGGGCCTGTTCGCCCGCAACGAGCGCGTGGTCTGCGTCTTCGAAGGCGAGCAAGGCCCCTGGGTCATGGTGCTGGTCGGCGCCACCATCGTCGGCAGCATGGCCACCAGCTGGCATGGCGTGGTCAACCCGCCGCGCCCGGGCACCGTGCGCGAATGGAGTTATGCCCCCGGCCAGGTCAGCCTCAACAAAGGCGATGAACTGGGCCGCTTCCTGCTCGGCTCCACCGTGGTGATGCTCTTCCCCGCCAGCCAGGGCCTGCAGTTCAACCCGGCCTGGCAGGGCGAAAGCCTGGGCCAGCGCGGCAGCGCGGTGCGGCTGGGTGAGGTGATGGCGCGCTGATCAGCTCCCGGCCCCCTCAAATCGGGGGGAGTTGGCACGCAACACGCAGGGATAGCCCGTAGCGACGCTGCGCCCGGTGCTGCTAAAAATCCTGCCCATCGCCAATTCAACCCTGGCGTAGGCCCTTCCCCGCCAGCAGCAGTCCGCCGGTCCGGTCGCTGGTCTGCGCCTGCTGTTCATGCAATCACTGTCTTCGGCTCAGCCCACCCGTGCCCTGTCGCGCCTGCGTCGCGCCCTGCCCTTGATCACCTTGCTCGCCCTCGGTGCCGGCCTGCTCTGCAGCGGCCAGGCCCAGGCACAGAGCTACCAAGTGCAGTCCCTCAGCCAGAACGGCGCCTTCACTTTCGCGCTGAACGCACGCGGCCAGGTCAGCGGCAGCCTGTTGGACAACAACGGCACTTACCAGGCCTTCCTCAGCGGCCCCGATGGCCAAAGCCTGGTGGCCATGACCCAGCTGCCCGGTGACGCCACCGGCAATGCGATCAACTTCTCCGGCCAAATCGCCGGGGATGTGATCACAGGCCGCAATCCGACCCGGGTTGAAGCCTTCGTCACCGGTGCCCAGGGTCAGAACGCTATCCTGCTCGGCGGCATTGGCGGCAATCTGACGACGGCCCGCGGCATCAATGACAGCGGCACCGTGATCGGCATGGGCCGCGACGGCAGCGGCAGCACCAAATTCCATGCCTTGCGCTGGCAAGCCAACAGCACCGAAGCAGAGCGCCTACTCACCCTGGGCGGCAACACCAGCAGTGCCCAAGCCATCAATGGCAGTGGCCTGATCGTCGGCAACTCGGGCCTCAGCGATGGCAGCCTCCATGCCGTGATCTGGGGCCTGAACGGCGCCGCCATCACCGATCTGGGCACCTTGGGTGGCTTGAACAGCTCGGCCCTGGCCATCAATCAGAGCGCCCAGGTGGCGGGCACATCGCGCGTGGCGGATGGCAGCCTGCGTGCCTTCATCACCGGCGCTGGCGCCCAGGGCATGAGCGACCTCGGTACCCTGGGCTGGGTACACAGCCAGGCCAGCTTCATCAACAACGCCGGTGTCGTGGTGGGCAATCTGTTCAACGGCAGCGACGGCGACTCCTACTTCGCGGGCCACGCCTTCATCACCGGCGCCAACGGCCAGGGCATGGTGGACCTGAACAGCCTGGTCAGCTTGGGCGAAGGCCTGTACCTGAACGATGTGTGGGGCTTGAACGACGCCGGCCAAGTCTTGGTCAGCGACCAGAACGGCTTGGCCTACCTGCTCACTCCCGTTCCCGAAGCCAGCACATCGGCCATGCTGCTGGCGGGTCTGCTGGTGCTGGCCCTGCTCACGCATCAGCGTCGCCGCTCAGCGGCATCGCTCAAACCCGCCCTGGCTTGAGCGACGAGGGCAAGGAGAGCTGCGGCGCCTGGATCAGTTCGATCAAGGCCCGCAAGGCCGGGCTGGTCTGAAGCCGGCCCGGGTAGTACAGCGCGAAGCCGGTGCCCGGCGGGCACCAGTCGGCCAGCAGCTCGATCAGCTGGCCGCTTTGCAGCAAGGGCGCCGCCGCCAGTTGGTAAACGTAGGCCACACCCGCCCCATCCAGCGCCGCTTGCAAGGCCACGGCCTGATCGTCCACCGTCAAGGGGCCCGGCACGTCGAGATCGGTCGTCAGGCCCGCTCGCGCGCACGCTAGGCCTGCGCAGCGACAGCCGACCGCGTGTTCAAGAAAGCTCCAGCGGAACAAGCCGCCGCTGGCGAAGCGCTGGCGCACACAGGGCAGGCTGAGCAGGTCCTGCGGCTGCTGCGGCGCCGGGTGGCGCTGCAGGAACACCGGTGACGCTACCGCGACAAAACGCTGCGCGCCACCGAGCGGCACCGCCACCATATCGGCCTGCAGGCGTTCGGCGAAGCGCACGCCGGCATCGAAGCCCTGCTCGACGATGTCGACCAGGCCGTCCTGCGTGCACAGCTCCACCTGCACCTGGGGGTGAGCGGCGACATAACGCGCCAACAAGGGGGTCATCAAGAGTCGAGCCGCACTGCGCGGCACGCTCAGGCGCAGGCTGCCCGAGACCCGCCCGCCCAGCTCGATCACGCCGGCCAAAGCCCGCTCCAGACTTAGCATGGCCGGCAAGGCCCCGGCCAGTAGTCGCTCACCCGCAGCTGTCAGCGCCACGCTGCGGGTGCTGCGGTTCAACAAGGCCACGCCCAGCTGCGCCTCCAGCCGGCGCATGGCCTGGCTGACGGCCGATGGCGACAGGCCCAGATGCTGGGCCGCCCGGCGGTAGCTGCGCGCTTCGGCCACGGCGGCAAAGACACGCAGGGTTTGGAGTTCGGTTTCGCGAGGGAAGCTCTTCATCAATCGGGGCGAGGCCATGTGGTGCGGATCGGGATGGGCTGCAAGTCGCAGTTTGAAGCCAATAGCCCTAGCTATTGGCGAGAAGTGCAACACCGCAGGCCGCCCGAGACCGCGCTCTCAGGGGCCGGGCCAATGGATGCAGAGCTTCGCCAGACACCCGGCGATTGTGAAGCAGGGCTGCACAGCCCGTGCGGCCGGCGGCGGCTTGTGAAGGCCTGGGCCGGACGTCACCATGCAGACCTCGATCCACCGCCCACTGTGAGTACCACCGCATGAACAAGCCTTCCACACCTCCCCTGCACCGCCGCCTGGCCGGCCGCGACATCCCCGCCATCGGCCTCGGCCTGATGGGCATGAGCGAGTTTTACGGCGCCGTCGACGACGCCGAGTCGCTGGCCACCTTGCATGCCGCCCGCGAGCTCGGCGTGCGCCATCTCGACACCGCCGACACCTACGGCTCCGGCCACAACGAGCGCCTGCTCGGCCGTTTCCTGGCCGAACTGAGCCCGGCGCAGCGGGCGGACATGCTGGTGGCCAGCAAGTTCGGCATCAAGCGCCCGCCGGGCACCTACGAGCGCCATATCGACAATTCATCCACCTATGCCCGCGCCGCTTGCGAAGCCTCGCTTCAGCGCCTGGGTCTGGAGCGCATCGAGCTGTTCTATGTGCACCGCCGCGACCCGGCCGTGCCGATCGAGGAGCTGATGCTGACCCTGGCCGACCTGAAGGCCGAGGGCAAGATCGGCGCCGTGGGTCTGTCCGAAGTCAGCGAAGACACGCTGCGCCGTGCCCATGCGGTGCTGCCGGTGGCGGCACTGCAGAACGAATACTCGCTCTGGGAGCGCAGCGCCGAGCAGGCCATGCTGAGCGTGACTGCCGAGTTGGGCGTGGCCTTTGTCGCCTACAGCCCGCTGGGCCGCGCCTTGCTCAGCGCCCAGCTGCCGGCCACGCAAGACCTGGCCCCCGATGATTTCCGCCGCGCCCTGCCGCGCTTCAATGGCGAGGCCGGGGAGCACAACCGCGCCCTGGCCGAGCGCCTGGCCGGACTGGCGACAGACTGGGGTCACAGCGCTGCCCAGCTGGCCTTGGCCTGGGTGATCCACCAGCAGCCGCACACCCTGGTCATCCCCGGTACGCGGCGCCAGACGCATCTGCGCGGCAACTGGGCGGCCGGGCAGATCCGCTTCGACGCCGCCCAGCTGGACACCCTCAACCGCCTGTTCGCACCAGGCAGCGTGGCCGGGCCGCGCTACACCGAGCTCGGTTGGGTGGGCATCGAATCGGCGCGCAGCTGAGACACCTGGCCGAAGCTCGCCGGCAGCCCGTCAGCGAGGCGAGGGCAGGCGCCGCAAAGACGCCAGCGTCTGCGCACAGGCCTGCGCAGCTTCCTGCCCCTTCTTGATGAAATGCGTCGCGAAGTAGCGCTGATGCTCCTCGTGCTCGTGGAAGTGGTGCGGCGTCAGCACCACGGAGAACACCGGCACACCGCTGTCCAGCTGCACCCGCATCAAGCCATCAATGACCGCACTGGCGACGAAGTCATGGCGGTAGATGCCGCCATCGACCACCAAGGCGCAAGCCACCACCGCCTGGTAATGCCCGGAGCGGGCAAGACGCTGGGCATGCAGGGGGATTTCGAAAGCCCCGGGCACCTCGAACTCGTCGACTCCACTCTCGGGCAGCCCCAGGCGCTGCAGTTCGGCTTTGAAGGAGTGGCAGGCCTGTTGGACGATGCCGCGGTGCCAGCAGGCGCTGACCCAGGCGACGCGGGGAGCGGCGCCCTTGGCTGCTGCAGTCGAAGAAGAAGAGGAAGGAATAGAAAAAATGGAAGTCTGATCAGTCTGATTCATGTCATTGCTTTCGCGACGGTGAACACAAATCAGGGCAAGCACGCAAACGCACGGCGGCGCCGGCGCGCCGACCCGCCGCAGCCGCTCCGAAAAAAAGCAGACGCGCACGAGCCGACCCACCTGCGTCGGCCGCAAATTCACGTTCTCTTTCATCCGGACTGTGACCGTCGGCTCTGGCATCGCACCAGATCTGCTGACCCCGTCGGTCCACACCTCGGACCGTCGGGCGCTCGCGGGCTCCCAGCCACCTTTTGCAAAACATCGGGTGCCTGGATACCGCCGGTGGGGAATTTCGCCCCGCCCTGAGAACGCTGCTGAAGCCGGCCCCTGGCGGAGCAGGCTTCAGCGGCCGGGATTGTAGGCAGGTCTGCGAAACGCTCAGGCGCCTTGCCCTCAGCCCAGGCTGCGCCCCAGAAGCTCGCCGGCCGCCCCTGCGGCCAGCGGCCGGCTCAGGTGATAACCCTGCAACTGCGTGCACCCAAGATCGCGTGCCGCCAGGGCCTGGGCCTCGTTCTCGACCCCCTCGGCCACCACCTCCAGGCTCAGGGAGCGCCCCAGCGCGCAGGTGGCCTTGACGATGGCGCTGGCCTGGGGCTCGGGCAGCGGCTCGATCATGCTGCGGTCCAGCTTCATGCAGCTGATGGGCAGCTGGCGCAACATGGTGAGCGAACTCTGGCCGGTGCCGAAGTCGTCCATGCTGCAGAGCACGCCGGCCTGGCGCAGCTGCTGCAGCTGGGGCAAAACCCGGCCCAGATGGCCGATGGCGGCGGACTCGGTGATTTCGATCTCCAAGCTCTGGTGGGGCAGCTGCAGCGCATCGAGCCGGTCCAGCAAGCGCTGGGCAAAGCTTGGGTCGTCGAACTGCAGCGGCGAGACATTGACGGCCACTGGCACCAGCAAGCCCCAGCGGTCCAACCAGTCGCGCAACTGCTGGCTGGCGATCTCGACGATCAGCTGGCCCAGCGAATTGATCTGGCCGGTGCGCTCGGCCGCCGGCACGAAATCGGCCGGGCTGACCCGGCCCAGGCCCGGCCGCTCCCAGCGCACCAAGGCCTCGAAGCCGCAGAGCTTGCGGCTGTCGGCGCGGAACTTGGGCTGGTATTCGAGGATGAACTCGCGCTCGACGATGGCCCGACCCAAGGACTGCTCGGCTTCCAGGCGGGCGCGCGAGCGCACATTCATGCGCGGCTCGAAGAACTCGCAGGCGCTGCCGGCCCGCTGCTTGGCCCGGTGCATGGCCGAGTCGGCCGCGCGCAAGAGGCTGTCGACGTCCTCGCCGTCCTGCGGGAAGCGTGCCACCCCCAGGGACAGATGGACGAACAAGGCTTCGCCATCGACCTCAAAAGGCTGCTCCAGCAGCTGCAGGATCTGCGCCACCACCGGCTCCACCTCGCTGCGCTCGGCCATACCCTCGAGCAGCACCAGGAACTGGTCCTCGCCCAGACGCGTCAGCATGGCCTGCACGGGCAGGTGGCGGCACAAGCGGCGCGCCACCGCGTGCAGCAAGGCGTCACCGACGGCATGGCCCAAGCTTTCATTGACCAGCTGGAAACGGTCGACATCGGCCGAGATCAGCGCGAAGGGCGCGCCGCCGGTGAGGGTCAACTCGCGCAGGCGGGCGACCGCGAAGTTGCGATTGGGCAGATCGGTCAGCTCGTCATGCAGGGCCTGGCGGCGCAGCGCGTCGACGGCCCGCTGGCGCGAACTGTCGTCGATCATCACCAGCAGCTCGGCCGGCGCGCCGTCCCACTCCAGATGGCTGGACAGGCCGCGCACATAGAGGGCACGGCCTTCGCGCGTCAGCCGCGTGGCCTCCCATTCGATGCGCGCATCGGGGTCGGCCAGCACCAGGGCATGGCGCTCGCTCGCCGAGCGCTGCTGGTCCATGGGCACCAGGGTCGAGAGCAGATCAAACGATTGATCCTGGGACACGGTCTGGTCGCCGGGCGGGAAGCCGAACATCTCGCGCGCCGCCGGGTTGGCATAAGCGGCACGGTGCTGCTGCAGCACCACCAGACCTTGCAGGGAATGCTGGGTCAGCTGTTCAAAGCGGTTGCTCTGGCGCCGGGTGTCGGCATGGGCGCGCGCCACCGACAGCAGGATCAGGCCCAGGGACAAGGTCGTCTGCACGAACAGGCCCAGGGTGTGGGTGATGGGCGAGCGGCCCAAGGGGTCGAGCAAAGGGCTGCTGGCATGGACCAGGCCGACAGCCACGAAGCAGGCCGCCACGAAGCGCTCGCCGGCATGGCCGCCTTGGCCCATCCACCAGGCGCAAGCCCAGGAGCCGGCCACCAGATAGACCGTGGCCGCGATCACGGCCAGGCTGTGGTCCAGGCGCGCCAGCACGACGATGCTCGCCATCATCAGCAAGAAGGCCGGCAGCCACAGGGCCTGGCGAAAGGGCAGTTGGCGGTAGCTGCGCGCGCCGGCGATCAAGAGCATCAGCGAACCCATGATGCTGGCCGAGGCCGCCAGGGCCTGCAAGTCGTGCTGCCAGCTGGGTTCCTGTTCGGGCGCCAGCGCAATGCCCAGGGTCAGGCCCAGGGACAGCAGAATCCAGCTGTAGCCCCATTGCCGAACCTGGGGGAAGCGCGGATCCTGGCGCCAGAGCAGCAGCAGGGCGATGCCCAGCATCGCATTCAACCCGGCACCCATCAACATCAGCGCAGTCATGGCAGGCAGACATGGCCTCTGGACCCGGCAGAGGCGGCGGTGGCGACACGAGCCCCCATGCTAGCGGCTGCGGCGCCGCTTGCAGTGACAATAAGCGCTCACAAAGAATGGCGCGAAGCCCTTTTTCTTCCTTCGCTCACCGATATTCCCGCACACACCATGAACCAGCGCGTCCTGACCGGCATCACCACCACCGGCACCCTGCACCTCGGCAATTTCGTCGGCGCCATCCGCCCGGCCATCGCCGCCAGCCGCGAGGCGGGTGTGGAGAGCTTCTTCTTCATGGCGGACTATCACGCCCTGATCAAGTGCGACGAGCCCGAGCGCATCAACCGCTCGCGCCTGGAGATTGCCGCCGTCTGGCTGGCCGCCGGCTTGGACACCTCTCGCGTCACCTTCTACCGCCAGAGCGACATCCCCGAGATCCCCGAGCTGACCTGGCTGCTGACCTGCATCACCTCCAAGGGTCAGATGAACCGCGCCCATGCCTACAAGGGCGCGGTGGACGCCAACCTGGCCGCCGGCGAGGACCCGGACGCCGGCATCACCATGGGCCTGTACAGCTACCCCATCCTGATGGCGGCCGACATCCTGATCTTCAACGCCCACCGCGTGCCGGTCGGCAAGGACCAGGTGCAGCACATCGAGATGGCGCGCGATGTGGCGCAGCGCTTCAACCACCAATTTGGCAAGGGCGAGGAGTTCTTCGTCCTGCCCGAAGCGAATGTCGAAGAGGACGTGGCCCTTTTGCCCGGCCTGGACGGCCGCAAGATGAGCAAGAGCTACGACAACAGCATCCCGCTGTTCGAAGGCGGCAGCAAAGGCCTGAAGGAGGCGATCGCCCGCATCGTCACCGACAGCCGCCTGCCCGGCGAGCCCAAGGAGCCGGAAGGCCAGGCCCTGGTGACGATTTACGATGCCTTCGCCACGCCGCAGCAGCGCGCCGATTTCCGCGCCGCCCTGCGCGCCGGCCTGGCCTGGGGCGAGGCCAAGCAGCAGCTGTTCGAGCTGATCGAGGCCGAGATCGCCCCCATGCGCGCGCGCTACGAGGCCCTGATGGCTCACCCCGAGCGGATCGAAGAGATCCTGCAGCATGGCGCTGAAAAAGCCCGCGCCATCGCGGGCCCGCTGCTGGCCCGGGCCCGCGAGGCCGTGGGCCTGCGCCGCTTCACCGCCGTGGCTGCGCCCGCAGTCGACACCGCCAAGGCCGCCAAGGCCGCCCTGCCGATGTTCAAGCAGTACCGCGAGGCCGATGGCCAGTTCTACTTCAAGCTGGTCAGCGCCGAGGGTCAAGTCTTGCTGCAAAGTGCCGCCTTTGCTGGCGGACGCGACGCCGGCCAGTGGGTCAGCCGGCTCAAGCGCGAAGGCACAGCCGCGCTGGCAGAGGCGCCGGTGCAGCGGGGCGAGGGGGTCGATGAGGCCAGCCTCGCTGCCGCGCTGCAGGCCCTGGTGGAAGCCGAGGCCGGCTAAGTGCAGCTGAGGGCGGGCGCTTTTTCGCGCTGCGGCTCTAGAGAGCTGCCCCTGATCAGCACAAGGCCAGCAAAAACCCGCTAGGCTGCTCCTGACGCCATGGTTAGCCTAGGCGTACAAACGCGCCTGCTTTCATGCAGTCCACACAAGGAGACAGCCCATGCCCGCAATCCCGACCGACAACCTGGCCCTGCAACGCTTCTACCTGCTGGAACGCACCCAGGCCGAGCGGATGTCCCTGACCCAGCCCATGGGCCAGGGCCAGACCCAGGAGTTCACCTGGGCCCAGGTCGGCGACCAAGTGCGGCGCATGGCCGCCCACCTTCAGGCCATGGGCCAGGAACAGGGCTGGGAGCCGGGCGCCAAGGTCGCCATCCTGTCCAAAAACTGCGCCTGGTGGCTGTTCAGCGATCTGGCCATCTGGATGGCAGGTTACGTCTCGGTGCCGCTCTACCCGACCCTGGCCTCGGACACCATCCGCCAGATCCTCGAGCACAGCGAGGCACGCGCCTGCTTCGTCGGCAAGCTCGACGGCTGGGAGGGCATGAAGCCCGGCGTGCCCGCTGGCCTGCCCTGCATCAGCTACCCGCTCTCGCCTGACGACGCCAAAAAGTCCTATGAGGGCTGGGACGCCATTTGCGCCCGCACCGCGCCGCTGCAAGGCGAACCGGTGCGCGCGGCCGAGGACCTGGCCACCCTGATCTACACCTCAGGCACCACCGGCGCGCCCAAGGGCGTGATGCACAGCTTCGGCAACTTCGCCTGGGCCATGAGCGCCGCGCTCAAGCGCATTCCCATGGGCGCCGATGACCGCCTGCTCTCCTACCTGCCTCTGGCTCATGTGGTGGAACGCGTGCTGATCGAGCATGGCTGGCTGCGCACCGGCTTCTCGGTCTATTTTGCGGAAAGCCTGGACACCTTCACGCTCGACCTGCAGCGTGCCCGGCCCACCATCTTCTTCTCGGTGCCGCGCCTGTGGGTGAAGTTCCAGCAAGGCATCCAGTCCAAGATGCCGCAGAAGAAGCTCAATCTGCTGCTCAGTCTGCCCCTGATCGGCGGCTTGGTGCGGCGCAAGATCCTCAAGGCTCTGGGCCTGGACCAGGCGCGTGTCTGCGCCGGCGGTGCCGCGCCCATGCCCGTGCCCCTGCTCGAGTGGTACCGCAAGCTCGGCCTGCACATCAATGAGGGCTATGGCATGACCGAGAACCTGGCCATCTCGCACATCACCGTGCCGGGCGAGAACCAGATCGGCACCGTGGGCCCGGCCTACGAGGGCGTGGAAGCGCGCCTGGACCCGCAGACGAGCGAGCTGCTGGTGCGCACCCCCGCCACCATGAGCGGCTACTACAAAGAGCCCGAGATGAGCCGCGCGGCCTTCACCGAAGACGGCTGGCTGCGCACCGGCGACAAGGGCCAGTTCGACAGCCGCAACTGCCTGCGCATCACCGGCCGCGTCAAGGACCTGTTCAAGACCAGCAAGGGCAAGTACGTGGCCCCGGCGCCCATCGAAGACCGCCTGGGCGACCACCCGGCCGTGGAAGCCTGCGTGGTGACCGGCGCCAATATGGGCCAGCCGGTCGGCGTGGTGATGCTGTCGCAGAACGCCATCGAGCACAGCGGCAACGAAGCCGACCGCGCCGCCCTGGTGCAGACCTTGACCGCACACTTGGCCGAGGTCAACAGCCGCCTCGACCCGCATGAGCAGCTGGACTGCCTGGTGGCCGTCAAGACGCCCTGGACGGTGGACAACGGCTTCATCACCCCGACCTTCAAGGTCAAACGCAATCGCGTGGACGAGGTCTATGGCCCGCAGCTGGAGACCTGGGTGGCCAAGAAGAAGAAGGTTGTCTTTGGCGATTGAGCGATGACCCGCCCCAGCAGCGCGCCACCGCCGCCCATCAACCTGGCCCTGCAGGGGGGCGGCTCACATGGCGCCTTCACCTGGGGCGTGCTGGACGCGCTGCTGGAAGACGGGCGGCTCGAGATCGAGGGCCTCAGCGGCACCAGCGCTGGTGCCATGAATGCCGTGGCTTTGGCCCATGGCTTTGCCCAGGCCCTGGACAAGGCACGACCTGACCCCCGGGAAGCAGCACGCGAATCGTTGGCTGCGTTTTGGAATGGTGTGATCGCCATGGGCGCGCTGGGCGAGGCACAGCGCGCACCCTTCGGCTTTCTGTTCGGCCACGCGGCCGACGAGAACTCGGCCGCCGCGCCCTGGCTCAGCGCCATGAGCGCACTCTGGACCAGCACGGTCTCGCCGTATCAGTCCAACCCCTTCGACATCAACCCCCTGCGCAGCTTTGTCGCCGGCCAGATCGATTTCGAGGCCCTGGCCCGCCAGGCCGGCAAGATCCCCAAAGTCTTCGTGGTCGCCACCCGGGTCAGCACCGGCAAGGCCGAAATCTTCTCGGGCGAGCGCCTCAGCGTCGATGCCGTCATGGCCTCAGCCTGCCTGCCGACCCTGTTCAAAGCCGTGGAGATTGACGGTCAGCACTACTGGGACGGCGGCTACTCCGGCAACCCCGCCATCCATCCGCTGATCTACCAATGCACGGGCCGCGACATCGTGCTGGTGCAGATCAACCCGATCGAACGCGAGGCCTTGCCGACCAGCAGCGCGCAGATCCTGGATCGCCTCAACGAGATCAGCTTCAACGCCGCCCTGATCGCCGAGATGCGCGCCATCGACTTCGTCAAACGCCTGCTGGCCGAGGGCAAGCTGGACCCGGCGCATTACAAAGATGTGCTGATGCACCGCATCGACGGCGGCGAAGCGCTGGAGGCCTTCAGCGCCGCCAGCAAGAGCTCCACCAGTGCCGCGCTGATTCACCAGCTGCGTGACCTGGGCCGCAACCATGCCCAGAACTGGCTGCAACACCACTTCAAAGACCTGGGCCAGCGCAGCAGCGTCAACATCAAACGCGACTATCTGGACGATTTGCGCCTGCCGGTGCGCGGCGCTTGAGTTCACTCCTGGGGCCTGGCGCTAGCAAGGCAGAGGCCCGCCTGCGGGCCCAGCACCGTGCGCGGCGGGCGGCCGCCGGCGCGGCCAGTGATGCCCTTACACTGCCCGCCGCCACTTGGTTTCATGAACAGGGCCACCTCGTCGTCGGTCCTCAGCAAGGATCTTCGCCGCCATGCCCAACGACCTGCCCGTCGCCATCCTGGGAGACAAGAACTCCTTGAGTCCGAACGCACGCGAGGCGATTCAGAAACTCAATGGTGCCGCGCCTTGGGCCTTCACCCTGGAGCTCATCTGGGCATGGGCGGTGGTGATCGGGTTCATCACCCTGGCGCTTCATCTCAACACCTGGTGGATGTCGCTGCTGACCGTTCTGGTGGTGGCCACTAGGCAGAACGTGCTGGGCCTGCTGGTCCATGATCAGGCCCATCTGCTCGGCTACCGCGGTCGTTTCGGCGACCTGGGGGTCAATCTCTTGGCCGCCTACCCACTGCTGGTTTTGACGGTGGAGGGCTATGCCCAGGTGCACCTGGCCCACCACCGCGACTACTTCGGCCCCAGCGATCCGGACTTCAAACGCAAGAGTGGGCCGGACTGGACGTTCCCCATGCCTCCCGGCCGCTTGGCCCGTTTATTCCTGAGAGATCTGCTGGGCATCAACACCATCGCCCTGATGCGGGGCAAGAAGCCGGCCGAAGCGAACCCCGTGTTCGCGCGCCGGAACGCCGTGCCCAAGTGGTTGCGGCCACTCTTTTTCTTGGTCTTGATTGGCTTGTTGAGCTGGGCCGGTCTGTGGACGGCCTTCCTGCTGTACTGGCTGCTGCCCTTGTTGACCGTGACCCAGGTCATCATTCGCTGGGGCGCCATTTGCGAGCATGAATACGGCGCGCCCAAGGCCACAGTGGCCGAAACCACACCCTTGATCGTGCTGAGTTGGTGGGAGCGCCTGTTGCTGCCCAACCTCAACTTCGCCATGCACCCTTATCACCATTATTTCCCCGGTGTGCCCTTCTCGCGCCTGCCCGCTTTGCACCGCATTTACGAGCACGACGGGCTGATCGAAGAGAAGCACGTGTTCCACGGCTACGGATCCTACTTGCGCTTCATCACCCGCAAGCCGGCCTGAATTCGTCCGACGCTCCTCCGCAGCGCCGCCCTGATCCACCAACTGCGCGCCCTTGGCCAACGCAGCAGCGTGAACATCAAGCGCGACTATCTGGACGATTTGCGCATGCCGATCCGCTGCGGCTGAGGGGCAGGTTCCGGCACAGAACCGTCGTTCGCTGAGATTTGGATACGAACGCAGAGTGCGCGGAGGTTCGCAGAGGTCGCAGAGGTCGCAGAGAGAGAAGAAGAGCGAGGATTGTGTTCTCAGCGTCCTCTGCGGTCCTCTGCGAACTCTGCGAACTCTGCGTGCTGAAACTTCTCCGCGAACGACGGCTCAGTGCCGACTGCCGCCCCTGTCATGGCCCTGCCATCCGCATCGCAGACCATGGGCGCTTCCCTTCTAGTTGCCCGGGCCCGCCATGAACAACGTCGACTCCGACTTGGTCGAAAATCTGACCTTTGACGAACTGCAGATCGGCCAGGGTGCCCGCCTGGTGCGCACCCTGAACGCCCAGGACATCGCCGCCTTTGCCGCCGTCTCCGGCGACAGCAATCCCGCCCACCTGGACAGCGGCGACGGCACAGCACCGCTGATGCACGAGGTGGTCGGCCACGGCATGTGGAGCGGCGCCCTGGTCTCGGCCTTGCTGGGCACCCAGTTCCCCGGCGCCGGCACCCGCTATCTGGACCAGAGCCTGCATTTCATCGCCCCGGTGCGCATCGGCGACACGCTGACCGTCAGCGTCACGGTCACGGCCAAGGAAGCCGCGCGGGGCTCCGTCGAGCTGGCCTGCGAGCTGATCAACCAGAAGGGCGAACGCGTCGCAAGCGGCATCGCCCGCGTACTGGCGCCGACGCAGAAAGTCCGCCTGCCGCGCAGCAGCCGGCCCGAGATCCACCTCTTCGACCCGCAAGCGCGTTTCAATGCCTTGCTGGCCCTGGGCCGAGCGCTGCCGGCCGTGCGCTGCGCCGTGGTCCACCCCTGCGACGAAGCCTCGCTGACTGGCGCCGTCGATGCTGCGCGTTTGGGTCTGCTGGACCCGGTCTTGATCGGCCCGGAGGCTCGCCTGCGCGCGGTCGCCGAGGCCTGCGGCCTGGATCTGGGCGGCCTGGACATCATCGCCATGCCACACAGCCACGCGGCGGCCGAACATGCGGCCGAGCTGGCCGCCAGCGGCGCCGTGGCCAGCCTGATGAAGGGCAGCCTGCACACCGACGAGCTGGTTCGCGCCGTGCTGGCGCGCAAGGAGCTGCGCACCGGCCGGCGCATGTCCCATGTGTTCCGCTTCGATGTGCCGCTTTACAGCAAGCCTTTGCTGATCACCGACGCCGCGCTCAACATCCGGCCGACACTGGACGAGAAGCGCGACATCGTGCAGAACGCCATCGACTTCGCGCGCATCCTCGGCGTCGATCGGCCCCATGTGGCCCTGCTGTCGGCGGTCGAGACCGTCAACGCCAACATCCCCTCGACCCTGGACGCGGCCGCGCTGTGCAAGATGGCCGACCGCGGCCAGATCAGCGGCGGCGTGCTCGACGGCCCCCTGGCCTTTGACAACGCCATCTCGGCGGAGGCGGCTCGCATCAAGGGCATTGCCTCGCCGGTGGCCGGCCAGGCCGATGTCCTGGCCGTGCCCGACCTGGAGAGCGGCAATATGCTGGCCAAGCAGCTCGAATACCTGGCCGGCGCCACCGGCGCTGGCATCGTGCTCGGCGCCCGCGTGCCCATCGCTTTGACCAGCCGGGCCGACGGGCCCATGGCGCGGGCGTCCTCGGCACTGCTGGTACAGCTGGCGGCGCAGGCAGCGGCCCGCTGAAGAGCCGCTCTTGTGGGGTTTGAATCACAAGCCCTCTCGATGCTTGTCGATTCGGCCCATGCTCGAACGTCGTAGGGCTGATGAGCGCCGTATCGTTCATTCAAGCATTCATTCAGTCAGCAAGCCCACCGACCTCACCCACAGGAGCGCCCCAACCATGGCCAGCATCCAGAAGATGATCTTCATCAGCCTGCCCGTGCAGGACCTCCCGGCTTCGACCGCCTTCTACCAAGCCCTGGGCTTTGAGCCCAACCCGCAGTTCAGCGACGAGGCCGGCACGGCCATGGTCTGGAGCGAGGCCATCCATGTGATGCTGCTCACGCACGCCAAATGGCGCAGCTTCACCGACCGCCCCTTCCCGCCCGCCGGCACAGCCGGCTCGATGCTGAACCTGTCACTGGACAGCCGCGAGGCCGTCGACGCCATGAACACCGCTGCCGCCGCCCACGGCGGCAAGGCCGATGTGAACCCGGTGCAGGACTTGGGTTTCATGTACGCCCGTGATCTGTCCGACCCGGACGGGCATCTGTGGGGCGCGTTCTGGATGGACCCGGCGGCAATTCCAGGTGCGGGGGCGGGGGCGGGGGCGGGAGCGGGGCAGCACGGCGAGTGAGGGGGTCAGGTCCCGCCTGGTTCAGACCCAGTGGCGGGTGCGAGCCCGGGGCCAGTCGAGCTGCCCACGCCCCCTGCCTATACGGTGCGTGGCTTTGCTAGAAGAACAAGCTGCGCAGGAACTCCGCCGTTTCCGGGGACAGCCCCACGATCTTGTTGGTGGCCTGCCGGTAGAGCTTGAAGTTCAACTCGGTCTCAGGGCGGCCATCATCCCAGTCGGAGAAAGGCTTCAACTCGGTCCTGCCGAGACTGCGCTTGGCCTGAGCCATCCGACGGACGGTGATGCTGACCCTTGGCGTCTGGCGCTCGATGTCAGCTCTTCTCGGAGTGGGCTCGGCTGCCACGACCGTTCCCAAGGCGATCAGGCCAGCACCGCCTTCGTTCTCGCTGGCGAAAACGAAGACCTCATCACCTGCTTCAATGTGCTTGCCGCCATACATCGTCTTCTGAGCCGCAAAGATCCAGGACGCTGCGCGTGCATCGGTGATCTCGGTCTTGATGGCGTACATGGAAAGATTCTCTGATGAGACGGTCTCAGCGGTTTTTCTATGCCGCCAAAGCTTCGATCCCAACCGTGGATATCCGCTTGCAAAATCGCTTATGCCGAACCCGCAGCGGGCGGTATCAGCCCCAGACTTCGAAGCTGCTCCTCAAGTTCTGCTGCGCTGCCCCATGGCAGTATGGGTGAGTTTCTTCTTTCGTCGGGCGGGTTCTCAAGCAAGCCGTCAGACCAGCCACCACAGCCAACAAGAGGCAAGAGCGGGCGCTTGTGCAACCAGGCCAGGCAGACTTCGGAGATAGTTCCAGCTCGACCGCCGATGACGATGCAGGCGTCGCCCGCCAGCGCCATGAGCAGGTTCCTTGCGTCGCCCATTCCACAGGGAACCACAACGGTGGCTGGCCAGTCGGCGGGAGGCATCTGGTCCGGCGGCACGATGCTGAGGACGGTGCCTCCAGCCGCCACAGCCCGCTCTGCGGCCACCCGAGTGGCTGGACTGCCGCAGCCGCTGACCACGGTGATGCCGAGACTTGCCATCAATGCGCCGGCTTCGCCAGCGAGTTGGTAGGCGTCGGAGCCGGGCTCGGCGCTGCCGAGGACACTGACTTGTGGACGGCGGATGAAAGGAGGAGGAAGTGGAGGCATGGCGTTCCTTGGTACGGCACAAGCTTGAACCTAGGCGGCCCGCGACGGCGAACCCTTGTGGGCCAGGGCCAGAGCCAGCGCGATGGGCAGCAACAGATGCATGCTCTTGGGGCCCAGCATGACACAGAAGCTATCCACCAGCGATTGAACGTGCGCGCCGCTGCCAATACCACCCGGTGATACAGCAGACCAAGGCATACGTCAGCCACCACGGCTCATACACGTACGGAAAACCAGGCTCTGTAGCAGTGATGAGCAGGAAGAGTGCAAGATTCAGAAGCGCCCCGAGAAAGACGAAACCAAAGCCAAAGTTGCCAAGGTTCTTCTGCCATCTTGGACGCCCTTGCTCGCGAGCCACGCTCGCTTTCACCCACTTGTCCAAGCCGTGTTCGGTGCCCATACCCTAGCTCCTACCCGCAGTGGTGAAGTTGACGAGGCTCGTCCAACTTCAAAAGGCACTTTGCGCTCTCTGGGCTGGACGTACACCCCCAATTCGGTGAGATGGGCCACCGCCGTGCAGTCGAGGAGTCAGGTCTTGCCTTGAAACTTGTGGCCTGGCCCCACTGTCGCAATAGCTTCATTTGGGCGCCTCATAGTTGGCCTGTGCAGACGTTCAAGATGCTTCACCGTTGCCTGCCATTGATTTTTGCAACTGCGCTGGCTGCAGCATGCGGCGGCGGCGGTGGCGATCACTCACCAGAGGCAAAGCTCTACCCACTGTCGGTCGAAGTACAAGGAGCGAAGCTGTCTGGCAAGGCTGGCGCTCTGATCTATCAGCAGTCCTGGCCGCGCCCAGACGGATCACCCGCTTGCGACAGCGGTGCGTGGCGCGTCGACTTGTCTATTGAGCCGAACCTGAGCCCGGTGACGATCACGGCATTGATCGAAGGAGTCACGCTGTGGAACGGCGACCAAGAGGTCGCGCAAGCGGACCTTTCTGACCCGAATGTCGATGTCACCCAGCAAGGACAACAGATGGTTCTGCGCTTCGGCAAGGAATGCCTTGGAACATCGCTCAGACATGGCCCTACGGTGTGGGCAGTGATCCGCTTCAAAGGACAGGCGGAGCCAACTTTTCTAAGAACCCTCGAGGGCACGATCGAGTACATGCGGTAACCGCGCCCATTGCCTGCCACCGTCAACCTGGGGAGCTACATGAAAACAAGGACTCACACATCATGCGCTGCGCTGGCAATTGTCAGCTTACTCTGTGGATTCTCCGAGAGAGCCAGCGCGCAAATCACTCAGAGCGATCTACCGCATGTCGATGCGCTCATCGTCAAGTACCGCCAGCCAGCAGCAGAAAATGCTAGCAAAGGAACTGAAGCAGTTGAAGCTGCAAGGCTGCAAGCAGAAACGGACCGTCTGCTTCAAGCAGTTCCTCTGGCACGGCAAGTCGGGTTCACCTTAGAACTGCGTAGACGCACGAACTTCTCGGCCATGGTCGTGGGGCTTGGGCGCGTGACCTCTCAGTACGAGGCGGCAGCCTTGGCAAAGGCGTTGCAGCAAAGTGACTTGGAAATCGAGTACGCAGTACCGGATAGACCGCTGGCACTGGCCTACATCCCCAACGATCCGGACTGGTCACAACAATGGTGGCTTGGCACGGATGTCGGCGGTGTGCGAGCACCTGGCGGGTATGACATAGCCGTCACGCGTTCGCTGAGCGATCCCGATCGCCCTTTCGTTGGCATCGTTGACACGGGCTACCGACCGCATGTGGACATGGCTGCACCTGTCGATGGCCTGGATCTGGTGAATCGGACCTCCTCCGCCATGGATACGGGTGATGCGCGCGCGGCAGGACAGTGCCCACTTTTTCCGTCAGCTCAGGCCGTCCCGACTTGGCACGGCACGAAAATCCAGAGTGTGATCGCCTCCCACGTCAACAACAGCATTGGCGGCGCCAGCGTTGGCGGCCATGCGATTGGCATTTGGCATGCACGTTGGTGGGGGCCGTGTGGTGGAACCACGTCCACTTATGCGGAAGGCATCAACTCGGCGGTTCAATACCGAGGTCCACAGGGACAACGCGTACGCGTACTCGTGCTAACAGCCGGTGGTGTTGACTATCCTTGCGATGCGCCGATGCGTGACTCTATCAACAGTGCAACAGCAAATGGCGTCTTGGTGGTTGCATCTGCCGGCAACGGCCAAACGGTCGGTTACCACAACGAAGGCATCGACGTGAGTCGATCAGCGCCCGCCAACTGCCCTGGGGTTATGGCCATCGCGGCAACAGATCGCTATGGAGCCCGTGCGGTCTATTCCAACTACGGTTCAGGCATCGCAGTGTCGGCACCAGGCGGCGACAAGGAGTCTGTCCTGAGCAACCAGATGCGGATGGCTTCCTATCAGTCCACGGCCAACGACTTCTCTGCAACTGTTTCGAACACCTATGCCTGGGATGCAGGCACATCGTTCTCAGCGCCAGTGGCAGCAGCGGTAGCCGCCATGGTTTTCAATCAGAAACCTACTCTGACTGCGGCTGAAGTGCGCAGCGTCTTGACGCAAACCGCCAGGCCGTTTCCGGGCGTTTGTACCGGCTGCGGCGCCGGCATTGTCGATATGGAGGCTGCGATTCGGTTTGTCACCCGGCGCCCTGGCACCAATCCGCCGAACTGCCAGGTCAATCCACGCCTTTGCGCGCGCACACCCGGGCCATAAGGCCTGACATGAATAGCTAAGGAAGGGCAGCATTGAATTGAGCATGAAGCAAGACTTAGCTCGGTCTTGCTCCCGAAATAGCTAGGTTTCGACCCTTGCTTTCCCTCACGCCATATGGTGCAGCCCCCCATCCACATACAGCGTATCCCCCGTCATCCCCGACGCCCCGCCTCCAACCAAAAAGGCGACCAGGCGGCCGACTTCGGCGATGTCGACCAGGCGGTGGGCGGGCGCGCGGCTGACGGCCATGTCGATCAGCGCGTCGAAGTGGTCAATGCCGGAGGCTGCGCGGGTGCGCAGGGGTCCGGGTGAAACGGCGAAGACGCGAACCTGGCGCTCGGCCAGCTCGCTGGCTAGGTAGCGCACGCTGGACTGCAGCGCGGCCTTGACCGGGCCCATCAGGTTGTAGTGGTCCACGACCTTGTCGGCGCCGTGATAGCTCATGGTGATCAGCGCGCCGCCGGGGTTCATCAAGGGCTCGGCATAACGCGCCATTTCGATGAAGGAATGGCAGGACACCTGCATGGCTTGCAGAAAGCCGGCCTGCGAGCAATCGATCACGCGACCGTGCAGGTCCTCGCGCGGCGCAAAGGCGATTGAGTGGATGACGAAGTCCAGCGTTCCCCAGGTCTCGCGCAGCTGTTCGAACACGGCCTGCATCTGGCCCGGCTGGCTCACGTCCAGGGGCAGCAGCAGGCGCGCAGCTAGCGCCTCGGCCAGGGGCGCGACATGAGGCTTTGCTTTGTCATTGAGGTAGGTGAGCGCAATCTCGGCGCCAAACGCACGCAGCTTGGCGGCGCAGCCGAAGGCGATGCTGTCGCCATTGGCCACACCGACCACCAGGCCGCGCTTGCCCTTGAGCATGTCGCCGATGCGGGTGTCCTCGTCCCAGATCTTGGGCAGGGGGTCACGAGCGGTGTATTCGTGGTTCATGGCTTCAGGCCTCCTCTGGGCGGGTGAGCGTTTGCGGCGCGGGCGTCGCAGCTGGTGCGGCGAGTTCAAACAACTCGCGCATGCGCTGCAACAGGGCGACGGTGCGGGGTTCCATCTCGCTGACGTCGCCGAGGATGTACTCGACCACCTGCAGGGCCGCCACGCGCTCCTCGCGCTGCGGCAGCAAGCGCGGCAGGGCGGCCAGGGCGGCCTCGGGCTCGAACTCGATGATGACCGACTGCTCGCGGATCATGGCCGCGCGCCGCTCGGGCTTCAGCGAGGCAAAGGGCTCGCGCTGGGTCAGCACCTCGGCGGAGCGCTCCAGGCGGTCGCGCCGCACCGAGCCGCGGGATTCGGCCAGCAGGATCAGCATGCGGATCACCGTGCTGCGGTAGCCGCCGTTGTCCAGGCCCAGCAGCATGGCTTGCACCTCGGGCAGGTAGCGCAGCTCGGCCGGGTCCTTGTGGACACGTTCGCGGGCCAGGGGCTTGCCCAGCCACTGCATGAAGGGCGTGCCGTAGATCGCCAGAAAGCTGTTCTCGTAGGCGGCGTCGCGCAAGTCGCGCATCAGGTCCATGCCCTGCATCAGGCCCTGGGCCGAGAGCTGCTCCAGCGCCAGCCAGGGGTTGTCCGGCGCGGCCGGCTGACGCTGGGCCTGCACCTGCGGCACCAGACCGCCCAGCCACTTCATCGCAGGGTTGTGGTCATCGGCAAACGCGCGCCGGCTGGTGCGTGCAGGATGGGCGTCACGGATCAGCTGTGCCAGCTGCGGTGTGACCAGGGCTTGCACCATGGGGCGCAGGGCCAGCTCGTAGGCATCGGTACCCAAAGCGGACAGGCGGGCCACGGCGGCGAAGTCGTGTTCCTGCTCGCGGTCTTGAAGCTCCGAGCCGCTGATGTCGCTGAGCTTGCGCTCGTGAAAGCTGACGACGAAATGCTCGGCATGGCCTTCGCCATGGACCGCGTCGATGGTCATCTCGTACAGGCCCGGCGGCAAGGTCTCGATGGTCTTCAGCGTCGAGGCCATCTCGGCATGCTCTTTGTTCGCGATCGAGGAGGAGACAAAGATGCCCAGATGTCCGACCTTGTCGTGGACCATATAGAGGATGCGCTGGCCGCGGATGCGGATCTCATGCTCATCGGCATAAGTGTCGACGATCCAGTTCAGCGCCTGCTGCGGCGGCGTGATGTTGTCGCCGCGGCTGGCGAACACGATGATGGGCGAGCGGATCGCCTTCAGGTCCAGGTGGCGGCCCGGCTCCAGCTGGGCCTCGCCGCGCGACAGGCGGTTGCCGACGAAGAGTTGCTCGACGATCCAGCGGATCTCGGCCTCGTTGGAGAAATGAAAGCCCCCCCACCAGCGCTCGAAATCAAGAAAGCTCTGGCGCCGCGTGTCGACCTCACGGTAGAGGTCAAAGTACTTGCCGAAGAAATTGCGGCTGGGGTTGAGCTGTTCGAAGTTAGAGACCAGATGGGCGCCGTCGAACTCGCCATGGCCCAGGTCCGACATCAGCAGCGCCGGCAGGGCGCCGCCGAGCAGGCCGCCGTTGTAGCGCATGGGGTTCTCGCCGAGCTTGCCCGACCAGGTGGCCACCGGGGCGCCATTGATGACCAGGGGGCCCGAGATCTCGGGGTTGGCCGCCGCCAGCACCAGGGTGGCCCAGCCGCCCTGGCAGTTGCCCACCACCACCGGCTTGGGCGCCTCGGGGTGCAGGCGGCGGATCTCCTGGATGAAGCCGGCCTCGGCGTGCATCACATCGGCCAGGGTCTGGCCCGGCTCGGGGTGCTGGCGGAAGACGACGAAATAGACCGGGTGGCCGGCCCGCAGGGCGACTCCCACCTGGCTGTCATGCTTGAAGCCGCCGATGCCGGCGCCATGGCCGGCGCGCGGGTCGATGATCATGTAGGGCCGCTTCCAGTCCATCACCTCGACGCCGGCCGGCGGCGTGATGCGCAAGAGACGGTAGTTCACCGGGCGCGGCAGCTGGCGGCCGTCGACAACTTCCTCGTAGGCGTAGTCCAGCACCGGCGGCGTGCCAGCGGCCTCGTGGTCCAGGTCCTGCTGGCCGCGTTCGCGCAAGGTGTCCAGGGTCAAGAGCAGGCGCTGGGCCGCGTCGACCCCATAGGCCGCCGCGTCACGCGCCCCATGGCCGCGCCAGGCCGCGAGGGTCAGGTCTTGCCCGAGGCGCAGCCAGTCGGCCCAGAGCTGCTGGACGCGTTCGCCGTGGCTGTGCTGGATGCGCTCGGCATGCTGCCGCAGGGCCGTGCTCAGGCGCTCGGCCTGGCGCGACCAGATGTCGGCATCCTCGCGCTGGCGTTGGCCCAGATTGCTGACGCTGAAATTGGGAGTCATGGGGTTTCGCCTTGCAGTGATTTGGGTGCTGGGAGCTCAGGCCCACAGCAGCTCGGCCGCGTGCTCGGCCAGCATGCGTTCCTCGTCGGTCTTGATGACGCGGATGTGGACCTTGGAGTCGGGGTGGCTGATCAGGGCCCGGCCTTCCTGATTGGCATTGGGGTCCAGCCGCAGGCCCATCCATTCCATGTCGGCGAGCAGATCGGCTCGCAGATCGGCGGCGTTCTCGCCGATGCCGCCGGTCAGCACCAAGGCATCCAGCCCGCCCAGGCAAGCAGCCAGGCCGGCCAGCTCGCGCCGGCCACGGTCGACGAAGTAGGCCAGCGCCTCGCGCGCCGCGGCGCTGCCCGAGGCCTGCAGCACGCGCACATCGTGCGACTCGCCGGACAAGCCCTTCAGGCCCGCGTTCTTGTAGAGCAAGTCGCTGAGGGCGGCCGGGTCCATGCGGTGTTCGCTCATCAGGTAGAGCAACACGCCGGGGTCGAGCTGGCCGCAGCGGGTGCCCATGGGCAGACCGTCGAGCGCCGTGAAACCCATGGTGGACGCGACCGAGCGTCCGCCACGCAAGGCGCACATGGAAGCGCCATTGCCCAGATGCGCGATCACCACGCGACCGAGTGCGCGCTCGGGCTCGAGCTCGCGCAAGCGGCGGGCGATGAACTCGTAAGACAGGCCGTGAAAGCCATAGCGCCGTATGCCTTGTTCGTAATAGCGGCGCGGCAGGGCGAAGGTGTCGGCGACGAAGGGATGGCTGCGATGGAAGGCGGTGTCGAAGCAGGCGACCTGGTGGGCTTCTGGGAAGGCGGCGCGTGCGTCGCGGATGCCGGCCAGGTTGTGCGGCTGGTGCAGCGGCGCCAGCGGGCAGAAGCGCTCGAGCTGGGCCACCAGGGCGGCGTCGATCCGCTGCGGCGCAGCGAACTCCGGGCCGCCATGCACAACCCGGTGGCTGACGGCGCTGAGCACCTCACCGTGGAAATGGTGGGTCAGCAGGTCGAGGATGGCTTGCAAGGCCAGCTCATGGTCGCCCACAGCGGCGTCATGGCCCAGGGCCTGCTGCAGGTGGGTGCCTGCCCCGAGCTCGGCCTGCAGGCGCGGGCTGTCCCCCAGGCCCTCGACGTGGCCGTGGGCCAGCAAGCTGAGCTCGGGCCGGGCTTGGTAAAGCGAGAACTTCAGCGAAGAAGAGCCGGCGTTCAGGGTCAGCAGCAGACGGTTCGCAGCCATGGTCGGGCATCCTGGACGGCCCGGGGGCCGCTTCCGTTCGGAGAGATGCCTAGAAGCTAACGAGCGCTGATGACCCACCCGTGACGCGCAGGCCGCGCTTTCATGACAGGCCCGAGCCGCCTGCTCGCTTCAGCGCGCGGCGGCGTCGCGCAGACGCGCCAGCTCGCGCGCCATCAGATGCTGGCGCAGGCGCGGGCCGCGCAGCTTGGCCAGGGTGGCCAGGCCGTGGATGGCCAGGCCCAGACCCCAGCCCCAGAGCGGGAAGGCCGTCCAGTAGCTCTGGTGCAGCCCGCTGAGCAGGTAGAGGCCCAGGTTGACGGCCACAAAGACCATCAGGTGGCCGAGAAAACCCATCAGGGCGTCGACGCGTTGCTGGGCTTCTTGCAGCAAGGCGGCTTCGGGTTCCGTGCCCTTGATGGCGGGATCGCTGGGGTGCAGGCAGTGGCTCATGCTTCGGTGCTCCTGGGCTGTGTGATGGCTGCATCTTGGCGTCGCAGCGCAGCGCAAGCCAAGGCCATGCGACGGCTTGTCAGCGACGGGCGCGAATCGACGCCCCGAGCGATGAAGCGAACGGCCGCCGCTGCTCAGCCTGCGGACAAGCCCTGTGCCAGATGGTCCACCAGCGCCCGCACCCGCTGCGGCAGAAAGCGCTGGCTGGGCATGAGGGCGTGCAAGGGCAGGTCATCGCCCTGCCAGTCGGGGAAGAGGTCGACCAGGGCGCCGCTGGCCAGGCTCAGGCGCACATCGAGCTCGCTTTTGTAGATCACGCCGAAACCTTGCACGGCCCATTGATGGGCGATCGAGGCGTCGTCACAGCTGCGCCGGCCTTGCACCGCGACGCTCAGAAGCGCGCCGCCCTCTGGCCCGCGCGGGCGAAAGCGCCAGCTGCGCTCGATGCGGTTGCGGATCTTGAAGCACAGGCAGTTGTGCGCGCCCAGCTCGCTGGGGTGAGCAGGCCGCCCATGCTCTTGCAGATAGCCTGGGCTGGCGACGGCCATGCGGCGGGCTTCGGCGAGCCGGCGCGCCACCAGGCCTGAATCGGCCAACTGACCGTAACGCAGCGCCAGGTCCACCTCGTCCTTGACGATGTCCAACAAGGAATCGCTGACGTTGAGTTGCAACTCAAGCGCCGGATGGAGGGCCAGAAAGCTGTCAAACAAGGGCAGAAGCAACTGGCGGGTCAGATCGCTGGGGGCCGAGACGCGGATGCGGCCGCGCAGGCGCGGCATTGCGTCGGCGCCGGCCCCGCGCTTGCCCGCAGCGGCAGCCACCGGGTCGGCCTCCAGCGCCAGCGCCAGGCCTTCGTCCAGCAACTCCAGCGCGCGCTGGCCATGTTCACGCAGTTGCTCGCCGGCCTGGGTCAGGCGCAGGGCGCGGGTGCTGCGCTCGACCAGGCGCAGGCCCAGGCGTGCTTCCAGCTTTTTGAGCATGGCGCTGGCCGCCGCCGGCGTGATGTCCATGACCTTGGAAGCGGCCGTCAGGCTGCCGCCGCGGGCGCATTCCAGCAGCAGGCGCAGCTCGTCGGTGTTTTCAATTTTCATTTGAAACAGATGCTGTGATTCATGGCTTTTTCGGAAAGCCGTGGGCAGCGAGGATAGCGCCTGTCGCCGGGGCTGTCCCGGCCCCACCGGAGCCTGTAAGCCATGAAAGCCGTTGCCTATTTCCAGAACCTGCCCCTGAGCGCCCCCGAGTCCTTGCTGGACCTGGAGCTGCCCCGCCCGACACCCGGACCGCGCGACCTGTTGGTCGAGGTGCGCGCCATTGCCGTCAACCCGGTTGATGTGAAGGTGCGCATGAGCCGGCCCGCGACCGATGCGCAGACCCCGGTCGTGCTGGGCTGGGATGCGGTGGGCATCGTCCGCGAAGTCGGGCCCGAGGTGCATGGCTTCCAGCCGGGCGACCGGGTCTGGTACGCGGGCGAGATCAACCGCCCGGGCAGCTATGCCCAGTTCCAGGCCGTGGACCACCGCCTGGCCGCGCGGGCGCCGGCCTCGCTCAGCGACGCCGAGGCGGCCGCCCTTCCGCTGACCGCCATCACCGCCTGGGAGTTGCTGTTCGACCGCCTGCAGGTGCAACACCAGCCCGAGCGCCCGGTCAGCCTGCTGGTCACGGCGGCCAATGGCGGGGTGGGCTCCATCCTCTTGCAACTGGCGAGAGAGCTGCCCCATCTGACCTTGATCGCCAGCACCAGCCGGCCCGAAACCGCCGCCCGCCTGCAAGCCTTGGGCGCCCATCACGTGGTGGACCACCGCCAGCCCCTGTCGCCACAGCTGAAGGATCTGGTGAGCCAGCACCAACTTCCGCCGATCCGCTACGCCGCCAGCCTGAGCCACACCGGCCAGCATTTCGCGGACCTGGTCGAGGCGCTGGAGGTGCAAGGCCGACTGGGCCTGATCGACGATTTCCCGCCCGAGGCCGTCAATGTGATGGCGCTCAAGGGCAAGGCCCTGTCCCTGCACTGGGAGCTGATGTTCGCCCGCGCCCTGCACGCCAGCCACGACGTGGCGGAGGTCGGAGCCCTGCTGGCCGAGGTGGCGCGGCGGGTCGACGCCGGCGTGCTGCGCAGCACGCTGGCCGAAGTCCTGGGGCCGATTTCGGCCACCACGCTCAAACAGGCGCATCAACGCCTGGAAGGTCAGCACACTGAGGGCAAGCTGGTGCTCGAGGGCTGGCCGCGCTGAGTCCCCAGCAAGCCGGGAAGGGGAACGGGCGCGGCTGCTATGGTCGCGCCTGCGTGTTTTCTTCCTTCCGCTTGATTGATGCCCGACTTGCCTCCCATCTTGCCGCTGCTGGACGCCGCCTTGCGCGGCGCCTTGCTGGCCATGCTCCTGCTGCTGGGCTGGGCCTTGTGGCGCGACGGCTCGGCTCGGCCGCGCCCGGCCGGGGCGCAGCTGGGCATGATGCTGGCGGCCGGCTTGATGGTGCAGGTGATCAGCTCCATGCCCGCCTTCGAGGGCGGCCTGCCCCTGGCCTGGCAGGCGCCGGCCATCGCCATCTCGGTGGCCAATGCGCCGCTGTTCGCCCTGTTTGCCCGGGCCTTGTTCGTGGACGAATTCCAGCTGCGGCCGCGTCACGCCCTGATTTGGCTGGCGGCTGTCGGGCTGAGCCTGCTCAACTGCATCTGGCTGGTGCCCCTATCGCAAGGGTCGCAGCCCTGGAGGCTGGCCCAGGCCGCGGTCGGCTTGCAGCGCAGCCTGCCCTTGCTCTGCGGCTTGGTCGTGGCCGGCGCCGCCCTGCAGCACTGGCGGGTGGACCTGGTCGAGCGCCGCCGGCGACTGCGCCTGTTTGTGGTGCTGGGCGGCTCGGCCTATATGTGCGTCATGGTCTGGGCCCGCGCAAGCAGCCCCCACAACCAGCTCAGCCCCGGTCTGGCCCTGGCCGATATGAGTGGCCTGCTGCTGATCCTGACCGTGCTCGCGCTGGGCTTGCTGAGACTGCCGGCCCAAGGCCTGTTTGGAGGCCTGACGGTGGCCAGCTGCTCGCAGCCGCTGACGCCCGACCCCAAACCAGACCCGATCCCTGACACCGACCCGGCCGACTTGCAGCGCCTGCTGCAGCTGGTGCACCAGCATGCCTTCCACCGCAGTGAGGAACCCAGCCTGGGAGCCCTGGCCGCGCTCGCTGATCTGCCCGAGTACCGCCTGCGCCGCCTGATCCATCAAGGCCTGGGCCATCGCAACTTCAACGCCTTCATCAACAGCTTCCGCCTGGCCGAGGCCCGGGCGGCTCTGGCCGACCCGGCTCGGCGCGGCGTGCCCATCCTGAGCCTGGCGCTGGAGGCGGGCTTTCAATCCATCGGCCCCTTCAACCGCGCCTTCAAGGCCGAGACCGGCCTGACCCCGAGCGAGTACCGCCAACAAGGCCTGGGCGCAGGCAGCACGGGCGGCGCTATTTCTCTGGCCGAAAACTGAAATTGCCGCTTTCGGCAAGACCGGCCGGCTTGCGAGCGGCAAGGTGTGGGCTTCTTTTCTGTCCCCCCACACCTTCACCGGATCGGAGCGATCACCGTGCCTCATCAAGCCCCAGCGCGCAGCCTGCTGCGCACCTACCTTTTGAACCTGACTGCCCTGCTGCTGAGCGCGCTGCTGGCCAGCGCTGCCCAAGCCAACGTCGCCTGGCGCGAGCTGCCGGCGCGGGGCGAAGACGGCCCGGTCACGGTTTTCTACCCCAGCGAGACGGCCGAGCAGGCGCGGCGTTTCGGCCCCTTTGGCGAACTGAGCCTGGCGGCTGAGGGCGAGCCGGCGCCGGCCCATGGCAACGGCCGCCTGGTGCTGATCTCGCACGGCTCGGGCGGCGGGCCCTGGGGCCATGCCCAGCTGGCCCAGGCCCTGGTGCGGGCCGGCTTTGTGGTCGCCGTGCCCTGGCACCGGGCCGACAACTTTCGCGACCCCAGCCGGCCCGGCCCCGACAGCTGGAAGCTGCGCCCGGCCGAGATGTCGCGCGCCATCGACGTAGTGGCTGCCGATGTGCCCCTGGCCCGCTTTGCGCTAGACCTGAAGCGCGTCGGCGCCTACGGCATGTCGGCCGGCGGCCACACCGTACTCAGCCTGGCCGGCGGGCGCTGGTCACCGGCCGGTTTCAAGCGCCATTGCGACATGCACCTGGCCGAAGACTTCCAGTTCTGCGTCGGCCTGATCACGCGCCTGAACGGCGGCGGGCTCGATGGGCTCAAGCAATGGCTGGCCCGGCGCGTGCACGCCTGGCGCTTCGCAGACGACACAGCGCAAGCGCATGAGGACCCGCGCATCCGCGCCGTGGTGGCGGCGGTGCCGGCCGCGGCCGATTTCGAGCTCGACTCACTGGCGCAGCCACGCATCCCCCTGGCCCTGCTGACGGCGCGGCAAGACACCTGGCTGCACCCGCAATGGCACAGCGACGCCGTGCTGCAACGCTGCCGCCAGGCCCCACGCCAGCCCTGCGAGCAGCTGGCCGATCTACCCCAGGGCGGCCATGGCGCCTACCTCGCGCCCCTGCCGGCCGGTCTGGACGGACTGCTGGGGGACTTGCTGAACGATCCGCCAGGCTTCGACCGGGCCCAGTTGACCGAGATCGACGCACGCGTGCTGCGGTTTTTCCAGAAGCATCTGCTGCAGCCCTGAACCCGGTGAGGGCGGCCACGTCCAAAGAAAAAAGGCGAGCCTCGCGGCCCGCCTCTTTCATGGAAACCCGCCGCAAGGCGGGCTGATCAAGCCCGATCGCTCAGGGCGCCAGCTGCGGCCAGCAGGCCTCGCTGTGCTGGTGGCCCAGACGGCCTTCTTCGTCGATACCAGGGCGCGCCGCGGGCATGGCAGCCGCGCTGGCCGTGGCGGCGGCACGCGGGTCCAGGGCCTTGCCGGCCAGATCGGCCAGCTCGTCCAGATGGGCCTTGAGCACGCGGTCGCCGGCGGAGGCGGCCTTGGCGCTGAACAGGGACTTCAGACCCTTGAGCTCGGCACGCACGGCCGGGCGGCCTTCTTCCGCACCCGAAGCACCGGGCACCGCCAGGCGCTCGGCCAGCAGCTCCACATAAGCGCGCTGCAGATTGCGACGCGGCACGCTGACCTTGGCGGCACCGGTGTTCAGCTCGCTGAAGACACCACCGCGCAGATCGGCCAGCAGCTCGTCCAGGCGGTAGGCCTTGCCCTCGGGGGCTGCGGCTTCCTGGGCCAGCAGACGGGCGCTGCGGCTGCGGTCCAGCAAGGCACGCAGGACATTGCGCTGGGAGGTCAGCAGCATGGCGCCCGGCTCGGCCGGCTTGACCCGCTCCAGGATGGCGGGTTCGAACAACCAGCTCGGGGTCTTGAACAGCTGCTCGTTCAGGAAAGCCACGGCCTGGGCCTGCTTGGCCTTGGTGGCTGGCGCGTGCACGGCACCGGCCTGGCCGCCATGCTTGTTGTGGAAGTTGTAGCCGCCGACGATGGCGGTCACATGGCCGAGTTCACGGCCCCACTGACCCCAAGTGGCGCGGTAGAGGTCTTCCAACGTCTTGTCGCTCTCGCCGTCCTTCAAAGCCATCTTGGGCAGCTGCTTGACGATGCGCTGCAGGTTCTTGATGCCCAGGCCGGTGGAATACACGGCATCGGCGTCGCCCACGGCTTCGGTGGTGTCACCGTACTCGCCCTCACCCTTGGGCGAGGTGAAGCGCAGCCAGGGCTTGCTGTCCTGCTCGCGGATCCAGCGGTCCAGCACCGGCTTTTCGGCCGCCGCGGTCTTGGCCTCGGGGATGGGCGTGTAGCCCCATTGGGTGGCGAAGATGTCGTAGGGGCCAATCTTGGGGATCAAGAGCGCCGGGTCGATCTTGTCCTCGGGCTGTACCACGTAGTTGATGCGGCTGTAGTCCATCAAGGTGGGCACATGGCCCATTTCCTTGAGCCATTTGGCATCGCGCAGCTTGTCGACCGGGTAGGTCGAGCTGGCCTTCATATTGTGCGGAAAGCCCAGCGAGTGGCCGACCTCATGGGTCACCACATAGCCGACCAGTTCGCCCATCAAATCGTCCGGCAGCGGCAGCTGCTGGGCGCGCGGATCGACGGCACCGGCTTGTGTGACATACCAGTCGCGCTGCAGCTGCATGATGTTGTGATACATCACGATGTTGGCGTTCAGGATCTCGCCGCTGCGCGGGTCGCTGAGGTGGGGGCCGTAGGCGTTGGCGATCGGGCTCGGCACCCAACGGATGATGCTGTAGCGCACATCGGCGGGGTCGAACTCGGGATCTTCTTCCTTGCTCGGGAAGGTGCGCGCCTGCACCGCGTTCTTGAAGCCGGCGGCCTCAAACGCCACATTCCAGGCCTCGATGCCCTTCTTCACATAGGGCACCAAGTTGCTGGGCGTGGAGCTGTCGATGTACCAGACGATGGGCTTGACCGGCTCGCTCAGCGCAGCGCTCGGGTCCTTCTTTTCGAGGCGCCAGCGGGTGATCAGGCGCTCGCGCTTGCTCTCCTGGGCATCGCTGCCGAAGTCGACGCGGGCGATGCTGAAAAAGCCGACGCGGTCGTCCATGATGCGCGGCTGCATCGGCACTTCGGGCAGCTGCACCAGGTTGTAAGCCACATTGACGCTGGCGAACTTGGGCGGCTGCGGCGGCAGCTGGAAGCCCGGTGGCAGGCCCGGCGGCAGGATCACGGGCGGCGGCGTCACGCCGTAGGTGTGCACCGCGTCGATGCGCAGGCTGCCGGCGAAGGCCTTGGTGGAGTCGATATAGCTGCGGCTCGGATCCACCGAATTGCCGCGCAGGATGCCGCGGGCCGAGAAGTCACCGACCTCGCTGTTGAACAGGCGGGTCACCTCGATCACCGGCGCGCCGCTCTTGGCAAAGGCCTCGACCGGGAAGCTCAGCACGATGGTGTCGCGCTGCGAGGCCTCGACCGAGGGGGCAATCGGCCGGCTCGGGTCGGCCACGAAATCATGCGAGACCACTTGCAAATAGACCCGGTTGCCTTGCAGGCTGAAGCGCACCACCTCGGTGTTCAGCTCCTTGCCGACATGGTCCACATTGGCCGGCACGGCGGTGGCCGTGGCCACCATCAGCAGGGGTTTGGAGAGCAGATCCTTGGGGATTTCGAAGTAAGTCTTGCCCTTGAGGCTGTGGATGTTGAACAGGCCGGTCTGGGTCTTGGCTTCGGCAGTGATGACCTTGTCGAAGGGCTTGGGCTCGCTGGCATCAGGTGCGGCCGGCGGCGTGGCCGGCTTGGCTGCCGCGGCAGCTGCGGAGGCAGCGCCGGCTGGCGCCTCGGGCGCCTGCTTGGGATCTGCGGCATGCGCGGACAGTGCGGCCAGGCTGGAAATGGCCAAGGCCATGGCGGTGGCCACAGGGCCGGTGAGTTTCAAGGACATGGGTGGTTTTCCTTTGCGGGGGCGGTGGCCCCGGGTCTGCTCAGGGCCCCGAGCACCGGCAGCGGCTGTCGATCGGCTCGGCCTGGGGTGATTCCTGATTTCGGAATTGTGTCGTGCGAGCGCGCGCGCGCTGAAAGTCAGCCCCCCGGGGAAACCCTGGAGGCTGTGCGCTACCACCGCCATTCAGACATCGCCAACGTCGATTGGTCGCAAATTCCAGCCCCATCGCTTCTCCACCACGCACTTCGCGGTTAGAAAGCCGGCATGGCACTTTCCACCTCGCTCAAAAAATTCTTCGCCCGGCGCAGCGTCGTCGCCCTCGTGGTCCTCGGTCTGGCCGGCGCTGGCTGGGTCGCCTTCAACCGCGGAGAGCACAAGCCGCCGCCGGAGCGCTTTCGCAGCACCGCCATCGACGAGGGCGCCATCACCCAGGTGGTGATGGCCAATGGCAATCTGCAGCCGGTGACCACCGTGGTGGTCGGCGCGGCGGTCAGCGGCACAGTGGCCGAACGCCTGGTGGATTTCAACGACGTGGTCAAAAAGGGTCAGGTCTTGCTGCGCATCGACCCGGCCAATTTCCAGGCCCGGGTGCGCCAGGCCAAGGCCCAGCTGGCCTCGGCCGAGGCACAGGTGGCGTTTGCCCGCGGCAATCTGGAGCGCAACGAGGCGCTCAAGGCCCAGGGCTATATCGCCGCGCCGCAGCGCGACCAGAGCCAGCGTGAGCTGGAGGTGGCCCGCGGCAACCTGGGCATCGCCCGCGCCCAGCTCGATGCGGCCGAGACCGACCTCGGCAATACCGTGATCCGCGCCCCGGTGGACGGGGTGGTGATCAAGCGCAGCGTCGATGTCGGCCAGACCGTGGCCGCCAGCTTCCAGACGCCCGAGCTCTTCCTGATCGCCAAGGACTTGCGCGAGATGGTCATCCAGACCAATGTCAGCGAGGCCGATGCCGGCCTGATCCAGAACGGCCAGGTGGTGCGCTTCGTGGTCGATGCCCACCCCAACCGCGAGTTCGAGGGCAAGGTCGAACAGTTCCGCCTGAACGCCACCAACACCCAGGGCGTGGTCACCTACACCGTGATCGTCAATGTGCCCAACCCCGACGGCATCCTCAAGCCCGGCATGACGGCGCAGACCCGCATCGTGGTGGCCAGCAAGAGCAAGACCCTGCGCCTGCCCACCGCTGCCCTGCGCTTCAAGCCCGACGAAGACGAGCTCAAGCCGCAGGGCAAGGCCGCCAAAGCTGCAGCCTCGGCCTCATCCGCTGCTTCCGCCGCCTCGGCCCCCAAGACTGAAGTCGCCCGCCCTGACGACGACGGCGTGCTCAGCAATCTGCGCGGCAACGCCCGTGTCTACAAGGTCTACACCGTGGACGCCGAGCAAAACCTCAAGGCGCACGAGATCACGGTCGGCATCTCCAACACCCGCTTCACCGAGCTGCTCAGCGGCGACCTGAAGCGCGGCGATGCCGTGGTGACCCGGCGCGCATCCAAGGACAAGAAGGAGGAGCTGTGAGCCTCGGCGCCGCCCCGGTGCTGGAGCTGCGCGGCATCACCAAGAGCTACCTCAGCGGCGATGTGCGAACGCCGGTTTTGCACGGCATCGACCTGACCGTGCAGCGCGGCGACTACCTGGCCTTGATGGGCTCCAGCGGCTCGGGCAAGAGCACGCTGATGAACCTGATGGGTCTGCTCGACCGCTGCGACAGCGGCCAGCTGCTGCTGCAGGGCCGCGACGTCAGCCAGCTGAGCGCCACCGAGCACGCCACCCTGCGCAACCGCGAGATCGGCTTTGTGTTCCAGAGCTTCAACCTGCTCAAGCGCATGAGCGTGCTCGAAAACGTGGCCCTGCCCCTGATCTACGGCGGGCGCAGCCGCAGCGAGGCCAAGGCGCGGGCGCAGACCTTGCTGGAAGCCGTGGGCCTGGGCGCACTGGCCAAGCGCATGCCCAACCAGCTCAGCGGCGGCCAGCAGCAGCGGGTGGCCATCGCCCGCAGCCTGGCCAATGAAGCGCCCCTGCTGCTGGCCGACGAGCCCACCGGCAACCTCGATACCCAGACCACGGTGGAAGTGCTGGCCGTGCTGGAAAAACTCAACCGTGAACAAGGCCTGACCATCGTGCTGGTGACCCATGAACCCGATGTGGCCCTGCATGCCAAACGCTTGGTGCGTCTGAAAGACGGCCGCGTCGCCTTCGATGGCCTGCCTTCCGAACAGGCGCACGCATGAACCCGATGCAGATTTTTCTCGAGGCCCTGCGTTCCCTGAACGCCAACCGCCTGCGCAGCGCCCTGACCATGCTGGGCGTGGTGATCGGCATCGCCTCGGTGCTGTTGATGCTCAGCGTCGGCGATGCCGTGCGCGCCTTCATCGACAAGGAGCTGGCCGTGCTGGGCAGCAACCAGCTGATCGTTCAGAACGGCACGCCGGTGGACGGCGGCGGCGTCAAGCGCCGCACCGGCGAGGTGCCGGCCCTGACCGTGGCCGATGCCCGTGCCCTGGCCGAGCTGCCCAGCCTCAAGGGCGCGGCGCCGGCGCTGCAGGGATTTTTCCAGGTGCAGTATGGCGAAAGCAACAGCAACCAGACGGTGCTGGGCACCACGCCGGCCATGCTGGCCCTGCGCAGCTGGCAGGTGGAGCAGGGCGTGCCCCTGGACGAGCGCGATGTGCAGTCCGCCGCCCGGGTGGCGGTGATCGGCTCCAAGCTGGCAGCCGACCATTTCAGCAACCGCAACCCCCTGGGCCAAACCGTGCGCCTGGACGGACAGCCCTTCACCGTCATCGGCGTGCTGGGCGGCAGCGGCCGCACCCTGGACGGCACCGAGCTGGGCGAGCTGATCCTGGTGCCCATCAGCGCCATGCCCATGCGCTTGCAACGCCCGGGCAGCGTGCACTACATCAGCGTGCAGTCCCACAGCGCCGCCGGCCTGGCCGAGGCGCAGCTCGATGTGGAAGAACTGCTGCGCGACCGCCACCGCATCACCGGCGAGAAGCTCGATGATTTCGTCGTCACCAACCTGGCCAGCATCGCCAAATCGGGCGCGGCCATCGCCGGCGGCCTGTCCATTGGCCTGGGCCTGATCGGCGCGGTCTCGCTGCTGGTGGGCGGCATCGGCATCATGAACATCATGCTGGTCAGCGTGTCCGAGCGGGTGCGCGAGATCGGCATCCGCATGGCCATCGGCGCCAAGCCGCGCGATGTGCTCTGGCAATTCCTCGGTGAAGCGGTGGTGCTGTGCCTGCTGGGCGGCCTGATCGGCCTGAGCATCGCCGCCCTGGGCGCTTGGGGTGTCAATGCCAACACCTCGTTCGCCATGAGCCTGGCGCCCAAGCACATCATGGTGGCCATCGGCTTTGCCAGCGGCGTGGGCCTGTTCTTTGGCTACTACCCGGCGCGGCGGGCTTCACGCCTGCTGCCGATTGAGTGCTTGCGTCAGGATTGAAGCGCTCGCGGCCCGTGGGTCAGAGCTGTGAGGCGCTGCGGCGGCCGGCCGGCCGGGCGCTGCTCTTGCTGCGACGCTGCACCTGCTTTTGCATGCGCCAGTAGCCCCAGGCACCGCGGCCCAATGCCAAGGTCAGGACCAGGCCGATGACCCAGGGCGTGAGCTCGTCGACGAGCTGCTTCAGCATCACCGAAACCAGAATCGAATCGCGCCGGATCTCGGCATCACTGCGTGGGCGGGCGCCGGGGTCGGCACCGCCACCACCGTGGCCGAAGCCCCCCGAGCTTGACAGCTCGGAGCGCTGCCGGCTGCTGCGACGCCGCTCCATTTCCTCTTCGCTGGGCTCTTCAAACAGCAGACCGCCACGGAACTGGCTCAGCTCGGCCCGGGCGTCACGCCAGAAGTCCTTGAAGTCGCGCAGCTCGCTGCTGTCGCGCAGTTCGCGCAAGGCGTCGTTGATCAGTAGCTGATCACCGGCATGCATGGCATCGCGTGTCGGCTGCCCCGCCGCCGAAGCGTCAGGGCGAGTGCGCGCGGCACCGGGGCCGCTGCTGCCAGGCTCGGTCTGGGGCCGCGCCGGCTTGCCATCGGCAGACGGAGCGACCAGCACCTGGGCTGCCGCCGCCTGCCAGTCGGCCTCACCCGGCGCCGCCTGACCCACACCGAAATTGGACTTGAACGGCAGCGACAGCTCGAGACGCCGGCCAAAGCCTTGGCTTTCCACCGGGGCCGAGGCCGCGTATGGGTTCTGCAAAAGCTTGCTGATATCCAGCGGCGCCATGGCCGGCTGGATGACCGGCTCAGCGCCAACCGAGGCCGCGCCGCAGAGCAGCAAGGCGCAAGCAGCGGGCCGCACCAGAGCCGCAGCCCATGCGGCGGCGCAAGCGGTGACCCGCTTGTTTGCGCCTGCTTGCTGAACCGATTTCATGCCCGACACTCGTTTTCTCTTCCGCACCCGCGCCCAATGCGGGCGCGGTCTTATTTACATTTTGCCCGGCTCGCGAGGCATTTCTGCCGTGCTGGCGCTCGGTTCGGTGTCCTTTTCACCATCTGCGGCGCCAAACCCCCCGGCTCCGGGGGTGCGAATCACAAACACATCGCCGGCCTGCATCTCGGCCTGGCCGATGTGGGGCAGGTCCTCGCGACGGCCATCGGCGCGCTCCACCCAGTTGGCCCCCGGCGCCCCGGCGCCGCCACCGGCCAGGCCGAAGGCGCCGCGCAGCCGGCCATTGCTCAGAATGCCCGCCGTCATGGGCTCCAGGAAGCGGATCCGGCGCTCGCCGCCATTACCGCCACGCCAGCGCCCGGCGCCGCCACTGCCGGGCACGATCTCGTAGCCGTCCAGGCGCACCGGGAAGCGGAACTCCAGCACCTCGGGGTCGGTCAGGCGCGAGTTGGTCATATGGGTCTGCACCACGCTGGTCCCGTCAAAGCCCGGGCCGGCGCCCGAGCCGCCGGAAATCGTCTCGTAGTACTGGTGGCTTGCGTTGCCGAAGGTGAAATTATTCATGGTGCACTGGCTGGCTGCCAGCACGCCCAGGGCGCCGTAGAGCGCGTTGGTGACGCAGCTGGAGGTCTCGACATTGCCGGCCACCACGGCCGCCGGCGCGCGCGGGTTGAGCATGCAGCCCTCGGGCACGATCACCTGCAGCGGCTTCAGGCAGCCCGCATTGAGCGGGATCTGGTCGTCCACCAGGGTTCGGAACACATAGAGCACCGCCGCCATGGTGATGGCCTTGGGTGCGTTGAAGTTGTTCGTCAGCTGCTGGGCGCTGCTGCCGCTGAAGTCGATGCAGGCGCTGCGCTCAGCGCTATTGACGCGCACCGCCACCTGGATCTGTGCGCCGTTGTCCAGGCTCAGTGTGAACTGGCCGTCATGCAAGGCCGTGATGACGCGACGCACCGATTCCTCGGCGTTGTCCTGCACATGCTGCATGTACGCTGCCACGGTGGCGCGGCCGTACTGGGCCACCATGGCCTGCAACTCCTGCACGCCCTTCTCGTTGGCGGCGATCTGGGCGCGCAAATCCGCCAGGTTTTGCTGCGGGTTGCGCGAAGGATGGGGCCCACTAGCCAACAGCGCCAGCAGCTCGTCCTCGCGCAAGCGGCCCGCCTCCACCAGCTTGAAGTTGTCGATCAGTACCCCTTCCTGCTCGATGGACGTCGAGAACGGCGGCATGGAGCCGGGGCTGATGCCGCCGATGTCGGCATGGTGGCCGCGCGAGGCGACGTAGAAGTCAGGCCTTGCATCCGGCTCAGCGCTGTCCAAATAGACCGGTGTTACCACTGTGATGTCCGGCAGGTGGGTGCCGCCGTGATACGGGTCGTTGAGCACGTAGACATCACCGGGCTTCATGTCCGGGTTGCGCTCGATCACGGTCTTGATCGACTCACTCATCGAGCCCAGATGCACGGGCATGTGGGGCGCGTTGGCGATCAACTCGCCAGCAGTGCTGAACAGGGCGCAGGAGAAATCGAGCCGCTCCTTGATGTTCACCGAGTAGGCCGTGTTCTGCAGGCGCAGACCCATCTGCTCGGCGATGTTCATGAACAGATTGTTGAAGACCTCCAGCATCACCGGGTCGGCCTCGGTGCCGATGGCATGGGCGCTCACACGCGGCCGCACACGGCGCAGCACGAGCAAGCCGTCGGCCTGCAGATCGGCCTGCCAGCCGGGGTCGACCACGGTGGTGGCATTGCGTTCGGCCAGGATGGCCGGGCCGGCGATGCGGGCGCCGGGCTGCAGCTGCTCGCGTTGGTACAGCCGCGCCGGGCGCCAGCCGGCCGGCTGCTCGTCGGCCGGGCAGTACATGGCCAGCTCGGCGGTCGCCCGTGGCTCATGTGGGGCCAGGTCTTGCGCCGCTGCCGCAGCGGGCAAGGCGGCGCCGGGTGCATTGCACTCCACCGCCACAGCCTCGATCACCAGGGCCCGGCCCGGCATCAGGAAGGCAAAGCGCTGGCGATAGGCGGCCTCGAATGCCGCCTGCAAGCTGGCCAGCGTGGCGTCGTCATTCAACACGCAGCTGAGCGCCGTGTCCGTGCCCTGGTAACGCAGCTGCAGCTTGGTTTGCTGCAGCAGCTGATCGCCGGCCAGGCCCTGGGCCAGAAGTTCGGCGCGGGCCGCCTCGTGCAAGCGCTCGGCCAGGGCGCGCGCGGCGGCCAGACCGGCCGGGTCCAGCGGCAGCTCCAGCGAGGCCTCGCGCAGGGCGATCTGCTCGGCCAGGCCCATGCCGTAGGCGCTCAGCACGCCGGCCAGCGGGTGGGCCAGCACCACGCTCATGCCCAGGGCATCGGCCACGCGGCAGGCGGCCTGGCCGCCGGCTCCGCCAAAGCATTGCAGGCTGTAGTCGCTGACGTCGTAGCCGCGCGCCACCGAGATCTTCTTGACCGCATTGGCCATGGCGCCGACGGCAATCTCCAGCGCCCCACTGGCCACCTCTTCGGCGCTGAGCCTGCGGCCACTGGCTGCGCTCATCTGCGCCGCCAGGGCCTCAAATCCCGCACGAGACGCGGCCAGATCCAGCGCCTGGTCCGCCTGCGGACCGAACAAGCGCGGGAAGTACTCAGGCTGGATGCGGCCCAGCAGCAGCTGTGCGTCGGTGGTGCTCAAGGGGCCGCCGCGCCGGTAGCAGGCCGGGCCAGGGTTCGCCCCGGCCGACTCGGGCCCGACGCGCAGGCGTGCGCCATCGAAACGCACGATGCTGCCGCCACCGGCGGCCACCGTGTGGATGCTCATCATCGGCGCGCGCATGCGGACGCCGGCCACCTCGGTGTCAAAGGCGCGCTCGTAGGCCGGCGCGGCATCGTGTGCGGCACTGGCGGCGTAATGGCTGACATCGGTGGAAGTTCCGCCCATGTCAAAGCCAATCAGCTGGCGATGGCCAGCGGCCAGGGCCGTGCGCACCATGCCGACGATGCCGCCGGCCGGGCCAGACAAGATGGCGTCCTTGCCCTGGAAGCGCCGCGCCTCGGTCAGGCCGCCCGAGCTCTGCATGAAGAACAGCGGCACGCCCGGCATCTGTGAAGCCACCTGCTCGACATAACGCTTCAAAATGGGTGACAGATAGGCATCGACCACCGTGGTGTCGCCGCGCGGCACCAGCTTCATCAGCGGGCTGACTTCGTGTGAAACCGAGACCTGGCTGAAGCCGATCTCGCGCGCCAGTGCTGCGGCGCGCTGCTCGTGCGCCGGGTAGCGGTAGCTGTGCATGAAGACGATGGCACAAGCGCGCAGGCCGGCCTCGAAGGCCGCCAACAACTGCACGCGCAGATCGGCCTCGTCCAGGGCCTGCACTGGCTCGCCATCGGCGCCCATGCGCTCTTGCGCCTCGACCACGCGGCTGTAGAGCAGCTCGGGCAGCACGATTTGGCGCGCGAACAGCTGCGGCCGCGCCTGGGTGGCGATGCGCAGCGCATCGCGAAAACCGCGCGTGGTGACCAGCAGTGTGGGGTCGCCCTTGCGCTCCAACAAGGCATTGGTGGCCACCGTCGTGCCCATCTTCACGCACTCCACCTGCGCCGGCGTGATCGCCTCACCGGGCTGCAGGCCCAGCAGGCGGCGTATGCCTTCGACCGCGGCATCGCGGTATTGCTCGGGGTTCTCGGACAGCAGCTTGAGCGTGTGCAGCTGGCCATCGGGCGCACGGCCGACCAGGTCGGTGAAGGTGCCGCCGCGGTCAATCCAGACTTGCCAGAGCGCCGGAGCGCCGGCCGAGGTGCCGTCGGGTGCAGGAAGTCGTTCAGCAGCGGACATGGAGCAAGGTGAGCGAGCACAAAAGCGCGATTGGAACAGAGTGCACGCGGATGCAGCCTTGCCGGACGGCGAGGGCCAGCGTTCGGCTTCCATAACGGAGGCCAGGCTAGCGAACGATCTTGGCTGGCGTCGAGGTCGGGATCACGCGCCGACCGACGCGCGTCTTGTGCCGCGCTCCTCACTCACCACAGCAAACCCAGCAAGGCGGCACGCACGGCCGCGGCGGTGCGGTTGCTGGTGCCCAGCTTGGCGCAGGCATTGCGGCTGTGGAAATTCACCGTCGCCTCCGAGATGGTCATGATCTGCGCGATGTCGCTGGAGGTCTTTCCCTCGCAGGCCCAGCGCAGCACATCGAGCTCGCGGCTGCTCAGGGTGGCCTCAGCATCGTCCCGCAACAAATCGCCCCAGACCTTGAGCATGCCGTCATGGCACATCACCGACAACCAGTACATACGCTCACGCTTGGTGGCCAGCTCCTCGGCGCCGATGTCCCCCTCCGGCCGAACAAAACTCAGCAGGCTGTTCATGCCGCGCGCATCGCGCCGCGGCACGCCCACCCCATAACGAAGACCATGTGCGGCTGCATCGGCCATGAACTCCGGTGCCTTGGCACGGTTTTCCTCGTCCCAGACGAACATCTCGTCTGAGGTGATGGCCTGCTGAACCGATGGGTCGATGCGAATGTAGTCCCGCTCGCTGTAGCGTCGCTGCCAATCGATCGGGTAATTGCTGCACCAGACCACCCGCGGTGCCACCAGCGGCACCGGCCCTTTCATCCCGAAAGAGCAATACTCAAAGCCCAAGCGCTGCCCCTCGGCCCGGATCAGATCAAAGGCTTCCTGCGACGAAGAGGCGCTTCCTACCAGACGAAGCTGATCGCTCTGCCAGCATTTCATGGGCTCGTAGCGCCAGGGCGGCACTGATGGAATAGGGCCCGAAATTTACATGGGCTGTTGGTGCGCACCCGCTAGGGCAAGTACCAAAGGCGGCCCTTCTTGACGTTTCAAGTTCGGCAAGGGATTCCAAGTGCCGAGAGCTCAGCTGCTTCAGCTGTTCACGAGTCAGCCGCAGGTGCTTGTCGGCAGACAGGGCAAGAGCCATTGGCACATACGATCACCCGGCGCCCCAAAAGGCGCACCTCACAAATCTGTCAGTTGTCAGGCCCAGCCCGGCCGGATTCAATCTGCTCAGGCGAAACCTCATACCGCCGCACCATCCAAGAGCCGAAACACCCTGAACCCGACTGGAGCGACCGCCATGCGCCACACCTCTCTGATGTTCCCGAGCCCCAGCCCCGCAAGCCGAGTGCACCCCAGGTCGCACCTGAGTCTGAGCCTCGCCCTGGTCTGCATCGCGCTGCCGGTCAGCGCCCAGGCGCCAGAACCCATCACCGAAGCCCCGCACGAGCTCACCACTACGAGCGAGGCCACGCTGGAGCGGGTGGTGGTCGGTGGCTCGCGCAGCGTGGTCATGCCCTACCAAAACTGGATCAAGGCCGCTGCCCCGATCCACGAGATCAGCCACGGCCTGCTGCGCTTTGGCACACGCCTGTACAGCCAGGACAGCAGCCGCCCGCTGCGGGTATCCGTCCTGGACGAAGACAAAGACCTGCCCATTGCCCCCGTGATCGGCCAGCTCTATGTGGTGCCGCACGACCTGCCGGTTCAGGCACAGCACGCCGACTTCAGCATCAACCGCGCCGAGGGCCAATGGGGCGTGGGCAACTTCGCGCTGGTGCCTCAACTCACGGCACAGACCCCCGACATGGCCAGCGTTCGCCAGGTCTTGCAGGCCTACCAGGCGCTGTACCGCAAGCAATTCCCGCTGAGCTGGCGCCTGCTTTCACGCTCCGAGGCCAGCTTCGACGTTTGCACACCGCGCGAAGGTGAGACCCTGCAAGCCAGCCAGGCCGACGGCACCGAACTGGTCCGTCTGCGCATGGACCAGAAGGTCAAAGACCATGGTCGCTCCACCGGCCGCGTGCTGTACTGCGCCAGCATCAAGGCCAATGCCGACTGGGGCGACCAGGTGCGCCTCAAGCTGCCGGCGCAGGCCATTGCCCTGCTGGGCTTCAGGCTGATCTGAGCCCAGGGCAGGCGCCCGCGCATGTCGCTGGGCAGGACCGGTCGAGCGCGAGCGAATTGAAAGCTCGCGCTTGAATCGGCACCCGATGGCATCTGACAACCATGGCTTGATGCAGAAAAAAGGCCCGCGTCCTCTAGGAGCGCGGGCCTTCTCACAAGGAAGTTTCGTAAGTGCGGAATCAAAAAGGGATGTCGTCATCCATATCGTCTTCCGCAGGGACGATCAGAAAGGGATGTCGTCATCCATATCGTCAAAACCGGTTGCCGGGCGCGGCGCCGGGGCGGGCGCGGGGCGGGCTGCCGGGGGGCGAGCGGCCGGGCGGGCCGGGGCACGGGCTGCCGGGGCGTCGCCGTAGTCGTCGCCACCACCGTAGGAGGCGCCGCCGCCGGCCGCAGCGCCTGCGCCACGCCCTTCGCGGGCACCGTAGCCGCCACCACCACCGCCGCCTTCATCGCCGGAGTCACGGCCGCCGAGCAGCTGCATCTCATTGGCGATGATTTCGGTGGTGTAGACCTCCTTGCCTTCCTTGTCGGTCCATTTGCGTGTGCGCAGACGGCCTTCGACGTAGAGCGGGCGGCCTTTCTTGCAGTACTGGCCGACGATCTCAGCGAGCTTGTCGTTGAACACCACACGGTGCCATTCGGTCTCTTCCTGCTTCTCGCCGGATTCGCGGTTCTTCCAGTTGCGCGTGGTCGCCAGGCTGATGGTGCAGAACGCGACGCCGCTGGGGTTGTAGCGCAGCTCGGGGTCGCGCCCCAGGTTGCCGATGAGAATGACTTTGTTGACCGAGGCCATATTGCGCTCCGCTGGCGATAAACGCGAGATTATGCCGCCGCCCCCGCTGCCCTGCCCAAACTTGACCCCGTACTGGCTCCAGGCTTCCCAATGCGGGCATCGCCCACAAGAGCTCAGGAGCCCGAGATGCCCGACACACCCCAGCCCGCCCTGCTGCAAAGCAGCCCTATCCTGGACTATGGACATCCGCGCATCCAGGCCTTGCTGAGCGAGCGCGGCTGGTCGCTCTTGCCGGAGGCCGAGCGCATCGGCGCCATCTATGACTTCGTGCGCAAGGACATCGCCTTCGGCTACAACAGCGGCGACGAGATCCCGGCCTCCCAGGTGCTGGCCGACGGACTGGGCCAGTGCAACACCAAGGGCAGCCTGCTGATGGCCTTGCTGAGGGCCAGCGGCATCCCCTGCCGCTTCCACGGTTTCACCATCGACAAGCGCTTGCAGAAGGGTGCCATCACCGGCCTGGCTTACTGGCTGGCGCCGCGCAGCATCGTGCACAGCTGGGTCGAGGTCTGGCTGGACGGACGCTGGCTGGAGCTGGAAGGCTTCATCCTCGATGCCGCCTACCTGAGCGCCCTGCAGCGCCGCTTCCCCCAAGCCCGGGCCTTCTGCGGCTACGGCGCAGCCACGCCGAATCTGCAGGCGCCCGGGGTGGAATGGTGTGGCCGCAGCACATACATCCAGAAGGATGGAATCAATCACGACTTCGGCCGCTTTGACACGCCCGATGGCTTTTATGCCCGGCACGGCAGCAATCTCAGCGGCCTCAAACGCTGGCTGTTCGTGCACGCCATCCGCCACGCCATGAACCGCCGGGTGCGCGCGATCCGGCAGTTCCCGGCCTGAAGCCACAAGAGCCCAGACCCCGGGCGGCCGCAGTTCGCGCCCTGCATCCCGCACTTAGTCAGGCCGGCGCCAGGCTCGGCGCAGGCTTTGCCTAAGATGCCGACATGGACAGCAGCACGCCCCTGAACCCGAGCCAGAGCTGGAACACCGGCAGCCGCCGGCGTTTCTGGCTGGCCTATGGCGGTGCCTGCCTGCTGACCTGGCTGCTCTATGTGGTGGCCGGGCTCGATTACCAACGCGGCCAGCAGGGCGTGTGGCAGCTCTGGTCCGCCGTCTACGAGGCCACGCTGACGCTCTGGGCACCGATGCTGATGGGCGTGCTGGTCTACCCCTGGGTGCGCTGGCTGCATGAGCGCGACTTCGGCCTGTTCAGCCTGGCCGCCCTGCACGCTGCCGCCGCCCTGCTGTTCAGCACGGTCTGGCTGGCCAGTGATTTCGTACTCGCCAGCCTGCTCTTTGGCCCCGAGCATGCCGAGGCCACGCTGATGCAGACGGCGCTCTGGCGCGCCATCACCGGGGTGTTCGTCTACGTGCCGGTGTCCACCGGTTTTGCGGCCGTGCTGAATGCCCGGCGCGCCCGCCGCAATGCGGTGGCCGCGGCCCAAGCCGAGAGCGCGCTGGCCCGCGCCGAGCTGGCCGCCATCAGCGGCAAGCTGAACCCGCATTTCCTCTTCAACACCCTGAATTCTCTGATCGCCCTGACCCGCAAAGACGCCAAGGCGGCCGAAACCGCCCTGCTGCGCTTCTCCGACATGCTGCGCTATGTGCTGGACAGCAAGCGCGGTGTGGCCGACCGCGTGACCCTGGAGGAAGAGCTGGGCTTTGTGCGCGACTACCTGGCCCTGGAGTCCCTGCGCCTGGGGCAGCGCCTCAGCGTGGAATGGGCGCTGGACCCGCAGACTCTGCAGGACGAGATCCCGCCGCTGACCCTGCAACCCCTGGTGGAGAACTCCATCATCCACGGCATCTCGCCCAGCGTGAAGGGCGGCTGCATCAGCATCAGCGCGCGCCGCGATGCCTTGACGCAAGGCCTGGCCCTGACCGTCAAAGACGACGGCGCTGGCTGCGACCCGGCCCGGCTGAACGCACAGGACGCAGTGGCCTCGCCCAGCGACGCCGCCCATGTCGGCGGCGGCCACCGCGGTGGCGGCATCGGCCTGGGCGCCCTGCGCCGCCGCTTTGCGCTGGACTTCGATGGCCGCGCCCGCATGCACATCCACACCGCACCCGGCGCAGGATTCCGCGTCGACCTGTGGATTCCACAGGCCCTCACTGCATGAACGCCATGAACACCACCACCACAGCCCGCATACGCACCCTGATCGCCGAGGACGAACCCCTGGCCAGCGAAGCCCTGGCCGACTGGGTCGCGCAGCTGCCGCAGCTGGAGCTGCTCGCCAGCTGCGCCGACGGCCTGAGCGCGCTGGAGCAGATCCGCAGCCTGCGGCCCGAGCTGGTCTTCATGGACATCAATATGCCGGGGCTGAGCGGCCTGCAGGTCTTGCGCGCCCTGGCCGAGGACGGCGCCGGCGGCCCGGCACCGCGCGTCATCTTCACCACCGCCTACAACGAGCACGCCATCACCGCCTTTGAACTGCACGCGGCCGACTACCTGCTCAAGCCCTTCTCGCAGGAGCGCTTCAACGAAGCCGTCGGCCATGCGCTGCAGCGCGGCACCGCCGCTGAGACGGGCGGCAGCACCCAGGCCCTGGAGGCCGCGGCCAAGCCCGACAGCTCGCCCATGACCCGGCTGCTGGTGCGCGACCAGGGCAAGATCTTCCCAATCCAAGTGGACACCGTCGAATATCTGCGTTCGGACATCAAGTACACAGCCGTGGCCAGCGGTGGCCGCCAGTACCTGGTCAACCTGCCGATCACCGCCTTCGAGCAGCGCCTGGACCCGAGCCGCTTCATCAAGCTGCAGCGCAGCTGCATCGTCAATCTCGACTTCGTGGTGTCGATGACGCCTGATGAAAACTCGCAACTGATCGTGCAGATGCAGGACGGCAGCCGCTTCACGGCCAACCGCGATGTGTCCAAGAAACTGAGGGAGCAATCGATATGAGCTGGAAGCTGCTGTCCACCGGCCTGCTGGCCTGTCTGATGAGCGAGTTGGTGGCCGCTCAACCCGGCGGGGCGCCCGCCGCAGCGGCGCCTCCTGCGGCCCCAGCGGCACCCACAGCCCCAGCTGCCGTGGCGCCACCGGCCGCACCGGCGGCCGAGGGCAAGCTCTACGTCGGTCGCCCGTTTGAGCGCCTGGAGCTGTCAGGCACCGCCAATGTACGACTGATCCAAGGCGAGCGCGACCAGGTCTTTGTGGTCGGTGATGCCGAGGCCCAAAAGCAGATCGAGCTCGACTACAGCGGCGACAAGCTGCAGATCCGCTCGGTCGATGGCTGGAAGATGTGGCGCAACCAAAGGCCGCAGATTGACGTCACCCTGCGCCGGCTCAACCAAGTGATCCTGTCGGGCGCCGGCGACTTGCATGCGCCAGGTGCCTTCCGCTGCGTCCAGCTGACGGTCAGCATCTCGGGCGCTGGCTCGGCACGCTTCGACGAGCTCAGCGCCGAGCGCTTGAACTTCGGCATCTCCGGTGCCGGCACCGGCCGCATCAGCGGCCAAGTGAACGAACTGTCACTGCGCATCTCCGGCAAGGGCCGCCTGCAGGCCGAGAGCCTGCAGGCCAATCGCGCGGCCCTCAGCATCAGCGGCATCGGTGAGGCCGAGATCTGGGCCACCGAACAGCTGGCGATTTCAGTCTCGGGCTTCGGCCAAGTCGATTACTGGGGCCGGCCCGAGGTGCAACGCCAGTCCTCCGGCATCTCGCGCATCAACGCCCGCGGCGACAAGGCCAGCAACGCCCGCGCGGCACCCAGCAATGGCGGCGGCAGCAGTGAAGCCCGCGCGCCGCTGGAGGAGCTTGCGAGGCGCTGACTGCCGCAGCCCTGCCGGAAACCGTTCAAAGTCCACGGCGCCGCCCTCGCGGGCACTGTGCAAAGCTGAGCGTGCAAGCCTATCGTGTGCAGACGAGCACCCGGCACCGCTTGCCGCCGCAATCGCTGGCGGACCGATGGCCGGGCGGAAGGAGATGCCATGAGCTCCACGCCCGAAACCTCCACACTGAGTGAACAGCTCAGCCAACTGCGCGGCAGCATGCAATGGCTGGTTCGGCGCTCCGGCTCGGAGCTTCAACGGGCCCGCGGCAGCTACCGCAACCCCTTCGCCCGTGACCGTGCCCGTGTGCTGCATTGCAGCTCCTTCCGGCGCCTGCAGGGCAAGCTCAGTTGGCCCAGTCTCGACGAGGGCGAAGTCATGCGCTCGCGACTGACCCATGCGCTGGAGACCGCGCAATTGGCGCGAGGTTTGTTGCGCGCCTTGGAGGGCTTGCACTCCCGCTCGGAGCCCTGGGTGGCCTTGCTGCCGGACCCGAATTTGTTGGAGTCCATTGCCTTTGCACGCGAGCTGGGCGCGGCCCCCTTCGGGCGCGGCGGGGAGATCATGCTCAACTGCCTGATGCACGAGCACGGCGGCTTCGAGACCCGCGCGCAGAGCATCCGCCTGCTGGCACGCCAGGAGCCCTATGCCGAAGGCTTCGGCCTCGACCCCTCGCGCCGCCTCTTGCTCGGCATGCTGGACCGGCCCTGCCCCTGGTCGCGGTTGCTGTCGCCCCGCCCGCGACAGCAGCCCGGGCCCGGCATGGTGCCGTTGCGCGAACACTGGTCACCGCCCCAGGGCTTTTACGACGAAGACCAGGATCTGGTGGATTGGGTCCTCATGCCCCTGGAAGGCCCGGAAGCCGATCGCCTGCTCATGCCCCGGCGCTTGGCGACGGCCCAGCAGCATGGCCACGCCGGCCCTGGCAGCCTGGATGCCAGCCTGGTTCAGCTGGCCGCGGGGATTGCTCAGGGCGTGCATGAATTCGAGGATGGCCTGACCCTTGGCGAGATCGCGCGCGAGGACTGGGAGGCGATCGAACTCGATCGCGGCTGGGCCGAGGCAGTGGACCTGGGCGATATCGACGGCATCGGCCAGGCCTTGTTCGGCAGCTCAACACCGGCACGCAAGCGCGCCATCGGCACGCTGGTGAACGCCCTGGTGGTGTCTGCCGAAGTGGAGCCCCTGCCCGGCCACGAGGAGGCCTTGCTCGCTTGGCAAGTGCAGTTGCTGCCTCAAGCTCAGGTCTTTCTGGATGGCTTGCAAGCCTTGGTGCAGCGCCGCCTCTACGACCGTGCCCAGGTCCAGATGCAAGAGCACCGCGGCCAAATCGTCTTGCGCGAGCTCTTCGAGGCCTGCGTCACCACACCCAAGCGCTTGTTGCGCGACGAAGCGCTGGCGGCCTATGCGGGGGCAGAGAGCGAGACCGCAAAATTGAGGGTCATTGCGGACCAGCTGGCAGGGCTGTCTGACGCCCACGCCACCCGTTTGCACGACAAACTGGTGAACGGGGTCGGCTGAGTTGCTGAAACAGTCACACTCGGGTCGGGCCTGCCCTCAGGGCTCGCCGTCCCAGTAATCGAGGCCGTGCTCGCGCCGGTGGATGAAGGCCGGGCCTTTTGAGAACACGGCGATCTTGCCCGAGTCGGGGTATTCGCAGACCTCGGGCCGGTCCTGGGTGCTGATGCTCAGGTACTTGAGCTCGGCGTCCGAGGTGTTGAGGATGTGGTGCGGGTATTCGGGCCCGCAGGGAATGAAGATGACATCGCCGGCCTTGATGGGCAGCAGTTCATCGGCCACCCGCAAAGTGCCCTGGCCCTCGAGGACGATGAACATCTCCTCTTGCGTGTGGTGAAAGTGGTAGGGGCAGCTCTGCTGGCCGGGCGCCACGGTGTCCACGCCACAGCCGAGTTTGCGCGCCAGCGTGCCCTCGGAGACAGCCCCGACCAGGCTGTCGTAGCGCGGCGCGCGCAGATAGCGCTCGCGCGGCACTTCCAGAAAATTGCGGATCAGTTTGCTGCGCAAATCGGCGGCCTTGTCCTGCGCGTTGTTCGACATTCCGGGTTCTCCTCGACAATGGCGGGCTCATGACCCGTGCTGACCATCTTCCCGCCCCCACCCAGATCCTGCAAGAGGTGTTCGGCTACAGCGCCTTCCGTGGCGCGCAGGCCGACATCGTGGGCCATGTGGTGGCCGGCGGCGACGCCCTGGTGCTGATGCCCACCGGCGGTGGCAAAAGCCTCTGCTACCAGATCCCCGCCATAGCCCGCCACCGCAGCCAGCAAGGCGTGACGGTGGTGGTCAGCCCGCTGATCGCCCTGATGCACGACCAGGTCGGCGCGCTGGAAGAGGCCGGCGTGCACGCCGCCTTCCTGAACAGCAGCCTGAGCGGCGAACAAGCCGCCCATGTCGAACGCGAGATGATGAGTGGCCGCCTGGTCATGCTCTACGCCGCGCCCGAGCGCATCACCAACCCGCGCTTTCTGGCCCAGCTCGATTCCCTGCAGGAGCGCGGCCTGCTGAGCCTGTTCGCCATCGACGAGGCGCATTGCGTCAGCCAGTGGGGCCATGATTTCCGCAGCGAGTACCTGGCGCTCAGTCTGCTGCACGAGCGCTACCCCGAGGTGCCGCGCATCGCGCTGACGGCCACCGCCGACGATCTGACTCGCGCCGACATCATCGAGCGCCTGCGCCTGGAAGAAGCGCGCGTCTTCATCAGCAGCTTCGACCGGCCCAATATTCGCTACACCATCGTCGAGAAGGACAGCAAGCCGCGCGATCAGCTGCTGCGCTTCATCCAGGATGAGCACCACGAAGACGCCGGCGTCGTCTACTGCCAGAGCCGCAAAAAGGTGGACGAGACGGCCGACTGGCTGGTCAGCGCCGGCATCAAGGCCCTGCCGTATCACGCCGGTCTGGACGCCGCCGTGCGTCAGCGCCACCAGGACCGCTTTTTGCGCGAAGACAGCATCGTCATGGTGGCCACCATCGCCTTCGGCATGGGCATCGACAAACCCGATGTGCGCTTCGTCGCCCACCTGGACCTGCCCAAGAACATCGAGAGCTATTACCAGGAGACCGGCCGCGCCGGCCGCGACGGCGCGGCGGCCGATGCCTGGATGACCTACGGCCTGGCCGATGTGGTGAACCAGCGCCGCATGATCGACGAGAGCCCAGCCGGCGAGGAGTTCAAGAAAGGCCAGCGCGGCAAGCTCGATGCCTTGCTGGCCCTGGCCGAAGCAACCGACTGCCGGCGCGCTCGTTTGCTCGGTTATTTCGGGGAGACGAGTCTGCCCACCGCCGGGCCGCCCCAAGGTGGGCAGAGCCCCCTCGGGGGGCAGGAGCGAAGCGACGTGGGGGTCCGCTACTTTTGTGGCAACTGCGACAACTGCCTCGTGCCGCCGGCCACCTGGGACGGCACCGACTCGGCGCGCAAGCTGCTCAGCTGCATCTACCGCTTTCACCAGAACGGCGGCCAGCGCTTCGGTGCCGGCCACCTGATCGATGTGCTGCGCGGCAAGGTCACCGACAAGGTCACGCAGTACGGCCACCAAAGCCTGTCCACCTGGGGCATTGGCGCCGACCTGCCCGAAACCCAGTGGCGCGCCGTGCTGCGCCAGCTGATCGCCTTGGGCCATGTCTTCACCGAAGGCGAGTACATGACCCTGGCCCTGGCCGACAGCGCCCGCGCCGTGCTCAAGGGCGAGGTGCAACTGCTGCTGCGTGTGCCCACCGCGGCCCCCAAGCGCGGCCGGCTGACGCGCGGCGCCAAACCTGGCACTGGCAGCAGTGGCAAGAGCAGCGCGCCGATCGAGCTTGACGACGAAGCCCTGGCGCGCTTCGAACTGCTCAAGGCCTGGCGCGCCGAGGTGGCCAAGGAACACGGCCTGCCCGCCTACGTGATCTTCCAGAACGTCACCCTGGCCGAGATGGCCCGGCAAAACCCGCAAAGCCTGGACGAGCTGGTCGGCATCAGCGGGGTGGGGGCGAAGAAGTTGGAAGCATATGGCGCGGAAATCCTGCGCGTTCTCGGCTGATCCGTGCGCTGTGCCCTGGGTGAGGCGGGCACAAACTGTAACAATCCGGCCATGAAACGCCGCCTGCTGCTCAGCGCCCTGAGCCTGCCCTCCGGGCAGGTAGCGGCGCAGCTGGCGGCTTCCGCACCGCTCGCACCCGGCTTACCGGCACTGAGCGCCGAGCGCCAGCTGGAAGCCGCGGCCCGTGCCGAGGGCCAGCTCCACACCCTGGGCATGCCCGACAGCTGGGCGAACTGGGCCGGCATCTGGGCCGACCTGAAGCGGCTCTACGGCATTGAGCACAGCGACGAGAACATGAACAGCGCCGACGAGATCGCGCGCATGGAACGCGACGGCAGTCGCGGCACCGTGGACCTGGGCGATGTCGGCTTCGAATATGGGGCCGTGGCGCGCGGGCGTGGCATCAGCCGGCCGCACAAGCCCAAGTATTGGGAGCAGATTCCCGCCTGGGCGCGCGACGAAGACGGCTATTGGGCTCTGGCCTACACCGGCACGATTGCCTTTGCCGTCAACAAGAAACGCAAGGGCGGGCGTGTGCCGCGCAGCTGGCAGGAGTTGTTTGATGGCCCCTATACGGTGCAGGTCGGCAGCGTGGGCAGCTCGGCCCAGGCCAGCGCCAATGTGCTGGCCGCGGCCATCGCCCTGGGCGGCGATGAAGTGCGCCTGCAGCCAGCGCTGGAAGCCTTTGCCAAGCTGGCCCGGCAGGGCCGGCTGATTCACAGCAATGCCACGGTGGCCGACTTGCAGCGCGGCAGGGCCGATGTCTTCCTGCTCTGGGACTTCGTCGCCCTGGGCCATCGCAGCCGCTTGGCCCGAGCCAGCGACTACGAGGTGCTGATTCCCGCCGACGGCTCGGTCACCAGCGGCTACACCACCCTCATCAACCGCCACGCACCGCACCCCAATGCCGCGCAGCTGGCACGCGAGTACATCTTCAGCGACGCCGGCCAGCTGCAGCTGGCGCGGGGCTATGCCCGACCGATTCGCCTCGCTCACCTGGACCTGCCGCCCGAGCTGCACCAAAGGCTGCTGGACCCGGCCCAGTACAGCAAGGCTCGCGCCCTGCGCCCCTTTGTCTGGGCCTGGGAGATGAAGAAGCTGCGCCAGACCTGGCAAGACGAAGTGCTCAAGCAGACTGCGCGCTGAAGTATGCCGGCGCGCGTCGCGCTTGGCGGAGAATCCGAGGCTTCGACCCATGACGGTCGCCAACGATGCCGCCCCCCATGCCCAAGATCTCCAAACCCATGCGCCGCAGTGCGCCCTTCAAAGCCCTGTTGAGCGCCCTGAGCCTGGGGACACTGAGCCTGATGGCTCAAGCCCAGCCCAGCGACGGCAGCAATGCCGCCAAGGAACAGCCCCTGGCCAGCCTGCCCTACACGCCCAGCCTGGACCTGCAGGCCATGGACCGCAGCGTCGACCCCTGCGAAGACTTTTACCAGTACGTCTGCGGCGGCTGGATGGACAAGAACCCGGTGCCGGCCGACCAGTCGCGCTGGTCGGTGTACGCCAAGATGGCCGATGAAAACCAGCGTTATCTCTGGGGCATCCTGGATCGCCTGGCAAGCAGCCCGGCCGCGCAGCTGAACGCCAGCCAGGCTCAGATGGCCGACTACTACGCTGCCTGCATGGACGAAGGCGCGGCCGAGCGCCGTGGCCTGCAAGCCTTGCAACCGCTGCTGAGCCGCATCGACGGCCTGAGCAGCAAGCAGGAGCTGCCGGCCCTGCTGGCCGCCCTGCAGCTGGCCAGCAACAACGAACGCCTGTTCTTTGCCTTCACATCGAGCCAGGACCTGGCCGACTCCAGCCAGCTGATCGCTTTCGCCATGGCCGGTGGCATCAGCCTGCCGGACCGCGACTACTACCTGAAGGGCGATGCGAAATCGCTCAAGATGCGGAAAGCGTTCAGCGCCCACATCGCCCGCATGTTCGAGCTTGGCGGTAGCAGCGCAAGCCAGGCTCAGGCGGCCGCGGCCCGCGTGCTGGCCATGGAAACCACTCTGGCCCGCGCCACCCTGAGCCGCGTGGACAAGCGTGACCCCTACAAGACCTTCCACAAGTTCGATGCCCGCGGCCTGCAAGCCCTGACCCCCGGCTTCGACTGGACGGCCTACCAGCAGGCCCTGGGCGTGCCAGCCTCCACCCGGGTTTTCAACGTCACCGAACCGGCCTTCTTCAAGGCCCTGGCCGGCCTGCTCAAGAAGAGCAGCCTGGACGACATCAAGACCTACCTGCGCTGGCAGACCCTCAGCAGCCAGGCGCCGCATCTGAACCAAGCCCTGGTGCAGGCCAACTTCGACTTCTTCGGCCAGACACTCAATGGTGTGCCCCAGCTCAAGGCACGCTGGAAGCGCTGTGTCGAGCTGGTGGACAACCAGATCGGCGAAGCCCTGGGCCAGGAGTTTGTGGCACGCAATTTCAGCCCCGAGCTGAAGGCCAAGACCCAGCAGATGACCGAACAGATCGAGCGCGCCATGGCCCAGCGCGTGCAGGCGCTCGAGTGGATGAGCCCGGCCACCAAGACCCGCGCGATCGAAAAGCTGCACAGCATCGTCAACAAGATCGGCTACCCCGATGTCTGGCGCGACTACAGCGCGCTGGAGATCAAGCGCGATGACTTCCTGGGCAATGTGCAGCGCGGCAATGCCTTCGAAGCGCGGCGCCAGCTGAACAAGATCGGCAAGCCGCTGGACCGCGGAGAGTGGGGCATGACGCCGCAGACGGTGAACGCCTATTACAACCCGCAGATGAACGACATCAACTTCCCCGCCGGCGTGCTGCAACCGCCGCTGTTCGACACCAAGCTCGACGACGCACCCAGCTACGGCAACACCGGCGGCACCATCGGCCATGAGCTGATCCACGGCTTCGACGACGAAGGCCGCCAGTTCGATGCCAAGGGCAATCTCAAGGACTGGTGGGCCAAGAAGGACGGCCGCGCGTTTGAGAAGCGCGCTGCCTGCGTGGTCGAGCAGTACGCGCAGTACACCATCGTCGATGACATCAAGATCAACAGCCGCCTGACCCTGGGCGAAGACCTGGCCGACCTGGGCGGCATGGTGCTGGCCCTGGCCGCCTGGCGCGAACAGACCGCCACGCAGAAGCTGGCACCCATCGACGGTCTGACGCCCGAGCAGCGTTTCTTCATCGGCTTCGGCCAGTGGGACTGCAACACCGCCCGCCCCGAGGCGCTGCGCGTGCAAGCCCTGACCAACCCGCATTCGCCGGGCCGCTACCGCATCAACGGCGTGGCTGTGAACATGCCGGAGTTTGCCCAGGCTTTCGCATGCAAGCCGGGCCAGAAGATGGTCAAGGAAGAGAGCAAGCGCTGCAAGATCTGGTGATCACCGCCGCGGCGGCCAACACCCACAAGGGGCGCGTTTCGCGCCCCTTTTTATTTGCACCAAGCGATCGAAGTACCGACTTGTGACACGTGTAACGCTTTGCAAGGGTGAGGAAACAGGGTCAACGACGACTCATCGGGCGTCGTTGTGCAGGTACCTTTCGCAACCCTTGGAGAAATCCTGATGAACACCAAGTCCAACGCTCTGAAGACCGCTCTGATCCCCGCGCTGCTGGCTCTGTCCTTGGGTAGCGCCATGGCCGCCGAAGCCACCAAGCCGGTCAGCGCCAAGCCCACCACCACCGCACCGGCTGCCACCGCAACGACCGCGGCGCCTGCCACCAAGGAGGCTAACGCAAAAACCGAGCAGCACACCAACGCTGCAAAAGTGGAGCACAAAGCTGAACACAAGGCAGAACACAAGAAGGCCCATGCTCACAAGGCTGCAGCTACCGCAGCTCCTGTGACCACGGCTGCAGCGCCTGCCGCCCCGGCCACGCCAGCTGTGCCCGCCGCCCCTGCAGCCAAGCCGGCCACCACCGCTGCCGCTACGCCCGCCGCAACCGCCACCCCAATGGCGGCCACGGCCAGCCCGGTGAACAAGACCGATGGTGCCGGCCCGGCCACGCCGAAGAAGCCTGCCACTGAGGCAGCTGCTGCGGTGACCACACCCAGCGCCACCCCAGCTGCGGCCAAGACCGAAGCCACGCCGGCCAAGTCCTGATCCGCTTCACAGAACTCCAACCCAGGTTTCCCTGGCCTGGGCGGGCCGGGCTCCGGCCCGACTCCTCACCTGCCCGGTTTTACAAGGCGCAAGCAGCTTCAGGCGGCTTGCGCCTCTTTTTTTGGGCGGCGCGAGTGGCAGGTCGCGGCACAAAGCAGCCGAATACAAAAGGCAACCACAGAGGCGCAGAGGTACAGAGAAATACAAAGCTGAATTGGTTTTAGCTCTGTGCCTCCGTGCCTCTGTGGTTGCATTTGAATTTCAGCAATGTGCCGCTTCCAGTCGCCAGGGGCTAACGCGCCAATCAAGCAGCCCGGCTGAGCAGCTCGATCAGACGCTGACCAGCGCGGCCGGGTGGGCGGTCGAGGCGCTGGACCAGCCAGGGGGTGAAGCGAAATCGAGAGCCGCCCTGGTAGGGCAGCTCGACCAGCTGGCCAGCGGCCAAGGGCTCGTCGACCAGGTAGCGAGGCATCCAGCCAAAGCCCATGCCCATCAGCAAGGCCTGGCGCTTGGCAACAAAGCCAGACAGGTAGAAGACCCGCTCGCCGCCGAACATCTGGCGGTCGCTGCCCTGGTCGCTGCTGTCCTGCACGCTGAGCTCGACATGGTCTTGCAACTCCTCCAGGCGCAAGGGCCGCCCGGCTTCCGCAGCCAGTTGTGCCAGCCCATGCTCAGGTGCCACACAGAGCACGCATTCCACTTCGGCCTGGGCCTGGGCTTGCAGTTGGGCCGAGGGCTGGTACTCCTTGACCAACATCAGATCGGCCTGCTCCTTTTCAAAGCGGTGCTGCACGCCACCCAGAAACTCGATCTTCAGCTGCACCCGGGTCGGCACGCCTTCGTCAACCAGTTGCTTGAGCGCCCGCAAGGTGTCGGCCAAGGGCAGGATGCCGTCCACCACCACCAGCAGGCGCGCCTCCCAGCCCGAGGCCAGCTGCTGGGCCAGGGCCTCAACCTGGTAGGCCTGGCGCAGCAGGCGGCGGCCCTCGGCGAGCACGGCCTCACCTTCTGCAGTCAGGCGCACGCGGTAGGCGCTGCGATCGACCAAGGTCAGGTTCAGCTGCTCTTCCAACTTCTTGACCTGGTAGCTGACGGCCGACGTGACCTTGTGCAGGGCTTCGGCGGCGCGCGCAAAGCTGCCATGGCGCACCACCGCGTCCAGTGCCGACAGGGCTTCGAGATCCAATTTCATGTTCGAAATTATTGATCAAGAGCGGCAAAGAAATTCGCTTTCTTCGATTTAGAGGCCGACGAAGAATGCGCTCCATCGCCACGAGGGGCGAAGCCACAAGCCAACACCAACACCTGGAGACCCGCGTCATGAGCATCATCAGCCCCAGCAACCCCGTCGGCCTGACCGGCATCGAATTCACCGAATTCTGCGGCCCGACTCTGGAGCAGCTGGACGCGCTCTTCCTGTCTTTTGGTTTCTCCAAGCTGCGCCGCCACCCGAGCAAGGCCATCAGCTACTACCGCCAGAACGACATCCACTTCCTGCTCAACGGCGAACGCGCGGGCCACTCGGCCCAGTTCGCGCGCCGCCACGGCCCCTCAATCAGCGCCATGGGCTGGCGCGTCGAGAACGCTGCGGCTGCCCTGGCCGCCGCCGTGTCCCGCGGCGCCTTGGCCGTGCCCGCAGCCATGAAAGACCATGCCTACCCAGCGGTCTGGGGCATCGGCGATTCCATCATCTACTTCATCGAGGCCCACCCGGCCGGCGCCAGCATCTACGAGCGCGATTTCGTGGCACTCGATGCCCCGGTGATCCAGCCGGACAAGGGCTTCCTGACCGTGGACCACCTGACCAACAACGTGCCACCGGGCGAGCAGGACAAGTGGGCCGCCTTCTACAAAGGCATCTTCGGCTTCACGGAAGTGCGCTACTTCGACATCCAGGGCGCCAAGACCGGCCTGACCAGCTTCGCCCTGCGCTCGCCCGACGGCAGCTTCTGTATCCCCATCAACCAGCCCAAGGACGACAAGGACCAGATCGCCGAGTACCTGCGCGAGTACAAGGGCCCGGGCGTTCAGCATCTGGCCTTCCTGACGAACGACATCCTCGGATCGCTCGACCAACTGCAAGGCAGTGGCATCGAGACCCTGGAGATCGACGAGGACTACTACGCCGAGGTCTTCGACCGCGTGCAGGGTGTGCGCGAAGACCCTGCCCGCATCCAGCAGCACCAGGTGCTGGTCGATGGCGACGAGCAGGGCTATTTGCTGCAGATCTTCACCAAGAACATCATCGGCCCGATCTTTATCGAGATCATCCAGCGCAGCAACAACCTCGGGTTCGGCGAAGGCAACTTCGGCGCCTTGTTCCGGTCACTCGAAAAAGACCAGGAACGCCGCGGCGTCATCTGAGGCAGCGATCTTTCTACTGCGCGACTGCCATGCGTCGTTGGCCGAATGCTCGGAATCCTCACGTACAGGAAGTACGTTCCGGTTCCTGCGCTCCGTCCGCCTAGGCCTGAGGCCGAGGCCTTCGCTAGGCAGATTCAGTCCTCAGGACTGAATCTGTCCGAACTCAGCCTAGCCTGGCAGCCGCTCGCGACGAAATCTCCCAGCCTCAGAGCGCGTACGACTCGACATCTCTAACTCGCAGGAGACAAACATCATGTTGACCCAAGGCATTCACCACGTCGCCTACCGCTGCCGCGATGTGCAGGAAACCATCCGCTTCTACAAAGAGGCGCTGGACATGGACCTGCTGCTGGCCATCTCCGAGGACCGCGTGCCCTCGACCAAGGAGGCCAACCCCTACATGCACATCTTCCTCGACGCCGGCCGCGGCAATGTGCTGGCCTTTTTCGAGCTTCCCGAATCGCCACCGCAGGGCCGCGACGAGAACACCCCGGCCTGGGTGCAGCACCTGGCTTTTCAGGTCGAGGACGTGGCCACGCTGGAGCGCACCAAGGCCAAGCTCGTGGCCCTGGGCATCGACGTGGTGGGCCCGACCAACCACGAGATCTTCCAGTCCATCTACCTGCACGACCCCAACGGCCACCGCATCGAGCTGGCGGCCAACACGGTCAAGCCGGGCCAGCTGGAGCGCTTGCGCGAGCTGGCTCCGGCCATGATCGAAGAGTGGAGCCGCACCCGCCGCACCGTCAAGCATGCCGCCTGGCTGCACGAGCAGGAGTTCGCAGCGCCGTGATGCTGTGACGCTGTGACGCTGTGACAGCGGGCCGGCCGCTCAGGCCCTGCCAGGCGCTGGCTTGGGCAGGGCCAACAAGGCCAGAAAGGCCAGCAGCCCCAATCCGCAGGACAGCCACAGCGATTGCGCGCCCCAACGGTCCAGACACAGACCGAACAACCAGGGCGCCAAGGCCTGGGCCAGACGCGCCGGCACCATCATCCAGCCCTGGCGCTGGCCATAGCCCTGTGGGCCAAACAAGACCAGCGGCAAGGTGCCCTTGGCGATGGTGAGGATGCCGTTGCCCGCCCCATGCAGCAGCGCAAACGCCGAGGCCAGCGGCGCCCCCAGCAGCGCCAGCAAGGCCGCTGCCACCGGGTGCATCAGCGTGGCCAGGCGCGCCGACAAGAGCGGGTGGACATGGCGCAGCACGCCAAACTCCAGCAGCCGGGCGGCCACCTGGGCCGGCCCGATCAAGGCGCCCACGGCCACCGCCGCCGCCAGGCTGACTCCCCCCGCCATCAGCAAGCGGGGCAAGTGCGCGGCCATGGCGGTGCTGATGAACCATGTCACCGCGAACACCCAGGACAAGATCAGCACCGATCGCCAGGCAGGTGCGGCCGCCGGTACTTCGGCCTCCACCGGCTCGGCTGAAGCGCCCGCCAGCTCCGGTGCAGCCACCACCAGCCTCTGAGCCCGGGGCACGCTGAAATTGAGCGGCAGCGCCAGCAGCAGATGCAGTCCCGCCCAGGCCATGCAGGCGGCGCGCCAGCCCCAGTGGGCCTCCAGCCAGCCGGTCAGGGGCCAGCCCACGGTCGAGGCAAAGCCGGCGATCAAGGTGATGCCGGTGATGGCATTGCGCGCCTCACGGCCGTACAGGCGCACCAGGGTGGCAAAGGCCGCTTCGTACAAGCCTGCGCCCATGGCCAGGCCCATGATCAACCAGGCCAGGAACAAGCTGAGCAAACCTTGCGCCTGGCTCAAGGCCAACAGTCCCAGGGCAAACACGAGATTGCTGAGCATGAGCACCGGCCGCCCGCCCCAGCGGTCGATGCAGCGGCCGGCATAGGGCCCGACCACGGCCGAAGCCAGCAACGCCGCCGAGAAGGCCGCAAAGATGGTCGCCGAGGCCAGGCCCAGTTCGCGCGCCATGGCTGAAGCCAGCAAAGCCGGCAGGTAGTAGCTGGAAGCCCAGGCCAGGGTTTGGGCCACGCCCAGGGCGGCCACGGTGCGGTGGCGAGCATCGAGAGAAGGAAGCGGCATGGCGAGGTTCTACCACCCGCAGGTTTCAGCCCAAGCCGCTGCGGCAGATCGAAGTGAAGGCTCGGCCGCCCGCGCACTTTCGAAGCAGGGAAATCGACATCGGGACTTGCCCTGCAAGGGCGGCGTTATCCAGGCCTTTTCGGCGACGATGCGCCCATCGAAAGAATTCGAGGCGTGTTTCCATGCCTACCCTTCCTCGCAGCGCGGCGGTGCCGGTCGCCGCGCCACCTTCTGCCGCTGAGCAAGCCTTGCTGTTTGGCGCCGCCCAGACCGCCCTGCTGTTCGATGGCGTGCCGGGCTATCTCTTCGTGGTCAAGGACCGCGCCGGCCGCTATGTGTCCTTCAACCAATCCTTGCAGCAGCGTCTGGGCCTGAACCCGGACGAGAAGCTGCACGGGCGGCGCGCGGCCGAGCTCTGGCCGGCCGATCTGGCCGTGCGCTACCGCGAACAGGACGACTGGGTGCTCGCGCGCCAGCAGCCGCTGCTCTACCAGCTCGACCCCATCTTGCTGCCCGACCGCCAGGCCGGCTGGTGCGTCACGCACAAATACCCGCTGTGCAGCCGCGAGGGCGAACTGGCCGGCCTGCTCTGCCTCTCGCGCGATGTGCCCGGCGTGCCACGTGGCGAGGCAGAAGCCGGCCTGGTGCAGGCCGTGGACCGCATGACCAAGCACAGCGAACGGCGCGTGCTGCTGTCCGAGCTGGCCGAGGAAGCCGGCCTCAGCCCGGAGCGTCTGTCGGCCCTGGTCAAGCGCATCTACGGCCTCAGCCCCATGGCCTTCATCCTGCGCAGCCGCGTGCGCGCGGCCTGCGCCTTGCTGCGTGGCAGCCAGGAGCCCCTGCTCGACGTGGCCCTGGCCTGCGGCTTCTACGACCAGGCGCAGTTCAGCCGCCAGTTCAAGTCCATCGTCGGCATGGCGCCGTCCAGCTACCGTCAGCAGGCGGCCCAGGCGGCCAGCGGCGCCTGGTTCTGGGAGCCGCCGGGTCTTTGAGGTCCGCTTACTTCGGGAAGGTGTAGCTCAGGCTGTAGCTGCCCGAGCCCGCCGCCGAGCTGACTTGGGCGTAGTAGTAGCCGGCCGTACCGGCATAACTGATGTTTTCGGTGGATCCTGCCAGCTCCGACTTCGCCACCACGGCCCAGGCCGAGCCGTTCCATTTGTACAGGCTCAGGTTGAAATTGGCAGTGGCAGGCCCACTGAGCTTGAGCGTGAAGTTGCCGCCCGACAGGCTCTGCACATAGCCCGGAGAGCCGCCGGGGTGCGAGGCGGTCGCGCCGGCCGCGGCCAAGCTGCCATTGACCGTGACCGCGCCACCGGTGTCGGGCGGGGTGCTGCCCGTGTAGGACGCAAACACCGCGCCCGCACGGTTCTCGTTGACCTTGTGCCAGGGCTGGCCCAGAGTGCGCATGCGTGAATTTTCAGTCGGGCGGTAGACGCCGCTGGTGCAGTACTTGGCACCGACAAACAGACCCAGGGTGCCGTTGGCATAACTGCCCGGCTGGGTGGGCACGGCCGTGCCGCTGGCGATCAAGCTGCCCCATTTGGCCGTGCTGCGGCTGCTGCCGCGGGTGACGTTGACTTCGCTCGGCTCGCTGTTGGTGGCGCAGCTGCCGTAGTCGTACTCGTCGGCCAGCTTGAAGGCGGTGTGGCCGATCTCATGCAGGGCGATCTCGATCGAGGACGGATGCATGGTCATGGTGCCGATATTGCCGCCGGCGCCGCCGTAGGTCGTGCTGTTGGCCACGACGATGATGACGTCGCGCGCATCGGCCGCCGTCACGCTGCCCACCGCGGCCAGCACCTTGGCCTCGTCAGCGCAAACCAGGCGCGCCAGGCCGTAGCAGCCGATCACCGTGCCCAGCGCCGGCTGGCGCGTCACGCCACCTTCGCTGACGCCCGACTGCGGGCTGGCGATGTCGACCCGACGGACATTGAAGGAGTTCTTGTAGGCCGCAAACAGCGGGTCGGCCAGGATGCCGCTGCTGATCTTCTGCGCATCCGTTTGCCACTTGCCCAGCTCTGCGCTGCTGTAGCCGTCGCCGATCAGCACGATGTCCATGCGCTGGCCGCTGGCGCCGCTGTTCCAAAGCAGGGCGCTGCCGCTGGGCACCGCCGTGGCCTCCAAGCCGCGAGCCGCTGCGGGCGCCTGGCTCTGTGCCACCAACTCGCTGAGCTCTTGCCGGTTCAGGCGCAGCAAGGCATTGCTGGCACTGAGCGGCTCCAGCTGCCCGGGCCTGCTCTTGCTGCCGTGCGCCGCGCGCTGGTCCTGCAGCTCCAGCGTCGCCACCTCGGCCGGGTGCGGCAGGCGCAGCTCCACCACGCCGTCGCGCTGGATCGCGCGCGCCTCGACAATCTGGCCGGTCTTGGGGTCGAAGACTTCGGCCATGTGCTGGCCCGGGTGGCGCAGCGTGCGGCGGAACAGCTCCTGGCCGGCGGCGTTGCGGGCCAGGACGATCAGGTCGCTGTCGCGCGCATCGGGCAGCTCGGGCTGGCCGGCGAAGCGGCCCTCTTGGGCATGGGTCAGCTGGTAGCGCTGGCTGGCCGCGTCGAAGCGGATGCGCAGCATCAGGTCCTGCGCCATGGCGCCGGTCGACAGCGCCAGCAGCAGGGCGGCCAGCGCCGCGCAACGGCGGGAGCGAGGGCGGCGGGAGCGAGAGCTGCGCGAGGGATGCAAGGGCTTCATATCAGGGCTCCTCCGAAAGCGGGGTTCGAGATGGCCGCGATCTTGCGCTGGGAGCCGGCAGCCGGCCTTGTACGCATTCGGCGGCCGGGGCGCGAATCGATGCAAGCCTCAGGGACGATCCCATTGGGGCAAGCCCTGGGTCAGCGCGTAGACTGACACCCGTCGCCTCCTGTCTGGCCTTTCCATCGCCCACGCTTGATGCCGCAACTCCCGACCCCGCTCAGCCACCCTGATGCCTTGCGGAGGCGCTGGCTCGCCGATCTGGCGGCCTTGTCGGCCTGCGTGGCCACAGGGCCGGTGGCTGCGGTGGCCGCTGGCGGTGAAATCCATCTCGGGGCCTCGGCGGCGCTCAGCGGCCCGGCCGGCAGCCTGGGCCGGCGCTTCCATGCCGGCGCGCAAGCCGCGTTCGCCCACATCAAGCACCAGGGCGGCATCCACGGTGCCAGCATCGTGCTCCATGTGCAGGACGATGCCTACGAACCCGAGCGTGCCGAAGCCAACACCCGCATGCTGCTGGACGACCCGCGTGTGCTGGCCCTGTTCGGTTATGTCGGCACGCCCACCTCCATGGCGGTGCAGCCGCTGGTCAAGCGCGCCGGCATCGCCTTTGTCGGCCCTTACACCGGGGCCGACTTTCTGCGCGAACCCCAGCAAACCTTGGTCTTCAATGTGCGCGCCAGCTACAGCCAGGAAGGCCTGGCCCTGGCTCGGGCCATGAAGGCCGATGGCGTGAAAACCGTGGACTTGCTCTACCAGGCCGATCTGTTCGGCCGCGCCGGGCTTGAATCGATGCGCGGCGCGGCCACCCAGATGGGCCTCAGCCTGGGCCTGGCGAGCTCGCACAAGCGCAACAGCGAGGACATGGAGCAAGCCATCGGCCGCTTGCTGGCCCATGGCCGGGGCGAGGCCATCTTCATGGTCAGCACCTATGGCAGCTGTGCCGCCGCCGTGAAGCTGGCGCGCGCCAAGGGCTACCGTGGCCGCTTCTACACCTTGTCTTTCACCGGCCTGGAGCCGCTGCGCCAGGCCCTGGGCCCGGCCATGAAGGGCCTGACCATGGCCCAGGTGGTGCCCGATGCCGAGAACCGCCAGCTGCCCGTGGTGGCCGACTACCAGCAGGCCATGCGCGCCCATGGCGACAGCAGCTTCGACGCCATCAGCCTGGAGGGCTATATCGCCGCCCGGGTGATGGCCGAGGGCCTGCGCCACGCCCGCCTGCCGCTGAGCCGAGCCAGCGTCGCCGAGGGCCTGGGCGCCATCGGCAGCCTCGACCTCGGCGGCTTCCGCTTGACCCTGGGCCCGCAGCAGCGCCAGGGCTCGGACTGGGTCGAGTTGCGCGTCGGCAAATAGGCGGCCTTACTTACTGCAGGCTGCTGTTCAAGACTCCGGCCAGGCGGCGCGCGGCCTCGCTCAGGCGTTGGCGCAGGGCCGGCTCATGGGCATCGGCATAGCTCTGGTCGACCTTGTGGCCGTCCGGGTAAAAGCCCGGCGCGGCCACCAGGCGGCAGGACTCGCCCGCCCACAGCGCCGCCGCGCGACTCTCGGCGGCTGGCATGCGCTGGCTGCCCTGACCGGCACTCAGCTCCTGCTGCAAGGCCTCGGCGCCACCGGCGCGGTTGCGCATCAAGCCCGAATCCCAGAGCGAATGCAGGTTCGAGCCGCGGCCGAAGCCTTGCACCTGGTAGCTGTTGCCGCCGCGGTCGTCGGCAAAGCCGGCGTGCAGGGGCTGGTGCACATCGGCCACCAGATGGACCACGTACTTGAGCGCCTTGAGGCGCGCCTCGTCCGTGGCGCGGGCGTTCTTCAGCACCTCGACCTGACGCTCGATCGCGCCAACCACGCAAGCGCCGTCCTCGCAGTCACGCGCCGGCCCAAAACTGCAGTCGCCGTCACGCGGGAAGTTCACGTAGTGCCAGGGCCCGGTCTGCGGCGAGCGGTGCTCGTCAGCCCAGGTGGAGATGGAGGCCAGGGTGCTGCCGGGCTCCAGCGCCAGCAAGCGCTGCACCTCGGCGCGGGCGGCGGGGCTCAGGCCCTGCTCGGCCACGCTGGCCACCAGGCGGTGGCCCTCGGCGCCCCAGGCTTGGGCCGGCGCGCTGCTCAGCAGCAGCGGCGCGGCAATGGCCAAGCCGGCCAGCAGCGCCAGCGGGCGAAAGCGCGAGAGGGGGGAGGCGGAGGGAGCTGAAGAAGCGAGGGAGGCGTGGGGGCGGAATGCGATCTGCAAGAGGAATCCAGCTCAAAGAAACGGAGAACAACGGAGGGCCGGGATGCACGGCCCGAAGCAGCTCGCCATCCACGCGCAAACGGTTGCGCACTCGCCATTGTGCCCAGCTTCCCGGTCTTGCCCGGCGCTGCGGCCGTGTCGATCTGCGCAAAGCGCACGCGCCGGGCCAAAAGATGAAGCGGCCGAGAAAAAACCCCAAGCGCTTGTGGTGCTCGGGGTTCTCGGGGCTGCAGGGGCTGAAGTTGCGGCGCTCTTGGCGCCGGCCCTGCGCCGCGCGGGGGTGCCGCGGGGCTGCATGTCCGCCGGGCCGGGGTCTGGCTTGGCGGTGGTCAGTTGCGATCTCTCGCAGTGCTTTCAGTGTAGGCCGCGGGCTCGGGCAGAAAATTGCGAAGATGGCAGACTTCTGTCTTTGTTTGGCAGAAAATTGCGCCATCAATAGATTCAAAGGCATCACCATGGAATTGGACCGCATTGACCGCCAGATTCTCGATGTGCTGCAGGAAGACGGCCGCATCGCCAACCAAGATCTGGCCGAGCGCGTGGGCCTCTCGCCCTCGCCCTGCTTGCGCCGGGTGCGGGCGCTGGAAGAAAGCGGCCTGATCACCGGCTACCGCGCCCTGCTGGACGCCAAAAAGCTGGGCCTGGCGCTGATGGCCCTGGTGCACATCTCCATGGACCAGCACACGCCCGAGCGCTTTGCCAATTTCGAGGCCTCGGTGCGGGTGCTGCCCGAGGTGCTGGAATGCCTGCTCATCACCGGCCAAGCGGCCGACTACCAGCTCAAGATCATTGTTCGCGACATGGACCATTTCCAAAGCCTGCTGCTGGGCAAACTGACCCGCATCCAGGGCGTCACCGGCGTGCACTCGAGCTTTGTGCTGCAGCAGGTGATTGCGCGCACCAGCGTGCCGGTCACGGCCAGCGCGCCATAGCCTCGCGGCATCAGGACCTGGGCACCGCCAGCGCGGCAACAAACCCAGGCCAAGCCGACGGCAGCTGAAGGCCCCTGCTGCGGCAAGCTGCCGACAAGAGAGCGTCCCGCTCGGGCAACCACTCGGTCAGCGCTTGGCCACAGCACTTGAGCTGGGCCTCCAGCGCCACCCAGGCCGGGGCGAACCCGGCGGCGCCCAAAGCCACAGCCTGCGGGCCGAGGTAATCACGTGCCACGGCGGCCCAATCAGGCGGCGCTTCTGCGCAGGCCACATCCACCCCCACCGGCCCGTCCAGGTTCACCGCCACCAAGCTCAAACCCGCTTCATGGCTGAAAGACAAGCCGATGTCCGGCCGGCCCAGGACCTGGGGCGGCTGGCCGGGCGGAGCGTGGAGCTGCACGGCGTCCAGCGGCTGGCCCAGCTGTGCGGCCAGGGCTTGGCGCGCGGCCAGGCGGGCGGCAGTTCGGGCCTCCGGGCGGTTGGAGGCAGCCCCACCGAGCGCCAGCACGAACACGCGCTGATCGGGCGCGGGCTTGCACGCCGGCCACAGGCAGACCGAGAACGGAGCGCCCCGTTCGGCCATCTCGCTCAAGCGCCCTGCGGTGCGGCCGGGCAGCCACTCCAGGAGGAGCCGGCCGGGATGTTCTCGCCCTTCATCACCAGGGTCATGGGGCCTAGGCGCGCGCCGTCACCGACGCTGGCGCCGTAGAGCACGGTGCTGCGCGCGCCGATGGTGACGCGTTCGCCGATGTGCACATGGTCGATCTTCATGACCCGGTCTTCGAACAGGTGGGTCTGCGGGCAGCTCAGGGCGTTGAGCTCGCTGTGGGCGCCGATGTGCACGCAGTCAAACTCGGTGATGTCGGTGGTGTCCAGGTAAACACCGCGGCCGATCTTGCAGCCCAGCAGGCGGAAGGCCAAGGGCAGCCAAGGCGTGCCGCGCAGAAAGCGCATGAAGTTGGGTACGGCAATGCCCTCGTAGAGATTGGTGGCCGCCTCGGAGACCCAGACAAAAGGCGTCCACATGGGCACGGCGCGCGGTCGGTAGCGGCCCAGCAGCAGCCACTTGAACAAGGCCACGAAGACAAAGCAGGCCAGGCCGAAGAGCAGGCCCGATTCGGTCAGCTCCCAGGCCACCAGGCCCCAGCGGCCATCGCTGGCGTCGGGCATGACATCGAGCACGATGGTGTAGCCGGTGGCGATGACGATGGCATGCGGCGCGACGATGCGGAAGGTCTCGATCAGGCCGCGGCCCAGGCGGCGCAGCGGCGAGGGCCGGAAGGTCAGGTGCTCGGGGTAGCCCTGCACCGTCTCGCGCGCCGGCAGGTTGATGGGCGGCGTGCCCAGCCAGGTGTCGCCGCTCTTCATCTGCCCGCCCTCGGGTGCCCGTGAGAGCACGCCGATCAACACGTTCTCGGGGATGGTTGTGCCATCGGGCACATAGGCGCCGTTGCCGACAAAGCTGCGCCGCGACACCACCGTGGGCCGCACCGTCATCCAGCCGCCGTCGATCTCTTCATCGCCCAGCAGCACCGCGTCGGCGATGAAGGTCTCGTCACCCAGGGTCAGCATGTCCGGCACCACGCCCAGGGCGGTGGAAATCTCGGCATCGCGGCCCACGCGGGCGCCCAGCAGGCGGTACCACCAGGGCGCGAACACGGTGGCGTAGACCCCGTGCAGGCCTTGCAGGCTCGATTCCTGGATCTGGTTGACCAGCCACTTGCTGCAGTAGACCCAGCTGTGCACCGGCCAGGTGCCCTTCATCAGGCGCGGCAGCACGCCCCAGCGGATGGCCGCCGAGAGCAGGGCGGTGATGACGATCAGCACCGCGCTGGCCGGCAGGGCGAACAGGAAGTAACGCAGCAGCTGCAGCCACAGCACCTCGCCCTGCAGCCAGTTCAGGGAAGGCCAGTCGTCCAAATTGTCCAGGTTGTCCAAGCTGTCGATCAGCATGAAGGTCGGGAAGACCGGCAGGAAGAACAGCGTGGCGATCAGCAAGGCGCCGGCCACGAAGAAGGCCGCTTCGCCCCAGCGCTGCAGCTGGCCCACCACGGGCCGCGGGCGCAGGCTGCTCGGGTCGAAGGCGCGCAGATCGCGCGCCGGCGAGCCGCCCCAGACGCGACGCTCCGGCACCCGCGTGCCATCGGCCAGGGCCGACTGGCCCTCGACATGGCCCCAGTCGGCCACGGCCGTATTGCCCTCCAGCACCGAGTAGGAGCCAACGTAAGCATTCGCGCCGATGTCGACGCGGCCCAGCACCAGCTCGCCCTGCTGCACGCGAGCGTTTTCCAGATTGACGGCATTGCCGATGCTGGCGCCGTCGCCAATGCTCAGCAGCTCGGGCGCGCGCACGGTCATGGAGCCGATCAGCACCTCGCGGCCGATCTTGGCGCCCAGCAGGCGCAGCCAGCCCACATAGAGCGAAGAGCCGCCCAGGAAGTAGACCGGCGCGTTCTCCAGCAAGCGGTCAGCCAGCCACCAGCGGTAGTAGGTGAAGCCCCAAAGCGGGTAGCGCCCCGGCTTCAGGCCCGCCGCCAGCAGCCATTTGCCGGCCAGAGCGACCACGAACTCCAGCACCGTGGCGCCCAGGAACACGGCCACCGACATCCACACCGCCGTGACGACCGAATCCGACGGGTCGCCGGTGAAGAAGTGAAAGGTGAAGAAGGGTGCCAGCCAGCTGGCCATGCGCAGCGCCACCAAAAAGGGCACGGCCAGGGCCTGGGCCGCACCGCAGCGCCAGCGCCGCCAGGCCGAGGGCGGCTGCCAGGGCGGGGCGGTGTCAGCGCCGCTGGTGGGTGCGGCCTCACGCATGGCCTCCATGGCCTCGGCGATCGCGCCAATGCGGCGGCCCTGGTAGATGTGGCGCACGGTCAGGCCGGCAAAGCGGGGCTGGGCGCGCAGGGCCGAGGCCAGGCGCGCCGCCATCAGCGAATGGCCGCCCAGGTCGCTGAAAAAGTCGGCCTCGCGGCGCAGGGGCTGGCCGGGGAAGAGTCGGCGCAGGGCCGCGAACAGCGCGGCCTCGGCCTCGCTGCGCGGGGGGTCGGAGCCGTCTTCGGCTTCCACGGGTGCCGTGTCCACGAGCAAGGGCCGGGCCTTGAGCGTGTTGCGGTCGATCTTGCCCGAGCTCAGGCGCGGCATGGCCGGCAGCCACTCGAAGCGGCTGGGCACCATATAGGGCGGCAGGCTGTGGGCCAGCGCGGCGCGCAGGGCTGCGGCGCTGGGCAGCGCGCTTGATGCCGTCGCTGCTGCCGCATCGGCCACCAGGTAGGCCATCAACAGCTCCTGGTCATCACCATCGCGGCGCAGCAGCACGGCCACCGTGCCCACGCCGGGCTGGTGGGCCAGGGCCGCCTCGATCTCGCCCAGCTCGACACGGAAGCCGCGGATCTTCACCTGGTCGTCCACCCGGCCCAGGCAATGGATCTGGCCGGCCTCGTCGATGCGGGCCAGGTCGCCCGTGCGGTAGAGCCGGCCATCGGCGCCACCGGGCGTTTCGGCCCAGGGGTTGAGCAAAAACTTCTCAGCCGTCAGCTCGGGCCGGCCCAAGTACCCGGCCGCCACACCGGGGCCGCTGATGCACAGCTCGCCGGTCTCGCCCTGCGGCTGCAATCGCAAACCGTTCTCGACATCGGCGGCAATCACCATCAACTGGTAGTTGGGCAGGGGCCGGCCGATGGTGACCGGCGCGCCCGCCTGCAGCTCGGCCAGGCTGGCCGAGACCGTGGCCTCGGTCGGCCCGTAGGTGTTGAAGACCTGGCGGCCGGGCCGCGCCCAGCGCGCCACCAGGGCCTCGGGGCACATCTCGCCGCCCAAGTTGATGATGCGCAGGCCCGGCACCTCCTGGTTGAACAGGGCCAGCAGGGTGGGCACCGCGTGCAGCACGGTCACGCCTTGCGCGTTCAGGGCTTGCGGCAGGGCATCAGGGTCAGCAGCGATCTCGCGCGGCGCCAGCCAGAGCGTTGCGCCGACGAGGTAGCTGATCCAGATCTCCTCGAAAGACATGTCAAAGGCGACCGAGAAGCCTTGGTAGACCGTGTCGCTGGCGCGCACGCCCAGCACCTCGTTCTCGCTGCGCAAGAAATGGCAGATGCTGCCCTGGCTGATGGCAATGCCCTTGGGCTTGCCCGTCGAGCCTGAGGTGTAGATCACATAGGCCGTGTGCTCGGGCAAGGCGCCCTCGCGGCGGCGTAGCGGGCCTTCGTCCACACCTTCATCAACACCTGCCTGCGGCGGCGCCAGCAAGGCCTCAGCGCTCCAGACCGGCCGGCCCAGGCTGGCAGGGCCAGCCAAGCGCTCGGCCGCCCAGGCGGCAGGGGTCAGCAAGCCGGCCGCGTCGGCATCCTCCAGGCACACGGCCACCCGCTCGGCCGGCGTGTCGGCGTCGCTGGGCAACCAGGCCGCGCCGGTCTTGGCAATGGCCAGCTGCAAGATCAGCAGCTCCATGCCGCGCGGCATCCACAGGCCGACGATCTGCCCCGGCCGCACACCGGCCGCGATCAGGCGCGAAGCCGCAAGGTCAGCGGCTGCATCCAGCGCCGCATAGCTCAGCGAACGCTCGCCCTGGCGCAGGGCGATCTGCTCGGGCAGGCGCCGCGCCGTGGCTTCGAACAGATCGGCCAGCAGCTCGCGGCGCAGCAGGTCGGGGCGGTCAGGGCCGCGAAGAATCGGGGGCGGGGTTGCGGCAGGGGTCAAGGAGATCGGACCAGTCGGAGCAAAGCAGTGCGTCGCAGCACCGCGAAAAATGGAGGACAAGCAAGCCAAGCAGGTGGCTACAGCTGCCCTCTATCGTAGAGCCTGGGGCGGCGGCCGGGCTCTGGCGCAGCAGCGGCAAGAGGCCTGGGGCATTTCACCCAAGCTCGCCCCCACACCCAGCCCCAAACCCCCAGATCTTGGGGCCCGTGCCCCAGAGGCCCCAGGGCCGCAGCGCCAAGCCCTTGATTCATAAGGCACGGCCGAGCTGGCACGGCTTTCGCGTTAGTCCTGATGAGGAGAGGGGAAAGAACTGGCGCCAAGTGCTTCCTTTCTTTCCTTCTTTCTTCTTTTCTTCACTCCGAGCTTGACCCTTGAGCTCCTCACCCACCCTGGAGACCTACTCATCATGCGCAAGACCTTGATCACCCGCAGCCTTCGTGTCCTGACCCTGCTGGCCGTGGCCGCCCCCCTGGCCCTGCCGCCCACCCTGGCCCAGGCCCGCGAAGGCGCCACCAGCACCGGCCACGGCATCAAGTGCTACACCTGGTTCAACCCGGTCAAGCTGGCTTGGGAACAGGTTTGCTACAAGGGCGTGTGAACGCCTGAAGCGGCCCGGCGGCCTGGCAGCGTTGTGCCAGCCGCCCCGATTTTGTTTTCTCTAACGCCCTGGTTCAACGGCTGCCCGCCTCGCGCCAAGCAGCGCGGTCTAGCCCTGCAGCTGCAGCATCAAGCTGCGGATGCGCTCAACCGTCGCCTCCACCGGCGCCTCGCGCGACACCTCCAGCCCCAGCGCCCGGGCGATCTGGTTGACCTTGCCCGGGTACAGCGGAATGCCGCCGGCGTCGATGGCGGCGATCAAAGCACGAGCCTGCGCCAACTCAGGAGCCAGCTCCGGCGCCGCGGGGGCAGCTCCGGGTGCGGCGGCGGGGGCAGCCCGCTGGGCGAGCAGGCGGCGCAGGGGTGAAGGTTTCATCGTCAGTCCTGCAGCAGTGGAATGAACAAGCACGCCCTCAGCGCTTCAAGCGCCTCAAGCGCCGGGCGAGAGCTTGTCCGCAAACGCAGCGCCCTGTTCTGCGGCGCTGATGGCGCTGCAGTCGGAGTCCTCATCTTCATAAATCACCAAGAACCAGAACCGCTGCTCGGGCGCACCGAACACCGGGCTCAAGGCTGACGCCGGCCGAGCGAGCTTCAGCTTGACCTCCAGCGACAGCTCCTCGGCCTCGGCCAGCGCCTGGCGCGGCACGGCCTCCAGCTCCGGCGTCTCGGCTCTGAAGTCCAGCAGCACCACCAAGTCATTGGTCTTGAAGTGCCGCTGCGCCGCCTGCGCAAAGTTGAACACGCGCTCATCCAGCAGCGCGTGCAGGCGTTCGGGGAGTGGGGATTCGCTCATGGGGGGCTTGGGGCGGCTGGGGTGGGACGGTGGATGGATGGCCGGTTTGCGTGATTATCCTGAGATGGCGCTTGGGGCTCGTCGCGGGGCTCACTGGCAGGCTTCACCAGGGTTCAACCGGCTCACCGGGCTCCTCCGGCTTGCCCCATTCAAACTCGCAATTCAGACAGCGATAGTTCACCGGCTCCCAAGGCATGCAGCAGCCCCCGAGCGCGATCTCGCCGCGCTCTGCGGCCGCCATCGCCTCCCCAGACGGCATGCCGAACAGGAGCTCCACGCCCTCGATCTGCCCACAGGCCGGGCAGCGCAGCTTCAGGGTTAGCGTATTCGTATTCATTGATTTCAAGGCGCTTGCTCCACCGCTCATGTTCAATGCGAGGCCCGATCACCTGCTTCCTTGCGCGCCCATTCCGCCAGAAAGTCAAAGGTCTTGGCCAAGAACCGCATCTTCTCGGGCTTTTCTTCCTCGGTGTACATGTGCTGGACGGACATGCCATTGCCCTTGTTTCCGCCCAGCACATAGAGCAGGCTGAACTGGGCCTCCACGCGATCGGCCAGTTCGATGGCGACGTCGTCGTACTTGCCGCGGGGGGTGGTGGTTTCGTTGGGGTCGTTCTGGTGGCTCATTGGATATCCCTTCATGACTCTGGTTTGGCTGAGGTGTGGCGAAGTTTCCGCGACAGCTGGCTCACCAGATGAGCCAGTTGCGCCTTTTTGGACCTCCGCACGCAAGCGCTAGAGTTCAGCCTTTCGACGCACTGCACCACCATGCCCAGCACCATTCGAGTGAGATTCGACCCGGCTGATAAATTGGTCTTTGACATTGAAGTCGAGGCAGGCCAGGCATGCGTCCGCAGCGCGCAGTTTCGAAGCATTTGCCGCCTGGAGTCAGCGCTGGGCATCTTGCATCGACTGTCCGCTAGCTCCGCTGCGCCGGGCGTGTTTCGCAAACTTGAGGCAACCGGGCTGTCCGAAGCTGGAAGGCGCGCCCAGGTGACCTTGCAAGCCACGCTTTCTGCCGAGCAAGTGGCGGCCCTTCTGGCCCAGCTCAGTTCAGCACGCGTGGTGGATGAACGACCCGAAACGCGGCGGCGTAGCGATGTATCCGGCCCGCTGAGCCAGTTCCACGGCCACTGATTGGCGCGGCACCATGGTGGGCAAGAGAGTTTTCGACGAGCTCTATGTGCACCTCAGCGCGCTGCCTGAGTGCGAGGCCATCCAGGCAGTAACGCCGAACCTGGAATCCGCGCTTCCGGCACTGAGTCTGGAGGGCAAGCCCCCCAATGTCATCAAGTTCAACTTGCTGACACGCCGCTTTTCTCTGCTGCTCTATCGGGACTTTGATGAGGTCCCATTTCCGGAGCTGGCTGCCAGCTGGATGTTCAGTGGGTCAAGTGCCGAGGTCGAACCCGGCTTGCGCCGCTATGACGGCTCGCTGAACCCGCCCATCTTGCACCGCAAGGAGCTGCTGGTCTCACCCCAGCATCCGGGCCGCGAAGCATGGTGCGCGTTGACCACTCAGGCCGAAGCGCTGGGCCTGTTCGACGACACCAGCACCATTGGCTTCAAGCAGAACTGGCAACGTTTGATCGCCGCCAAGGGCTATCAACTGGTCCAAGGGCAGTTGATTCCTTTGGGCAACGAGCTGGCAGACCCCGAGCTGGCCGTCTCGACGCGCGAGGAGGCCGCCGTTGCCACAGGTCGGGTGCAAAGGCACCTCACCGCCTTACAGCGCAATGCGCTGTCCGCGCCAGTCCAGCTGCTTTTGCGCCACCAGCTGCTGGCTCCCGGTGTGAGCTTCTTCGACTACGGCTGCGGGCGTGGCGGCGATGTCGCAGGCCTCAGTGCCGAAGGCTTTGCCGCACAAGGGTGGGACCCTTTCTACGCGCCGGAGAACGCGCGCGTGGCGGCCGATGTGGTGAACCTGGGCTTCGTGATCAATGTCATTGAAGACCCTACCGAGCGCGCCGAAGCCTTGCACAAGGCATTCAAGCTTGCACGCCGTGTCTTGATCGTGGCGGTCATGCTTTACAACCACGATGCGGGTGGGCTGCCGTTTGCCGACGGCGTGCTGACCTCGCGCAACACCTTCCAAAAGTACTTTGCCCAAAGTGAACTCAAAGAGTACATCGAGCAGGCCCTGGGCCAGGCTGCAACGATGGTCGGCCCCGGTATTGCGCTTGTGTTTGCCGACCCTGAATGGGAACAGCGCTTCAACGCCGGCCGCTACCGGCGCCAGGGGCTGGTCGGCCGGCTCTTGGCTCAGAGCCGCCAACGCCCCCCGCGCCCACCGAAGCCGACACGCCCCGTGTTCGCCGGGCCGCCGCGCCCGAATGCACAACAAGCCCAGCTCGCACAGCAAAGGCCAGCGCTGGACATGCTCTGGTCTCGCGCGCTGGACCTGGGCCGTTGGCCGGAACACGAGGAGGCGACAGATCTGCAAGAAGCACTGCACCTTCTGGGCAGCTGGGCACGCGCCAAGCGCCTCCTCGCTGTGCACTACGACATGGGGGCGCTGGCGGCGGCCGCTGCTCAACGCACCGACGACCTAACGCTCTACATCGCCGCGCAACTCTTCAGCAAGCGCCGAAACTACCGCGAGCTGGAGCCACGCTTGCAGCGCGACGTGAAAGCCTTTTTCGGCGACTACCGCAGCGCCCAATCCGCAGCGCTCCGCCTGCTGCAAGAGGCAGCCACGCCCAGCCTGTTGTTTGAGGCCTGCAAGCAAGCGGCAGAGCAAGGCTTGGGCTACCTAGACGGGCAACACTCATTGCAGCTGCACATCGGGCTGCTCGACCGACTGCCTGCCTTGCTGCGCACGTATGTGAACTGCGGCCTGATCTTGTGGGACGCCACCCACTATTGATTCTGTTCACCTAGATGCGGGGGGCTAAAGACACGAAGCTAACGGTCTGGTAGCTCACCAGATGAGCTACATCCCGCCAAAGGGCGTTTTGCGCCCAACAAAAGAAAAGCCCCATAAGGTGGTTCACCTTATGGGGCTGAAGAGATACGAGACGCGAGGTCTCAGCCGTAGGGCGCCAAAGTAATTGCTCTGGCGCGCTAGGCGAATCAAGGGCTTAGCGGGTCTCGCGACACAGCCCTTCCCAGGGTGGCGCACTAGTTCTTGCGACTGACCTACGGTCGCGCCAAAGTTCTTGCACGATTCTCTTTGGCGGTTCTTCAAGCACGGTTCTCGGACCGGCTCCCGGAGTCCAGCGAGCTCTCGAACTCCCCTTCGTTGAACCTTTTTGGTCCCCTTGAGGCTCGGAACCGGCCCGCAGACGGGTCAACCTGGCAGCCCCATTCGAGCAGCCAAGAACTCGCGGACATTAGACTGAACGGGGTGGCGGTTGGTCCGAGTCGAACCGAGGAACCGCGGCTTCGAGGCGGGCCGAGAAGGACCAGGTGCGCCGCGAACTCGTCCATGCGTGGGTCGGCTCGACCAAGCGCCCGGCCTTGCCTTAAGCCTGGGAGCTGCCATGACTCGTTCAGTCTGTGCCTCGTGCGGCCAAGAATTCCTGGTCCGCCCCCAATCGCCGAATCAAACGTACTGCCCCGACCTCGATTGCCAACGTGAGCGGCGCCGACGCTGGACCCAAGCCAAGCTCAAGGCCGACCCCGACTACCGAGCCAACCAGCTGGCAGCCCAGCGCGCCTGGCACGCCCGGCATCCAGACTACTGGCAAACCTATCGCCGGCGACAGTCCGCTGAGCCGCCAAACCGATCGGCATCTGCGGCAAGTGCAACTATCGACGCGTCAATTTGCGGCGCTGAACCGCACGCCGGTAGATGGTGGATGGAGATCCGGACCTCCGGCCCAAACGGCTTGCCCCAATCAGTCCGGGTGGAGTTGACCCTGACGCGGCCACCGATTTGCAAAGATTGACGCGTGCAAACAGAGGACTCGTGGCCGAATTCAGCGTCGCCGCCTAATGTCCCTAAGCACGGCTTTGTGCCCTGGTGAGCTTTCGGCGGGAGCCTGAGCTGCCTCACCAAGCCCAAAGATCGTGCGTCCAAGTCGCCGAATGAGCGGAGCCGGTCATGCAGCAAGAAGACCAACAACCAGCAGAAGAGCGTAGCAGCACGTTTCGGGCTGCAGAGTACGTTCGCATGTCCACCGAGCATCAGCAGTACTCGACCGAAAACCAGGCCGACAAGATCCGCGAGTACGCCGCCAAGCGAGGCATCCAGATCATTCGCACCTACGCCGATGAAGGCAAGAGTGGCCTGCGCATTGATGGCCGTGAAGCCCTGCAGCGGCTGCTGCGCGATGTCGAGACGGGCCAGGCGGACTTCAACACCATCCTGGTCTACGACGTCAGTCGCTGGGGCCGCTTTCAGGATGCCGACGAAAGCGCGTACTACGAGTACATCTGCCGGCGGGCCGGCATTCAGGTCTGCTACTGCGCGGAACAGTTCGAAAACGACGGCTCGCCGGTCTCGACTATCGTCAAGGGCGTCAAGCGGGCCATGGCTGGAGAGTACAGCCGTGAGTTGTCGGCGAAGGTCTTCGCAGGCCAGTGCCGACTCATCGAGCTGGGATTTCGACAGGGCGGTCCTGCAGGCTTCGGGCTTCGCCGCATCCTGGTGGATCAGGCCGGGAATGTGAGAGGCGAGCTCTCGCGAGGAGAGCACAAGAGCCTTCAGACGGACCGCGTCATCCTCACACCAGGGCCAGACGCAGAAGTCCGCGTGGTGCGGGACATGTACCGCTGGTTCACCGACGAAGGCCTGCACGAACTAGAAATCGCCATGCGACTCAATGAGCGCGGCATCCTGACCGACCTCGGACGCAACTGGACCCGAGCCACCGTACGCGAGGTTCTGACCAACGAAAAGTACATCGGCAATAACGTCTACAACCGGGTTTCGTACAAGCTCAAGAAGCTGCGTGTGATCAATGGCCCGGACATGTGGATCCGCAAAGACTGTGCGTTCGAGTCTGTCGTTTCCCAAGAGACCTTTTACACCGCCCAGGGAATCATTCGTGCACGAGCACGGAGGTTCAGTGACGATGAGCTCATTGAGAAGTTGCGCGGCCTGTACGAACGCCGCGGCTTCCTGTCGAGTCTGATCATTGACGAGGCCGAAGGCATGCCTTCAGCAGCGGCCTACATCCATCGCTTCGGCAGCCTGATTCGCGCCTACAAAACTGTCGGCTTCACACCCGACCGCGACTACCAGTTCCTAGAGGTCAACAAGTTCCTGCGCCGCATGCATCCGGAGGTCGTGGCGAACACGGAGCGCGAGATCTTGAACTTAGGGGGCACGCTCAAGCGTGATCCCGCCACGGACCTCCTCGAAGTGAACCGTGAATTCAGTGTGTCCATCGTGCTGGCGCGATGCCAGAGCCAGGAAGACGGGCGCCGACGCTGGAAGGTCAGATTCGACACGAGCTTGGCACCAGACATCACAGTGGCCGTGCGTCTCGCCCCGGGCAACCAGGCGATCCACGACTACTTCCTGTTGCCCAGGCTGGACTTTGGCCTACCGCGGATCAGCTTGGCTGAACACAACGGCATTGAGTTCGAGAGCTACCGCTTCGACACACTGGACTACCTGCACCGCATGGCGGCCAGGGCCCGCCTCAGGAGGGTGGCATGAACCGCGAGCACACACCCGGCGAATTGCAGATGGTGTCCATTGACCGCATCCGCGTGCTCAATCCGAGGGATCGCAACAGCCTGGTCTTCGAAGAAATCGTCGCCAACATCAAATCACTTGGCCTCAAAAAGCCGGTGACCGTCACGCCGCGCACCGATGCCAGCGGCCCGTATTTCCTGCTGATCTGCGGTGAGGGCCGACTCAAGGCATTCAAGGCGCTGGGGCAGACCGAGATCCCTGCCATGGTGGTTCATGTCGGCGACGAAGACGCCTTCATCATGAGCCTCGCGGAAAACATTGCCAGGCGCCAGGGTCGCCCACTGGAGTTGCTGGCTGGCATCGACCAACTCAAGAAGCAGGGCTACGACCGGCGTGAGATTGCGAAGAAGACGGGACTGAGCCACGACTACGTCCACGGCATTCTGCAGTTGCTCGAGCACGGGGAAGAACGCTTGCTCGTTGCAGTCGAGCGCGGGCAAATCCCCTTGAACGCCGCGCTCACGATTGCCGGCGCAGGCTCCAATGACAAGGACATCCAGGCTGCGCTGCAGGAGGCCTATGAAACCGGCAACCTGCGCGGCAGCCAATTGCTGCACGCGCGCAGGATCATCGAGCGACGCCGAACGCTCGGGAGGTCGGTGGCCAAGAATGCGCCGCGCAAGGCGACCAACGTCACATCGGCCAGCTTGATTCGGACCTACCAGCAAGAAGTTGAACGCCAGAGACTCATGGTGCGCAAGGCCGAACTCGTCCAACAACGCTTGCTCTTCGTGACCGAGGCACTTCGCCAACTGCTGACGGACGAGGACTTCACCAATCTGCTGCGGGCAGAGGGCCTGGATACCTTGCCCAAGTACTTGAACGACCGGGTCTGGCCGCTCGGGAGAGCCGCGTGAGCAACCCGCTGCTGGGCTTCATCCCAGAACCACTGGCGCTGCCTTTCGACAAGCTGCTGCCTTCGCGCAAGCTGCCCGTTGGGCTCGAAACCTCGCAGAAGTACTTGCAGATCAAAGCGTCCATCGAAGCGATCGGGCTCATTGAGCCTTTGAACATCGGCGCCCTCGACAAAGCCACAGGCATGCATGTACTCCGCGATGGTCACATCCGTGTCCATGCGATGAAGGAACTCGGCTTTCTAGACGCCCCCTGCCTGGTGGCACTGGATGATGAGAGCTACACCTACAACAACCGGGTCAACCGCCTGTCGACCATCCAGGAACATCTGATGATTCGGCGGGCGGTCGAGCGCGGGGTCACGCCGGAGCGCATCGCACGGGACTTGAAGGTCGACGTCAGTCACATCAACAAGAAGCTCAATTTGCTGGAAGGCATCTGTGCCGAAGCAGCCGGCCTGCTCAAGGACCAGCGGTTTTCTCCCAACCTCGGCGCCGTGATCCGCAAAATGAAACCCACGCGCCAAATCGAGTGCGTGGAGTTGATGGTGGCCGCCAACAACGTGACCACGGCCTATGCCAACGCCCTGCTGGCCGCAACGCCTGCTGAAATGCTGGTCGCTGAGCGCAAGCCCAGAAAGCTCTCCGGCATCAGCGCTGAGCAGATGGCCAAGATGGAAAAGGAGATGGGCAATCTGCAAGGGCAGTACAAGTCCATCGAACACACCTACGGCCAGGATGTCTTGAACTTGGTCTTGGCCAAGGGCTACCTGAAGAACCTGCTCGACAACCAGGCGGTGTTTCGGTTCCTGTCCATGCGCCAGCCCGATGTGTTGCGCGAGTTCTCAAGCCTTGTTGAGGTCGATGCGCTGGACAAGTGATGGACGAGTCCAACCGCAGGTCGATGGATGCGACGCAAGCCGATGCGCTGCGTCGATGGTCCGGGGGTGGATCAGAGTTTGATCGGCCGCCACCGGTGCCGGATCCCGCTTGCCTCTACGGGCTCGTGGGTGAGGTGGCCCGGCTGGGTAGTGAAGGTACCGAGACCCACCCCATCGCCATCGCTGGCAACTTCATCGCCTACTTGTCTTGTGCCATTGGGCGCACGCCCTACTTCGCCGTGGGCAACACCAGCCACCATGCGCGGCTCTTCTTTCTGCATGTGGGCCGATCGGGTCGGGGCAGGAAGGGAGATGCGCTTTCGCTGGTCTCCCGGATCGACGAGGCGGTACGAGTTCAACGTCCTGACCTGGCCCCGCAGATCCATCGGGGCGGCCTGTCGACCCGAGAAGGGTTGGCGGCTCTCATCCACGACGGCTATCAGGTTGGGCAGCAGGAAGTTCCAGCCATCAAGGACAAGCGGCTTTGGGTCGTCGAGTCCGAGTTCGCGAATGTGCTCCAGCAGAGCAAGCGCGGAGGCAACACACTTTCTGCGGCTCTGCGCGATTGCTGGGATGGTGTTGACCTGAAGCCCGCGACCAAGACGAACCGGGTGCACGCGAGTGACCCCCATGTGTGTCTCAGCGGTGCCATCTCACCGGTGGAGTTGCTGGCCCTTGTCCAGCGGCGCGATCTACTCAACGGCTTCGTGAACCGATTCTTGCTGGCTTGGGGCGAACGAACTCGCGTGGAGGCGTTTCCGCGAAGGGCTCCTCAGAAGCACGTCGACGCCATAGCAGCGAAGGTGATCGACGTTCTCGACTTCACCAGGCCCAAGACCAAGGAGCCTGAAGCTGTATGCATGACGCTGTCAGTCAGTGCTCGCAGGTGTTACGCGGAACTCTATGGGGCGGAGCTCAACCGGGACTTCGGCAGCACGCTGATCGACGGCCTGTTGGAGAGACGTGCCCCGATGTTGCTTAGGGTCGCCATGGTTTTTGCGCTCACGGATCAGCAGTGGCTGATTGAAGAGCGGCATCTTGAGGCCGCCAAGCTCTGGATTCGCTACGCCACGGACTCGGTGAGCTTTGTTTTCTCGGGCAGTGCTGAAAGTCCCTCAGCAACCAAAGTCCGGTGGGCTGCAGAACGGATCGCTGACTTCCTAGCGGCTCGCGGTTCCGCGTCGCGGAAGGATCTTGTGGTGGACTGCTTTGGTAGGCATCAGCCAGCGACAGTGGTCGATGCTGCGATTGCTCATCTGATTCAGAGCAGCGCGGGACGGGTCAGCGTGGAGACGCGTCCGAGGGCAACAAGTGGGCCGGGCAGGCCAGCGACGATCTACCGGCTCGTTCCAGGCCATCGCAATTAGTTCGCACCATTCAACTGGACCTAAGCCATTGCTGAGCAACTACATTCGCTAAGTTCGCATGTTGCAAATGCTTGTCAAACAAAACCGCCACGATCTCAGCCTTCGGACCGAAATGAGTTGGCACGCCACTTTGAATGCTCAACCGACAAACTTCCGAACGACTACTTCGCAGCGGTTGCAGTCGCGCCCAAGCGAAGTGGCGACTGACCGCTTCGCCACCTGAAGCTGACGTCACCTCTTCAGCTGCCGTTGCCGCACGGTCGCCCCGTCTTGCACGGCAATGCGCTGCTTCTGTTCTTGGAGCTATCCACGTAGGTACTTTCGTGCATGTTCACCTGCCTTCGGCTGCAGGATCGGCCTACTTTGCGCGCACGCTTGCGATCGCCGAGTCCGTGGGCGACATGTCTCGTGTCAAAGTGAACGTTTGCAACCCAGTCGCCTCGGCGAAGGTGGTAGTCGCAGCCTGATACGCCGATTTGCTTGGCGCTGGGTAGATGCGCGATCAATCCAGAAACTGTGCTTCTATTGTCATTCGCTCAGATTCATCGTTATTTTTCGGGGATCCATCATCTGCACCTCCCGTAGGCGCCTTGATTCGAAGATCCCTGGGTCTCGTACGCTGTCAGTAATCGTTATTGACGGGCGGCGATCCTTCTTCGACACGAAGCCGGTGTCACAGTTGGCGGCAAGGCCATTGCCGCCGTTAAACACGAGCACCGCAAGTGGCATGCTATCGGTAGCGCTTAGCTTGAAGCGCACCAACTCGCCAGCGAGCTTCTTGACAAATTGGCATTTCGAGGCGTACTTGTAGACGTCCCAAAAGGCGAGCTTGTAGCGGTGGGCGTCTGCGATATCTTCAGCGGCCATCGCGCCTCGAATGCGCTCGTAGGAACTAGTGGCCAACGGGTCAGCCACTTCGCATGGCATGTCCATCGCGTGAGCATCCTGGGCGCCGAGCACGACGAACGCGACGCTTGCACTGAGCAGCGGCTTGACGAATGACATGACGTACGACTCCTTGGGTCATTAACGGTGGGGGCTTGACAGTTCTTCTGGTGACTTCATGTCGGTGAGTCCGGCGGCCTCGGATGCGGCTGGCTCGCGGGACAGAGCCCGATTCTGCTGGGCGCTGCTGCCTTGACCGTTGTAGGAGTACTCGGTCTTGGCGTAGAGCGAGCACACAATGATGGCAGCGCCTACGACCAGCCCGACCAGCCCAGGTGAGTACGTTGCTAGGGTGCCTTTTGCAAAGCTTGTGTCGCCAGCGTCATGCGAGAACTTAAGCGACGTGGCCTTTTCATGCGCGAAAAATGACACCGCGAGTCCGCCAAAGCCGATGGCTGCGCCAATCAGCAAAGCGACCATGCGCAACAGCGTCGCATTGACATGAGTGATTGAGGCGAAGGTGAACACCAGGTCCTGCGCCGCATTGCGCTCGATGATTGTGGTCACGCGATAGATCGAATGGGCAGAAAAGCCCAGTAATGTCGCGATTGTGCAGAGCAAGCCCACGCCCACTCCGCACCAGATGGCAACCTGCCACCTATGAGACTTCGATGACGTTTCTGACACGCTCTCTTCCCTGTAAAAGGCGCAACTGTAGTCATCGAATCGGTCAAACGATCCAGGCCTAACGGCGTACGTCGACAAGATTGATGACGCCGAGGGCCGGAGGTGGCCCTAGCGGATTCGGTCAGGGTGTGCACTTGCACGTTCACGCTGTCATTTTGTGGCGGGTCATGACCGAAGCTGTCGATCAAGCCGGCGACCGCGAACTACTCTGTTCCGCCTGAAGGCTACAAAGTGTTCTGGGCGGCTGCTCTTCAGCAAGAGGATCCGTTCAACCTCTCGTGCAACAGCACTCAATTCTGCTGTTCAATCTACGCCGCTACATAGTCACACAAGTCGGGCAGGAGCATCCCAGCTTCCAAGTTCCAGTCCCTCCTGTTCTCGTCCAATGTCTAGGTATTGACCTTCAGCGCCAGGATGTCTTCGACACGAGAGTCCTGGAACCTGCGAATCGCCTTCGGCACGTAGGCTTGCAGATCTTCAGCCTCAGCATCACCTCGCCGACTCACTGCGTGGTGCGCTGTGGAAACGGAAAGAGGCCGTCGAATTCGACTCGCTCGAATGAGTATCGTGTCTCAACCACCACCAACTGCTGGAGCCCATCAGCAACACCTTGACTGCTGAGGTCGAGGCAATGGACTACCAGCAGTTCATCGAGTTTCACGCCGCCAAGGTCTTGTTCGCACCCACGTATCTGCACGAAATTCGATGTGATTCAGGAACCGCGGATCAAGAGTTCATGAGAGCAAATAGGGCAGGCGCAGCGCAGGTAGTCATCCTGGTTGATGAGGCGCACAGCTGGACGTTCACGTACCTTGCGGAGCCTAAAAGGGAGACATCTAGTGCCAACACCCACATTCCAGCGGCTGGACTTGGCCCAATTCGAGGTTCTGCTGCAGCAGTTCCCATTCACCCGCAAGGTCAACGCCGTCCACATGCACCATACTTGGCGGCCACGGCGAGAAGACTTCCGCGGGCACGAAACAATTGTCAGCATGTGGCGCCACCACACGCAAGTGAACGGCTGGAGCGACATCGCCCAGCACATCACCATCGACCCGCAGGGCTTCATCTGGCTGGGCCGCAACTGGAACGCGCCGCCGGCCAGTGCGGGTGGGCACAACGGCAACAGCGTCGCCGGGCCCTTCATGTTCGAGATGATTGGCGACTTCGACACCGGCCGCGAGCCCTTCGACGGCGGCCAGAAGAACACTGCGCTACGCGTCGTCGCCCTCGTTCAGCGGCACTTTGGCCTGCGCGCGGCGACGCTGCGCTTCCACAACATGATGTCGACCAAAACCTGCCCCGGCTCGGGCATCAACTACGACACGACACTCGCCGAGGTCGAGCAGTTGCATGACGAGTTGGAAGCCGTAGGTCCCGCACAGGGCGGCGCGCGCGCAGCCGTTGCACTGCAGGCGTTCCCGGACGAGCAGGACCAAGTGACCCGCCAAGCCATCCAGGCGCTCACGCGCGTCGCAGGGCCCACTGGAGAGAGCGGCGACGTGGAGGACGATCACGGCGAGGAGGGCTGCCTGGATTGCGGCGACCAGCACGAGCCGGCCACTACTGCCCGCGGTGACTCAGGGCTGGACCCGGCCACGCTGGCTGCGATGCGCCCACATCTGGTGAACCTGCGCTCCGGCATGTTCTCCGACGATGGCGAGTTCAAGTCCACGCCTGGGGACGTGGATGCCATCTTCGAGGAGCACCTGCCGCGCGCGCTCGCCGCACTGCCGGCCGGGCAGCGGCTACAACTGCTGTTCTATGCGCACGGCGGCCTAGTGTCCGAGTCCAGCGGGCTGCAGGGCGCGCATCGGCACATCGGCTGGTGGAAGCGCAACGGCGTCTATCCCATTTACTTCATCTGGGAGACCGGCTTCTTTGAGACCATTGGCCAGTTACTGCTCCGCACGCGCGCCGGCACCCGGGACCTAGCCGACTATACGACCGACCCGCTGATAGAGACTGCAGCGCGTGTGCTGCAAGGCCCGCGCATCTGGGGCGGCATGAAGTGGAGCGCCGAGCGAGCTGCACAACCCGGCGGCGCTTCGGCCTATGTGGCGCAGAAGCTCCATGAATTCCTGGCGCAGCATGCCGAACGCGCAACGCTTCACGCCATTGGCCATAGCGCCGGCTCCATCTTCCATGCGCACTTCCTGCCCGCCTGCCGCGCCCTGGGTGTGCCGGCCTTCAAAACGCTGCAACTGCTGGCTCCGGCCATCCGCGTGGACACCTTTAAGCAGCGGCTGCTGCCCGGCCTGCTAAACGGCGAACTGGCAGAGAGCACCAGCCTCTTCACGATGAGCCGCGACTTCGAGCGCGACGACCACTGCGCTCACGTCTACAGAAAATCGCTGCTTTACCTCATCCACCACGCGCTAGAGGACGACCGCCGCACGCCCATCCTGGGCCTGGAGGAGAGTCTACGCAGCGACGCCGAGTTGAAAGCCTTCTTTGGCCTCACCGGCGCTGCGGGCCGGAGCGAGGTGATCTGGTCGAAGAGCCCATCAGACACCGGCCGCTCGGCAAGCCAGTCCACGAAGCATGGCGGATTTGATGACGACGCGCCGACGATGAACAGCGTCGCCCGCCGGCTGCTGGATGTGCCCGATGCCCATCCCATCGATGACTTCCCCGTCGCGCGGGGCCTAGAGCGCGCCTGGACGGACGAGGTGGACTTGCCCGCTGACTGGCCAGTTAAGCCGGCGGCAGCGCCAGCAGTGCCTGCACCGCTTCCCCTGCCTTTGTCCGATATACGGCCTGCCAAGCCCGAGGGCGGCGGTCGGCGCCTCGCGCTGTGCATGGGCGTGGACGCATACCCCAACCCGCAGCACCGACTCGCAGGCTGCATCAACGACGCTAGAGCCTGGGCCAGCGCGCTGCAACAACTGGGCTTCGAGGCCCGCCTTCTGCTGGATGGGCAGGTCACGCGCGCCGCGATGGACACAGAACTCCGCAGGCTGGTGAAGCAAGCTCGCGCAGGCGACGTCATCGTCGTGCAGTATTCCGGCCATGGCACTCACGTGAACGACTTGGACGGGGACGAGGACGACGGCCAGGACGAAGCCCTCTGCCCCGTGGACTTCGCCAGCGGTGCCCTGTACATCGACGACGACATCGCCAACGTGCTCGCCGACCTACCTTCGGGCGTGAACTTCACTCTATTCATGGACTGCTGCCACTCCGGCACCAACACCCGCTTTGCCGGCCTGAACCCGGGCGCCGGCCTGCTCCCCGGCACGTTGGCGCGCTACGTGGCGCCAACCGAGGAACTGCAACAAGCACACGCCCGCTTCCGGTCCGACGTCGGCAGCCGTGCCACGGCCAATCGCACTCAGCAGCAGATCAGACACGTCAAGTTTGCCGCCTGCCAAGACCACGAGGTCGCGCTGGAAAGCGGCGGCAACGGCGAATTCACGCGCCGCGCGCTGCGCGTGCTGCAACGTCAGAGGCTCAGCAACGAAGCCTTCCTGCAGGCCGTACTGGCCGAGTTCGGTGCCAGCGCGCGGCAGAAGCCACTGCTGGACTGCGCCCGGGCCGCCCGCGCCCAGGGCCTACTGCAGCCGCTGGGCCGCACGATCGACGCGGTGGATGCCGGGCCTGCGCTGACTTCGTCCGAGGGGAGCCTTGTGCCCGTAGTCGTCGCACTGGCCGAGAGTGTGCAACTGCTGAGCCGGAAACTCGCTTCGTGAGCGAAGCCAGCACGCAGAAGGCCGTCGCCGCTGACACCGCTTGGCGCGACGTGCCCTATGACCTCAGCCCCTGCGTACAAGGCAACTGGGTGCAGCCGCACGAACGCCAAGGCGACGAGCCCATCTACCGGCCGCTGCGCATCTTCACGGTCGACCCGTCGCACCGGCGACTCGAAGGAGCAGTGGCAACCATCAACGTCGCCTACGAACCGCTCGCACCCGGCCCAATGGGTTCGCTGCTAGAGGTCGTGGACGTCGACCCCGCCACCGACCGGCCCAACCGCCAGGCTAACCTTGACGATCCGTTCGTGCTGATGACCTGCGGCTACGAGCCCTCTCCGTCAGACCCGCGCTTCCACCAGCAGATGGTCTACGCAGTCTGCAGCAATGTGTACTCCTCCTTCCGCACGGCGCTGGGCCGCACGCCGGGCTGGAGCTTCGGTGGACCTGGCGGCCAGGCGCGCCTGCTAATCCGCCCGCATGCAGCAGAGGAAGCAAATGCATATTACGAGCGCATCGGCAACCGCGGCGAGCTGCGCTTCGGCTACTTCAAGGCTTCCGAGCACCCGACAGCGACCAACCTACCCGGCGGAATCGTCTTCACCTGCCTGTCGCACGACATCGTCGTGCACGAGATGACTCATGCGCTCCTGGACGGCCTGCGGGCCCACTTCATGGTGCCTACCAACCCAGACGTCATCGCCTTCCACGAAGCCTTCGCCGACATCGTGGCCGTGTTCCATCACTTCAGCTATCCGGAGGTCGTACGCGCAGCTATCCAACAGTGCCGCGGCGCGCTCAACCAATCGGCCCTGCTGGGCGACATCGCGCGCCAGTTTGGCCACACCATCGGAGCCGGCGGCCCGCTGCGCAGCGCCATCGACACCGGCGCTCCGCGCCGCTACCGCGCAACGCTTGAGCCGCACGAGTTGGGCAGCGTGCTAGTCAGCGCCGTCTTCGAAGCCTTCACCGCAGTGTTCGACCGCAAGACTCAGGCCCTGGTGCGCCTTGCCACCGGTGGCACCGGCGTGCTGCCCAAAGGCGAACTGCCGCACGATCTGCAGCAGCTTCTGGCTGCCCGCGCCAGCAAGCTTGCCAGCCAGTTCCTGGCCATCTGCATCCGCGCTACCGACTACTGCCCACCTACTGGAATGATGTTCGGCGATTACCTGCGCGCCCTCATCACCGCCGACCACGATCTCGTGCCCGACGACCCTTGGGACTACAGAGGCGCGCTGATCGACGCATTCTGGCGGCGGGGCATCTACCCGCGCAATGCAGGCCACCTGTCGCAGGACGCGCTGCTCTGGCGCGGTCCGCGCATGCTGCTGGACAAGGTGCCGGACTTGGATTTCGCTACGCTGCGTTTTCGAGGCGACCCAGGACAACCGGCAGACGGCGACGAGTTGGCCCGTCAGGCTAGGGCGCTGGGCGACTTCGTCACCCATCCAAGTCGTCTGCAGGAGTTCGGCCTCGTCGCCGTGGATGACGAGCGACTGGCCCCGGGTGACAGCGTCGACAAGCCCGTCGTGCAGTCCATCCGCTCGGCCCGTCGCGCCGGTCCAAGCGGCCAGGTCGTGTTCGACCTCGTTGCAGAGGTCACCCAGACCATGCACGTAGCACAAAGCACCGACGGTCCGGGATTTGTTCACCATGGGGGCTGCACTGTCATTTTGTCGCCGCACGGAGAGGTGCGCTTAGTCGTGCTGAAAAGCCTACTGGCCGAAGGGCGCGTCGACCGCAGGCGGGAGTTTTTGCTGAGCGACCAGGGGCAGAGGCACTGGCGGCTGTTGCGCGGGAAGCTCGTGCCTCGCGAAGGTATGTTCCGCCTCACGCACGCCTGTGGAGGCAGGCTCTACGAGCCCCGAGAGGGCGAACACGAGGAAGGAGCGACGGACAATTGACCTGTCACCGCAGTATTCAGCGTCAGGCAATGCCGGCGCAATTCAAGGCTTAGTCGCCGCGTTGATTGGACTCTTCAACCACAGAAGATGCGGACTAGCCTTAAACCTACGGCCGCTTCGCAGCGATTGCCGCCTACCGTGTGTGCACCGTGACCGGGAAGTCACGGCCACCTAGCCGTCATTCGGCGCTGCCAAGTTAAGTAGTTTTTTGATGGGCTTGAGCTTTACGTATCCCGTCAAGGATTGACCGGCGTGATGCGGGTTCCGGCAGCCAGTCCGAAATAGTTGCTGGCTGCAAATAGTTGCCAGCTCGGAATGGCATAGGACATCGCTTGTCCCTTGATAGCCGCGATGTGCATGCCCACAAGGGTGCAGGTCCCATTGCTGTTCCAGGCCACAATCGGCGACCCACTGTCGCCAGGTAGCGTCGTGCGGTTCGCCGAGATCTTGAACCTCAGCAATTCCCAATGACTCACACGCAAAGTACGACTCGCTCCATTAACGCGGACCAGGTAGGGAAAGCTGAATACCTTGTCCAGATAGACGTCGAAGGTCGCCACATAAGTGGGCCGCGGCTTCATGCTTGCATCGGGATGGTTGTCTGGCACAAGAATCTCGAAGTTGCTTGAAGCTCGCAGTTCATCGAACTCATCCACACTGAATACATAGGGAGCACTCGGCGACAGCGGCATCTCCTTCAGCAGCGTGCGCAGCAGAGGGAGCGCACTTTTGTCGACGCTGCCGAACTGCGCATCGAAACTGATGTCCGGGCTGGCCTGCAGCGGACCTGCAATGGCCTCGCTGATTCCGATGTCGGGACCTCCAGGCGGTGAAGCCGGTGAAAGCAGCTGAGCAAACCGTTTTCCCGAGGCGATGCTCGTGACCTCGGGCTTCGGGCTCAGTACGTGGCGGCAGCTCAGGACAAGCCGACGCTGCCCAACGCGCACCATGCAGGTCAGCGTGCCGAACTCGTCCGTTGGATCGCTAGGATCGCCGCCGCAAGGGTAGACCGCACGTGCAGACTGCGGCGTAACGCCGTAGAAATCGCGCTCATCCTGGACGTCAGTAGGAACCGCGCACAGCACGCGACGATCGCCGATCGTCGCAAAGGCGAGCAAATGCGTCGGCAGCAGTTGATGACCTGCCCGCGCATCGCGGGACTTGTCCCATTTGTCGCGCACGACAAAAACAACGCAGGCCTTCTTCGTTAACTGCTCGCGCCCACGGCTGTCCGTCCGCTTCTTGTGCCCTGCCGTGACCATCACGAGATTCCGGTACGCCAGTGTCAGTTCGGAGGCGCGAGTGGCCACCAGTTCGCGCACGAGGCGCATCTGCAACTCCGGCGTGAGGTCCGATTTGAAGCTGCGAACAGCCTCCGGCGGAAACCCGTCGCGTCTTCCCAGCGATGCCGCCTCGAGACTGCGCGACCATGCGCGCCGGCTCTCGCCTCGAGACTTGGCCGCTTTCATTGCCAGTACCGATCAGGGCGCGCAGACGCAGGAGGCTGTGGGCGCGATTCTGAGCAGTTTGGCCATGCCGGACGCCGCCACCGTATCCGCCACCGTCTGCGCCACCTCCGCGGCAGGCAGGCACTTCCCGTTCTTGGGCAACGGCTTGCAACGCAGGCCGAGATCGACCTGGGTGTCGGACTTGCGCGTTGCCGGGTTGGCCACGCTGAGCTCCACGCCATCCTTGTGCTTGAACACTGCGGCGGCATTGATCCTCTGAGCGAGATCCGTGGCCGTCTTCGGCGCCCGCAGCTTGCCCGACTCCGGTGACGGCGTCTCCTCGTCCTTGGCGCCGCCCTCGGCAGCCAGGATCTCAACCGAAACCACCATCGACTTGGTTGGCCTGCTGGCGTCCATGACCACCACCGGGACCGTGCCGGCCACAGCCTCGGTGGTGATGTCGAAGACCACCGTACGGTCAAACGGCGCCGGTGTGATCAGGTTCACCCCCTTGACCGGCGTCACCTGCAGTTGCACGGTGTACGGCGGTGTGCCGCCAGAGACTACGAACGGAGTCTTGCGATTGGCGCCGGCCGTGATAGTCGGGGCCGATGGCACCACACTGAGCGCGAAACTCACGTCGCCCAGGCCGCACTCCTTAGCCGACTGCAGGCCCCGGAGTGTCTCCTCTGTGGGCAGTCGGCCGTTGACCTGAGCCAACGCGAGCTTCACGGCATCGGTCGCCGCGATCAAGCCTGCGACGGCGTTGTACAGCGCATAGCCTTCGTTAGCGTTCACGACACCTTTCGTGTTCAGATTTCCGGATTGCGGTGCCGCCTCCGGCTTGAACGACGCACTGCTCTTTGCGAGGGCAGCCGTGAACGCCGCATCGCTGCCTGGCACGATGCCGGCCGCAAACCCCGGCAGGCCTGAAATGACCTTGAACACCGAAGACGGGTCGGGCAAGGTTGCCGTGACGGCCTTGTTGACCGCACCATCAATGCGTTCGACAGCGGAGATCAAGGCGTCACCCGCACCGTCGGAGCGACGGATCAGCTGGCGGCCGCTGGTGACGCTTGCCGTGCCGGCATCGATGGCTTGCCCGCTCGCCGTGATCGCCGCCTTTGCACTCTTCTCGAGTTCGCTGTCCTCGGGGTCAGTTCTCCTCCACGTCGCCAGCGCAACGGTGGCCACGGCCCGTGCGGACGAAGCCTTCGCCAACGCAGCATCAAGCACAGGCATGGCAATCTCAAGCCCCTGGCGGTCGGAAATCGACATCGCTAAGGGCTGTATCGCATCCTTGGCGCAGCCGATCGCATCGATGCCGGCCTCGTACACAAGACGATGCTGCACATTCAGGTTCTGCTGGCCAAACGCATAGGCCGTGGCCCCCAGGAAAGCGGTGCCGAGCAGGGCATCCTTGTGCGACTTGGCAACAGCCAGTCCGGTCCCGAGCACGCCGAGACTGAGCAGGCCGCTATTGAGCCCAGTCACCGCTTGCACATGCTTGTCGCGCGCATCACGATAGGCCTTGCGCGCCTCATCCGCGTAGCGCTGAGCGTCCACCAATGGCACAGGACTGGCCTTGGCTTCGGGGCGCTGCCATGACACCAGCGGATTGACCGCGCAGCCGGTCAGCCCGAAGGCAATGGCCACAGCCAGCAATACAAGCGGAAGATGCAACGTACCTTTTACACACCCAATGCTCTTTGACATGGTTGATCCCTCGAATGCAAGCCCACCAGTCTAGGCAGCCCCTCCATGGCCCGACATCGTCAACAATAAGGAAGGCGCTACAAGGGCCAGCCATCAGCGCAGTGCTCAATACAGCCGAGTTCGCAGCTCAAGCAGTAGCTTCCATTGACCCGTCTGGAGCCATGGGCCAATGTCGTTCCAAGAAGAGGATCTGCTCGACGTCCGTCGTCGCTAGCGCAGCGCTCGCCCCCCAACCCGCGAGCAGTCGAATGACCGGTGCCGACGGCGGCGGTCATCAAGTTGCCAAAATTGGAGAACAACAACCAGCCTAAGGCCGACTTGCGGCCTGCACCGATTCCTCGACGCATGCCCGACTTCGGCCTAGCGCGGGTAGACCGCCCTTTACGTCAGCATGGTGGTATCGATCAACCCAAGAAGCTCAGCCCTTCACACAAACCACCTGCTTCAGCTTGTGCACCACGTCGACCAGGTCCGCTTGCGAGGCCATGACCGCGTCGATGTCCTTGTAGGCCGCAGGCGTCTCGTCGAGAACGTCTTTGTCCTTGCGGCACTCCACACCTTCAGTGGCGGCACGATGGTCGGCCAGCGTGAAGCTGCGTTTGGCATCGCCACGGCTCATGACACGGCCGGCGCCATGCGAGCAGGATTCGAAAGA